>JADFFQ010000037.1 GCA_022568135.1 Planctomycetota bacterium | reverse complement strand
GGAATCGATGTTGAGATAGCCCTCCATCTTGATGGGGGCGACCGACAGGCCCTTGTCTTTGAGCAGCTTGGCCAGGGACGAGCTGAATATGCCCTTGCCCAGCCCGGACATGACCGTGCCCAGCACGGCCACGTACTTGTGCCGGCCCCGCTCATATCCGTCGGGGACAGGCGAATAGAACTCGGTCGTTTCGTGCGATCGGCCGAATTGCTGCAGAAAGCCGGTATCGGCCGGGTCATCCCAGGGGGGGGGGGGCGATTCGGGCATTGCTAACTATACCGCGCCTGAGGCCCTCGGCAAGAGCGCGTCCGGGGCGCTTGTGTTGGGGAAGGCGCCCTATTCTGTATTCAGACGGCGGCGCTGCGTCCGTGCACGGCTCCGCTGCGGATGAACCTGGCCGGCTGAGACAAATCAGCAGCCCCCGCGAGGAAGGAGTGACCCACACTATGCAACTGGCCACGCGACATGACGGGCGATTTCTGATTCCTGTGATTCTGCTGTTGGCTGCGGGATCACCGGGTTTGTATGCCGACGGCGATGATGAGCCGGCCTGGTTCAGCACGTCCGAGGCCTGTCTGGCGGGCAAGCTCCAACGGGCCGCGTGGTCGGCCAAGGCATTCGATGAAGACACGGGCCGCGACCTGCGCCACTTCCCGCCGGATCGTGTCGTGAACTACCTCCACATGACGCTGATGATGCGCTTTGACGATCTGGATGAGGCGCGATTCACGGCCACTGAGACTCTGCGGTTCGTGCCCATCGCCGAAGCGGTCTCGGCCATCACGCTCAATGCCGTCGGGCTGGACATCACTACGGTCAAGCTGGAAGGTGAGGCGATCGAACACTACCAGGATGATGAAACATTGACCCTGCGGTTCGACCCGCCGCTGCCGCCGGGTGAGCCGCGGGAGGTGGTCATCCAATACAGCTGTATCGAGCCGTACACCGGCATGTTCTTCACACCTTCATCGCCCGCTGCACCACACTACACGGCCGAGGTCCACACCCAGGGCGAATCGATCTACAACCGCCATTGGTTCGCCTCCCACGACGCTCCCAACGAGCGCATGACCACGGAGCTCATCGTCGATGTGCCGTCCGGGCTGGCCGTGTCCAGCAACGGCCGGCTCATCTCAACCAGCGATGACGGTTCACGGGCGGTCTGGCATTACCTCCAGGACAAGCCGCATGTGAGCTACCTGGTGTCGTTGATCATCGGGAAGTTTGACATTGTTGAGATTCCGCCGCCCAAGTCCGGGCTGCCCATGCACGTGTGGGTTCCCCAAGGCCTCGGTGATCGCGTCATGCAGACCTATGGCCGCACAGGCGAAATGATCGACGTGCTGGAGCAGCGCTTCGGTATCGCGTACCCCTGGGACCGCTACGACCAGATCCTGGTGAAGAACTTCGGGCCCGGGGCTATGGAGAACACCTCAGTCACGACGATGTATCCCACCGCCGTGCTCGATAAGACCGCTCTGTTGGACCGCGATCTGGAGGGGCTAATCGCTCATGAGGTGGCCCATCAATGGACCGGCGACCTGCTGACCTGTAAGAGCTGGGCCCACATCTGGCTCAACGAAGGTTGGGCGACCTATGGTGCGGCGCTGTGGTTCGAGCATCGTGACGGCGAAGATGGATACCTCGACCGCATCCGTCACAGCTTTCGCGTCGCCCGCGACGATCACACCACCAACGACCTGCCCATGGTCTCGCCGGTATACGAGCACCCTCGGGAAACGTTCAGGCGAGCGGCCAATCCCTATCCCAAGGGATCGTCCATCATTCATATGCTGCGGATGATGCTCGGCGATGAGGTCTTCTTCAAGGGCGTGCATTTGTACATGAACCGCCACGCCCTGGGCACGGTGGAGACCAACGACTTCCGGTACGCCTTGGAGGAAGTCTCAGGCCGCGGCCTGGAATGGTTCTTCGAGCAGTGGTGCTATCGCCCCGGCACGCCCGAGCTCGAAGTGGAGCTGCGCTACGAGGCCGAGACCCGCGAGCTGCTGGTCGATGTCCAGCAGGTCCAGCACATCGACGAGCGCACGCCGGCCTTTCGCTTCATGCTGCCGGTTTTCGTGCAGACAGCCAGCGGGGAGCAATCCTTCTATATAAACGTCCGGGAGAAGGCGACATCGTACCGAACCACCCTCGACGGCCCGCCGAGCATCGTCGCGGTCGATCCCTATCTGCACGTCCTCAAGACGATCACCGTCAACAAACCACAGTCGATGTCGATGACCCAGGCGACCAACGGACCGACCATTGCGGCTCGTCATGCTGCCATCGAAGCCCTGGGTGAAACTGATATACCCCAAGCGGTATCCCTGCTCTCACAGATCATCGCAGACGAATCGATTCGCTACTCGCTGCGAAACACGGCTGTGGACTCACTAGCCGGTTTCGGCTCAGATGATGCCAAGGCCGAATTACTGTCGATCATCGCAGACGGCGTCGCCGAGGCCAGAGTTCGCGCCACGCTGGTTGAGAAGCTTGAGAACTTCGATCAAGAACGGGTGGTCGAGATCCTCGCCGACCTTGCGGGGAACGATCCAAGCTACGCGACTCGGGTGGCTGCGATCGAAGCCCTGGCTCACCACGAAGCCGCCGAGCACGCGGACTTGATTGCCCAGTTGGTGGACTTTCCCAGCCAACATGATCGGGTCCGCCAGGCCGCGTTGCGGGCCCTGGCCGAGCTCGATGATTCGCGCGGGCTTGACTTAGGCATCCAGTATGCCGCCTATGGCTACATGGACCGTTCCCGGTCGGCGGCGATCGAAACCATCGGCAAATTGGCCGAGCACGACCAGGATCGCGCTGTTGAGTTCTTACTGGGGCTGCTCAACGATCCCGAGCGCCGAACAGTCCGCGCCGCGGCTGGCGCGCTCGCCGACATCGGAGACGAGCGCGCCCTCGACCCCATCCGAGCCATGGCCGAAACGCATCCCAACCCCCGCCTCCAAGAGAGCGCCGAAAAGTGGCTCGAAACACTCGAGAAAGCACAGGAAGAGACAAACGACGAGTGAAACGACCGCACCATAGACTGGCGCCGCGCTCCGATAAAGAGGACTCCCGTCCCCATTTCCGTCCATCGTTAGCTGTGCTCTCGCACGAAGAGCTTGCGGTGCAGCGTCCGCATGTCGTACTTCTCGGTGCTGGTGCGAGCAAAGCTGCGTTTCGGGAAGGAGACGCGGCAGGACCTGCTGTGCCGCTCATGAACGAACTTGTCGATATCGTGCCGGGTCTTCGCCAATGCCTAGAGACAGCTGAAATCTGCGAATCGTTCGATGACTTCGAGGCTCTCTATAGCGATATCGTGGACAACGGCCAGACTGAACTCGCGCAGCATGTGGAATTGCTCATAGAAACGTACTTTTCATCGCTGAAGCTTCCTGAAACACCAACAATTTACGATCATCTTCTTCTCTCGCTTCGCCCCAAGGATGCAGTGTTCACATTCAATTGGGATCCGTTTCTATTTGATGCCTACCAGCGGAACCGATGCGTTCCTCTGCCAGAGATCTTCTTTCTGCATGGAAACGTCAGAGTTGGGTATTGTGGTAACCACCCGGTAGTGTGGGGACGACGTGGGCAGCACTGCCCGGATTGCGGCATGCCTCTGACGCCGGCATCGCTGCTTTACCCTGTAAAGAACAAGGCAGCTGCCTACCGTAAACCGTTTATCAGGGACCAGTGGGAGAATGCTCGCCTGTTTCTCGAAAATGCGTTTATTCTCACCATCTTCGGCTACAGCGCGCCAACAACGGACGTGGATGCAGTCGAGCTGCTCAAGATGAGTTGGCGTAGTCGAGGCGATCGCCTGGTGGAGCACGCGGAGATTATCCACCGGCCCGATCTTACGGAACAGGAGCGCAATGAGCTGCATGAAACGTGGAAACCATTCGATTACTATCACCACACACGCTATATAGAATGGTTCCAGGATTCGTATATGTCTCTATTCCCAAGAGGGACCTGCGAATCGATCTATTATGCGGGAACTCGCGGTATTGCATCAGAGAGATGGGAAGCGCCAAGGGACTTGAGTCTTGAGCAGACACAGCTGTGGTATGCAAAGATTGCCGAGCATGACGGGCGGAAAAGGTGGGCACAAAGGGGGACGGGAGTGCGTTGGTGACGCATTGATCTCGCGGTGGCGGGGAACAGTTGCTGATCTCCGCTTTGCGCGGTTGACGAACACCGTGTGATTGCTGCCCTCGCGAAGCAGCTTGCAGCTATACTGACGCTGGAGAATCGGATGAAGTACAAGATTGCGCTACACAAGTCGGAAGAAGGATTCAGCGTCTCGGTTCCAGGGCTGCCGGGCTGCTGGTCCCAGGGGGAGACCGAGGAAGAAGCGCTGGCGAATATTCAGCACGCCATCCGCGAGTACTTGGCCGTGGTCGCCGAGCAACTTCGCGGCACAGACGTCAGGGAAATCGATGTCGCGGGCTGATCGTGCCGAAGCTACCGGGCATCAATCACCTCGATGCGGTGCGGGCCCTGGAGAAGTCCGGCTTCAGGATTGCGCGACAGGGAAAACATATCGTGATGACTGACAGTGTGCGTATTCTCACCATCCCACGACACAACCCGGTCAACGCATACACGATGGGCGGGATCGTCCGGGACGCTGGTCTTACGATCGCAGACTTTCGCAAGCTTCTTTGAGCGTCACCGAAGTTCCTAACCACACAGTGGCCGCCACCGCCCTCGCCGATATCGGAGACGAGCGCGCGATTGATCCCATCCGCGCCATGGCCGAAACGCATCTCAATCCGCGCCTCCGAGAGAGCGCCGAAAAGTGGCTCGAAAAGCTCGAGAAAACGCAGGAAGAGACAAACACCGAGTGAAACGACCGCGCCATAGACTGGCAACGCGTACCGATCACAAGGACTCTCCTCCCCTTTCCGTCCCGTGGGTCGTCAGCGACCTGCCTGCTCAGATGCCGCCTTGAATGATGAGTGGCAGCGGTTTGTTGCTCATGTGAGTCACCGTCCCGGCGAGGCGCTTCTCTTCCATCCTTTAATAAAAATACCGATCACGCAGATGTGGGTCAACGCACCCGCGATCATGAGTGCTTCGAATGGTCGGGCCACCACGGCTCCGAGGCAAATGATGAAGATTCTCAGATCACGGCGCTTCAGGCGGTTCAGAACATCGTTCGGGTAGGGCTTGCCGGTCCGGATGCCGAACTCCTTGGTCACGTAGCTGGCCAGGATGAAACCGAAGGCGGCCAGGAATCCGATGATCCACGGGAGCGGGCCGGGGTGAACCGCGGCGAATGCAAGTGTGATGGCCAGAGCTACGGCCATGTCCGCGTACCGGTCCAAGACCGTGTCAAGCCAGGCCCCTCGTGGTGAGCTCAGGTGCTTGAGTCGCGCGATTTCGCCGTCGCATCCGTCAATAACCGATGCGGCTTGAACCAGGAGGCCGCCGATGACACCGGTGGCGAACATGCCTACTGACAGCAGACCTGCTCCCGTCAGACAGATCAGAAAGCTGATGACGGTGATCTGATTCGGTGTGATTCTCGTCGTCGCCAGGTGGGCGGAAAGGCGCGTGGAAAGGGGGCGATTCAGCCGGAGGGAAACGTAGCCGTCCTCGTTGCCTTTGGTGAGCGATGCGAGCAAGCGCCGTCTCGCCTCGCCGAACGCCTCGGGTGTGTCAACATCGATCCAGTCTTCGCCAGTCACATCAACGGCGTTGACCTTGCCGGCTTCGGCAAGATCGCGCACGCCGTCGGTCAGCGAGTGTTTCTCTTGTTCATGTGCTCGCTTCAAACCGCTGAACAGAGCATCCGAACAGAAGAACACGCCGGTGTCTGCGGCATCCCATTCTTCAAGGCTCTTGCCGATGCTTACAATATGACCATCTAAGGTCACAACCTTGGTCACATCTTCGACATCGAATACACCTGCCATGTCACGATCTACCGCAAGACAGATCTCGCCCTGTTCTGGATGGGCTCGAAGGATCTTCTCGATCAGCGATGGAGCGATCAGGTGATCGGACATGGTGAGCAGGAAGGGAGCGTCGTCCAGTTTGTCCGCGGCCGCCAGGGCGCTCGCACCGTTGCCAAGCTTCCAATCCTCAGCAATGACAAACTTGATGTCGCAGTCGCGGCGGGAGGCGATCTCCTGGTAGTGCGCCCGGACCTGGTCGGCTTGATGACCGAGAACCACGAGGAACCGATGAATGCCTGCGGCGTTGCAGTTTGTGATCGTGCGCTCCGCCAGAGATAGACCAAGCAGTTTCAATGCAGGCTTCGGCGTACCGTTGCGGACTTGCTCCAGGCGCGAACCTTCGCCGGCCGCGAGGATCACGGCAAGCGGTGGGGTGGTTGCCCCAGTATCACGTGTTGGCGTTGGTGAGCGCTTCAACGATCTCTTGGGCCAATTCTTCGGTGGCAGCGGCGACGATTGTCGTCCTCTGGCGGAGGTCGGTGAACGCCGGGAGCGGGTTGCCTTGGGCGTCGAGCACGCAGCCGCCGGCCTCCTGAAGGATTGCAGCCGCGGCGAGAAAGCTCTCGGGCGTCAAGCGTTCGCGCACATCAATGTGTGCATCGAGCGAGCCGTCGGCCACCAGAGCAATCGCGCGGGAGGCACATCCAAAGGACCGCACCGCACGAGCGCTAGCGAACAAGACGCCAAGCTGGGATGTCGGCGCGAAGTGGTTGAGCTCGCAGGAGACGAACGCATCCTTGATTCTTCGGGTGCCCGCAGTCTGGATTTGATCGGCGCCGCGATGGACACCGCCGCCACGGATGCAGATCAAGGGATCTTCTTCTCCGAGATCGCCCGTCAGGGCCGCGATCACCCGGTCAAGTGCAAGCGGTGCTTCGGCCGGAAGCACGGCAACCGCGACCGATGACAGCGGTAGACGCCGTGCCCAGTTGTCCGAGCCGTCGACGGGATCGATGACGAAGCGGTAGACGGGCTCGGCCGTTCCGAAATGGTGCTCTTCTGATTCCTCAGAGAGAATGATCCCGCTGTCGAGTTCTCCCTCAAGGATTCGCCGCACGGCCGCGTCAGCAGCGAGATCGAAGGCCTGCTGGCGGTCCCCTTTGGGGTTCGTGCCGTGGATCTCCTGTGCATGGCTGGTGGACAAGCCTGCGAGGGCTTCACGGACACCCGCATGGAGACGTCTGAGCACTGTCGCAAGGTCGGTCTGGAGAACGGCCATCGCCACCACTCACGATCTGGTTGCAGCCAGCATCTCGTTGCTGGTCAGGGTGGCGATCTCGTAGCCGTCGTCGATCCATCGCTCCAGCAAATCCCGGGCTACCGAATCACGGAACTGCTTCGGCGGGTGCTTCATGCAGACAGCTGAGATCTCCTGAAGTGGTCCGCCGATCTTCCGATCAAGCGCGAGCTTGGCGCATCGGATTGCGTCGATGACGATGCCTGCGCTGTTCGGGGAATCCTCCACGCTGAGGCGCAATTCCAGGTTCATGGGAATGTCGCCGAAGCCATCCCATTCCATCCGCACGAAGCAAACCTTGTTATCCTTCTGCCACGGAACATAGTCGGAGGGACCGATGTGGATGTTCTCCTCCGCAAGTGGCTCATCGAGCTGCGACTGCACGGATTCGGTCTTGGATATCCGCTTGGACTGGAGGCGGTGCTGCTCAATCATGTTGAGGAAGTCCGCGTTGCCGCCTGTGTTGAGCTGGTAGGTGCGCCTGAGCTTCACGCCCCGGTCGCCCATGAGGCGGGCCAGCATCCGATGCACGATCGTCGCGCCTAGTTGGCTCTTGATGTCGTCACCGACGATCGGGATGTTCCGCTCGCGGAACCTCTTGCTCCACTGTGGATCTGAGGCGATGAAGACCGGTACACAGTTGACGAAAGCGACTCCTGCGTCCAGGCAGACCTGGGCATAATGGTGTACGGCCTCCTCAGAACCCACCGGCAGATAACACACGAGGACTTCCGCCCCGGATTCCCGCAGTGCCTGGGTCACATCGCACGGCTGCTCGTCCGCGACCCGAAACGCCTGGGCCTCCGGATACTCGTTCATGTGGGCGGCGACGCCATCCAGAACCGGGCCCATCAGCACGGTAACCCCGTATGACGGAAGATCGCGCTGGAAGACCGTCGTGCACTGAGGCGGGGCAAAGATGGCCTCCTCAAGCGGCTTGCCGACCTTCCGCCGATCGACATCGAAGGCCGCAACAACGCCTATGTCCTCAAGGCGGTAGTCACCGATGGCCGCATGCATCAGCCCGGCAGATTCAGCGGAAGTGTGAGTTTGGTAATACTCGATTCCCTGCAGAAGCGAGCAGGCGCAATTGCCCACACCCGCAACGGCAAGCCGAATGGTTTTCACGAGGTGATCTCCTTTGACGTGACACGCCACGTCAGGCGGCTGCGGTGAAGCAGGTTGGCTATGCGGGGTGGCCGCCATCAGTCACCTGACCGGGCGGCCCACTCCCGAAGCCGGCCACTATACCCGGTTCCACCGCAACCGCCAGAAGGTGGCAGGGGAG
The DNA here is from genome assembly GCA_022568135.1 of Planctomycetota bacterium. Classification (GTDB taxonomy): domain Bacteria; phylum Planctomycetota; class Phycisphaerae; order Phycisphaerales; family SM1A02; genus JADFFQ01. The sequence goes on along the minus strand of JADFFQ010000037.1, from coordinate 32,833 downwards.
TCGCTGCCGCGGGCCAGGAGGCATGGAAGGTGTCGACGATCCCCAGCGCCGAACAGTCCGCGCCGCGGCTTCGGCTCTAGCCGATATCGGCGATAAACGGGCGATCAACCCCATCCGAGCCATCGCCGAAACCCATCCCAATCCGCGCCTCCGAGAGAGCGCCGAAAAGTGCCTCGAAAAGCTCGAGAAAGCGCAGGAAGAGACAAACACCGAGTGAGAAGACCGTACCATAGCCTGGCGCTGCGTACCGATGAAAGCGAATCCCGTCCCCTCTTCCGTGCCGGGGCTCACGGAGGGCCATTCGCATGACGGACAATAGCTTGATGGAGGGCTTCCGATCGCACGTCCGACCGTTCACGGTGCGGATAACCGGGGAGTGGACGCAGACCGAACAACCGATGAAGTCGACGGCAAGCGGAATCGTAATTGGCGATGCGAAGGATCCGGAGGGGAATCGCTGGCTTGCGGTCGCCACCGCGCGCCATGTGGTCGAGGATCTGCCAACGACCGAGGTTCGTTGGAGGCTGACAAGGCACGCAGAGGACGGGGAGCAGCCGAGGGTCGCGGAGCTGAAAACGCACGGTCTCGCGGAGCTGAGTGACGAGTGGCCCCTCGTCCGGCCGATGAGGCCCGGCTACGACGCGGCGGCATTCTGCGTGCCCAACCTGTGCGCCGACGGTCGACCGTTCGTGGAGGACGACGAATCGCTTCCCCGTGTGCTCGCACCTGAGATCATCCTCAACCCAGGAAACAACGTCGCGTGGGCAGGGTACCCGCTGTTCGTGGAAAGAGACTTGGGAGCTCCGCAACTGTGCTTCTACCGGGGGTCGATCGCCGCGACGATCACGAGCGCGGAGGTGCCGATCTACTTGGTCGATGGTCACGTTGCCCAGGGCGTAAGCGGCGGGCCCGTTTGGTATAGCAACGAGAACGGCCATCGGGTCGTGGGCGTGGTTTCCGGATATCGCCCTCACGGCGAACCGCAGGCGATGGCAGGCCTGTGTCACTTTGTGCCGCTCAACCTTCTCTTGGACAGGCTTGTCAATTTCCCTGTGCGGATTCGTTAGAAGAACGCTCGCTGGCAACGGCGTGATTCCCCAGCACAGAAAAGGGAATGGGAGTTTCTTATTGACACATCGCCGCAGACGTATGCCACCACAGCGCGGCACGCGTCAACGCTAAGGCTCCGATACCTCCAGGTCGCGGAAAATCTTGCGGGCTAAGAAATCATTGATCTCGCGGTGGCGGGGAAGGGTTGCTGATTTCCGCCTTGCGCGGTTGACGAACACGGAGTGATTGCTGCCCTCGCGAAGCAGCGCGCAGCCGTGTTTCTTCAGATGGCGGATGAGATCGCGGCGTGAATCAAATGCAGGCCCGCGGATATGCATCCGCGGCTACGAGGTCAGCATCGTAGCCCCGCATGCACATGCGGGGGCGCTCGGCGGACCAATGTTGCGCTAGGGGCGCGCGCGACACTCTTTCGCAAGCTTGTTTGAGCGTCACTGCCGTCCGGCCAATCGGCCTTGGACGCCGATCATACGGCCGCTGGTTCGTATTGCACCAGCTCGACCTCGATCCCGTCCGGATCGACGAAGTACACTCTGCGGCCGGGCTCGTAATCCTGCTCATCACTTGGGGAGATTCCCAGCGACACAAGCCGCTGCTTCATGTCGTCAAGGTCGTCTACGACGAAAGCAAAGTGATTGAAACCGACGGCGGCGTAGTCGATGTGGTGTCGACCCTTATGCGCAGCTTCAAAGAGAGCCAGATAGCACCGATCGTCGCCCACGTGGACGGCGGACGTGCCGCCATCGGTCGTTCCCCTCCAACGCACGCGGAAGTCGAAGAGCCGTGTATAGAAATCGATGGAGCGCTCGAGGTCCGAAACCGTCAAATTCACGTGCTCGAGAAACATGGGTGGTCTCCCTTTTTCAGAAGTGCCCGCTTGTAAAAATGCCTTGCCGCCCAGACGAAATAGTCAAGTGATTCCTTTTGAACATCGACCACGCACGGCAAGTCCTCTTTAGCAGCCTTGCACGCATCTCACTCAGATTATAGCTGCCACTGTCCGTCCTTGCGCTCGTTGACTGCCACGTCAATGAAGGCGCTCTAGGGCGCGGTCTGTTGCGATTCCCGATTCCGCTGCACGAACGCCTCGTACTGTTCGGGCGTGTCGATGCCGTGGAAGCTGAGATTGGTGACGGCTACGGCGATCTCGTAGCCGTGCTCGAGCACTCGCAACTGTTCGAGTTGCTCAGCCTGCTCCAGCGGCGTCGGCGGCAGTGTGGCGTACTTCAGCAGGAAGTCACGACGGTACACATACACCCCGACATGCTTGAGCGGTCTGCCCGCGTCAGGACCCGCGCGACAGTGGGGGATCAGCGCCCGAGAGAAATACATCGCACAGCCGGCCGCGTCGATCACCACCTTGACGATGTTCGGATCGGCTGGATCCTCATCCGGCCCAAAGGGCGATGCGAGCGTCGCCATCACGCACCGGGGGTGATCCTGAAGCGCGGTGACCGCCAAGTCGATCGAGTCCGGCTCGATGTCCGGCTCATCGGCCTGGACGTTGACGATCAGAGAAGAGGCTTGTGGCTTGTGGCTTGTGGCTTGAGATACACCGAGCCCAGCGATGGCTTCCGCGACGCGGCTCGTCCCGTTGGGATGATCGGGTCGCGTCATCACGGCCTCGCCGCCAAAGCGCTGCACCGCATCGATGATCCGCTGGTCATCGGCGGCGACGATGACACGGTCTACGAGGCCGGCCTGGCGCACGCGGTCATAGACGTGTTGGATCAGCGGCGACCCAGTGCGATCCGCCAGCACCTTGCCGGGGAACCGAACCGAGGCATAACGAGCGGGGATGACGGCGATCGCGCTCGGCACCGGCCACACCTTTACGCGTTGGAGGAAGGTCCACTGAGATGCCCGATCAGCTCGGCAACCTCCTTGCGGCATTCGCGGATGTTGCGGTAGGTGATGTCCTTTCGCGCGATGCTCGAGCAGATTTCCAGCGCATCCTTGGCGAGCGGAACGGATTTCTCCTGGCGGGCGTGCTCCATCAATGAGACCATCAGGTCATACAGGATCGCCAGCTCGGTCTCCTTGTCGCCCGGCTCGACTCGCTCCAAGGCCTCCTTGAATTCCTGGATCGCGATGTCGTGCCAGGACTCGGCCGCGAAACATCGGCCGAGCATATAGCCGGCTCTCACGCGCAGCTTCGGATCGTCCTTCGCGGCCTGGAAGCATTTTTCCGCCTCACCGAAGCGCCCCAGCTCGTACTGGACCTCGCCAAGTTGCTGCTTGATGTGCCTGTCCGTGGGGTATTGTTTTGCGCGCTCGTCATACTCGGCATATTGGAGGTCGAGCAGCTGTTTGCGAGCCTGCTCGTGCTGTTGGTTCAGCTCGGCGTTGCCATGACGCTCTTGCAGCTTGTTGCGAAGCATTGCAACCTTCGCCTGCGCTTGCTCGATTGTGATGTCGCCCGCCAATGCGCGGAATCGATATTCTCCCGTATCGCCGTAGCCCTTGGTATAGACATCGAACGCCTGCTGCTCGGCTTCGCTGGTGCCCTGGGCCTTGAGCAGTTGGGCATACCGATTGATCACATCGGGCACACCGGGTGACTTCTCGTACTCTTTGCGGGCGCGTTGAAGGTTGCGCTCGTTGATGGAGAGGCCGCCGGAGATGGCCTCGGCTTCCTCGAGTTCGCGCTGCTTGTCGATGTCCTTGACGAACATTCGGAACCCGCCTTCCTCACCGCCTGCTTCGGCATACCGACCTTGGTCCATGGCCCGCTGGGCGGAGAGATCCTTCAGCTCGTCCTCAAGCGCCGTATCGGCGGGATCGAGCAGCAGGGCGTCCTCGCCCGCGGCGATCGCCTCATCCCAGGCCGCGAGCTTGGGAAACAGATCCTTCGCCTGCAGGAAACTGCTCTTGGAGGGCTTCTTTTGACGTCGCAGAACGTTGAGCACGCGCGGGGCGTGCCATCGGCCGATCTCACCGCCCCATTGGTCCGCTTTGACCGCAGCGTCGAGGAATTTCAGCGCCAAGGACCCGTTGTTGATGTCCTTGAGCCAGGCGAACTCGGCTGCGGCGAACTTCTCGATCGCGTGCGGGCCCTCGATCTTGCGCACCTCCCGGCCGCTGGCGGGTTTGCCGGCCCCATTGAAGTACTGCACTGCCGCCTCGTACATCGCCTCGTGAGCTGATATCGTCATCGGGTCGAGACGGATGCCGTTCGCGTAACACCAAAGTGCGTACTCATAGTTATACGTATCAGCCGCGGCGCGCGCGTGCTCGAACCATTTGCGCGCCTTCTCCGGCTGCGGCTCAAATGGAGCGGGCTCCTTGGCGTTGTCGCCATTGTCGCCGTCGGAGGGTTTCTTCTTGCCGAATCGAAGCGCCACCTGTCGCTCCTGCCGCTTGCGCAAGCCAAACATGGATTCGCAACCCACGCCGATGGAGTTGCCTTGGGCCCCGAGGATGAGCCACGAAAGGTATGACCATTTCCGACCCCGGTCAATTCCGGAGCCGTTGGCTCGGCGTGCAGCCTCGGGGTAGCATAGCCCCATGAGCATCGACCTCGCCAGCCTTGAGATTCTGGTTTACCCGGCGCCGGTGCTCCGTCAGAGAGCCCAACGCATCGAGACCATCGACGGGGCTGTTCAAGCTGTTGCCGATCGCATGCTTGAGCTGATGCACCAAGCGGATGGTGCCGGGCTGGCCGCGCCGCAAGTGGGGCTGTCCTGGCGGATGTTCGTCACCAGGGGCGATGATCACCAACCTGATCGCGTCTTCATCAATCCGAAGCTGACAGCGCTCCAGGGAGAGCTTCTGCTAAGGGAGGAAGGTTGCCTCAGCGTGCCGGGGATTCAGGTGGACATTCGCCGCCCTGCCTCGGCGACCATCTCTGCGCAGGATCGAGACGCCCAATCCTTTATATTGGCCGGCGACGAGTTGCCGGCCCGCATATGGCAGCATGAATGCGACCACCTCGATGGCGTCTTGATCATCGACCGGATGGCGCCGATCGATCGGATCGCCAACCGCAAGTTGCTCAAAGAGCTCGAAGCCTCCGCCGCCGAGGGGTGAGCTGGGTTATCCTCACACATAGTGTGACCGCCTACTGTTCCTCTGATAGCCGTGGATGAATATCCGCGGGCTCATCGAGCCACCCTATCCGCTGGCGCAGCAACCATGCGACTGGTCTATTTCGGTTCCGGCGAGTTTGGCCTGCCCACGCTGAAGCGCCTTGTGGAGGAGCACCACGTCGCGCTGTTGATCACCCAGCCCGATCGACCGGCTGGGCGGCATCGTCTCCTGCGGCCGACCCCTGCTTGCCAATTCGCCCAAGAACACCACGTCGAGACGATCAAGCCGGCGGATATCCGTGACCCGCAGGTGCAGCAGCGCATTCGCGCCGCCGGCGCCGATGCCTTCGTGGTAATCGCGTATGGGCAGAAACTCCCTGCCGCGCTTCTCGACCACGCCTTCTCGATCAATCTGCACGGCTCACTTCTGCCCAGGTATCGCGGCGCTGCGCCTATAAACTGGGCGATCATCAACGGCGAGAATGAAACGGGGCTCAGCGTGATCAGAATAACCCAGCGGATCGACGCCGGGGATGTCCTGGCTCAACGCGCCACGCCCATCGATCCGATGGAAACGGCGGGGGAGCTGGAGTCTCGCCTGGCCGACCTGGGGCCGGACCTCGTGCTTGAGACGCTGGCCAACTTCCGTTGCGACCAACTTCATCCGATCAAACAGGATGACCGGCTCGCCTGCCCGGCCCCCAAGTTGTCCAAGTCCGACGCAACGGTTCATTTCGATCAGCCGGCTTGTGCCGTGCAGCGCCGCATTCACGGTCTGACGCCCTGGCCGGGATGTACGGTGACGCTCGACGGCCGGCAGCTGCGCGTTACCCGGGTGGAACTTTCCGATGAACATATGGCCGGCGCCGTGCCGGGCGAGCTACTGCCGGATCGCGCCATTGCCTGCGCCCCGGGGGCGGTTCGGTTGCTCGAAGTTCAGCCGCCGGGCGGAAAGGTGATGTCGTTTACGGCCTTCTGCCACGGTCATGATCTTCGCCTCGGTTGCAGGGTCCAGCCGCTGTGACCCAATTCGCCGACACACTGTGGGACCTGCTTGGCCTGAGGGATCATCAGCGCTGCCGCAAGGCTGCGCGCCAAGGCGGCGCTCATCGGCCGGGCGCTTCTCGGCCGTGCCGCCCGATGCAACAGCGTTACGATGCGCTGGTGGACCAGATGAAGCAAACCTACGGCGTGCGGGTGCGCAAGTGGCGAAGCAGCTCGACCGGCTGCGCGTGGCTTGTGCGTTATGCCGACGGCACCGAAAGCAAGCTCATCGAAGCGCCCTATCCCAAGGGACCGATCAGCTGCGCGATATTCCTCCATGAGATTGCCCATCACGCGATCGGCTTCGGCCGCTATCGGCTGCGCTGCCTGGAGGAATACGAGGCGTGGCGATGGGCCTTGGATGTGATGCGTGCCCAGCGGCTGAACGTCACGCCCGCCGTCCACCAGCGCATCGCCGAGTCCCTTCGCTACGCGGTCCGCAAGGCAAGAAACCGCGGCCTCAAGATGCTGCCCGACGAGCTGCGCCCCTACGTGTGACCGGCTCGCCTGCTCGGCCCCATAAGGCCCAGCCCCTGCAACGGCGCCCATCCCACTGCCTGCGCCGATCACCGAGCCCCCCCAGCTCGGCCCGATTTTGCATTTCTCCAACATTCTCCTAGCCCGTGGGGTGTGGTCAGGTAAATTGGCTCATAGCGGGAGCATAGGATATCTACGCCCACCGCTGCGACCTGTTGGGCGCTCATCGGCCAGGTTGCGAGGCCGATGATTCCCAGCTCGCCAAGGGAGGATCATGATGAACTTCGACCAAGCTGCACGAGCAATGCTAGGGCTGGGATGTCTCGCACTGACCGCATCGACCGCATACGCCGGCCCCCAGCCCTTCCCTCATACCATGACTAGCCCGGACGGGATGTGGTCGGCGAGCATTGATGATCACGGGCAGATCAAGGATTTCATCGTGCCCAATCTCCCAGACGGCGACAGCATCTTTCAATCCTTCATCTATGAGGCCACGTCGCTCAACCACCAGCTCTCGTCACGCGTGGAAGATAACTACACGCGCGACCAAGCGCGCGACAAACTCGAGCCCAATTCCGCATCACTGACGCTCGTAGACCATCCTGGTCAACTGGAGATCACAATTGACATCACGATGGTGGACGGTCCGTCCGGCGGAGCCCTCGTGACGTTGCAGTGGAAAAACGTCGGCATTGATCCGGTCAGTGTCAAACCGTTCTTCTACATGGACTTCGATGTCGGGGGCGACTTCAGTGATGATGAGGCGATCGTGATCTTCCATCCCGGCACCGACCAGCCGTACGCCATCGAGCAGAGCGACAACTCGGCTCCAAATCCGCTGTGGGTCGGCGCCTGCTCAAACTATGACAGCTGGGAGATTGACACATACTCGCACCTGCGTAGCCGGCTCGACTTCGGCGTCGAGCAGCTGGCCGATCAGGACCTGTCTGCGGGCACACCGCAGGATCACACTGTGGCACTGAGCATCGAAACGGTCGAGCTCGCTCCAGATAAAACGCTCGAGATGGTCATCGGCGTTGGCGGAGCCGATTTCGTCGCCTGTCCGGCGCTGCTCTGCCCATGGGATCTCGACGCCTCCGGCGCCGTGGGCATCCTCGATCTGCTGGCCCTCATCGCCCAGTGGGGCGCCGACCCAGGCGGCCCGCCCGACTTCGACGGCGATGGCATCGTCGGCCTGTTCGATATGTTGACCCTGGTGGCCAACTGGGGCCCGTGCCCGTAGACGTTGAGCCCCGCCGGCCACGGCGGGGCGATCGTCAACGGACCCTCGTCGCCGCGACCATCGCTCGCGGTCTTCCTCTGTAAAGCCGTCCCGATTCCATCGGCAGTGGTCGCGGTCCAACGCTCGACGGGGTGGCTGGGGCTAAGCGCAGCGTGCCCCAGTATCGTTGCTGACCCGCTGGGCGCTGGCTCCTTGTAGTCTTCTGTTCGGCGCCAACGATCCTCGTCGCCGAACAATCCGCCCACCCAATCCCCCAGGGGGATTGCTTTGTCACCTCACCCGCGATCCACCATTTTTCCCTTGACCGGCCGTACGTTCCGTGTTCCAATAGGTGAGCGGGCCAAGGCCGTCAGGTTGCCGCCACTTCCGGGCCGCGGAGAATGCTCCGGGCGTTTGAGTCCCAGAGGCCTGGTCACTTCAGTGACCAGGCCCAGCGCACCGGCGAGGAATCGAGTCCGCTGCCGGCGGACCCTGTGGCCTCCAAGCCGAAAAGGAGGTTCCGTGATGTTCAGCCTCCGTCTCTTGATCGTGGCTGTGATTGCGGTCTTCTCCTCCACCGCCCAAGCCCCCGCGCAATGGACCGCCACCGAGTCTCTGCCGGATACCTATGTGACCCACTCTATGGTCCATACGCAGGGGTACCTCTATCATCTCGGTGGGCTCGGCGGCACCAACGGCTTTCTCGCTGGCGACAAGGTTTTCTACGCTCAAGTCACGGGGCCCGGCACGATCGGCCCGTGGGTGGCGGGGACGACCGTGCTGCCTGAGGCGTCGTCCCGACATGCCGCTGCCGTCTCAGGCAATTACATCTACGTCCTTGGCGGCAGGCACTTCGACGGTATCAACATCGTGTTCTCCAGCGATGTCTACTTTTCTCAGATCGGGCCCAACGGCGTCCCCGGGGCCTGGCAGACGACGACGCCGATGCCCGAGCCGCTGTTCGTGCACAGCGCCGTCGTCTCGAACGGACGGATCTACGTCATAGGGGGGGCGACGCCGACCACAGAGAGCGACCGCGTCTACAGCGCCGAGATCAGCCCCGACGGCACGCTTGGGTCCTGGGTGAGTCTCCTCAACCTGCCTGTGCCCAACTTCAGCCACGCGGCGGTGGTGCAGGACGGCGCGATCTACCTGCTCGGCGGCGTCATCAACAACGGCGTTGACCTGACCAACACCGTCCGTATCGCCCCCATTTTGCCCGACGGCACCGTGGGTCCCTGGGCCATGACCACGCCGCTTCCCACGCCGCTGAGTGACCACGGGGCGGTGGTGATTTCCGGCCGCGTCTACGTGGTCGGCGGCTGGACCGGCGCGCCGACAGCGGCCGTTCATTCGGCGCAGATCCTCCCGGATAAGACGCTCGGCGCCTGGCAGAGTGAGCCGTCTATGCCCCAGCCGCTCACTTTTCACGCGGGCGCGACCGACGGCCTGGCGATCTTTGCCAGCGGCGGCTGGAACGACGCCTTCGACCAGAGCGCCGTCTACGGCTTGCCGGTCGCGCCCCCGCTCTCCCTTGCCGACTTCTCCGGTCCGCTCGGCCCCGGCGTCCCCGACGGATGCGTTGACGCGTTCGACCTCGGCCTGCTGCTGGGTGCGTGGTGCTCCTCTGCGGGTGACCCAGACCCGCCCGGCGACATAGATCCGCCCTGCGAGGGCTGCCTCTCCCCGAACTTCGGCCTCGCGGACATCTCAGGACCGGACGGCGCGCCTGATGGGTGTGTGGACGCGTTCGACTTGGCGAAGCTGCTGAACGAGTGGTGCTCCGTCGCCGGGGGCAACCTCTGCGGCACCTGCGGCCCGTAGCTGCGCGAAGCAGCCATGTCTCTGCGCGCACGGCGGGTTGAGGTCGCGCCGCCGCGCACGAGTTGGTCGAAGATAAAGCTCGATGCGCTCCCGAAGCGATCACTTATCGCGAGTTGCGCGGAGATAAGCCTCGGTTAGCCGAAGTTATAGCGCACGCGGCATGGCTGGCGCGCGCTGAGTGGCCCGCACGGTCGCCCCAGCGCGCGCAAGAAAGACCGACCCTCACTTATACCTCAGAATCAAGGCTCCCGGAAGCCCAATGTGGGAGCGCCAAGGTGCCGCGCGCGCGGATGTGGTACCTGCAGTCAAGCCGGGGTTGTGCGCGCTGCGGCGATGATCTCGTCAAGGTGGTCCAGCAACCAATCGGCGAATTGGCGCTTCGATAGTTCGGAGTCCGGGGAGATCGCTCGCCCGTTGCGCAACAGGACGGTGGCCGATATGCGATCGCTGTCCATCGTTTCCAGCGGGTTGGCGACGATCGCCGCGAGCTTCTTAGCGGCCAACTTCTGACGGGCGGCGTCGCAGAGACGATCAGCCGGCTCCAGGGCAAAGCCAATGGCGATCTGATCCGGTCGGGTGATCGCGGCCAGCTCGCCAAGCAGGTCCGGAGTTGGCTCCAGCTGCAGGGTCCACGGCCGGCTGCGGCGGGGGAGTTTGCCGGGCAGTTGGGGCTGAACCGGGCGAAAGTCGGCTACGGCCGCGGCCATGAACAGCACATCGTGTTGCGGCCAGTGCGTGGCGAGCAGGCGCTTCAGATCGTCGGTGGTCTGGAACCGCCATGTGGTCATCTGCGAACCACAGGGTGCGGTCAGTAACGTGGGGCCCAGCAACAACGTTACGGTCATATTTCGGGTCATCGCGGCCTCAGCCAGGGCGATGCCCATTCTGCCGGACGAGCGGTTGGCGATGAATCGGACCGCGTCGATCGGCTCGTGGGTCGCCCCGGCAGTGATGAGCACTCGATGTGCAGTTGCTTGGGCCGTATTCATGGTTCTGTCGGGGTGAGGGGGGGCGATGACGCGATGGCCGGCCGGCTCGGGCGGGTTCGTCGAGCAGCAGAGTTGAACCCATCCGCTTACCGGACAATACTAAGATGATGGCGGTGATGGCGACGGCAGGCTGCCCCGGGCACCTCACACCGACGCCGCAGGAGACCAAATGGCCCGCAAACGCAAGAAACTAGGCGAGATCCTGCTGGAATGGTCCACGGTGACCGAACAGCAGGTCCGCCAGGCCCTCAGTATTGCCGACGGCAGCGGCAAGCGCGTCGGCGAAGCCATGGTCGAGGCCGGCTTCAGCAAGGAAGAGGACATCGCCAAGGCTCTCGCGGCTCAATTCGATCTGGAGTACATCAATCTGGACCGGCCGGAGGCCCAAAGCCAAATCGACCTGTCGCTGATCCCTGAGGATCTCGTGAAACGGCATCTGGTGCTGCCGATAGGGACCATGAACGGGCGGCTCAAGCTCATCATCCACGATCCGATGGATCTGGAGTTGCTTGATCTGCTGCGATTCCGGCTCAACCGCGAAATCGACACCGCCATCGCGCCCAAGAGCGCGATCAAGGCGTTCATCGATGGTACCTCCGGCCGCCCGGGGGGGATGTTCTCTGACGAGTCGCTGGTGACCGAGTCAGTCGATGTCACGCTGGATCGCTCGGTTGACACCTCCGTGGACATCATGGCGGGGGAGGACGCTCCAATCATCCGTCTGGTCCACCGGATGATCGTGGAGGCGGTCCGCATGCGGGCCTCAGACATTCACGTTGAGCCCATGGCCGACCGGGTGGTGCTGCGGTACCGCATTGATGGCGTGTGTCATGTCCGCGACAACCTGCCCAAGCGGATGCAATCTTCGCTGCTGGCCAGGCTCAAACTCATGGCCGGAATGAATATCGCTGACAAACGCATCCCTCAAGACGGCCGGATCATGATGCCGGTCGACGCTGAGCAAGTGGATTTCCGGGTCAGCGCCTGCCCGGCCTTTCACGGTGAGTCGATCGTCTTGCGCATCCTTCGCTCGGAGTCGGTAAAGGTCGGCTTGCAGAACCTTGGGTTCGAGGCCGACACCCTCGAGCAGTTCAACAAGATCATCCGTCGGCCCAACGGCATCTTTCTGGTCACCGGCCCGACCGGATCGGGAAAGACGACGACGTTATATTCGGCGATGGACGTGTTGAATCGTCCGGACCGCAAGATCATCACGGCCGAGGACCCCGTCGAATACAACTTCACGGGGATCAACCAATGCCAGGTGCGTGAGAGCATCGGGCTGACCTTCTCGGCGATCCTGCGGGCGATGCTGCGTCAGGCTCCGGATATCGTGCTGGTGGGCGAGATTCGAGACCGCGAGGTGGCCGAGATCGCCGTGCAGGCCGCGCTCACCGGCCACCTGGTCTTCTCCACGTTGCACACGAATGACGCGCCCTCGGCAATGACCCGCTTGCTTGATATGGGTGTGAAGCCGTTCCTGCTCGCCAGCGCTGTTCAGGCGGTCATGGGCCAGCGGCTGATCCGCTTCTTGTGCGAGCGCTGCCGGGAGCCCGACCCGGAGCCGGATCATCGGCTGCTGGGCCTGGTTGGGATTACGGAAAAGGACCTGCGGAATCAAAGCACCTATCGTGCCGTTGGATGCACGCACTGCGGCGACATCGGCTATCACGGTCGCAAAGCGATCTTCGAGCTGATGAAAATGAACAGTGAGATTCGCGAGCTGGCCTTTCGTCGCGCGCCGATCGGCGAGATCCGCGACGCGGCGGTCCGCGCGGGGATGCGAACGTTGCTCGGCGACGGGAAGATCAAGATCCTTCGCGGCGACACCACCGCGTCCGAAGTCGCACGCTTTGCCCAGGTCGAGAGCGATATCCCTGCCGAGATGGAGGTTTGATCCCTTGTGCCTTGCCCAAGAGGTGTTCATGCTCTTCGTTCTTCAATAATCCCTTTCGAGACGCTTCATGTCCACAGTTCAGATCGACCGTTTGCTTGACACCGTGATTCGCCAAGACGCCTCCGATCTGCACCTGACGGTGGGGCGCAAGCCGACCTTGCGCTTGCACGGCAAGCTTCGGAGCCTCGACACCAAGGTCCTGGACTCCGACGATTTGGTCTCGCTGATGAAAGCGATCACGCCGGAGCGCGCGCAGCAGGAGCTTCAGGAGGAGGGAAGCACCGATTACGGCTTTGCCTACGGCACGGAGGCGCGATTCCGAGTCGCCGTTTTCCGCCAGCGCGGCGATGTGGCGATCGCCCTTCGCCTGATTCCCAACAAGATCCTGACGTTCGAAGAAATCGGCCTTCCCCCGATCTGTAAGGAGCTGGTTCGCCGGCCTCGGGGTTTGTACATTGTGACCGGCCCCACCGGCTCGGGAAAGACCACGTCGCTCGCCACGATGGTGGACTACATCAACATAAACCTCGATCGGCACATCATCACGATTGAGGACCCGATCGAGTACTACCACTACCATAAGAAATCGATCATCGCCCAGCGCGAGGTAGGCGTGGATGTGCCGAGCTTCTCCGAGGCATTACGCCGCGGCCTCCGTGCCGACCCCGACGTGATGCTGGTTGGCGAGATGCGCGATCTGGAGACGATGGAATCGGCGATCCGTGCGGCGGAGACCGGGCACCTGGTTTTCGCCACGCTGCACACCACCGGAGCAGCCGGCACCATCAACCGGATCATCGACGCGTTCCCCGTGAACCAGCAGGCGCAGATTCGCGTGCAGCTTTCCGTATCGCTGATCTGCGTCCTGAGCCAGGTGCTGCTGGCTCGCACCGATCAGTCGGGTCGGGTCGCCGCGTTCGAGTTCCTCGTGGTCACGCCTGCGATCGCCAACCTGATCCGGGAGAACAAGACCTTCCGCATCGACTCGGCCATCCAGACCGGGAGGAAATTCGGCATGCAACTGCTCGACGACCACCTCTGGACCCTCTACGAGAAGGGCCTGATCTCCGCGGAGGAAATGGTTGACAAATGCAAGGATCCCGGTGAGCTGACGGAGAAGGTTCACCGGGCAGGTGGCAGCGTGGGGCGAACCGAGCTGGACACGGTGGTCGCCTAGCGATCTGAAGAAGCCCCGATCCACTTGCCGTGGCGGACTATGGGCTGATAGTATATCTCATAATCCAAGTGTCCTACAATCAGAATCGGTCACATTCGACAACAGGGGGGTAGGTGGCCCGTATCATTGCATCAGGAGGCTTCCTCTATTCGGACCGCGTGGCGTCAAGGCGGGCCTGCAGGGTGCGAGCGAGCTGGGCCGCGAGTGAATCTGGGTAGGGAGCCGCGGCGAGGAGGGGGTAATTCGGGCGACGGAACATGGGCAAGACCGCAGTAGAGAGTTCGCAGGGCACGGTAGATCCTGGGCAGATGAAGGGGCGGCGCCTGGGTCGGGTGCTGACCAAGCTGCGCAAGGTCACGCGCGACCAGGTCCATGAGGCACTTCAGCTCCAAAAGACGCGAAAGGAGCCAGTCGGGCAGTTGCTGGTGAGCCTGGGGTATATCAGCGACGCCGACGTGCTGGTGGCTCTGGCCGGGCAGGCAGGGATGCGAATGGTTGATCTCGCCGAGATCGAGATTCCCGACGCCGCGATCGAGGCGCTGCCGGCGGAAATGGCCAGCACCTACCAGGTTGTGCCTCTGGAGTACGACGAAACCAGTCGGTCCATCACGATCGCGATGAAGAGCCCGGACAATTTTCGCGCGGTGGATGACCTGCGATTGCTGATGGGCTTCAAGGTTGATGCGGTGGTCGCGCCGGCCCAGCAGATCGACAAGGTGCTCGCGAAGCGTTACAGCGGCAAGACAACGTCGATGGCCATGATCATGGCTGAGTTGGGGGAATCGGACTCGCTGGCGGCGCTTGCTGGGCGCGACGAGTCCATTGACCTCGAAGAACTCTCTCAGGCTGCGGAGGACAACAAGGTTGTCCGCCTCGTTAACCTCGTGTTGCTCCAGGCGATCAAGGACAAGGCCTCGGACATCCACTTCGAGCCGTTTGAAGACGAGTTCAAGATGCGGTATCGCATTGACGGGATCCTTTATGAGATGATCCCGCCGCCGCGACATCTGGCCTTGCCGATCATCTCTCGCATCAAGGTGATGGCCGACCTCGATATCGCCGAGCGGCGGCTGCCGCAGGATGGCCGCATCGAACTGACGGTCAATAACAACCCGGTCGATCTGCGTGTTTCGGTGCTGCCGACGATGTTCGGCGAGTCGGTGGTGCTGCGGGTGCTCGACCGATCCAACATCCAGCTCAGCCTGGACAAGATCGGCCTGCGCAACGATGAGCTGGAGCAGCTGCGGTCGCTGATCCGCAAGCCCAACGGGATCATCGTCGTGACGGGCCCGACCGGATGCGGGAAGACAACGACGCTCTATGCCGCTCTCAGTGAGCTCAACGAGCCGACCACCAAGATCCTCACCGCTGAGGATCCGGTGGAATATGACATCGACGGGCTGATCCAGTCGCAGATCAACCCCGAGCAGGGCCTGACCTTTGCCCGGCTGCTGCGACACTTCCTGCGGCAGGACCCGGACATCATTCTGGTCGGTGAGATTCGCGACCTGGAAACTGCGCAGATCGCGGTGCAGGCGTCGCTGACCGGCCATCTGGTCTTCTCGACCTTGCACACCAACGACGCCCCGTCCGCGATCCTGCGATTGCTGGACCTGGGCATTGAGGGATTCCTGCTCACCGCGACGATCGAAGCGATTGTTGCCCAGCGTCTGGTGCGTCGCATCTGCCTCAGCTGTAAGGAAGAATACGTGCCCACCGACGAGCAGCTCATGGAAATGCTGCTTCGTCGAAGCGAGGTCCAGCAGCGGACGTTCTTCCGCGGCCGCGGGTGCGAAGCGTGCAGTCACACGGGATACAAGGGGCGCATGGCGATCTTCGAGATCATGTGTCTGGACGATCCTCTCCGTGAGCTGATCATGTCCGAAGGCTCCACCAACGCGATTCGCGACCAGGCTCGAAAGCGGGGTATGCGTTCGCTTCGGGAATCGGGGCTCCTGGCCATTTACGAAGGACAAACCACGATCGACGAGGTGGTCCGCGAGACCATCCTCGAGGAGTAGCATCAGCGCGCCATGATCGCGGCGTGATGGATTTCAGCCATGCCCACCTATTTGTACGAAGCGCTCAATTCCGCAGGGCAGTCCCAGAAAGGGACGGTCGAAGCCGACTCGAGTGAAGAAGCCGTCAAGCAGATCAAGACCCAGGGCTATTTCCCGACGGCCGTGCGCGAGCAGAAGGTCAAAGGGGGGGCCGGCGTTGGCGGCGCCGAGCGGATTCGCAAGAAGAAGCGGAGCACAGGCCTGTCGATCAACATCGGCAAGGTGCGGCGCAAGCACTTGACCTTGTTCACCCGCCAACTTTCGACGTTGCAGGACGCCGGGCTTCCGCTACTTCGTTCGTTGCAGATACTCGAAGGGCAGCAGAAGCCGGGCCTGCTGAAGTCGATTCTCAGTCAGGTGGCTGAAGACGTGGAAGGCGGCACGACGCTTTCGGACTCCATGGCCAAGCACCCCAAGGCGTTCGATCGGCTCTACTGCAAAATGGTCAATGCGGGCGAGATCGGCGGTGTGCTCGACATCATCCTTCAGCGGCTGGCGAACTTCATGGAGAAGGCCCAGCGGCTGCGCCGGCGCATCATCGGGGCCATGATCTACCCGATCGTGGTGATCACCGTCGCGGTGGTGATCGTCACCGGGATCATGTATTTCGTGATCCCCAAGTTTCAGGACATCTTCAACGATTTCGAGGTGGAGTTGCCCGGCCTGACAATCTGGCTCATCAACACCAGTAAGTGGGTTGCGGGCTCGGAGGGGCAGACGATTCCGGGCGCGGTGTGGATCCTCGGCTCACCGTTTCTCGTGTGGCTGTTCTTCACGCTCATCCGAAAGACCGGTCCCGGCCGGGCGGTTACGGACATCGTTCGCATCAAGATTCCGGTGATCGGCGGGTTGGTCAAGAAGACGTCGGTGGCCCGCTTTACCCGCACGCTGGGCACGTTGATCGCGGCCGGGGTGCCGATTCTCGAGGCGATCATGATCACCCGCGACACCTCCGGCAACTATGTCTTCGAAAAGGCGTTGACGAAGGTGCACGATTCCATTCGCGAGGGTGAGACGTTCGCCGGGCCGTTGCGGGAGTCCAAAGTCTGCGACGCTTTGGTGGTGAACATGATCGACGTCGGCGAGGAGACCGGCGATCTTGACGCCATGCTCATGAAGATTGCAGACAACTACGATGAGGAAGTGGACGTTGCCGTGCAGAGCATGTTGAGCCTCCTTGAACCGTTGTTGGTGGTGGTGCTCGGCGTCGTCGTCGGCACCATTGTGCTCGCGTTGTTCCTGCCCCTGGTGCGGATGATCGAGTCCGTTTCCACCGGCAAATTGTAGGCCAACGCCTGTTCGATATTGACTGAATCTGGGCAGTTCCATGAGCCCGCAACCAGACCAACACTACGGACCCAAACTTCGCGGCTTTACGATCGTGGAGCTGATGATCGTCATTGCTGTGATCATTGTGCTGCTGAGCATTGTGATCGTGGCGGTGAACGCAGCCACCCGAACCGCGCAGTCTGCAAACACCCTGACATTGATGAACTCGATGAAGCAGGCCTTGGTTCGATTCAAGGCCGACATCGGCTACTACCCGCCGGTGTTGGGCCGTATCGCAGACCCGGTTGACAGGCTGCGCGAATTGTTCGAGCCGCCGGACCCGGACCCGCCGGCATCATATCAGGTTCGAATTCAAACCTGGTGGTCCTCGGCCGCGATGGCGGAGTACCTGCTCGGCTATGGCGAGGGGCGAGACGACGGATACGGCTATGTAGACTCTGGGGAGACTCCCACGCTCGGTATCCGCGATCCCGGCCCCGACGGTGTGTGGGGTGCAGTCACAAACCCGTCGCCGCCTCCAGGCGACGGGTCACTGGAGGCGCGCAATCCTCCGCTGGACGGCAAGGTCTACGGGCCATATCTGGAACTCAAGGACGAGCGGTTGATTGCGGGCGTGATGTACCCCGGCGGAACTCTACAGACGTATTTTCCCGGCGACGCCGTTCCGGGCGGCCTCTCATTCGAAGACCTCCCGAAAGCGATTGTGGACTACTGGGGCCAGCCGATTCGCTATTTCCGTCAGGTCTATCGATCGGGTGACATCCGTTCGGTCTATCGCTCGCTGGACCCCAACGTTCCCACGCCGACGCTTGCCGATGTGTTTGTGCTTCGGCCGTTTGACCTCAAACCCGGCTCGGCGATTGACGGTATCGCCGACAACAACCCGGATATCCCGGGGGGCGACAGCAGCACGACCCACGCGCTGCGGACGGCGGAGTTCGCCCTGCTCTCAGCGGGCCCGGACCGCGCGCTCAACCAGGATGTTCGCCGCGACGAGGACGAATTCAACAAGGACAACATCGTGGAGCTTGGGCCATGAGGTCGGCGAGTGTGCATAGAGGCTTCACCCTCGTCGAGGTGGTCGTGGTGATCGGCATCATTATCCTGATGGTGGCGCTGACGATCTCCGTCGGTGTAGTGGTCGTGGAAGGCTCCGAAGTACGCCAGACCGAGACCGTCCTCCGCCAGCTCGACACCGCCCTGCAGGAGTGGCAGACCCACGCTGACCGCCGCCTCACCTGGGGCGACAGCAGCACAGGTGCCGTGTACGACATGCAGAGAGAGACCGGAACAGAATCGCCAGTGTTCCTGGTCACTGAGTTGCTCAACACCATCGCTCGCTCCAGCAACATCCAAAACATCGTGGCCGGGATCGATCCGGATTTCGTTCATACCTACCGCCGCGAGAAGTATCCCGAGTGGATCGCCCCGGGAGATGAGGCCGCCATGGATGACATCTGGGCCGTGGACAACATAGGCCCTACATCGTCGCTCGGCTTGGCGATCCTGGATGCCTGGGGCCTGCCCTTCCGCATTGCGCATCCGGGATGCGTGGATGGTTCGGTTGGTTGTGTCATTACCACTCTCACGGTGGACGTAGATGGCACGGTACGGACTGGGATTGAGAACGAGTACGGCATTGCGAAGAATCGTCAGATCCTGTTTGTCTCGGCCGGGCCGGACGGGGAGTTCGGCGATCTGCACCTGGATACGCCGTTCGACGAATTGAGTGATGAGGCGATGGAGGACGTTCGAGAGGCCAGCGACAACACGTATTCCTACGCTCCGTCCGTGGAAAGGCCCTAACCATGAGGCCCAGCCTGCCCAAGCAAGGTTGTCGGCAGAACCCTCTCCCTCAGGGAGGGCGAGGGCTTCGACGCCGCTGCGCGTTCACCCTCACCGAGCTGCTGGTGGTGATGGGGGTGATCGCGGTGTTGGCCACGCTAACGCTGGTGTCGGTGCGGGCGATCACGGACAGCGCCCGGCTGTCCTCGGCCACCAACACCGTCATGGCCGCCCTGGACAACGCCCGCGCCCTGGCGATGAAGAAGAACAAGCTCGTTCTGGTGGCCTTCCGGCCGCGCCTGGAAGGGACCAATCAACAGCTGGTTGAGATCGTGACCGCGCAATGGTCGGGCGATTCAAGTTTCGTCGGCGGCGGATTGTATGACCGCTTCGTTCCGATACCCGACGTGCCGATTCGTCAGTTGCCGGCTGGCGTGAAGGTTGCCGGGCCGTACTACCGTGATCCTGATCCGCCCTTTGGTGATGACATGGCCTACGGCCAACCCACCGATGAGCTTTGGGTGACGCAGTCGCACCTGCCAGCTATGGGGGGCTTCGAAGCTGGAGGCGAGCTGATCGGCGTGATGTATATGCCCGACGGCACCACGCAGACCCGCAATCCCCAGAACGACTCCAGTGCACCGTGGGTTGACTTCGACAACAGCGGCGACGAGGACGTTGACTTCAACGATCCGAACTTTCCAGATGGTGGGGACTTCTGGGAATTCGATCATCCGAATGATGAGACCAATCTCAACCTAGTTCCATTTCTCGCGGTTTTCGATGACGTAGCGGCGCGGAAGCTCTTCGACACGGACCAGTGGAACGATCCTGCGGCCCGCACGCTCGACCTGACTCAGTACATCACCCAGTTCGCGGATCGGATTCATTTCAACCGCTATACGGGGGTGGCGATGAAATGATGAGGAAGGCACCAAGGCATCAAGGCATCAAGGCATCGAGGCATCAAGGCATCGAGGCATCAAGGCATCGAGGCGGTCGCGTCGCCTTCTCGCTGATCGAGGTGCTGCTTGCGGTGTTCATCCTGGGCGTCGGCGTGATCGCGATCGCGGCGCTCTTCCCAGCCGGGATCGCCCAGCAGCGCCAATCGGTGGACGACACCATCGGCCCGATCGTGGCTAACAACGCCCTGGCCGTCCTGCGGAGCAAGCTGCGCATTGACGACTTCGGCTTCGGCTCCGGCTACACCGTGGAAGGGGACTTCGAGTGGAGCCGACCGGCATTCTTTACACAGCCCGCAACGGTGGGCGGCAGCGTCGCTGTCTCTGCCGGAAGCATCAGCATCTTCAATACCGTCGCCCTAGGCCCCGCCGGTGCGATCACGGGATCGGAGATTCCCTGGAGTCTGTTTGTCTACGGGAGTAGCTTGCCCGTTCCGCCCATCATCATCACCCAGGGCGAGCGGTACTATCCGATGTTCAACGAGCCGCTGCCAGGCGCCGCCTCGAAGTTTCCGTCCCGGCCGCAGTACGTGTGGGACTGCATGTTCCGCCGATTCCAGGGCAAGATCATGGTGGCGATCTTCGTCTACCGCGTGACCATCCCCGGCGGCGGGGGCGTGACGTACACCGTCCCGCCGAACTACTCGAACCCGACCGTTCCGCCGCTGCCGATCAATGTTGATCTGACAGACACATCGCTGGGCTTTCCATGGAGTGGGAATGCATGGGATGTCTTCGGTGAACTTATCAACGAACCTGCCGACGACGCTTTCATACCCGATACTGACCCGATGATCGATCCGACCTACAACCCGTCGAATGCAAACGAGAGTTGGCAAGCTCCGGGTCAATGGCTGCTCGATCAGAACAACAACGTGCATCGTGTGCTCAGCGGCCGGCGCAACAAGAGCGATGGGCCGGTCGAGCTGGTGCGTCCTGTTACGTCGATGCCGAATCTTGCGGTCTACTTCCTCGACCAAATGGTGACGGACCCAACCACGGAGAACGTCGTGACGAACATCTGGTACATCCCGGTCGAGGTGGAGCTTGACACCGACGGCGACGGCACGGGCGATCTGCCCGCGACCCTGACGCCGGTGTATGTGACGGTGAGGGAGTTGTGATGGTGAAGAAGGCATCGAGGCATCAAGGCATCAAGGCATCAACGGCGCGCGCTCTTGTGTTCGTAAGAAGCCGCTCGCGGGGACGCGGCGGCTCGCTCCCTCAAGCCTCAAGCCGCAAGCCTCAAGCCTTTTCGGCCCGCGGCTTCACGCTGGTCGAGCTGATGATCGCGGTGGCGATCCTGATCGTGGTGATCGTGGCGACAGCCAAGCTCTTCGGGACCGTAAGCAAGGTGACCGGCCTGGGCCAGGCCTCGTCGGACATCCTCCAGGAGGCCGCGGCGATCGAACGGCAGATCCGCAACGATTTTGCCCGCCTGGCCCCGGAGGGCTTCTTCGCCATCCGCTCCGTGGCCGTGCCCAACGATATCAACGTGCCTCTGGGACCGCTGCTCAACCCCAGCCTGCTGGACGATGCCATGATCCGCGCCGATCAGTTGGTGTTCTTCGCCAACGGCGTGCAGTCAATCCAAACCTTCCGCCAAGGCGCCGGCTCCAATCGCAAAGGTCAAGGCACCGCCGCCCGCATCTATTACGGGCACGCGTTTCAGTTGCCACAGGGCGAAGCGGTGAGCTTCGCCTCGTTTGGGCCGGTCGGAGGCACAAGTTATGTCCGGGCGCATGATCCAAGACTGGAGACCAGCGATCCGGTACTGGTGCCCTGGTACCTCGGCTCGCACGAGATGGTCCGAACGGTGTTCCGTTCGGACTCGGGCGGCTCACCAGCAGACTACTTCCCATTCGAGGATGTTGCAATCGACGCCACGCAACCGCCGGCCCGGCAGTGGCTGCTGGCTCGCCAGGCGGTGGTGCTTGCGGACGACGGTGGCGACGAGGTCGTGTTCCTCAGCAACAACCGCTCGGCACTTTGGATCGATGATCCCGTGGTGCGCAACGGTCGTGTCGATGCCGCTGCCAGCCAGCTCAACGATATTCGCGCCTTTGTTCACGATGCCGATGGGAACGGCGTCACCGATCCCTGGGCGACCCAGCGACAAACCATCTCGAGCCTGGTGTTCTATCCCCGGGCCGAGCGGGTGGCCCCCGGCATGCACCGCGTCGATCAGGCGCTGACCAACAACGCCCTGGCCGGGGCGTGCAGCTCCTTCATCGTGGAGTGGACCTACGCGGACGGCGTGGGCGGCATGGGCATCCCATCCGAGCGAGAACAACCGTGGTTCGGACTGGAGGACTCCCAACGTGGGGTGATGCCGCTGGGAGATTGGGTGAATGATCCCGACAGCGGCGTCACCGTCGGCCCCGACCCGGATGATATTGATCCTGTTTCAGGAGTCGCGCCCGCATCGGGCGTTGATGTCTACGAGGCGATCTTCGGCTACAACCGCAACGACCCGCTCGCTGAGGGCTATACCCCCTGGCCGTCGGCGATCCGCATCACCATGACCCTGCACGACACCGCCACCCGGCTCGAAGCCGGGCGCGAGATTCAGTTCGTCATCAACCTGCCCAGACGAATCGAGTGAATGGCTATGCACCGTTTCCAATCATCTGTGACAAACAATCCCGGCTGCCTGGGGCAGTTCAGCCGCCGCCGCCGGGCGGCGCCGCGCCGCGGCAACACCATTGTGCTGGTCGTAGGCATTCTGGTGCTGCTGGTGATCATCGCTACTGCGTACATCAGCCGCACCCACGCCGGGCGGGTGACGGCAGCGGCCACGCAGCGGGCGACTCTGCGCGATGACAATGCCCAGGTCATCGCCGACTCGATCGCCTCCGAGATCGCCGAGGCTTTGTTCGTTCGCCCGCTTGTGCCTCTCCCGAGCAGCGGGCTGGGTCCGGCCCTCACTAGCGCTCCGCGGCTGCCGATCCCGCCCGATGCTCTGCGCTACGGCGTTGACCCCAACGACGCCGACGGCAACTTGCAGTCTGACTACCCGTATAACTTCGCCCCGTATCACGTGGTGCCGTTCACCAACTGGCCGGATGGTCCTCCGGGTGGGCCAGCCAATCCACTCTGGCCGACCGGGCCGGGTAATCCGGGGCCGGTGCCGGGTCTCCCCAACTTGGCCCTTGCGGCCGAGGGCAACGCGCTGGGCAACCCGGGTTTCGGGGACACCCGCTGGCTGGCGGACATCGAGCCCCTGCGGTGGGACACCAACGACGACGGCATCCTCGATGCGTTCAGCCATTGGCGGCACATGAGCAACATCGCCCGGCCGGGCAACGGCTGGCGGATCGTCGGCGACATCAGTGATGTTGAGAGCTTGCTGGTCACTGACTTGAGCATCCCCGCCGAGCAGCAGTTGGCCATCCGAAGCAACGCATTCCATCCGGTCACCGGTCTACCCAGCCTACGGTCGATTGGCATCGACAACTTCTCCGACCGCTGGCGGAACTGGTACAGCCCGCCGAGCGTGGTCGGCGCCGGCTATGTCAACGCGTACACCTCTCCCGCGCAGATCCCGCCGAACTTCCTTGATCTGAAGGACCTTGACGGCGACGGGCAACGGCACAACTGGGACATTAGCGGCGTGCCGCAGGAGCGGCCGGAGTCTGAGTATATCCCCGGCACTGCTCGCTGGAACGCCTTGCGGGTGCTGGCCGACGCGGACGGTGACGGGTTCACCGATTCGTTTTGGTTCCTGGCCCCGACGATGATCGAGCGCGGCATCCGCCAGGTCGTGGCCGTTCGCATCATCGACAACAGCGCGATGCTCAACGCCAACGTCGCCACACGGTTCGTCCGCGCGGACCCCAACCTGAACACGCCTGGTTTCAAAACGCACGGCCAGACGCCGGCCGATCTTCAGATCGTTGGCGACATCACCGACACGCAGTATACCGGCGGCCTGCAAGTCGGCATCTTCGATAATCCGGCGAACCACGAGATAACGCCAGACCCATCCTTCTTCGGCGGCACAACGATCGGGTACAACCCGGAGATGTGGGCAGAGGCGGTGACCCCAATCGCGAATCCCGAGCGGTCGTTGAATTACCTCACGGAAATCGGTGTGCAGGATCAGGCCGTTCCCGCAAGTCCCAATCTGAACTTCCCGGATCAACTGACCACACAGGCAGAGCGGCTCTTGTACTGGCGAGCGGCGGGGCTTCGACCATTTGGCGCTTCGGCGGGCCTGACGCCGTTTACGCTCGCCGATGAGGTGGAGCTGCGGATGTTCCAGGGTCAGAACTATCCGTGGATCGCCAGCCGGTTCGAGAGGGCCGTGCAGCGGAATATGCTGAACGGCCAGGGCCTCGATCAGTTTCTCCACGCCAATTATGCTCGTGAGGAATCCACCGAGTATCTCGCTCAGCTCGGAAACCGTGAGCTGTTGTTCGATTCTCGGCGGAAGCTGACGCTGTTCAACGGGGCGCGGAATGATCTGATGCCGCCGTGGCTGTGGTGGCGCTGGGACCAGTTGCCACCGGGAGCCGCCGCTGATTACAAGACGAACCAGGGGTTGAGGAAGCTCGATCTGCGCGAGCAGGGGGCTGGTGCAGTCCCGCCGTCGGGGGTGCTGACCTTCCGTGAGCGTCTGGCTCCGACGCTGCTCCTGGCCCTCATCGATGGCGACGAGACCGGCGGCGACTCGTACTTCGGGCCGTACACCGGTGATCCGGCGAGACTCAAGAAGGCTCGTCTGGCCGCGGCGGGGCTTGCGGCCAACATCCGCGAATATCGTGACGAGGATTCCGATGTATCGCTGGCCGATGCCGAGCCCCTACCGGAGTTGACCACAGCTACCCTCGCCAATGACATCCGCATGCTCGGCATGGAAAAGCAGCCGTTTCTCGTCGAGGCCCTGATCGCGCATGTGTACGAACTGGTAGAGGCACAAGTCGATCACCCTACCCAGGAGATCGAGGCCGGTGATCACATCTTGTGTAACGACCCCCCGACCGCGGGCGCGGTCGTCGTCGTTCAGATCGCGAACCCCTTCGACCGGGTTCTCGATCTCAACGGATATCGGCTGCGGGTTTTCTTCGACGAGATTTCTGGAGTCGGCGAGGTGGACCTCACGCCTTACGGCACCATGGAGCCGGGATCCGCGAAGACGTTCTACGCGATCGAGGACGATCTTGGGGGAGAGGACCTCGACGGCGAGTGGATACAACTCCTCGCGATCCCTCCTGATTCGGTGGATGTGAGCGGCACCTGGTCTACAACGCCCAGCGATTACGCCGCCATCGATGAGGAGCGCGCAGTTGAGATTCTGCGTTTGATCCCTCCTATAGATGCTGGGCCGGATGTTCCCGTGGTCGTCGATCGAATCGATATCAAGGCGCCGGCAGCTCAGGAAGACTATGAGTTTGGGGAGGAGGTGGAGGGGATGCGTGCGTCTCTGCCGAGCGGGAGCTGTGTCGAGATTCTCGACTGGGTGAACGTGGAGAACTACGGGTCGGATACACACTGGGTCCAGTGGGTTCAGGTCACACGCGCGTGGGATGTTGATTTCAACGGAATCGCCGGATTTCAAGCAGACGAGGTGAATCCGCGCTATGTGTTCTCCATCCGCAACGTGGATACCACGGACGCCGACGGAAATGCCGGTACGGATGTTATTCCGGGAAGCAACCCGGCCACGTTCGATAGCACCGACAAGAACTACACCGCGGACGACGATCTCGACTTCGCGATGCAGATGCTTCAGAAGGACGGTGACTTCGAGCAGGTGGGCGAGCTGCTCAATGTCTGGTTGTTCGGCCACGAGCTGGAGTTCGTCGGCGGCAGCTACGACAACACGGAACAGACGTTCTCCGAGTTCATGTTCGAAGAGATCGAGAAGGGCTACGAACACGATGATGACGCGGTGGGCGTGAATCGATTGCGGGTTCGGCCGATCGAGACCGCGGAGGCGGTGATGGGGCCGAAGGGCACCCCCGGCCCGGTGCTCAGCCCGGTGATCGGCCAGGGCGATGCAATGGACCTTTCTGATCCGCTCCACGCGGTTCCGGCGTTGCCGGCGGGCCTGCGGGTGCTGGACGCGTTCGTCTGCGACGGCCGGGGCGTCAACAGCGGGAGTACGTTCCTCAACGCCAACGGTTTTTCCGGCAAGACCACGCCCGGGTTGATCAACATCAACACCGCTCCGGTGGAAGTCATGCGAGCCCTGCCGCACATGACCCGGATGGTTCACGAGGAGAACTCGCCGAGCGACAACCCCTACGTGCGAATTCCCGAGGCGATCGTCCAGTACCGCGAGCGGTTCAACGGTCTACCTCCCACGAATCAAAACACAACCGGCATACCGTATGGAGCGGACTACTCCGATCGCCCCGGCAGTTTGCGGCCGGAGCGCGGGTTGGCGTCGATCGGCGAACTGATGTTGCTCTCCAAAGAAGCCAACTTTACGACAGCGACGCCGCTGGAGCCGAATGAGAACTGGCTGGTAGCCTTCGCAGGGCTGGGCCCGTTTACTGACCCTGCAACTGGGGTGGTGTCCACGCAGATCAGCACCGATGTGAACAATCCGGAGGTCGGCGGAGTAACACAGCCGGACAACGTCGCCACGGACGTGGAGGAGCAGAACCTGCTCTTCGCGGGCATCTCGAACCTCATCACCACTCGAAGCGACATGTTCACGGTGTATTTCAAGATTCGAAGCTTCCGGCAGAACCCGGTCACCCGCAAATGGGATGCGACCGACCCTGAATCCATCGTAGATGACAGCCGCTACGTCATGCTGGTTGATCGCAGCGAGGTCAATCGGCCGACGGACAAACCCAAGATTCTGTACCTGGAGAAGCTGCCGAAGTAACGCGTATCAGCAAGCTTCTTGCTGAGAGCTGACAGCCGATTGCTGACCGCTTCAACGAGACAACCTGACCGTGCCCCGTCACGCTCATCCGCTGGTGGGGCGCGGTTTTTTAGCCATCAGCGGTCAGCGTTCAGCTTTCAGCTCAAACCGGTTAGCGGTTGCTGTGGTCGAGGCCGCCGAATCGGCGGTCGCGGTCGGCGTAATCGCGAATGGCCTCGTGCAGGTGTTGCACCCGAAAGTCCGGCCAGTACACATCGGTGATCTGGATCTCGCAATAGCTGATCTGCCAAAGAAGGTAGTTGGATACCCGCAGCTCCCCGGCGGTGCGGATCAGCAGATCGGGATCGGGAAGGCCAGCCGTGTAGAGGTGATGGCTGATCGTGTCCTCATCAATATCCGCGATCTGGAGACGGCCCGCCTGGACCTCACGGGCGATGGCCTGGACCGCGTCGGTGATCTCCGTGCGGGCGCCGTAGTTCAGCGCCAGGCAGAGGGTCAGCCCGGTGCAGTGGCTGGTCACGGCAACGGTTTGGTCAACCGCTCGCAGGACGGATTCCGGCAGACCCTCGCGGCGCCCCAACTGCAAGAAGCGAATGTTGTTCTCGACCAGCTCTTGGCGTTCCTTACCCAGGTATTGGAGGTACAGCCCCATCAGGCCCCGAACTTCGTCTGCGGGGCGTTTCCAGTTCTCCATCGAGAATGAAAACAAGGTCAGGTACCCGACGCCGAGACGATGGCACTCGACAACGATATCGCGGACGGCCTTGGCTCCAGCCCGGTGCCCGGCGATCCTGGGTTGGTTGCGTTGGCGTGCCCAGCGCCCGTTGCCGTCCATGATGACGGCGATGTGGCCAGGCCGACGCAAAGGCGGGACATCCAGCGTAGGTCCGTCCACTGAGGTGTGCGACCAAACCTGGCTCATGGTCATTGCTATGGTACGCCGTCCGCCGCCTCGAGGTTCAATGCCCCGGCCGGCCGCACCCACATTCCCGCAGCCCCGAGAGCAGGCGATGCCTACACGCTCACCACGGTCTGCGTGCGCTCAGGACCGACGCTGATGATCTCAATGGGTATTCCGACGAACGCTTCGATGCGATCCAAGTAGCGCCGAGCATTGCCAGGAAGGGCGCTGCGGTCGGTCGCCTCGTCGATCTCTTCGGTCCATCCGGGCAGAGTATCGTAAACCGCCTCGACCTTCCCCAACCGCCAAGCGTCAGGGATGAACCGATCGGTCAGCGTGCCATCGGGCAGCCGATAGTGAGTGCACAGCTTCACCTCGTCGAAGCCCGACAGCACATCGAGCAGCATGCAGGCCAGTCCCGTGGCCCCGCAGATCATCGCTGAATACCGCACCGCGACCAGGTCCAGCCAACCGCAGCGTCGCGGCCGATTCGTGGTGGTGCCGTACTCCTGGCCGCGGCTGCGAATACGCTCGCCGATGGGGTTGTCCTGCTCGGTTGGGAACGGTCCTTCACCGACGCGCGACGTGTAGGCTTTCATCGTTCCCAACACGAGCTCGACGTGCCGGCCGGGCAGCCCTGTTCCCGGTGGGATCCCCAGGGCGGAGCAGTTGGAGCTGGTCACGTACGGATAGGTGCCGTGGTCGATGTCGAGCAGACATGCGTTGGCGCCCTCGAAGAGGATCCAGCGGCCGTCGGCAAGGCATTGATGCAGCAGATACGTGGAGTCCGTGATGTGGGGGCGCAATCGCCGGCCGAAGGCGGCGTAGCGTTGGCAGAGGTCGTCCGCGTTCAGCGGGGGAGCCTCAACGCCAAGCGCTGCAAGTTCGGCGGTGCGGATCGTGCAGATCACGCGCAAGATCCCATGCAGATGGTCGGTATCCAGCAGATCACCGACGCGAATCGCGGTCGAACGATGAACCTTGTCTGCGTAGGCCGGGCCGATGCCGCGTCTGGTGGTTCCGATCGAGTGATCGCCGTCATCACCGAAGGCTTTGCTGGACAGGACCCTTTCCAAGGCCGCATCGTGTTCCTTGTGGTAGGGCATCACCACGTGAGCACGATCAGATATATAGAGGTTGTCTCCGACCTCCACGCCGCGTGCCCGCAGCGCTTCGATCTCCTCGATGAGCACCTGCGGATCGACGACCACGCCATTGGCGATGACGCACATCTTGTCGGGATAGAGGATGCCGGAGGGGATCAGGTGCAGCGCATATTTCTGGTCATCGACGACGACGGTGTGACCGGCGTTGGCGCCGCCGTTGTATCGCACGATCACATCATGCTGCGCGGTGAGCAGATCAACGATCTTGCCCTTGCCCTCGTCGCCCCACTGAAGTCCGACCACCGCGGTGTGATGGCCGGGCTTGTTATCTGGACTAATCGGGTCGTGTTGAGTCATAGGGATCGGCGGCAAGCTTCCCGAAGCACGTGGTTTGGGCCGCAGCAACGCTAGGTCGGGCCCGGACGCGCGTCAAGACTCCAGTTGGCGGCATGACGATCAAGCAGAGGCCCGCTTGTGCCGATATCTACCGGCATCGCACGTGCGGCGCGGGGGTTGAGCGTGGCAACTGATAACGTCATTCGAATCATGTGTCCCAACTTGTCGTGTCAGCGAGTGCTCGCGGTGCCGGTGCACGCGCGGGGGAAGCTGGTGCGGTGCCGCCGCTGTGGGATGAATATCCGCATTCCGCCGGGAAAGACCGACGGACAACAGCAGCCGGCCAGTGCGCCGCCAGAGCCCGCCTAAGGGTCACCAGCGGCTCGGCTGAGTCATCATCGCAACTCGGACCGTGGCGGCTCCATCGAACCGTCTGACGCAGCAAAGGGAGCCACATCAGCCGGGCGCGCCTGATTGCGCTGCGGCTTGAGCTCCGAGAGCGTGGCGCGGGATGCGTCGGCGTCCTGTACCGCTCGCAGGATGAATGTGACCGGCCCAATGGTAATTCGGTCACCCGGAGCCAGGATCGCCTGATCCACCGGGATATCGTTGTGGAACGTCCCGGTGCCCGATGCGAGGTCGTTGAGCTTACAGATGCCCCTCTTGATAATGATCTCACAATGGCGCATCGAGACCGAAGGCACAGGCACCCGAAGATCGCAGCGTGTATCGCGGCCGATCACGGTCTGCGGCTTGGAGAGTGGGAACGGTCGCTCGCCCCCGTCGGCCATCACCATGGCCAGGCACATCCGCATCTTCACGAGCCGCTCCTTGCCGAGGCTATGATCTACTTGGCGAAACTGTCTCCTGCTGGAATCTTTCTCCTGATTGCCATCGTCATGGTGAGCATATGTCCCCGAATACCCAGCTTACCAGCTTCGGCGAGCGCATCCAAGGCAAAAATCGGACATGCACGGCCGCCGATTTGCCCATGTCGGGCCGTGGCGATGCGGTGATCGACCCGCGTGGGGTCTACGTGCACGTGCCGTTTTGTGCCCACAAATGCCATTATTGCGATTTCTACAGCTTCGTAGACGCCCGGAATCGTCAGCCTGCCTTCGTGGAGCGGCTGATCGAGGAAATCCAGGCTGCAGCGGCGTACCTGCGCGAACCCCTGCAGACGATCTTCTTCGGAGGGGGAACGCCAACTCTCTTGACGGTAAACCTTTGGGAGGATCTGTTAGAGGTATTGGGGGATCACCTGCCCCTCCGAGCGGATGGTGAGTTCAGCGTCGAGGCCAATCCGGAGACGGTCACCGAGCCCCTGCTTGAGGCACTGGTCGAGGCTGGGGTGAACCGCATCAGTATCGGGGCTCAATCCTTCCGCCCCACGCTGCTTGAGACGCTCCAGCGCCGCCACGATCCAGCCAATGTCCAGCGAACCGTCCGGCTCGTGCTCCTGGCCGGGATCAGCAATATCAACATTGACCTCATCTTCGGCATCCCGGGTTCGACCCTTGCCGACTGGCTGGCCGATCTCGATGAGGCCCTGACCCTTGAGCCCACGCATCTGAGCTGCTACGGACTGATGTACGAGCCCAACACTCCCCTGACGGCGAAGCTCCGGGCCGGGCGAATTCAGCGTGTCGATCAAGACCTCGAAGCAGCGATGTACGAGGCGACGATCGACCGCCTCGCTGCCGCTGGCTTTGAACACTACGAGATTAGCAACTGGGCCAGGCCCGGCTATCGCTGCCGGCACAACATGCTCTACTGGACGAATCAGCAGTGGTGGCCGCTGGGCCCCAGCGCCGCCGGTCACGTTGCGGGAATTCGATGGAAGAATGTGGCGCGCCTCAGCGACTACCTTCACGTCCGGCCACTGCCGCCGATCACCAATGTCGAGCGGCTCGACGACGACGGGCGCGTCGGCGAGGAGCTGATGCTGGGCTTGCGACTGATCGAGGGGATTACGCCTCATCGGCTCGATGAGTTGCTCGCCGCCGGCCGGCGCGGCCCCGGGCGCGCCGCCGCAATCGACCGGCACGTTAGCGAGGGACTGTTGCAACGCGACGATGGCTCGCTGCGCCTCACCCGCTGCGGACTGCTGTTGGCCGACATAGTCCTGGCGGACCTGCTCTGAGTATTCGGGGGAGGTGACCGTCGAGATGGACCCCCCAAGACAGCGGATCCCATCCGCCACTCTGTAAACTAACAGTGGCGACCCTCGGATTGTCCGTCGCCTCACGTTGCCGGAGATTCTGCCCCATTCCTCCACACGAACGAACGGGAGATTCATGACATGAATCGACTCACACTCGGCCCGGTTGCCGGCGTTGTGTTCGCCCTCATTTTCGGCGTCGGTATCTTCTTCGTGCCCGAAGAGCCGCTGAAGGTCCAGATCTACATCGCCATGACACTTCAGGCGGGGCTGATCGGGCTCATGCTCGCCTCGTTGCTGCGCGGATCGGAACGGTGGCTCGTCACGCTCGTGATCGGGGCCGCGCTCGGGGGCCTGATGGGCGTGCCGGTCTCGCTTGCCAAGGGCCTGGCGGACGTACCCTTCGCCATACCGCACAACGCCGTCGAAGGGCTCGTCATCGCCGCAATACTCAAAAAGTGGGGGAGATCCGTATCGGCTTGAGGGGGGATATCTCGGGACAGCCACCAACTTTAGACACCGCGCGATATTGGTGTCTATCCAGAGTTATTCCTCAGTGCCTTCCTCCCGGAACCGCACCGCCTGGAACCACACCTCGCGCCCGACCGCTTCGGCCTGCCCGCGCGACGCGAGGTTCCCTGGATCGATGTTCCCGTAGACCCATCGGTACCCTGCGCCGCGCATGCACGCATAGGCGAAGCGCTGGAGGTTCCGCGCGAGACCACGACGACGCTGATTCGGATCGACGGCGAGATCCGCGACGAGGATCACCGGCACGCCGACGAGCTGCAGGGGGTGCAACACATAGGAGGCCATCGCGACGAGCTGCGCTGGGTCGTCGGGCGCGACCGCGACGAAGCACCAGCCCGCCCCGTGCTCGATGATCTGCCGGACCTCTTCACGTTGGGCGAACAGCTCCGGATCCACATCATCGAAATCCGCGTAGGCTCGCTCGAGCAAATGGAGAATGGGCTTGAGATCATTCGTGCGCGCCGTGCGGAACTCGAGCGGGGCCGTCTCGTGGGGCGAGATCGGATCGATGTCCGCGAGTGAGCGCACGTAGCTGAGCTGCACGGGCTCGTGCGTGGTCCCCGCGATGATGGGCGCCGCCGGCACCGTGCCCGTCGGACTCGGCAGCGTAAAGGCGCGCTCCAGCCCGACGCCGTCGGGGAGAACGATCGCGCCTCGGATTTCCTCGCGGTACGCCAACGTACGGATTCCCCAGCGGAACGGGTGAAGATCGGGGCTCCGCGGCACGGTGACGAGGGCCATCGCCTCCGAGCCGTACACATGCAGGTACGCGCGCGCCTCGTTGAAGCGGCGCAACCAGTAATCGTTGAAGAAGGGTCGCTCGGTGGATGAGAGCCGTTCGAAGAGCGGGCGATGCAGCTCGACCGCGGCATCGACGAATGCGGGCAAGTCGCGATCGCTTTGGAGGGTCCGCCAGTCCATGATGTCTGCGCCAGAGCGAAGCGGCGCGATTGTAGTATCGACGTTGAGGATCGTCATCGCGTCGAGCAGACCGATGCTCGTCCTGAATTCCCAGTCGGTCGTGTCGGCGCATCACTTGCCCGTAAAGAACTTGCGGATGGAGTGGATGGTTACCGCGCGACCGATGGCGGCGATGGATTCGGTGAGCGGAATGTCTTTGGGGCAGACCTT
>JADFFQ010000036.1 GCA_022568135.1 Planctomycetota bacterium | reverse complement strand
CGGGTCCTTCGTTCGTTTCGCAGGTGACCACAGTACCGCTACCGCCTGCATCAATGGTCGTGATGTCGGGACCGTCGCTGCTCCGTAGCGTGATAGCCTTGCCGAGCAAGTTGATGTTCTCGTTGTAAGTGCCTGGATGGACCTCCACCTCGTCACCATCCATAGCCGCATCGATGGCCTCCTGAATGGTCGGGTAGTCGCCGGGGACGTGGAGGATGTCGGCGACAGCGGTGCCGCTGAGCGTGACACACGCCACAGCGACAATACAACGCGGCTTGAACATGGCTGCACCTCCTGCGGGTGAAGAGGCCGCACGGCGCTCCAAGTGTACCTCACCCAGCCGCCGTCGCAATGGGCAAGTGTGCAGATTTCTGCGAGGAATTGCGGCACATGCCACCGCAGCAGCGACAGCAGCTTGGCTCAAGTCGGTTCTGTCAGCTCCAGTCGATGAACACGGTGCGCTTCACGGCTGGCGCGAATAGCACAGTTCCTAAGTCGCTCGTGCATGCGCGCGTAATAACGCCAACGACTCTGTACGACGAGCGGCACAGCGCGCATCAAACCATACGGCGCGCAGTACCGCCGTTTCAGAAATCGGCTGGAATATGGATTGGGCATCTCCCCCCGCGCGGTAAGCGGCGTTGGGGGGGTGGCCTTCGCCGTGGGCGCACACGCGCAGCACCTTACATGCGCACACTGCACCCTTGTTGATGACGCAATGAAGCCGATGTAAACAGCGCGAAAAGATACACGAAACTTATGACTGCGCTCTTGCAGCGCCGATGTCATGTGGTACAGTTGTCCATATCCGAGCGGATGTTGACAGCGCTTCATCGTGAAGCGTTGCACAAGTAAATGCTCCCGCGCTGTGTGACCAGCCGGGAGCGTGGCCACAACTGAGGATGCAGTCATGGCAAACCAATTGTATGAGAAGTGGCGGCCTACGTCCTGGCAGGACATCATCGGTCAGGACAAAGCGGTACGCCGAGCACGAGCGCTAGCCGATCGAGGCTTCGGTGGCCGAGCATTCTGGATCAGCGGCGCGTCCGGCGTCGGCAAGACGACCATCGCGCGGATCATCGCCGCCGAAGTCGCTGACCCGTTCTACGTCCAGGAGCTTGACGCCAGCGACTTGACGCCGGCCAGGCTGCGGGAAGTCGAACAGGTCATGCACCTGTACGGCGGGGGCAAGGGCGGCCGGGCCTGGATCATCAACGAAGCTCACGGTTTGCGGGCAGACACCATCCGGCAACTGCTCGTGCTGCTGGAACGGTTGCCTGGTCATGTCGTGGTCGTGTTCACCACGACCCGCGACGGGCAGGATGCGCTCTTCGCCGACCATGAGGATGCACACCCGCTGCTCAGCCGATGTGTGGTGTTTTCGTTGACAAATCAGGGCCTTTCTCGCCCCTTTGCCGAGCACGCGCGGCGGATCGCACAACGGGAAGGGCTCGATGGCAAGCCGGTTGAAGCATACGTCCGTCTGGTCCGTGGCTGCCACAACAATCTTCGGGCCGTGCTCCAGCGGATCGAAGCGGGGGAAATGCTATGACCCCCAAGAACGTCGTCGGATACGCGCGGGTCAGTACGCGCGACCAAGCC
Source organism: Planctomycetota bacterium (assembly GCA_022568135.1). Taxonomy (GTDB): domain Bacteria; phylum Planctomycetota; class Phycisphaerae; order Phycisphaerales; family SM1A02; genus JADFFQ01. The sequence continues at coordinate 40,099 of JADFFQ010000036.1, read as the reverse complement.
GAAACGGGCGCTTCGCTGGCGTCGCAACGGCAGAAGATCAAAGCCTACGCCACGATGCACGACCTGGACCTGGTCGAGATCATCGAGGATGCCGGTCATAGCGCCAAGACGTTGGATCGGCCCGGCATGGCCAAGCTGCTCAAGCTGATCGGGCGCAAGGCGATCGACGTGGTGGTTGTCGCCAAGCTGGACCGGATTACCCGCTCGGTTCGTGACCTGGGTGAGCTTATAGAACTGTTCAAGCGCAGCGGCGTCGAGTTCGCCTCAGTGGCGGACCATATCGACACGAGCACAGCAGCGGGCAGGCTGGTCCTGAACGTCATGGGCTCGGTCAGCCAGTGGGAGCGTGAGGCGATCGGCGAGCGCACCAGCGAGGCCCTGGCCGCCATGCGAGCCAATGGGCAGCGGATCAGCCGACACCCGCCCTACGGCTACCGCGACAATGGAAGCGGCTGGGTGCCCGATGAAGCGGAGCAGCGGGGCGTCGCGCTCATCGTTGAGCTGCGCGGCCAGGGGTTGTCGCTGAGGGCCATCGCGGCTGAATTGGAGCGGCAAGGCATCCGGTCAAGAGGCGGCAGACGGCTATCACCGCAGTTGGTCGCCAACGTCTTGGCCCGGCAGGACAATGGCCAGGAGTAACCCTGGAGCATCGCGCGTGCGTGTTCGACTGCAGCGCAGGTCCACGACCCATCAATCGCGCTGTGGGCGGGCTACGGTGTCGCGCCAGCCTCAGCCAGCGCCATCAGTTCGGGGTGCGCTTGCTGCAGCGCTCTGATCGCTGCCCTGATCTCATCTGGCGTACGCTGTGGCTCCGGCTCAATCGCCACCGCGACCTTCGCTTTGCCGAGCAGTCGGTCCAAGACCTCACGCGCGGCCATCACGTCGCCAGCCTTGGCCTTCTCGACCAGCGTGGACACGATGGCACGCAAGTCGTCATCGCTCACGGCGGACATGAGCACAGACCGAATCGCCGCCACGTGCCGGACGTACGGGTTGCCTGGCCCGCCGGGGTTGCCCTTGGTGAAGCGTCCGCCAGCGCCGCGACCGTTTGCTCCGTTTGGTGACGGTAGTGTGCTCATCGCTCACGGTGATTGTATCAGGCCGCCGTAGTTGGCGTGTGAGACGATCTGTTGCGCGCCGTCTTGTGGGTGGGCTTGATGCGCGCAAGCTGGGCAGGCGATAGATGCGGTGGTGTGCGACGGGTGGTGACGTATGTGTTGGTAGCACCCACAGCAGAAGTGAGACGACACCATGCGCTTGACAAGCTCTTGACAAAGATGTGTCCGAGATAGGCCACACTTGGCCGCAATTGGCCGATTTGCCTTGGTTGTAACGACGGCACGTCACAAGCCCTAAATGCAGCAAAACACTGTGTTTTCGTGGCAAAGATGAACACGTGGAGGGCTGTGGTTCACTTTGCCGTCTCGGTTTAGAAGACCGCTGCTCTGTCCGGCTGAGCTACCGGGGCAAACGGTGTTGATGATACCACCAGCGCGGTTTCCCTGATTCGCCGGTGTGCAGCATCAGACTGGCGGCGCCAACGGGGCCGGATGAACGGCCGCTGGGCTCCCATAGAGCGCGTTCAGTGTAGGAGGCGGTGCGGCCGGATGATGAACAGAGGGTTGAGATTGGCACACGCAATCAATGGTGCTGGCTGGGATTATCTGTAGCGATCGCGGCCAGGTTGCCAGCGATGTCTGGCGTGATGTTGAGGAATCCCACGCCAATCTCGTGTTTTCGAAACCCGATGCGTCTACACCAGATCACCTTGCCGCGCAGTCTCAATCCGCGGTGGGTATCCCACAACTCTACGCTCAGGATTCCGTTCAGTCGCCGGTGACTGAGGAGTCGCATGCCGCCGGCTGAGAGGTTGATGACCGAACCGAGGTTACAAGCGACCGTTTCTCCACTGAGTCGGCCGGACTTTCGCCGCTCGGTGCGAGAGCGCCGCCGATACATCCCTGTCCCGATCCTCCGCGCCATCGCAAGGATGGTGTCCGATTGGTTCGTCCGACCTCTGTGCATAGGGACGACACCTGGTAGCTGCGCTCCCTTCATTTGTCGGCCGGTGGGTTGCGTTTCGTAAGCGGAAATTGTCGGGGACGATGCAGGCTCAACTTGTCGCCTCGTGACGGTCCGGTAAACGAGTACCGGCGGTAGAGGGCGGCCCCTGTAGACCCTAACAAGGTACCGAGGCATCGATGCCTTGGTTTGAGACACACAGCATCGATTCGGGATTCGTATCAGGCAATGCGGACGGATTGTCGCTAGACCGCATAACAGATCACCGTCGTGGATGATCCACGGCGGCTTGGCGACGTTATCGGAGGCGGCCTCGCCGGGACGCCCTTATGGGCATGGGCCCCAGTCGGCGAGCAGGGCGAGCAGATCCAGGATGCCCACGTTGCCGTCACCATCGAAATCAGGCGGCCCGCCGGGGTCGCTGCCCCACGCGGCTAACAGCGCAAGCAGATCGAGGATGCCAACGCTGCCGTCATTGTTCAGATCGGCCTGGCATGTAGTGCCGCAGATGAACGCCTCAACCTGGAAGCTGTCCACGCCCGCTTCGGTGACCGAGTCGTTTGGGCTGTCGCTTGTGGTGAAGCGCACGCGGACGTCGCTGGTGGGTCTTACATAGTTGCCGACGAGGAAGCTCACCGACTCCCAAGCGCCTTGGGTCGAGCTGGTCGTGTGTTCGGGGACCGGGATCCATGTTTGGCCGCCGTCGTTGGAGACCGCGACGGTAAAGAAGTCGGTCGTGCCGCCGGTGTCGGTGAAGAACCAACGGGCATAGTGGATGATCGCATCGGTGCCGTCGAGGTCGAAGACCGGCGAGATCAGGTGCGTCGGGCCGCCATCCACATCCGTGAAGCTGGCGTCATTGCACTGGGCGCCTTGGCAGTTCTCGGTGACGAAGGCCATGACACCGGGGTCGGGTGTCGCGTCGTTGTCCGGTGCGGCCTGGTCGCCGCCGCAACAGATGGTTCCATTGGGATCGGCCTGCTCCCAGGCTCCAGAGGTGAGACTCGGATCGTTGACCACCTGCCACGCCGAGACATCGCCCTCAAACTCTTCTTGGAAGGTGATTTCGATGCCCAGGGCGACGTTTGCGGAATAGAAATCGGCCGGTGCGTTGATCGGGTCGGTGAAGACACCATCACCGCTGATCTGTGCGCTGAAGTAGAAGTCGAGCGTGTCGAGGCAGGCGCCGGCGGGGAGGGTAGCGGTGTAGAGATTCCTGCCCTGGGGCTCCATCGGCGTGGCGATGAACGAGCCACGATTGGTCGATACGTGGATCAGTTCCGTGCCCGGCTCCAGCGTGCCGCCCACGGGTTGCAGCTCGACGAGGATCGTATAAGGCTTGCCGGGAGGCACTATGCTGGGCAGGCCAGCGGGGTACTCAAACCCGACGGAGACCGGCGGCTGGTTGATCCAGACCTGAGTACCGCCGCAGCGCCCGATCACCAGGTCGAGCCAGCCGTCGCCGTTGATGTCGAAAACGGCCACGTCGTGCACGCCCAGGAGCATGGCGTTGGGAATGACCTGTCCCTGCTCCTGGAAGGAAACGTTGGGCACATTGCCGAGATTGCGATAGATGAAGGTGCGTCGGTTGCAGCCGGAAATATCGACGTCCACGTCGGCGATGATCACATCATTGTGGCCGTCGTTGTTGAGGTCCGCGATCACCGAGTTGCTGCCGAACCCGCCGCTATTGGCGAAACTGTGCTGGCTGAACTGGGCGTGGTCGTTGGCATCATTGCCGGTGTTGAGCAGGTAGCGGTCAGTCCCGTCGTCGGTGATCACGAGGTCCAGCCGGCCGTCGCCGTTCAGATCGCCGGCGCTGACGAAGTACGGCGCCAACGAATTCACCACGTCATAGAAGTTGAAGAAGCCTTCGTCAAGGACATCGTTGTACACAATCGCCACGTGCTGCGGCGGATTCAGCGACGTTTGCTTGACGACGTCGTTGACACCGTCGCCATTGAGGTCGGCGATGATGCTGGCCGCCCCGAAGGCGCCGAAGAGGTAGTCCTCCACGCCGACGTTGCCGCCGTAGTTGTACAGGCTGCCCATTCGGAGTGTGCTCTCGTCGGCGAAGAACCCGGGGTTGCCCTTGCCGGCGTTGACCAACAGCCGGTTGTTGAAGTCGAAGATCTGGGTGGCGGGCGGGGTGTCGTAGTCGCCGAAGTACAAATCAGCGTACCCGTCTCCGGTGACGTCGCCGACCGCGACCGAGCAGAATCGCGGCCCGGCGTTGGGATGCATCTGTGGGATGCGGGCGTCCTGGTATTCAAACCCCAGCCAGTTCTCGTCGAGGTCTTTGCCCAGGTTGATGTACACCCGCGGGTGCGAAAGATGTTTGGCCTGGTTGTCCGTCAGCGTCACGGCGGTGATGATGTCCAGGAAGCCGTCGTTGTTGAAGTCCGCCAACACCACGTCGCGGTCGTTGGTCGGCGTCAGGAAGCCCTGATCGCCGGGGACGTCCGAGGCTGAGGCGTACTGCGCGGTGCGGTCGATAAGGACGCCGCCTTCGTTGAGGAACAGGACGTTGGCCCTCTTGCCCGTTGTGGTGAAGGGTTGCTTGCGCACGACGACCAGGTCGATGTCGCCGTCCTGGTCCACGTCGCCCCAGGCATAATCTTTCTCTTGCGTGTCCAGGGTGCTGAGTGCTGGGGTGTTCGGCGGCGTTGGCATTCGTACGGAGGTTTCGTTGACGAAGTTGACCCAGCCGCCGTCTGCCGATGCAGGAGCCGCGGCCAGCAGGCACGTCACTACCACAGCTGTCTGATAGACCCTTCGCATGATGCACCCTTTTCTTTGCCTTGCAGACGCCTTGTTCAATCTATCGCAACGCAGTGCGGCCGCTTCGTGCGACCGCTAATCCCAATTGCTCACGAGGATGAGCAGGTCGAATATACCGACGTTCCCATCGCCGTCGAGGTCGGCCGGGCAGCCTTTGCACGGGCCCCAGTTGCTCAGCAGGATCAACAAGTCGATGATCCCAACCACGCCGTCTCCGTTGAGGTCCCCGACCGTTTCGCACTCGTCGGGAATGCCGTTGGCGTTGTCGTCGAGACTTCCTCCGGTGATGATGTCGGTCAGGTCGAGCACGCCGTTAGCGTTGCAGTCATCGTAGGGGCCGAAATAGACCGCGAGGAAGCTGCTGTAGTCGGTGAGGTCCACGTCACCATCCTGGTCGATATCGGAGATCGCGCACGCATCGTCGGGGGTGTAGAAGTCGCCGGGGCCGGTGAAGCAGGCGGCGAAGACCACGAAGTCATCGAGTTCAACGTCGTCGTCGCCGTCCGCGTCGAATTCCCTTCGGCCGAGCGAATCGAGGAATGCGATCAGGAGCGACTTGAACGCAGGCGACAGGGCCTGCCAGTTGCTAAACACGCCGGAGTCCAAGGACTCACTTCCCAACGCACCGTGCTCTAGGATCGCCAACGTCACGCGGCTCTCGAAGGTGCCGGCATCGAACCGCCCGTCGTGCCAGAGCGGATCGCGCACCCGCAGACCCATCAGCGGCGCGGTCTTGAGCTCACGCGCCCCGGCCATCCCTTGCTCGATGAAGTCGGCGGCCTGCCCCGCATCATGCAAGAGGAAGTCCGAATAGGGCTTGACCACCTTGTTGCGGATCGCGTCCTCAAGCAAGGGATCGTTAGCGGCGGTGAACGAGGGGGTGTGACAGAGCGTGCACCCGATCGTGTCAAAGATCACCTCGCCCGACATGCCCGACCGCGGCGTCTGCGGTGGAGCGGCCAGGAATCGCTGGTAGTCTGTTAACTGCTCAACGAACTCGATGCCGATCTCGGGATCGGGAACTGCATCGCAGTCTTCGAGGGCGGGCGGATTGACTCCGTTGGGATCGTTGTCTACGGGTTTGAGCGGGTTGGTAATGCCAAGCTCGTTCAGCGATGCGCCAGCCGAGAAGGTTGTCATCGTCGCCGCATGTGCTTTCCATCCGAATCGGCCGACATGCAGTGGGCTGTTCGGCGGATCTTCAGCCGCGCCTACCATGTTGACTCGGCCGCTGATGCCGTCGCCGTTGGCGTCGTCCGGGTCGGCGAGGGCCAAAATATCATCGTCGGGAATTGCCTGGACCACGCCGTAGCCCATCATGCCGTTGGTGACCCGAAAAGCAATCACGTTGGCCTTCCGCGGTACCACCTCAGCGCACTCGTCGCTGATAGCCTCCTGCTGGAACAGGGAGCCGCCGAGCTCCGCAAGCGGATCGAAGCCGTCCTTGGTCGCTAGTCCCGCCCGCGTGACCGTGATGTTGCCGGGACCGCCGACCGGGTTGTTGTGACAGCCGCCACAACTGGTCTTGTTGAAGACCGGGCCCAACCCTTCTTCTTCCGTGAACACGCGATTGAACTGAACCAGCCCTACTTCGAAGCGTGCAAGTTGCTCGGAGGTGAGCCCCCCCAGCGGGTCGCCCATCTTCGGCTGGGGGACGATCCCACCACCCCAGGCGGACTCCGCAAAAAAGATACTGGCCACGAACGCCATACACGCTGCGGCCAAATACAGATGCCGCTGACAACGGGTCAGCCACGCAACACACCTAGGCCTCATTCTCGCCCTGCTCAACATCAATACCACTCCTTCGAACTCCCTCCGAAACCCAGAAGCTGGTGATACACCACCGCAGCGGGTCCGAATATCTCCATACCGCAAACACACACTCGCGAGACCGCCTCGCAGCCCGTCAGCGGCGGCGAGCCTCCGACACGGTGGGAGTTTACCCGCGATTCGCACTCGGTGCCAATCATTTTCGGCCTTGGCTGCACAAAAAGACGCTTGCGCGGGCGGCAGGGACCATCGTTTGCGCCTATAAGAGTTGGGCTCCCCCGGTTCCCCAGCTTCCCAAGCGACAATACACTCACATCGCGTTGAGCGGCCGGATTCGGCCCATTCGGGGGCGAGCCGGCCGGGAGAGCCTGGTGATGGGATGGTCAATCAGACGTGGGTCCGTCGTCGGCCTTGCGGGGCTGGCGGCGTGTGTGTCGATCCTGGCCGCCAGCTGCGATTCCGATGGTGGCGCGACGAAGGAACCCCCCGCGGACGACCCTCCCGCGGACGCCCAGGCCGACCAGCCGAGCGAAGCCAAGCCCGCGATGGCGACCGCCTCTCTGAACCGTGAACTTTCCGCCGTCTTCAGACTGATCGGGCAGGGCCGCACCGAGGCGGCGAGGCCGCGGCTGGTGAGCTACCTCAAACAGTATCCGGATGATGGTCGGGCGGAGTTTCTGCTCGGGCTCAGCTATCACCGGGAGAAGCGCTACGCCCTGGCCCGGCCCCAATTCACGCAGGCGATTGAGCTGGAGCCTCAATATCACCCGACGTATCACTTTCTCGGCTGGTGCCTGTACTACTTGGGTGAAACACAAGCCGCGAGGGCGGCGTTCGAGCAACACCTGACCTTCGTGCCGACCGAGGGCGACTCGCACTTCGGCCTCGGTTTGATCGACTTTGATGAGGATCGCCTTGACGATGCCGAGCTGCGCTTTCGCACAGCGATCAAGCTTCAAGCGGACAACCCGCGGCGAGTCCGGGATGTTTCCAAGGCTCATGCCCGCTTGGCGGACGTGTATATCCGAGGCAACGCCCTGGAAGACGCCAAGGCCCAGCTGCAACTGGCGACGGACCTCTGGCCGGAGCATTACGCGGCGTTCTACAAGCTTTCGCGCGTGCTGACTCGATTGGGTGAGATTGAAGCCGCCGAGGAGGCCTTTGGCCTGTACAAGCAATGGCAGGAGCGAGTGCGGCCGCGAAGAGGTGTTCCGGGGCGCGCGCCATGAAGTGCATGGGCTGCAGCGTATGGCAAGTCATCCTCGCCGCCGCTGTGGGGATGCTCGCTCGCTGTGGGGGTGATGATCCGGCCACCCCTTCATCCGGCCAGACCTCCTCGGGCCCGCCGGCGATGCGCTTCTCCACGCTCACCGCGGCGGAATCCGGAATCGACATGGTGATGACTTGCGGCGGCCGTCCCTCGGCGCAGATCCTCGAAGTCAACGGCGGCGGGCTGGGGCTGATCGACTACGACCGCGACGGCGATCTGGACCTGTTCGTAGCCAACGGCGCCACCCTGGATGATCCGGAGAACGGGCCTGGGTGCCGGCTGTACGAGAATCTGGGCGGACTGCGGTTCCGCGACGTCACCGACGCGGTGGGCATCACGCTTCGCCGCTGGGCGATGGGTGTGGCCGTCGGTGACTACGACGGCGACGGCTGGGACGACCTGTTCATCGCCTGCTACGGCCCAAACGTCCTGCTGCGAAATGTCGGTGGTGGACGCTTCGTCGATGTCACCGATGTCGCCGGCGTAGGCGACCCCAGATGGGGCACCAGCTGCGCCTTCGGGGACATCGACGGCGACGATGACCTCGATCTGTACGTGGTCAACTATCTCGATTTCGATGTCGCCAACCCCCCGCCCCAATCACAGTTCAGAGGCCTGCAGGTTATGGCCGGGCCGCATGGGTTGAGCGCCCAGAACGATGTGCTGTACGAGAACCTCGGCGACGGGACGTTTCGCGATATCACCCAGACCAGCGGTTGCCTTCGGGCCCAGCCGGCCTATGGCCTGGGGGTGGTGTTCATCGACTTCGACGCCGATGGCCGCCAAGACATCTTCGTCGGCAACGACTCGATGCCAAACTTCCTGTTTCGTAACCTCGGCACGGGGCGCTTCGAGGAGGTCGGCGGATTCAGTGGCATTGCCGCCAACGCCGACGGCGGCGAGCAAGCCACCATGGGCATCGGGATTGCCGACGTTGATGGCAACGGCTTTCCCGACGTCTTTACGACCAACTTCTCCAGCGACACCAACACGCTCCACCTCAACCTTGACGGAACCTTCTTTGACGACCGGACCATGCAGTTCGGCCTGGGAATGATCAGCCGGCCATTCCTTGGCTGGTCATGCGGGTTCTACGATTTTGATCTCGACGGCGACGAAGACCTGCTGATCGTCAACGGCCACGTCTATCCCCAGGCTAGCATGGAGGCGATCAACTCGCCGTACCGGCAGCCGCCGCTGCTTTTTGCGCGTGTCGGGCATCGCTTTGCCCGTGTCACCGATCCGAGCGTCGCGACGTTCCTGCGCGAGCCGTACCGCGATCGTCCCGCCGTGTTCGGCGACCTTGATCAAGACGGTGACATCGACGTGATCGTTGGTGAGCTCAACGGGCCGATTCGCGTGCTCCGCAATGATTGTGCCGGCGGCAACTGGCTGATCGTGGAGTTGCGGGATCCGCGAGCCTCGGCCGGCAATCACCGTGGGCTCGGCAGTAGCGTCGAAGTGATTCATGACGCTGTTACCCAGCGCCGCTGGATCTACAGCGGGGGAGGGTTTCAATCATCAAGCGCGCAATACGCCCATTTCGGCCTGCCCGGCGGAGTTTCAACGGTTACCGTCGAGATCACCTGGCCAGACGGCTATCACCAGCGCCGCGAGTCTGTGTTCGTCAAACAGCATCTTGTTGTGCAGCGCGACGACGCGCCGCCGCCACCCTGATTCGGCGATCCGGTCAAGGGCCGGCCGAAGGCGCAGGCCCATCGAAAGTTATGGTCGATCTGCGCAGGCCGCATAGACGGTACAGACCGAACGCCATGAGGAACCGCCAAGGCGATGTCCGGTTCGTCTGCCGGGGCGAATCATCTCCGCACGGGCGCGGTGATCCTTGCCCCTTGGTTATCGGGCGCAAATTCGCCTCGGATGCTGAGGCATTGGATGCGGATGACGCAATCGTTGTGCCGACCATACAGTAGCACTGGGCCTTCGTGGCCGGTGCCCGAACGAAGGTTGACGAGGCAGGAGGGCCGGCCGACCCATGGGTTGGTTCATCAACGAACGGAAGGTGAAGGCCGCTGCCGCCTCGATGCACCAGTTCTGCCAGGTGGTGCGATCGATCTTTCCCGGTGATACCGATGACGGGGTCATCGAATCGGCGACGATCTTCTTGTACGTGGGTTTGTCGCGAGATTTGTTCGGCCGGCGATTCGCCGAATGCCTGTCTACCCGCCTGCGAGCTCGACTCAAGTACGCGACACTTTCCGAGGTCGAGACACGGATCGCCAGGATCGCTCGACAGGCCGACGACCTGGAGCGGGCGGCGGATTCGGTCTCATCGCCTCGCTCGCCCCAGGAGAAGTGCCGCAATCACGTGATCAGCGTCATCGGATCGCTGCTGTTGGAAGCTGGATTTCGTAGCGACGATCCGCAACTTCTCAAAGAGACCTACCCGAGATTCGAGGATGTCGTCCGGGGCCTCAAGAGGCATCTGCTGGGCATCAAAGAGCAGAACGCCGTCATGATGAAGAGGACGTCGCCGCGGTAGCAGCTCTCGAGCCTCGTTTGAAGGTTTGAAGGTTTCAGTCGGCTCCTTCTAATGAAAACCGCCGGGCACGGACCCAGCGGGTGTGGATAAACCTTGTGTTTGCGTCACCGGGCCTGCGGTCCAGCGAGAGCCGGTAGCGGGCGTGGCTGAGGTCAGTGTGAACTCTTCGAGCTCTCCGGGACGTCGGCCATCATCTTGTATACGAACCGGCCGCGCTTGACTTCACGCTCCGGGATGATCGCGACCGAGCCTAAACCGGTATTGAACATGAGCCTGTCCGCGGTGCCGGTCGCGACGATCTTGACCGGCGGTTGCGTCAACAGCTCCAGCCAATACTTCTTCCCGGTCGATTGCCAGCTCGGAGAAACGGGCTCGATCCGGATGTGCACGAGCGGGCTGGTTTCTGAGCTGGACATGGTGTTCCGAGACAGCCGATAGCTCGCCCTTCCGCCCGGTTCAATCTGAAGCTTGGCGTCAGCGATAAGCTCGGGCGACTTCCCCGAGGCCGTGTCGGGAGTGCCCACGAAGAACTGGACGTTCAGCCAGGAATCCGAAACGTTGGTGACCTCGATGGCATTTGAAGTTGCGCAGCCGCTCAGACCGCCGGCCAGCGCCACACAACCCAATACTGAGGCGAGTAGAAGGATCGAAAGACGGTGTGACATTGCGATAGTCTCCTCTTTTCCTTGTTTCTTGTGTCCAGGGACCTCCGCCGATCCGCGTCGCGTTGCGGCGAGCCATGGGGTTTCAGTGCCGAGGGATATGTGTCCCGTAGGGTTCAGCGATCGTCAAACCCAAAGGCCGCCTTGAGCGGAAATCCCCAACCTTCCGCCCAGATCACCACCCCGCCGCGGTACCGGGCCGGCGGGCCGGGTTTCATCTTGATTCCCGGGCGTGACCACAAAAGTCGCAGTATTGCGTGCCGTTGACGGCCTTCAATTCAAGCGCGCCCGGGAGGACTCGAACCTCCGACCCCCGGTTTAGGAAACCGGTGCTCTATCCGACTGAGCTACGGGCGCTGGAGTTCGACAAACCATTACACATCAATGACTTACGCGTGTTATGCCGACGGCGGGCTCTTGGGATACGCCGATTCCGGCCACGGTGTGCCCGCTGCATCCGATGCCTCGCGGACCGTCGCGATCGCTCCCACCGCCCCAAGGCGGCTGAGGCCTTGGTCGGGGTTTGGCTCGACTACGCACAGATAATAGTTGGCCGCGGTCGCGATGTCCTGCGCCAGCGCTGAAACTGCTCGGGGATTGCCCGCCTCAAATCATCAGGTCGGTGCTTGGGGGACGATATGGAGATGGTGCGGGTCAGGGCTCGAAGGATTCGCAAGGTATCGCTGCCCGCGCGAGGAACAGGTTCACTTCCCAAGTTGACCCCGCACAATGTCGGATGACCGCTGCACAGAACCGCCCCGCATTCAGATTACAGTAGCGATCTGCGCGCACAATGATGCAGCCGTTCTTAGAGATGCCGTTGCGAGCGTCATGAAGCAGACTCTCCCCGGCAGCAACTACGAAGTCCTGGTGATCGACAACGCCAGCACGGACGGTACCGGCTGCCTTGGGGCGGACCTGCAAGTGATCTACGGCAAGCGGCTGAAGGTGTATCGAGAGCAACGGCTCGGCCTGTCGCACGCCCGCAACCGCGCTCTGGGCGAGGCCAGCGCACCGATCGTGGCCTTCATCGACGCCGACGCCGTTGCTGATCCGGGCTGGCTTGACGCGATGGTCGAGGCCTTCGAGCACTGCAATCGGGCGGGTGTTGTGGGCGGGCCGGTACGAATCCAGTGGGACCAGCCCCGGCCGAGGTGGTGGGACGACCGGCTGGACGAAGCGCTCAACGCCTACCAGCCGGGCGATGAGCCGATGAGCCTCGGCTATCCCAGGTATCCCTACGGCACCAACTTTGCGTTGCGCGCAGATTCCGCCGAGGCGGTCGGCGGGTTCCGGGCCGGTCTGGGACGGCGCGGACAAGATCTGACGGCCGGCGAAGAGAGCGAGATTTGCCTGCGACTTCAACGGGCCGGGTGGGAGATCCGTTTTACCCCCCATGCCATGGTGCATCATCGCACGGCGCCTGATCGACTGCACCGCCGGTACATCCTGCGACGCGCATTGAACCACGGTCGCAGCCAATTTCTGGTCGAGTTCATGCACGGCTTCGAGTCGGGGCGCTACCTGTCATGGGCCAGGATTCTCGGCCGGGTCACGACGAATCTGCTGCGCCTCCGTTGCGATCTGCCGTTTGCCAAGTTCATCCTCTTTCGCGTGGGCTATCAATACGAGCGCACGCTGGCCCGACTCCGTGGCATTCGCTCGGGGACCCTCGCGCAGCCAAACCCTGGCAATGACGCGAAACGTGGATGGAGATGCCAGGCCGCAGCATCAGTTGAGGAGCCGGCACGGTGAGAATCGGCGCCGTGGTACAGGCACGCATGAGCTCGCGCCGACTCCCGGGCAAGGTGCTGCGCAAGCTGCATGGCAGACCGATGCTTCAGTATCTTCTGGAGCGCCTTGAAAGATGCCGAACGCTGGATGAGGTCGTCGTGGCCACCACCACGGATCCGTCAGACGATCAGCTTGCTGAGTATTGCGGCCGGGTCGGTGTGCTCTGTCACCGCGGACCGCGCGACAATGTTGCCGAACGGTTGAGGCAGGCTGGGCAGAGATTGGCGCTGGATGCGTTTGTGCGAGTCTGTGGCGACAGCCCGCTGCTGGACGGCCGGCTGATTGATCGTGCGGTGGACCTGTTTCGCAGGGATCAATTCGACGTTGTGACCAATGTGATGCCTCGAAGTTTTCCTGCGGGCCAATCCGTCGAGGTCGTGAGATCAACGACGCTCGCCGACGCGGTTGGGCACATGAGCGATCAGGTGGATCTGGAGCACGTCACGCGATTCTTCTACCGCAACAGTAACCGCTATCGCATCCACAATTTCTCCAGCGAGCTCGATCACGACGATGTGTCGTTTGCCGTCGATACCTCTTGCGACTTTGACCATATCGCTGCGCTTATCGCGGCCATGACGGAGCCCCAATGGCAGTACGGTGTGAACGATCTTCTGCGACTTCGCCGGGCTTGTCTGGTTCAGACGTAACCGGCGTGGCCGGCGATGTTGCTCCTTTGCGGGTCGGGGTGATCGGCCTCGGAGTCGGTGAGCAGCACATCATCGGCTACGAGCAACATCCAGCCTGCGAGGTGGTTGCCTTATGTGATTCAGACGTAGATCGGTTGAAAGAAGTGGGGCGGCGACACGCCCCCACAGCCCTGACCAGCCGGGCCGATGAGGTCATCCAAGACCCGTCGATCGATATTGTCTCGATCGCGACCTACGACGATGTCCATGCCGAGCAGGTCATCAGGGCGATCGAGCACGGCAAGCATGTCTTTGTCGAGAAGCCGCTGTGCATGGGAATGGAGGAGGCCCGGCGGATTCGAGCCGCCCTTGGGCAGCGGCCGAACGTCAGGCTGTCCTCAAACCTGATCCTCCGCGTCTCTCCCCGGTTCGCTGCGATCAAACGGAGGATCGACGACGGCCTGTTTGGGTCGCTGTTCCACATCGAGGCCGATTACAACTACGGCCGGCTCCACAAGATCACTGATGGCTGGCGTGGCCGGCTGGAACACTACTCGGTGGTCCTCGGTGGTGCGGTGCACATGGTGGACCTACTGCTGTGGCTGACCGGCGGTCGGGCCGTTGAGGTGTCCGCGTATGGAAATAACATTGCCACAAGAGGTTGCGGCTTTCGGGACAACGACATGGTCGTGGCCATCCTCCGCTTTGAAAGCGGGCTCACCGCCAAGGTGACGGCCAACTTCGGCTGCGTCCTGCCCCACGGCCATGGGCTCACCGTCTACGGAACCGGCGCGACGTTCATTCAAGGCGATCCGCACGGCCGGTTGTACACCTCCCGTGATCCGCAGGCCCCGCCGGAACTGATCGTCGAGCCGCACCCCGCGACGGCCAAGGGGGCTCTGATCGACAACTTCATAGGGGCGATCCTCGGCCAGCGGCAGCCGATTGTTTCAGAGCAGGATGTGTTCGAGACGATGTCAGTCTGTCTGGCGATCGAACGGTCGCTCCGAGACGGAAGGCCTGTTCGGGTAACGTACGTATAACACGGGCTCTCACAATGAATTGTGTGGCCCGTGGAAAGGCACTGAGGCACCGAGGCATCGAGGCCTTGGCTTGAGCTGCACAGGAACGATTCGAGATTCGCGTCAGAGCAGGAGGCGATGGGCCAGGACAGCCCCCGACAGCAGTTGATCGCCACGGCTGGTGAAGCGGTCGGGGAGCGTGGTGTGTTGCCGTTCGGCCGGCCGATGCTCGCGGACCGGGAGCGGGCGGCCGTCATGCAGGTCCTGCACGGGCCGATCCTGACCCACGGGCCGCGTGTGCAAGCGTTCGAATCGGCCTTCGCCGCGTTCACGGGTGCTCCGCACGCGATCGCCACGTCAACCTGCACCGCATCGCTGCATCTGGCCTACATGTCGCTCGGTCTGGCCGCGGGCGATGAAGTCATCGTGCCGGCGATGTCTCACGTGGCGACTGCGCACGCCGTTGAGCTGTGTGGCGGCCGATGTGTCTTCGTCGATGCCGAGCCGCTCACCGGCAACATTGATATCGACCTGATCGAGCGGAGCATCACGCCGCGTACCCGGGCGATCTGCATGGTCCATTTCCTGGGAATGCCGGTGGACATGGCCAGGGTCTGCCGGATCGCCGAGAAACATGACCTGTTCGTGATTGAAGATTGCGCGCTGGCGCTTGGGGCGCGGTATTGCGCCGATCACGTCGGGCTATGGGGCGACGTCGGGTGCTTCTCCTTCTATCCGGCCAAGCACATCACGACCGGCGAGGGCGGGATGACCATCACTCGTCGTGATGACGTGGCTGAGATGACCGCCCAGCAGCGAGCATTCGGCATCGATCGCAACATCATCAGTGAGCGAACGATCCCGGGCGAGTATGACGTGGAGTCGCTCGGGGCCAACTATCGCATGACCGAGATGGCCGCGGCGATCGGCGTCGAGCAGATGCGCCGCCTGGGCGGATTTCTCCAGCAGCGCCGCGAGAACTATGAGATTCTCAGTGAAGGGCTACGTGAGATCCAGGAGATTGAGACGCTCACGACCAGCCACGGCCCCTTCGAAAGCGCCTGCTACTGTCATTGCATCGTTCTTGATGGATCGCAGCAATGGCGGCGCCGCGAGATCATCGAAGATCTGAGATCGCGCGGGATCGGCACGAGCATTTATTACCCCCAGCCGATTCCGATGCTGAGCTGGTACAGGCAGAACTATGGTCATCGCGATGAGGACTTTCCGGTGGCTTCGCGGATCAGCGCCGCGTTGATCGCCTTGCCCGTCGGGCCCCATTTGAACGGGGACGACATGCGATACATCGTTGCCGTGGTCAAGGAAGCGATCCGGAGTGAGTTGATTTGATTCAGTTGCAAGATAGAAGAATCGTTCTGGTCGGTGGAGCAGGATTCATCGGGCATAATCTCGCGCTCGCGCTGGCCCGCGGCGGCGCGGTGGTCTCAATCATCGACGGCCTGCACGTCAACAACTTGCTCAGCTTCGCCTCAGCCAATTGCGACCGGCGAAATCAGGATCTCTACCTGGCCATCATCAACGAGCGACTGGAGCTTCTCAAATCCGCTGGCATTGCGCTCTATATCCAGGACGCCAGGGAGCAACGTGCTCTCGCGAAGCGAATCGATGACTTACAGCCGCAGGTGTTGATCCATCTGGCCGGAGTTTCCCACGCCCAGCAGTCCAATTCCGATCCGGGCAGCGCATTCGAGCACACCCTTCGCACGCTGGAGTATTCGCTCGATTGTGTGCGGCGTTCCGTGGAGCACTTCATCTATTTCTCGTCGAGCATGGTCTACGGCCATTTCTCCAACCCGGCGGTGACGGAGCAAACGCCGTGCAATCCGCTCGGTATCTACGGTGCTCTGAAGTATGCCGGCGAAAGGATCGTGATTGCGCACCATCAGGTGTTCGACGTTCCATATACGATCGTGCGGCCTTCGGCGCTTTATGGCGAACGTTGCGTCAGCCGGCGCGTGGTTCAGGTGTTCGTCGAGAACGTCCTGCAACGCCGGGATCTGACCGTTCATGGTGACGGAACCGAACGTCTCGACTTCACCTACATCGACGACGTCGTGCGCGGCGTCGTGAGGGCAATTCAGCATGAGGCGGCGAAGAACGAGACTTTCAACCTGGCCTATGGCTGCTCCCGGTCGATCAGCGAGCTGATCGGGCTGCTCCAAGAGCAACATTCGGGATTCAGTGTCGTGTATCAATCCCGCGGCCGGCTGACGCCGCAGCGCGGCACGCTGTGCATCGACAAGGCCAGGGCGCTGATCGGTTACGAGCCCGGGAATCCGCTGGAAACCGGGCTCCGCAAGTATGTCCGGTGGTATCGCACATTGGGAGATCTTCAGCCGGTGAAGTCGGAGGCGGCGGTTTCCACGATTGCTCCCACGGCCGCGTCCAGCCTCCAGCCCCTATCGCCGGCTTGAGGAGGTGGGCGTTGAAGAACGGTGCGAGAAACGGTCGTTGACCCGATGAAGATCGTGTTATGGGCCAAAGGAAAGCGCGGCGTGACCTCTTTACGCTGCCTTCACGGCGCTGGACACGACATCGTGCTCGTCATTGGGCCTTCGGCGGAGGATCAGCGGGATTGCGCGGGGCCGCTTGCCCTCGCCGAATCGCTCAGCATCAGGTCGCTGGTTCCGGACAACCCAAACGACGATCGCCTTGCCCGACGGCTGCGGTCGCTCGAGCCCGATTTGTTTATCCTTGCAGGCTTCAGCAGGATCCTGAAGCAGCGGATCATCGACATCCCCGCTCGCATGTGCATCAACCTGCACGGCGGGAAGCTGCCGAAGTATCGCGGATCTTCGCCGCTGAATTGGGCGCTGATCAACGGTGAGACCTCGTGTACACTGTCGATCGTCAAGGTTGATGCGGGCATTGACTCCGGCGATGTCCTGCTGGAGCGGACATTCGACATCGCCGTTGACGATACCATTCGTGACCTGCACCGAATTGCGGACGAACATTTTCCGGCAATGCTGCTTGAGGTGGTCGGGGGAATCCACGCCGGCACGTCCAACGCGATGCCGCAGAGTCATTCGCGGAGCTGTTACTATTCGCTGCGATTCCCCGATGACGGGTTGATCCTCTGGGACATCTACACTGCTGAGCAGATTCACAATCGAATCCGTGCGCTGACCGAGCCGTACCCCTGTGCGTTCACCTTTGCAGACGGCCGGCGAATCAAGTTGCTGGCGTCGAAGTTGCAGCGGCCGGACCATTTCGGTGAGCCCGGCAGAGTGTATCGCAAGGCCGACCGGGGACTGCTTGTCTGCGCGCTGGACAAGTGCCTATGGATCACCAAAGCCGTCTTCGATGACACTGGCGAGCCCATCTTCGAGTCCATCAATCGCTATGACGTTCTGGCGACCGTGCGCCGATCCGTGCAGGCGCTTCAGGAAGCTCGGAGCCTTCAATGGTCATAGACGACTTCGATACGGATCGGCGTGTGCTCATCGTCGCCGAGATTGGGAATAACCATGAGGGTAGTTACGCGCTCGCCGAGGAATTGATCGGCCTAGCGGCGCAAGCCGGCGCGGATGCCGTTAAGTTCCAGACCTTCCGCACGCAGCACTATATCTCACCGTGCGACCAGCAACGGTTTGAGCAGCTCAAATCATTCGAGCTGAGGTTCGAGCAGTTCGAGCGACTCAGCAGATCGGCCCGCGATGAAGGCGTGCTGTTTCTTTCGACTCCCTTTGACATTCAAAGCGCGCAGTTACTCAATGACATCGTCGCCGCCTACAAGATCTCCTCGGGCGACATTACGTTCTATCCGCTGCTTGAAGTCGTTGGCGAGACCGGCAAGCCGGTGATCGTGTCCACGGGACTCGCGGATCTGCGAGAGATTGCGGCCGCCAAAGCGACGATCGAGCGAGTGCGCAACGAGCGCGGCTTGACAGGGGAGCTGGCGCTGCTGCATTGCGTAAGCAGTTATCCCGTTCCTCTCGACCAGGCGAATCTCGCCGCGATCGGCGAATTGAAGGTGTTGTTCGGCTGCACCGTCGGCTACTCCGACCATACGCTGGGCATTGAAGCCGCTGCGCTTGCCGTCGCAGCCGGCGCACGCATCGTCGAGAAGCACTTCACGATAGCTACCGACTACTCTGGGTTTCGCGATCACCAGCTCTCGGCGGATCCGCGCGAGATGGCTGAGTTGGTCCGGCGAATCCGAGCGATTGAAACTCTGATGGGCAATGGCGAGAAGGTTCCTCAGCCGTGCGAGCGCGAGTTGATCACCGCATTGCGCCGGTCCATTGCCGCAAATCACGACCTGCCGGCTGGAGCGATATTGAGCCGTGATGACCTGACCTGGGTGCGCCCGGGTGGCGGATTCGCGCCGGGGCAGGAGGATTCCGTCGTGGGTCGCGAGCTGGCGGGGCCCATCGCCGCCGGGCAGGCCATCTCGCCCGATCTGCTCGTGCAGGAGACGGCCGGGGTATGAACATTGCCGTCGTGACCACCGAGACGCTGCACCATTGTTACTTCCTTCGCGAGTTGGCAAGGATCTGTCCACCGGCGGTCGTTCTTGCCCAGCGCAACGGCGCCCGCCCACCGTTTGATACCCATCATCCGTTTGAAGATCGGCGCGACGAGTACGAGCGGCAGACGTGGTTCGAAGGCGCCGACGCCCACCTTGCAGATTTCGCGCAAACCATCGAGGTCGACTCCGCCAACGATTCACAGGCGTTGAAGCATCTGGCGCGTGCTCAGCCCCACATCGTGGTCCTGTTCGGCGCCGGGAGGATCGGCCAGCCGGTGATCGACGTCTGCCCCGAGGGGATCGTGAATCTGCACGGCGGCGATCCGGAGGAGTACCGCGGGCTGGATTCACATCTGTGGGCGACCTACCACGGCGACTTCGACTCAATCGTCACGACGCTGCACCGCGTCAATGCCCGGATCGACGACGGTGAGATCGTATCGCAGGCGCCGGTCCCCCTTGGTGGTGACATGTTGCTTCACGAACTGCGCAGCCGCAACACCCGGGTGTGCATCGAACTGATGCGGTCGGCCCTGGAAGCCTTTGGGAGTACGGGTCGATTCCACAGCAGACCACAGCGCAAGCGTGGCAGGTATTACTCGTTCATGCCCGGGGTATTGAAAGAGACTTGCGAGGTGAGATTCGCGCATCATGCCGGGGGCCGATCATGATCCCGGCCGATCGACTGGCTGAACATGAGGTTGCCATCTTCCTCTTCCACGGCGTGGTGGAGAAATCGGACTATGAGGTTCGCAACTATACCCGCAAGCATCTGACGCATGATCTGTTCCGAAGGGTTGTTGAACAGCTCCTTGCGGCCGGCGAACCGATTTCGCTGTCCCAGATCGTTGAGCATTGCCGCAGCGGCGAACCGTTTCCGCCTCGGGCGTTTGCCGTGACATTCGATGACGGGTTCGAGAACAATTACTCGATTGCAGCGCCGATTCTCAGTGACTACGGCGTGCCGGCGAGCTTCTTCGTGACATCCGGCTTTATCGAGCACAACTCGATGTCCTGGATCGACCGGATCGAGTATTTCATGGAGCAAACACCGCGGGGCGCGCTTTGCCTGCCCTGGGCAGAGAAGGCCCAGCGGTTTGATGATCGAGAAACGAAGATCGCTCTGCTCGAACAGGTCCGGTTCCATGCCAAGCGCGATCCGACGATCGATCTTGAGGCGTTGGTCAGCGATATCTTCAGCCAGGGCGGACTCAATGAGATCGAGTGCAACGACGATCCGCTGGACAGGAAGATGAGCTGGGATCAGATTGGCGAGCTTGCCCGCCACGACCTGTTTGCCGTCGGCGGGCACGGCCATACACATCGCATCATGTCGTTCCTCGACGATGACGATCTTGAGACGGAGATATCAATCTGCCTTCGCTTGCTCGAGCAGAAGGCCGGCATCTCCACCCAGCACTATTCCTATCCTGAAGGTCTGGCCTATTGCTACACGGACCGCGTCATTGACGTTCTAAGGGATCGGGGCATCGTCTGTTGTTCGACGGCCCAAGAGGGAACCAACAGGCTCAACGAGAGCCTCTTTGAATTGCGACGGATTGCTGTTGTTTAGGCGGTGGCGGCATCGCGGGAAGTCCGAGCATGTGTGGCATAGCCGGATACCTCGGCACGACGAACATTGATCGGGACACGATCGATCGATGCCTGCGTCTCATGCATCACCGTGGACCGGACGCCTCCGGCTTCTATCAGCATGTTGCTTCCAACGGCCGGCGCGTCTACCTGCTGCACACCCGGCTGAGCATCATCGATCTTGACGAACGGGCGAACCAGCCGATGCGGTACGGCTCACACGTACTCATATTCAACGGCGAGCTGTACAACTACCTGGAGCTTGGTCGCGATCGCGGTTGGATGAACGGTCAGCTCCGAACGCGCAGTGATACGGAAGTGCTGCTACAAGTACTTGCGCGCGACGGCTGGAATGGCCTCGATGACTGTGAAGGCATGTGGGCGCTCGCATTGTACGATGAGCGCGACGGCTCGCTGCTGTTGAGCCGGGATCGATTCGGCGAGAAGCCGCTCTACCTCTTCCACACCGACGATGGGATCTATTTCGGCTCGGAGGTCAAGTTTATAAAGGAGTTGCTCGGCCGCCGGCTGGAGATCAACTACGACCACCTGTATCGCTATATGGTCAATGGGTACAAGGCTCTCCACAAGAACGGGGCGGCGTTCTTTCGCCACGTGGTTGAGCTTCGCCCCGGCTCCGTTGTACTCATCAATGACGACGGCGCACCGCGACAGCACATCTATTGGAAGCCGACACATGAGCGCGACAGCGGCATCAGTTATGACGACATCATCTCAAAGGTGCGCGAAGCGCTGGTCCGCTGCGTCGAGTTGCGGCTCAGAGCGGATGTACCCGTGGCCTTCCTCATGAGCGGCGGAGTAGATTCCAACGTGCTCATCAGCGTTGCGAAGAACGTTCTGGACTATGACGTCCACGGCTTCACGATCATCAATGACGACGATCGCTATGACGAACGAGCGCTGGTTGATCACGTCGTGAGAACGCTGAATCTACGCCATACCGCCATCCCGGCCGACACGACAAGATTCCTTGACCGGTTGCGGTCGCTCATTGGGCGGCATGACTCGCCGGTATACACGATCACCTACTACGCCCAATGGCTGCTGATTCAAAGCATCGCTGAGCACGGATACAGAATCTCGATCAGCGGAACCGGCGCCGACGAGCTCTTTAGCGGCTATTACGACCACCACAACGCCTATTTGTACGAAGTGCGGCACGATCCGGAGTTGTATTCGGCATCGCTGGCGGCGTGGAACGCGCACATCAAGCCGGTCGTTCGCAATCCCCACCTCTCCGATCCGGACCTGTTCATCAAGTCGCCGCAGTTTCGTGATCATATCTTTCTTGATGCGGAAGTCTTTGCCGAATTCCTGTATCAGCCGACGGCTGAGCCGTTCCAAGAGGAGCGGTACTGCGACGATCTTCTCCGCAACCGCATGCTCAACGAGATGTTTCAGGAGGCGGTGCCGCCGATCCTCCACGAGGATGATCTCAATGCGATGTCGGAGTCGATCGAGAACCGCTCACCCTTCCTTGATCGGGAGCTCTTTGAATTCTGCCAACGTATCCCCACTCGTTACCTGATCCGTGACGGCTTCGCGAAATCGATCTTGCGGGATTCGATGCGGGGGATTGTGCCGGATCGGATTCTCGACCGACGGCAGAAGGTGGGCTTCAACGCGCCGATCGCATCGTTTCTTGACCTGAAGGATCCAAACGTCCGCGAAGCTGTGCTCGACGACGGTCCGATCTATCAGCATGTCAAGCGTGAGGCAATCGAAACGCTGCTCGACGAAGCGTTTCTGCCCAACAGCCGAAGCAAGTTTCTGTTCTATTTCCTGAGTGCGAAGATGTTCCTGGAGGAGTTTTCGGCGTGAGACGCGGTGTGACGACGAGCCTTGAGGCGACGGCCGATGCGGTTGCCGGCGGTCCGCAGCGTGTACCTCAGTGTCCCTGCGGCAGCAGCCGCTTCGTGACCGTGCATACATTCGCCGCGCCGCCGAAGGGTGAGACGCCGCTCCCCTTTGCCAATGTGTTGCCGTATCGTCGGCAGTTGTGCCGCTGCGCGGTATGTGGCCACTTTATTTCACACGGGGCAGTTCCAACCGAAGACGTCTATCGCGGCGAGTACGTCAGTGCAACGTACGGCAGCGGCGACGGCATCCGTGCAGCGTACGACCGCATCATGGCCCTTGATCCGGCTGAATCGGACAACGTCGGGCGCGTTGCACGGGTGCTTGATCTGGTCCGGCAGCATCGCCCGAAATGGCGATCGCCACGGCAGCGACCGTCGGTGCTGGATATCGGCTCCGGCCTGTGTGTGTTCCTGGCCTCGATGAAGGCGGTCCGGTGGCAATGCACGGCGCTCGATCCTGATGAACGGGCGGTCGAGCACGCCCGGGAAGTTGTGCAGGTCAACGCGGTCTGTGCCGACTTCCAGGTGGCGACCGAACTCGGCAGGTTCGACCTCATCACGATCAACAAGGTGCTCGAGCACGTCGAAGATCCGATTGCAATGCTCGAGCATTGCCGGGAGTTTCTCCGGGATGACGGCGTCGTGTATATCGAAGTCCCGGACGGTGAAGTGGCGATCAAAGCCGGCCCGCAACGCCAGGAGTTCTACAATGTGCATCTTCACGTCTTCAGTATGGCGTCGCTGGCGCTTCTGATCGATCGAGCGGGGTTCCGCGGCATTCGTATAGAGCGCCTTCACGAGCCCAGCGGCAAATACACCTTGTGGGCGTTTCTCGGCCCAGCAGAGCGACTCGCAGTACGATCCGGATGCAATCAAAGAGCTGTGGCCGATTGATCTCTAATGTCCAGCACGCCTTCTGAAACGTTGACACAGACCCAGCGACTTGCCGGCCCATCCGAGGGCGGATCCGCGCTCGCGGCGATCAAGGTCAAGCTGGACCGATTTCTTGACCTGGCCCAGGCAGCGGTCGAAACGCACCCTTGGCTGGTCGTGATCGCCATGCACGAGTACTTCAGGAGCATTTATCCAGCCGACCCGTATGTTGGGTTCGATGAACGCCAAAGTCCGCCGGACCGTGTGCGTTGCGTGCTGGATTCCTGCATCGGCCTGCTTGAAGCTGGGGCCCCGGTCGGCTCCTATTTCGCGCATCGAGCCGATTGCATGGCGGCCGTGCTCACCGGGAGGAGGTCTGCGGATTCTCGCCGGCCGGACGAGGGGCCGACGCAGCAGGTCTATGGCCGGCTGTGGGACGATTTTGACAACGAGAACTACCTCACCGAATCGGTCGAGCTGCTCCGGGCGAGGCTGCGCAACAGTGGCTTGGAACCGCGGATGCTCGCCGGCAAGGTGGTGCTCGACCTCGGCTGCGGCAGCGGACGACATGCCATGGTGATGGCGATGGCCGGCGCGCAACTGGTGCACGGAGTCGATCTCGGAGCAACCTCGCTCGAAACCGCGCGGTCCGTCGCCAGCCAGGCGGGCCTCGAAAACATCGTTTTCCGCGTCGGTGACGCACTGAACCTCCCCTACGACGACCACACGTTCGACTTCGTATGGTGCAACGGTGTGCTGCACCACACCAGCGACCTGCATCGGGGCATCAACGAGCTGTACAGGGTCCTGAAGCGGGCATCGCAGGCCTTCCTGTACCTCTACGGTGATGGCGGGCTGTTCTGGTACTCCCGCAAGCGCATGCGGCCGATCATGCAACGCATCCCGCATGAGTACGCCATGGCCGTCCTGGACATCATCGGTATCCCACACAATCGATTCATCTTCGCTGACAGTTGGTATGTACCGATCGAGCAGCATACAGGCCGAGCAGAGCTTGAGAGATTTCTTTCGCGGGTCGGCTTCTGCACGATCCGCAAGGTCATCGGGACGCGCCCGACCGATCTCGACCGCGCGGTTGACCAGGGCGGTGACGATGCAACGATGATGTGGGGCGACGGGGAGCACAGGTATCTCGTCACCAGGGGCTGACGCGACGGCCCATGGATCATTTGGATTCTGATTAGCGTCTGCGTCGAGTGCTCGTAGCCGCAGATGCCTATCCGCGGGCCGGTGCTCGTGTGGATCGACTTCCATCCGGGCACGGAGGCAGCCGACGGCATATCACATTGTTTGAGGGTTCTGGAACGGTTCGTCGAAGAGGATGCCTCGACACATTGAATCCATTGAGGGATCGGCGCCGGGCCCAAGGTCGGCCATACTCTCAATCGGCAGCGCCGTGATGTTGAAGCCGTCGAGGCGAAAATGGTTCATGGGGATGTCTTCTCGGAAGAACAGCGTGTATGCGTAACGTCGGCCGATCTCGCGTGATGATCGCAGCGAGCATCGGCCGGAGAGGACGCTTTCGAGCAGTTGGGCGTATTGGGAGGGTGACCGCACGTCGATGGCAATGCCCCGGCCGGCGTGCCACCCGCCACCGGCGAGGATCACCGGCTTGCCCAGCGCCGCCGCCTCAGCGGCGACCGTGGAGGTGTATACGAGCACGACGTCCGCCAGCCTGATGACGCTATGCGCGGTCAGATCAGTCTGGGGAGCGACGAGATGCACGTTTGCCGGCGGGGGATCGAAATGCTCCTTGACGGACGCAAGCACCGAATCCAGCGCCTGGCGGTGATGCTCGCTGGGATGGGCCTTGATGATCAGGTGGTGCTTCGGCCGGGATCGGATCATCTGGACCGTCTTGATCACCCATTCGGCGGCACAGGGGAAAGCGGCTGCGGACGATTTCGTCTGGCCCGTGTCGAAACCGACGTTTGGGAACATTGCGAAGACCTTGCCTTGCACATGCCTCGGCAGGCCGATCTGTCGGCGCACTTCATCCGGGTCGGTGAGGTGCGCGTGCCAGCTTGCGTCGCAGTACTCGTATGCCACCTTCTCCCGCCGCAGCAGATACGCTTCCAGGTCGTGCTCCTGTTGCTTGGTGAGAGGTTGTTCGCGCCACTGCTCCCATCGAGCGATGGACTGCGGCGGGTTCGGCGGTCGATCGATCTCAAAGCGCATGCTGGTGCCGCGAATGCCGATCGTCGTGATATCAACGGGGATGCCTCGTTGATTCGCCACGGCGCGGATCACGCCCCAGTCCACGTGCCGGCCGTTCTCTATGACGACCTTTTCGATCTCCAACTCATCCAGAACGCGAGCCCCGATGAGGTACAGACACATCGCGGCCGTAAGAAAGTTATACGCGCTGGCGACCATTGCAGGATTGTCCAGCGAGAATCGCCCAACCTTGAAGGCGCTCTCAACCGATTGGGTAATCAGCTCGCCGAGCTTGATCCCTTGCCAGCGGAAGGTGGGGATGTCAATCGGCGACACCCGTCGGGCTTGTTCGACGCAATCGGACTTCTCATCGGCACTGATAAACTCGCTATACCATCGGCGCGGCAGGTTCATTGCCTCGGCGAAGGGAACGGAATTGCGGTGGCACCATCTCGTGCAGGCACACTCGACGTGATCGACCTTGCGCTGCACGCAAGCCGGCAGGAATGAATCGCAAAGCAGAGCAGTCACTTCAGCGCCTCGCATCCGCAAGCCCTGGGCGAGAAACGCCATCATCGACCAGTGCTGCTCGCCGCCGGTGACCCCCGGGATCAGGATGCGCTTGTATCGAATCCCCTCCAGCGGCTGAATCGGCAGCTCGCCGTCGCAGATTTCCCTGAGGCGGGCCGTGTATGTCGGGCCTTTGAGGATCGTCAGCGGCTGGCTGATCTGTTTGAGCATCGAAATCCGCTCATCCGTTGCGTTGCAGCAGATTACATCTGCGAAGCGCTTGGAAGCAGTTGGTGTTCTTGCGACGTCGCTGACCTCACGTTGCCTTGCTCCCGCTCATACACGGACCTACTGACGTGCCACTCGCAACGGTTGCAGAGGAACTCCGCAGCGGTGGGACGGTCGCCCCGGATCTTCGCGCGAATGTCCGCGAATTGCTCGCTGTTCCAGATCTCCTCGATACTTGAGTCGAGCACGTTGCCGAGAATGACCTCCTGTTTGTAATCCATGCAGCAGAGGGTGACCCGGCCGTCGCTGAGGATGTGCAGCCACTGCGTGTCACGATGAAATCGGCAAAGGTACGGCGGATCGTCTTTACCGCGCGCGTATACCGTTGTGTCTTCGCTGCCGTCGCCGAAGATGGTCAGGTCCACCTGGTCCGCGCGCGAGTTGACGTGCCACTTACTGATCTCGACGCCCAGATCGCGCCAATACGCTTCGATCTGGGCCTCGCGCTCGGGGGACCATAAACCCCACAGGCAGACAATGCAGAGTTTGAACGGGCGCTGCGCCTTCCATCGCTCGATAAATGCGAGCGCGTTGGCCATCGCCGTGTCGAACTTGACCCCCGGCATGGTCTTGGCGTACTCCTCGGCCGTGGTGCCGTGGCTGCTGATCCGAAGCTCGCTGATCGGCGATGCGAGAATCTGCTCGGCGATCTTCGGCGTCAGGTACATGCCGGTGGTGCTCACTTCGAAGTGTGTATCGGGCAGCGCCCGGCGAAGCGCCTCGATGCGGTCGAAGATCTTGCGATCCGACATGGAATCGGCCATCAGGTAGGGGCTGAGATACTCAATCGGCCGGCCGCAAAGCTGATTGACGATCCGATCGAAGGTCCCATCGGTCATCAAGCCGTTGGACCAGCGCGGCGACTCGACTGGATGCGGGCAGATCGAGCACGCCGCGCCGCAGGCGGTCGTCGTTTGAATCTGAACGTGCGTCGGAAATGGCGGAACCGTCATCGTCCCTCACGCCCGGTGGTGTCTTGCGGCCCGATCGGGCCACTCGCTCGAATCAGCGTGGCTTGCCCAGGACCGCGACCGCGCTGCTCGCGGCGAGATCCTGATCGGACATCACCCGATACATCGGCGCGAGGCTTGCCTTTACATTACAAGGCAGCGGTTCCATGGATCTCGGCTCGTAGCGGATCGTCTCGAACCCTGCCCCGTCGAACATCGGTCGATACTGCGGGAACCGCAGGCGATTCGTATTCAGGTGCGTCGGCTCATCCGTGTCGATCAGGTGCGACCAGTGACCGTAAAGCTTCGGATTCAGATACCTGCGATGATCTGCAAAGTCGATCACGAGAAACATTACACCGCCGGGCCTCAGCAGCTTGTGCAGGATCGCCAGGGCCTGCGGCACATCCGGCAGGTGCTCCAGGACATCGCGCGAGACGATCACGTCGAACGCCGCAGCGGAGAGTCTCGTCTCGTAGATGGACTCGACTCTGTAGTCCAAGGCTTCACCGTCCACCGCCCCCGGCACATCGCCGTCATTGAGCCGATCAAGGTTGACAACTGATTCGATACGGGTCAGTAGATCAATGCGGGCCGGAGCCTGCGGCCCAAACGCCCGCTTTGGATCGAGCACGATCCGCGAGATCAGGTCTTGCATCGCCTGGCACGTGCGCTGCGGGTCGAGGATCGGCTGGAGATCGGATGCGGTCGTTCGCCCGGCGCCGCAGACCAGGGCCAGCAATGAGATGCCCAGGGGATGGTAGGGCCCGCAACCGAAGTTGAGCAGCGCGCTTCGGTGCCAGTTGACGAGCGTGTCAAGGTGGCGGCGCAGCTCAGCGAATTCGTTGATCTGGCGCTCGGGGCCGTATCGCCAGGTCGTGCTCTGAGCCAGTTGCCGGCCCAGCGCCGAGTGCAACTGGTCGGCGGTGTACCACAACGCGTCGTCAGGATGCCCGTCGTCCCATTCCAGTTGAATCCGTCGGCAGACATCGGTGAGCTGGCAGGGCAGCGACTTGTCTCGGTCAAAGGTGTACACGAGCCGGGCTTCAGGCCCGAAAAGCTCGCGGGCCCGGCGGGTCAGAGCAGCTTCGTGCATCTGGGAGGTGATGATGACCCGATCAACCTCGGTCGAGCAGTAGTCGCGCGGCAGCCGGATGGGGAATCCGTGGATGTTCCCCCCGGCCAGGCCCGGATCGTCGTCGAGGATCGCACGGATTCGCCGGCGACCTTGTCCCTTGATCTGTTGCAGGATCAGGCGGGTGCTCGATCCCGCGCCGAGAATGATGGTGTGCCCCTCGGGAGCCATGCACGCCTCGTCAAGAACCTTCTGGGCGTAAGCGGGGTCGAACGTCATGGTTGCTCCAACGGGCTTGCAGCCTTCGATGACGGCTTGGAGAACATGCAGTACGTCCGCGGAAGTTGCTCGATGCGCTCGAGCAGGTCTGTGGAGAATCGATCGTTGATCATGATGTGTGGCGGGTCATCGCCGAAACTGCTGTTAGAGAACTACAACTGGAGTATGAGGCGATCACCGCTGTGCAGGGGTTGGCCCTTGTGGAGTCCACGGGTGTCGGCGGCGAAGATGAGTCCCTTTGGTCCGGTGATGGTGGTGATGCGCTGGGCTGTGTAGTGCCGCAGAACGTCCTCATCGCGGTAGCGGCGATCCTCGCGCAGCTCGCGCGGCAGCCTGGACGCGACCGGGTTCGGCGCTGAGCTCACCGCGGATCTCATTGAGAAGTCCACCGAGGACACGGGTGTAGGTAAAGTGGCGCAAAACGACCTCTTGCATCTCCGTTCGAACTTCGTGGCGGTACGACTCGTCGGCTAGATGTCGTTCGCAGAGGTGCTCGAGTTCCTCGGCGTCGCGGAATACCACTTTCGGTAGTCCGGGGAATATGCACGCGGCCCATGGCCATCGCAGCGATTCCTTCGGCGCCCGCTCGAACTGTTCAATTGACATGTGGCCGAACGATTGCGGCGCGAAGCGGTTGATGACCAGTGATCCGCTGGCCAGGCCTTCGAATGTTCGCTGGTGCATGAATCCGGCGGGCAGCGTTTGAAGCACCAGCTTTGCGCAACGGTAAGCGCGGCGCAGCGGCTCGCCGTGCTCGATCGGGCCGACCGCGTGTTGCCCGAACACGGGATCGCTCTGCCAGCCGCGACCGTACAATTTGAATACGCGATTGGTTCGCTGCGCCCAGCGGGCAACCCAGGTCAGCGTTTGCGCTCGATACAAGATGTCGAAGAGGCGATAGGCGTAGTGGTTTGCGATACTCTCCAATGCTTCCCCAGGCAGGGTCACCGCGAGATCGCCGGCCAGACCGTCCACCAGCGCCCGCGGATCTTCGAGATGTTCGCCGCGCGCGATCATTGCGGTGACCTCGTCATACGTCTTATCGAGCAATGAATGAGCGCTCCCGGGCATGGTTGAATACCACAGCGGGCGATGTTGGGCCGCATCGGCGTGGCGATGGCCGACGTACATGAGGTCGCACTCGTACCGCGCCGTATCCTGCGGATCCACCGGTCCGTCGTGGAACGTTCGGGTGGACACGGGAAGGATGACACTGAAGAAGCGCGAGCGGGGATACCCAAACTCCTCGATGCATCGGCTGCGGTAGTACCCGCAGACGAAATCGAGCTCGCCAAGTGAATCGCCCGTCTTCTTCGAGAACACAAGATCCGCTGGGTCTTGGATCCAGGTCAGGATCGGGACCGCCCCGAACGCATCAGGCTGCTCATGCCGAAAGTGGTTGATGACGACAACCAGCGCGGGGTCCGCCTCGTACACCGCCTGGGCAATGGTCAGCGTGGTGGAGGACCGATGGTCCGCCTTCTCAATGATGAGCTCGAATCGGTACCCAAGCTCCTCGAGAGCGTGACCAATGTCCCGCATCGAATACTGAAGCATCGTGGTGAACCGCGAGGCGAAGCCGAGTATCCGGGCCCCCGGCTCGAGGCACCGGGCCCACGCCGCCGCGTCGCGCTGCCGGGCCCGGTGTTCGAGTTGTGCTGTGAGCGCCGAGAATGTTTCGTTGCGGTGTGTTGTGACCCGCTGCCCAATTTGACGGACCTCATCGCCGAAGCTGCGCGCCCAGTCGGCTTCCACATGGGCGCCGGGTATCGCGATGTCCTCATTGCTCGCCAGGAACTGTTCGTACCGTTCCAACCCGTCGCCGCCGACGAAGAAATAGACGCGATCATCTCGCAAAACCGGCGTGTGGTCGGCGACGTGAAGCCAGGCCGCGAAGCGATACAACGCATCGTCCACGACGAACAACGCGATCGCGGCGGCGCCTTCGTCCGGCTGCGTGGCGCTATGAACTCGCTCAACGAGCAGGCCCAGGTCGATGCCGATCACCACGGGCGACGGCCCGGCGGCATCCAACGGAATCTGCATGGTGGGCACCTCTGACGAGTCGGTCAGGGCCGGCATCCATTGCCGCAGCTGCCCCGGCTCGCGCTGCGAAAGGTGCCACGACCCCTCGGAGCTGCGGAACAGCTGGAGGCCTCGCAGTGATTGACGGATGTCCTGCTCTTGGCCCAGCAGATCAGGCCGATCTCCCAGCAGGGCAGCCAGATTCGATTCGAACTGGGCTGTAAGCTCCTCCCACGGCACTCGGCCGGTCGGGACCGACACCAGGCTTCTGCGGAGCCGGTCGATTTCCAGCCCCGCCGCCTCCAGGTCCTGGCGGTGCTGGAGCAGCTCCCGGGCCGGTCCACCCAGGCCGATCGCCACCAGAGCCTTGAGCACCTCCAAGCTGATTTGTGGATCATTCGCTACGGTTGAGAGATACCGATACCCCAGGTCGAGGAAGCGATACCGCTGCCCGCTGTGCCATAGCGCCACCAAGGCGCTTCGTTGGTCTGCCTGTGTCGTCCCCGTGGATGGTGGGGCCGGGCGATGTTCGCCGCAGACGTCTGACTTCACCATCGAAAGTGTGTATCGGCACGCCGCCGTGCAACCCTGGCGAAAACCACGTCATTTCAACGCCGTTGGCTGCGGTCCGGTCGCGAATGAACACCGTTCCCGGCGTCACCGCTGGGGATGGCTTGATCGCCGTCACTGCCCGACGCCCGACGGTCGTCGAAACTCCGGTCCGCCAGTGCCGATGGCCGATCTAGGGAGCGTGGGCAGGATGACAAAGATTGTCACGCTCGGCGAGTCCGAGTCGCTGGTCCGGTCGGCCCAACGCGCCCGCGAGACCGTCGTGCTCTGCCACGGCTGCTTTGACATCGTTCACCCCGGCCATGTCCGGCATCTCCAGCACGCCGCCAAGATGGGCGATCACCTGCTGGTCACGATCAGCGGCGACTCCATCGTGGACAAGGGTACTGGCCGGCCGCTGATCCCCCAGGAGCTGAGGGCGGAGAATCTGGCCGCCCTGGACTGCGTGGATTGGGTCGCCGTCAACCCTGATCCGACCGCCGAGAACCTCCTTCGGTTCATCCGCCCCGATGTCTACGTCAAGGGCCGGGAGTACGAAGACAACCGCGATCCGCGCTTCGCGGCGGAGAAGGAGGCTGTGGAGAGCTACGGCGGGCGCCTGGTGTTCACCTCCGGCGATGTCGTGTTCAGCTCCTCGGCCCTGATTGCGGCCATGGAGCAGACCGCCGATCCCGCTCACCGCCGGTTTCGGCAGCTCATTGGGCAGCAGAGCGTGGACCGCGCGTCCATCGATAGTCTCCTCGATTCCTTTCTGGGCCGGCGCGTTGTGGTGGTCGGTGAGACCATCATCGATACCTATGTGATCTGCGATCGACCGGAGGTGGCCGGCGAAGGGCCGTTGATGACGCTTCGGCCCCTAGAGTATCGCAGCTTCGACGGGGGCGCGGCCATCATCGCCAAACACCTCGCCGCGATGGGCGCTTGCCCCACCCTCATCACCGCTTTGCCGACCACGACGCAGACCGAGCAGCTTCACGAGCGGCTGGCTCGGGCGGGCATCGAACTCAAGTCGATTCGACATTCGGGATCCATCATTGAGAAGCAGCGGTTCCTCGTGGGGTCCTCAAAGGTGATGAAGGTCGATCTTGGCGAGCCGGTGACGCTTGACGCGTCCCGGCAGCGGCAGTTGACCGAACTCGTCGAGGACGCGGCGAAGACGAGCGACGCGGTGATCGTCGCCGACTTCGGCCAGGGATTGTTCACGTCGAGATCCATCGCCGAGCTTTGCCGGACGATTCGGCCACGAGTGGACTTGCTCGTCGGAGATGTGAGCGGGCGGCGGTCAAATCTGCTGGCCATGCGTCAGATGGATCTGCTGTGCCCCAGCGAGCCGGAGATTCGCGAGGCGCTTCACGATTTCGACGATGGCCTGACCGCCGTGGTGTGGAAGCTGCTGCACCAGACGGCCTCCAAGGCCGCCATCGTCACGCTCGGGGGCGAAGGATTGATTGCCTTTGATTGCCCGCCCCATACCAAGCTCAGTCCCAATGACTGGCAGACCAGGCTGGCGACGGAGCACGTGCCGAGTCTGGTGCCATACCCCGTCGATCAGCTCGGTTGCGGCGACGCATTGCTGGCGGCCGCGACCCTCACCCGCATCGTCGGCGGCTCACTCACGCTGGCGGCTATTCTCGGCAGCGTCGCGGCGGCCGCAGAGTCACAAAGGCTCGGTAATGCGGTCATAGGCGTAGCCGAGCTCCGCCAAGGTGCTCGCCGGCTTTGCGCGACACAGCTGACCTGTGCCGCCCAGCCTCAAGCCTCCATGGTGAGCAGACCCCGTGATCAGTTACATCCTGCCCACGCATGATCGCCCCCATCGAGTTGCCCGCAGCCTGACGGCGATCGGTGAACTCTCGGGTGACGACCAATCGCGGCTCGGGGGCGCCGAGGTCATCATCGTGGACAACGCGTCCGAATCACCGGCGAGCCTCCCGCGTGAGCTTCCAAACGGCCTGACGGTTCAAACGATTCGACTGGCCTCCAATCAGGCCGCGGCGTCGCGCAATGTGGCTGCTCGCCATGCCCGTGGCGACTGGCTCATCATGCTTGATGACGATTCCTATCCGCTCGATACGGCGTTTGTCGAGGTTCTGGCGGAGGCTCCGCCGAACGTCGCCGCCATCGGCGCTGATATCACACTTCCCGACGGGCGGCGCGAGGCCGGTGGTTTGCCGGAGGTGTTCGTCGGCTGCGGCGTCGCCATCCGCCGCGGGCCCTTCCTCAACGTTGGCGGGTACGACCCCGCCTTCCACTACTAT
Organism: Planctomycetota bacterium; assembly: GCA_022568135.1. Lineage (GTDB taxonomy): Bacteria > Planctomycetota > Phycisphaerae > Phycisphaerales > SM1A02 > JADFFQ01. The sequence continues at coordinate 6,672 of JADFFQ010000036.1, read as the reverse complement.
GCCGAGGAGTACGACCTTTGTGCGAAGCTGCTGCTGGCGGGGCATCGCATCGTGCACGATCAGCGGTTCCGCGTCCGCCACGAAAAGGTTGCCGCCGGGCGTGACCTGAATGTGATTCTGTCTCGCCTAGTCCGCAACAACGGCTGGACGGCCCAACGCTACGCTCCCGATGGCTGGCGCGCCGAGCAGCTGCGCGAGACGATTGTTCGCTACGGTCACATTGCGCACAAGGAATCCGCCCAATCCGGCTATCTCCAAGGGCTTCGAGAACTGTTCGCCACGATCGACCGGCAGCCGAGGCGGCCCATGCCGCGAGACGTTTTCGATCGCTTCACGGGTCTGGCCCATGTTCGCAAGGCCTTCGCCGGGTCGTCACTTCTCGCAGCGGGTGTTCGGGTGGCGGTTGTGGATGAGGGCAAGAACGCCTGGGTGGTTCGCCAAGCGCTCCAAGAGCTCAGCGTGGAACTGGTGGACGACGAAGGCGTCGCCGATGTCCTGGTGGTGGGAACACTCTCGCCTGGACCGATGCTGGACGCCTGGGAGCAGCGGCGCCGCGGCTCTCACCCGGTGGTCACCCCTTGGATGCCTTTCGGCGTGCCGAAGCAATGCCGTGGTGGTTGCTGGCCGATTCAGGTGCCCGGGAACTGACGGCGTCAATGAATTCGCCGTAGCCTCACGAGGCCAGCGCGCACCCTCAGGCAGGATTGTCTACCATACGCTGCTCCGTCCGAGGGTTTTGTGCAGCCAGACGAGCCGTTCAGTGGATGCGACGGGTCCGATCAGTCGCAGATACTAAGGAACCAACGCCAGTGAGCTATCAGCTGTTTGAGCGTCATCGCAAGACCCTCCAGGGCGCCGTGTCCGCCATCGGGGACCGCACCTATTGGAGCGCGTACCCGGAAGTGCCCAGCGGCAAGATCTATGGCGAAACCGCCAAGGCCGACGGCGGGGCGGCCTTCCAAGCCCGCCTCAACAAACCGTTTGAGCTTGACCAACCCGGCACCGTCGGCACGGTGGGCACAGAAGCGTCGCCCTACGGCATGGCCTTGGGCATCACCTATCCCAAGGCTGATCTCGATGGGTTGCTGGCGGCGGCGCAGGCGGGCCTTCCGGGTTGGCGCAAAGCGAGCATCGAAGAACGCGTTGGCGTCTGCCTGGAGATTCTCCATCGACTGAACCAGCGCAGCTTCGAGATCGCCAACGCGGTCATGCACACCACCGGTCAGGGGTTCATGATGGCCTTCCAGGCCGGCGGGCCGCACGCTCAGGACCGTGGTCTGGAAGCGATTGCCTACGCCTGGCAAGAGATGACGCGCTGCCCCCCCCATGTGACCTGGAAGAAGCAAGTCAGCAAGACTGATGTCGTGCGCCTGGAGAAGCGCTATCGGATCGTGCCTCGCGGGGTCGCGGTCGTGGTCGGGTGCTCGACCTTCCCGACCTGGAACGGCTACCCCGGCTTGTTCGCCAGTCTGGTGACGGGCAACGCGGTGGTGGTCAAGCCGCATCCCGGCGCGATCCTGCCGCTGGCCATCACCGTCGAGATCGCCCGCGCGGTGCTCAAGGAGCAGGGGTTCGATGCGAATCTCGTCACGCTTGCCGCCGATAGCCATGACGATCCCATCACCAAGCCGCTTGTGACCCGGCCGGAAGTCAGGATCGTGGACTACACGGGTTCGTCCGAGTTCGGCGACTGGATCGAAGCCAACGCGAGGCAGGCCGTCGTTTACACGGAAAAGGCCGGCGTGAATTCGATCATCATCGACAGCGCCGATGATCTCAAGGCGATGACCGGCAACATCGCGTTCACCCTGAGCCTCTACTCCGGGCAAATGTGCACCACCAGCCAGAACATCTTCATTCCTAAGACCGGAGTTGATGTTGGCGGCAAGTCGTTGAGCTTCGATGAAGTCGCCCAGGCGATCGTCGGCGCCGTCGATTGGCTGCTGGGCGATCCGAAACGCGGGGCCGAGATCCTCGGCGCGATCCAAAACGAGCAGACGCTGCGGCGCATCGACCAGGCGAAGGCCGATGGCGGCGAGGTGTTGCGCGAATCGGGGTCGGTGGCCAACGAGGCGTTCCCGGAGGCGCGCGTGCGCTCACCGCTTATCCTCGAGGTTGATGCGTCGCACGAGAACCTCTACATGCGCGAGATGTTCGGCCCGATCGTCTACATCATCGCGACCAACGGCACCGGCCATAGCATCGAGCTGGCGGCGAAGGCGGCACGGGAGCTTGGGGCTATCACCTGCGCCGTCTACTCGACCGACTCGGAGGTTCTCAAACAGGCCGAGGACGCGACCGCCGAGGCCGGGGTGGCATTGTCATGCAACCTCACCGGGCAGATCTGGGTGAACCAGTCGTCTGCGTTCAGTGATTTCCACGTCTCAGGCGCCAACCCCTCCGGCAACGCCACATTCTGCGACGCGGCGTTCGTGGCCAATCGGTTCCGGGTGGTACAGAGCCGCATGCCTGTGCCCGTCGAGGCCGAAGCCCATGCCGGCGTATGAGTTCGAGGGCATTCGGCCGGTCGTTGATCCGACCGCATTGGTGCATCCCACTGCTGTCTTGATCGGCGACGTGATAGTCGGTCCGCGCTGCTTCATCGGTCCGGGGGCGAGTTTGCGGGGCGACCTCGGCCGGATTTTGCTGAATGAGGGCTGCAACGTGCAGGACAACTGCGTGATGCACTGTTTCCCGGGCAAGGATGTTGTCGTTGAGCCCGACGGTCACATCGGTCACGGCGCGGTGCTCCACGGCTGCACGATCAAACGGAACGCCCTCGTCGGAATGAACTCGGTGATCATGGATGATGCAGTGATCGGCGAGGACAGCTTCGTGGCCGCGATGGCGTTCGTGAAGGCCGGCACCCAGGTTCCGCCGCGCTCGCTGGTGGGGGGGATCCCCGCGAAGGTCATCCGTGAGCTACGCGACGACGAGATCGCCTGGAAGTCCCAAGGCACCGGCCAATACCAACACCTTGCACGACGCTACCTGGCGACGGCGGTGGAAGTTCAGCCACTCGCCGAGGTCGAGCCCGATCGCCGGCGCGTGCCGGAGCTGATCTACAAACCGAAGCACGAACAGGGATGAACCCGGGTAGAAAGCCGCGGATGGCATCTGCGGCTTTATGGCTTGGAGGCGCTGTCGGTCTGCCTGGCCGCTTCGCCGATGAGTTCGCTGAGGGTGGGGTGAGGCTGAATGCTTGAAGCAAGATCACCGACCTCCGCGCCCATTTCCAGGGCCAACACACCCTGGGCAATAAGCTCCGCGGCTCCCGCGCCCACCATGCCCATGCCCAGCAGGAGCTTCGTGTCCGGATCAACGATGAGCTTGGTCCGCCCATCGGTTCGGCCCATGCTGACCGCCCGCCCCGATGTGGCCCAGGGAGCGGTGCTCACTTGATACGAGATGCCGGCCGCCTTCGCCTGAGCTTCGCTTAGCCCGCACCAAGCGACCTGCGGATCGGTGAAGACGACGCAAGGCACCGCCCGGGGGTCGTAAGCGCTCTTCCAACCGGCGATGACTTCCGCCGCAACCCGCGCCTGATGTACGGCCTTGTCCGCAAGCATGGGTTCACCGGTGACATCACCGACGGCGAAGATGCGAGGGTTGCTGCTGCGCTGCTGATCATCGACCTGAACGAACCCGTGCGTATCGAGTTGGACTTGGGCCTTTGCCAGGTCGAGGTGGTCGGTGTTCGGCCGTAGCCCGACCGCCACCAACACACGCTCGAAGGTGTTTCGTTTCGCGGCACGAACACCCCCGAACCGAACCTCGAGGCCGTTGGCAGCCTCACGCAGGTCCGTGATTGTTGTCCCAAGACACACCTCAGCGAGGATCGTGTCGAGCCGCCGGGCCAGCGGCCGAACCAGATCGGCATCGGCCTGGGGCAGAAGTTGCCCATCGGGCGCCGCCAGCGTGACCTCACTGCCCAGGGCCGCATAGAGGCTGGCCAGCTCCACGGCGATGTAGTCGCTGCCGATGACCAGCAAGGTGCGGGGCACCGCCTCCAGTGCAAGGGCCGCGGCAGAGTCCATCACCCGCGGCGATCTAGGCCATTCGCCTGGAGGCGATAGTGGGCTCGATCCGGTTGCGATCACTGCCCGCTTGAAACGGAGGCGCGACACCTGGCCGTCATGAACCACGATATTCCGGGTGTCCTCGAAGCGGGCGGCGCCTTTGATCAATTCGACGCCATGCTTCTTGCGCAATCCCTCCAGCCCCGCCGCCAGCGTTTCGATGGTCTGCTGCGTCCATTGACGGACCTTGGCCAGATCCACCGTTGGTTTGGAGAACTGTACGCCGAACCGTTGGGCGCGCTCGGCCAAACCGATCGCCTCGCCGATGCTTAGCAGCGTCTTAGAGGGGATACAGCCGTGGTGCAGACACACACCGCCCAAGCCTCCGTGGGGATCCACGATGACAGTCTCGATACCCAGTTCTGCGGCGCGAAACGCAGCGGTGTACCCTCCCGGCCCGCCGCCGAGCACGACCAGTTCTGCCTCCTGTGTGAATTCGCCGACAACCATGAGCAAGGCATCCAGGCAATGGGGCTCCTAGTTTAGCCGCGAGCCAAGGCGAGCGCGTGGTTGTAAAGCCGCGACCACTGGTCGCGGTAAAGCGCCCCGACCCGTACCGGCTGTGGTTCCACGCGGCCGGCCCCGATCCGCCGCCGATGGCGTTGGCTCTACAGGAGCTGCGCCGGGCTCTCCAGCGACCCGATGATCTCTTGCATGAACGCGATGGACTGGGCCCCGTCGATGAGGCGATGATCGAACGAAAGACTCAGCGGGAGGATGAGGCGGGGGACGACCTGCTGCTCAATGACCGACGGCTGCCAGCGCGACCGGCCCAGGGCTAGGATCGCCGACTGCGGGTAGTTGATGATCGGCGTGGAATACCGACTGCCGCCCATGGCCCCGGCGTTGGAGATCGTAAATGTCCCGCCGCGGGTGTCGTTTACAGCGAACGTGCCGTTGCGGGCCTTGTCGGCGAGCACGGCCAGCTCGTCGGCGATCTGCCCGAGGGTCAACTGATCGACGTTGCGCAACACCGGCGCGATCAGTCCGCGGTCGGTATGCACGCCGATGGCGATGCCGATGTGCTCGTGGTAAATGATCTCATTGGCCGGCTCGTCGAGGCCGGCGTTGAAGATCGGGAACTTTTGCAGTGCCAGCGCAGTCGCCTTGACCGCGAACGGCAGGATGGTGAGCTTGCGCTCAGTCTTGTCCGGGTCACGATATTTGTGTCGCAGTTGATCGAGATCCGTGATATCGGCATCATCGGTGTCGGTGACGTGGGGGATCGCCGACTTGGATCGGGCCATCATCTCAGCGATGGTTCTGCGGGCCCGGGTCACCGGTTCGCGCCGGGTCGGGCCCCAGCGGTCGGAGGAGGGAAGGCCCTCAACCCTCACCCCGACCCTCTCCCTTGGAAAGGGAGAGGGTGTGGAGGCGGCGGCGCGCTCGACATCCTCGCGGGTGACCCGGCTGGCCGGGCCGGAGCCTTCGATGACGGCGAGGTCAACGCCCAACTGCCGGGCGAGCTTGCGCACAGCTGGGGACGCGGGTTTGGTTTTGGCGGAGAGAGGTCTGCTGAGGGCAACATCGCGCGGTGGTGTGGTAGCGCGTGGGCGCGAAGCCGCAAGCGGCTTCCCGGCTGGAGCAGTCTCGGTTGCGCCGCTGTCGAAGCTGATCATCACGTCGCCCACGTTGACGACCTGTTGCTCGGCAACGTGCACCTTTGCCACTACCCCCGTGTACGGTGAGGGGATCTCGACCGACGCCTTGTCGGTCTCGACCTCCAGCAGCGGCTGATCCTCCTTGACGTGATCGCCCTGAGCCACAAGCAGGCGGACGATCTGGCCTTCATGGACACCTTCACCGAGATCGGGCAGACGGAAGTCGGCAGGCATGGGCGATCATTCGTATTGCAGTGTTTCGTTTGCGGCTTCGATAATTGTGTCGGCGTCCGGCAGATAATGCTGCTCGCACTGGAAGTACGGGAAATGAATGTCATGACCGGTGACACGTTTGATCGGGGCCAGCAGATGCTCGAACGCGTGTTCGTTGATGCGGGCGATGATCTCAGCGGCGATGCCGCAGCAGCGCGGCCCTTCATGCACGACCACGCACCGGCCGGTCTTGGAAACGGACTCGACGAGCGTCTGCGTATCCATCGGCGAAATCGACAGCAGGTCGATCACCTCGGCCTCGATACTGTGTAAGTCCTTGAGGTCCTCCGCCGCTTCCAGTGCCGGCCGCATCATCGCACCGTAAGCGATCAAGGTGATGTCCGAGCCTTCGCGGGCGATCTGAGCTTTCCCGATTGCAATCTTCTGCGGCTCCGCGGGCACGTCCTCGCGAAACGCCCGGTAGATGGCCTTGGGCTCGTAGAAGATCACCGGGTCGGAATCATCGATCGCGGCGTGGAGTAGGTCACGTGCGCTGCGCGGGCCTGAGGGGATCACGACTTTCAATCCCGGCGTGTGGGCCCAATAGGACTCGCGGGATTCGGAATGGTGTTCCACGGCTCGAATGCCGCCTCCGTAGGGTGCGCGCATGACCATTGAAATGGGATAGCGGCCGTGTGAGCGATGGCGAAGCCGGGCCATGTTCTGCTCGATCTGATCAAAGGCCTGCAAGGTGAAGCCGGAGAACTGGATTTCCGCCA
>JADFFQ010000003.1 GCA_022568135.1 Planctomycetota bacterium | reverse complement strand
CGCGGAGCCGAGGTGCACCGGCCGCCGGATCACATCGTCGACGAGTGCAAGCGCCTCGCCGATCTTGGTGTGATCGAAATCACGCTGCTTGGCCAGACCGTCAATCATTATGCCTACACGCACGGGCCGGCGGTGACCGTCAACGGGACCGAGGCGGCGCAAGTCGGTCTTGGGATGTCTGCGTTTCGCAACGGAGGCGCGAAGCCGCAAGCGGCTCGTCGCGTCACCTCCTTTGCAGACCTGCTGGCCCGCATTCACGACGAAGTCACCGCCGTCAAGCGCTTGCGGTTCGTGACCAGTTATCCCCGCGACTTCGGCACTGACATTCTTCAGGTGATGCAACAGTCCCCGCGCATCTGCCGATACCTGCACGTGCCCGCCCAGTCCGGTTCCAATCGCATCTTGAAGTTGATGAACCGCGGGTACTCCCGCGAGCACTATGAGGAGTTCATCGATCGTGCGCGTGCGGCTCTGCCTGATGTTTCCATCGCCGGCGACATCATTGTGGGATTCCCCACGGAGACGGACGCGGACTTCGAGATGACCAAGGATCTGCTTCGGCGGGTGCGGTTCAAGAACAACTTCATCTTCAAGTACTCGCCGCGCCCGGGGACGGCGGCGAACGCCCGCTTGGGCGACGATGTGCCTCCGCTGGTCAAGCGGCGCCGCAATCGCGACCTGCTTGCCTTGGGGGCCTTGATCAGCGCCGAGGTGCACGCGGAATATGTCGGTCGGGTCGTAGACGTCTTCGTGCAGAAGGTCAGTGAGAAGACGACCGGGAGGTTGGGGCCGGGTGGCGGGCGGGTTCAGCTGGGCTGGGAGACTCCGCCCATCCAAATGTCGGGGCGGACTGGGGGCGACCTGATCACGGTGTTCGACGTGCCCGCCTCTCACTCGTGTGACGATTTGATCGGCCGCATCATCCCTGTCCGCATCACCGGCTCCGGGCCGTTGATCCTCAAAGGTGAGCCGGTTGTGGATCAGGCCCAGGGAGCTACTCATCCAGCGGCGATGGTGGACTCGTGAGGACACGCCCCAGGATCACGTGCTCCTCGCTCGATGCCACCTCATGACGCCCAATGGTGCTACCCGTTCAGCCGCCGAACGACCCCCGTGGTGGTGGGATCGCGACTCAGAAAGGCGGATTCTCCGCTGGCGATCGCTCGGAGGCCGGCACAGGCCGAGCATGAGCTGTCAACCGCGTTTTGGTCGCATTCCTACCGGTCTGAGATCGCTCACCCTCAAGGCGGGGCTCATCGAGGGCCCAGCAGGGGGGGGCGCAGGGGCACCGAAAGTTCCCCATATTAAAATTTTCAAAAACAGCCCGATTTGCGTCTTGACTCTTCCCGCAATCGCGGTATGTTCGACGCAGAGATGAGAGAGGGCAACAGGCTTGTGACTGCTGCCCGCCGAAATTTGGTTGCGGTCATAGAGCTCAAGAGAAGAGAAAGAGGTCCCCAAAATGAAGAAGAGCGTTGTACCCGCGATCGCGGGCGTGTTTGGCGTGTTCATGTTTGCCAACCCAGCGCCAGCAGACTTCGTCGGGCTGACAGTGGAACTGTTCGCCAACAACTGGGATACCGCCGATGCCGAGTTTCCCGGCAACCTGGAGGGAATCCGCGACGTGTGGCGCATATACGCCCACTTCAATGATCCCAACGACCGGATGACGGCCATCGGAGTTGCCCTTGACGGCACGGCGATGACCGTCGAGAACGTGCTGCTGGACCGGACCCCAGGCACCGGCCTGTACGAAGCGTTGTTCGGCTTCGCTGGGGACGGTGGTGGTCCTATCGCCAACACTGCCACCGGCTGGGGTTTCAATCCGACGGGTCTAACGCACGACACGTACTTGACCATTGGCAACGCGGCGGGCTATACGCCGGCGATTGATCCGAGGACCGGCGACCCGTACATCTTCGGCTGGGCCCCGAGCCCTAATCCGGACTGGGGCGATATTCCCCCCAGCTGGGTCATCGACAGTGGGGCGCTGTTCACCGTCCCGTCGGCACCCTATGGCGCACCTGACAAAAACGGCCGAGTCCTCATTGGCCAGTTCAACGTCGCCGACGGTGAGCACATCCAGGGGTTCGCCAACATTCAGTGGGGTATTGTGGGTGGTCAAGGTGGCGGGTCTGAAACCAACGTCTTCTTCACCTCAATCCCAACTCCCGGCGCTTTGGCGCTCCTGGGCTTGGCCGGGCTGGCTGGAGTACGCCGTCGCCGCGGCTGAGACCGCACGCGAGCCACACGCCGTAACCATCTGATTGAACCTCGTCATCGCCACGGTCAGGCCACTGACCGTGGCGTTTTTTTCGCTCCGGCCCCGCCGGCGGTTGGTAAGACAAGTCGCTGAGACCTATTTCACTCGATGCCTGGATGCCTTTCCGCCTGAGGCGGATTCATGCCTCAATTCCAGACGCGCAGGAACGATGCGGAATTCGCATGAGAGACTTCTGCCGGTTTTCGATTGACAGGCGACCCAAGGCTGCCACAATGATGGCAGCGTACGGCACGGTCGGGGTGAGGAGCATTTGTGGCGGGCTAGTCGGAGATTGTGGATTCAAGTGGGTGTTGTCGGCTTCGGCAGGTGATGCCCGGCATGTCGCGCCGGTCGGCCCGTCGGAAGCTTCTTCTCACGCAGCCGTCAGACCACACTGCCGTACGGGCGGGTATTTGAACTGATAGACCTCAACGCGAGAAGGATCCTGGTCGCCCCGTTTATGATGCAGGTCGGCCGATAGAAAGGAAAGGGGACGCCATAATGACCGCGCGAGTCACGCTACTTGGGCCGCTGTGCTGCGCGACGCTCATCGGCGTCGGGGTGGATCGTCCCGCGGTGCCAACCGCCAACCCAGAGGATCAGGAGGTCCCACAGCTTCCGAGCCTGACCCATTTCGGGGTGATCGACCTTGAGCTTCCCCAGGACGCCGGCCGGCCGTTCGACACGGTGGTATCGCTGGACAATGAGCAATACACGCTCACGCTCGGGCCGTATTCCCTGCGGGCGGACGATTTTCGACTGCTTGTCCAGGGTGCCGACGGCAAGCTTCGCGAGGTTGATGCGCCGCCGCCGGCAACCTTGCGCGGTCATGTGCAGGGTGTGGCGCGGAGTCGGGTGGCGGCATCGCTGATCGACGGCCAGTTGTCGGCCACGATTGTTCTGGATGGTCAGAATGTGTGGGTCATCGAGCCGTTGGCGAGGCTCACGGGCCGGTGGGCGCCCCAGACCGCGCACGTGATCTATCGCGGGCGTGACGTGGCGCCGCTTTGGCCGAACTTCTGCGGCGTTGAAGATCTTCAGCCGGCGCTGCAAGGGGGCTGGCAAGCCGACGGGCAAGGCGGCGTCGCGGGCACCGGGATGAAGATCGTCGATTTCGCCGCCGACGCCGACTTTGAGTATTTCCAGAAGAACAACAGCTCCGTCAGCAGCACGATGTTCGACATCGAGACCGTGATGAACGACGTTGAGTTTATCTTCGAGCGCGATACGGACATCAGCTACGAGGTCACCACGATCGTGGTGCGCGCGACCGCGGCCGATCCCTACTCCTCGTCGTTGTGCGTGACGCTTCTCAATCAGTTTGCAAACACGTGGACCAGCAGTCCTGAGAGCTCAATCCGCCGCGATGTCGCTCAACTGTTTACGGGAAAGTCTTTGGTCGGTTGTCTGGGAATTGCCGTGCTGGGCACGGTGTGCAACCAGGGCGTTGCCTACAGTCTGGTCGAGTCGCGGGCCCCGGGTCTTCTGTTCTACATTCGGGTGGCTTTATCCGCCCACGAGCTGGGCCATAGCTGGAACGCTCAGCACTGCAGCGGGTCCACCTGCCACATCATGTGCGGTCAGGGGTTGGGTTTCTGCGGAGGGATCGGCGGCAGCGGCCAGAAGTTCGGCCCGGTATCGGTCAATGCCATTGTGAACTACAGCAACGGTGTTTCTTGTCTGACGAGTCTTCCGCAGCCGCTCGATCCGCCCTTCTTCGACGACTTCCCCGGCCCCGGCAGCGTGCCGGACCCCGAGAAGTGGATCTATAACGATGGCGCCTTCGCCAGCGTGAATGCTGAGAATGAGCCCAGCGGGGAGCGGTCGCTCAACCTCGATGCAAGCGGCCCCGGCGAGTACCGGGACGATGAGATCCGCAGCAACGTGATCAACCTGGCCGGTACCAGCGGCAACGTCTTCTCCTATTACACGCAACACCGCGGCGTGGAGGAAGGCGAGCAGCTGATCGCCGAATACTGGGTTGTAAGCATCCTGCGATGGATCCCGCTGAACATCATTACCTCCGACGGCGTGGATCAGGACACCTTCACGTTCCACGCCCACGACTTGCCCGGTGCCGCCAACACTGACGAGTTCCGCATCCGCTTCCGGGTGGAGGTCAACAATCTCAACGACGACTGGTATATCGACGACGTGTTCGTTGGCCAGCCGTCGGTCTGCCCCGGCGACCTCGACGGCGACGGCAGCGTCGGCATCCTCGACCTGCTTGCGCTGTTAGCCGCGTGGGGCAGCGACCCCGGCGGACCGCCCGACTTCGACGACGATGGCGATGTCGGCATCCTTGATCTGTTGACCCTGCTCGCCGCCTGGGGCCCGTGCCCGTGAGGAAGGCTTGAGACTTGAGGGGTAGGCGCATACCGACCTGCGACGGCACTCCAACCCCATAGCCCTCGGCTCCGCCGGGGGATTGATCCAATCGAGAATCGCTGGCACTGCCGGTGGCAGGCAGCTGTCGCTGGTCGCTGGAGGTCCCCGAGTGACCCAACGATCATCAAGCGTTCAGCTTCTCCGGCAACGGACCCCAAGGAGAGCGACGCGGTGAAAGGAATCCTCATTGGCTCACTGACACTGCTGCTGGCCGGTTGTGCAGCGCCCACGAACACCGCATGCATTTGCGACCTCGCGAAGTTGAACAACGGTTGGTGTAGTCAGTGCGCGCTCGGCTACGTGGCCGGCGTCACGATCGAGTCGGAGATGCTGTTCGAGGCACTGGACGCTCACGGCCATGATATCGACCCCGGCGGCGTCCAATGCAGCTCATGCCGTAAGGCGATGGAGACCGACGGTTTCTGCGATCGCTGCCAAGTAGGCTGGGTGAGCAGGCAAGCATACTTTTCCACGCTTACCTACCGGCTGGCCAAGGGCCAGGCCAAGGACGTGTCGAAGATCAGGTGCCCGATATGCAAGGTGAATGCCGACCAGCCGGGGTGGTGTGCCTCGTGCGGGGTGGGGATGGTTGGCAACGTCGCCTTCCCAACCAAAGAGGGCTTTGAACAGGCATCGAAACCGTATCGGGTCTTCCTCGCTGCCGTCGAGGTTGCCAGGAACTGCGAGTTTTGCGCTGGCGCGATGGTTTTTGACGGAACCTGTCCGGTGTGCAAGATATCGTACCTGGACGGGAAGGGCGTTCCGTTGGTGCCGTAGCCTGGCGGTGCTATGATTGAACAAAGTCTATTAGAGCGGAGGACGTTGCCATGAAGTACGGACGGAGAGCCATCGCACTCGGCGTCATGTCTGTTGGGCTTGTGGGCATCGCCGGTCCACAGGCCATGGCCGGATCACATTCGTGGCGCATCAACGAGGTTTTCAGCAATGCCGATGGAACCATTCAGTTCGTCGAACTGAAGGAATGTTGCGGCATGAACAACGAGGTGTTACTCTCGGGTAAGTACGTCAGCAGTCAGACGACGGGGAACATTTTCAACTTCCCGGGTAATCTGCCATGCAACAACTGTACGGCCAACCAACACCTTCTGTTGGCCACCTCGGCATTTGCGGCCTTGCCCGGCGCGCCGGCGCCTGACTACATCATCCCTGCGGGCTTCTTCGCGATCGAGGCCGACACGCTCGATTACTACATCTACGATGCGTTTACGTTTGGTGCAGGTGAGTTGCCGACGGACTGCGTAAACTCCCTGCACGACGGCGGCCGTACCGGTCCCAACTCACCAACCAACTTTGCGGGCGAGACCGGTTCGGTTGACGCCTGCCCGTGCCCGGCCGACCTCGACGGCGACGGCAGCGTCGGCATCCTCGATCTGCTTGCGCTGTTGGCTGCCTGGGGGCCGTGCCAAGGTGAGTGTCTCCCGCCCACGACGTGCGATCTTGACGGTGACTGCGTGGTCGGCATCCTCGATCTGCTCACCCTGCTCGCTGCCTGGGGCCCGTGCCCATGAAGGAAGGCTTGAGGGTTGCGACTTGAGGGGTAGGCCCATGCCGACCTGCGACGGCAATCCAACCCCATAGCCCTCGGCTCCGCCGGGGGATTGATCCAGACGAGAATCACTGTCACTACCGGTGAAGTGAGGGCGGGAAGCAGCTGGAAGGCGGTCAAGTCAGCCGGCGACGAGCTTCTCGTTGGTCTCGAAGCGCTTCAGTGCCGCCAAGAGCTGCTCGATCTGGATTTGTGGCGGCATGTTCATCAGTCGGCGGCGCAGGGCAGTGACCGTCTTGAGCTCCTGGGGGCTCATGAGCAGGTGCTCCTTGCGGGTGCCGGAGGCGGCGATGTTGATGGCGGGGAACAGCCGCCGCTCAGAGATCGCGCGGTCGAGGATCAGTTCCATATTGCCGGTGCCTTTGAACTCCTCGAAGATAATCTGATCGGCCCGCGAGCCGGTATCGACCAGGCAGTTGGCGATGATGGTGAGCGACCCGCCTTCCTCGGCTTTGCGGGCCGAGCCGAACAGCTGCTTGGGCACCTCCAGCGCGCGGGAGTCCAGTCCGCCGGACATGGTTCGCCCGCCTGACCCGTAGCGGCGGGAATTATTGAACGCCCGTCCAAGGCGGGTCAGCGAATCCAGCAGCACCACGACGTCCTTGCCCGCTTCCAGCATTCGCTTGGCTCGCTCGATGGTCAGAATCCCCAGCGCGATGTGCGTCTCGATATCCTGGTCGTTGCTTGACGCAAGCACCTGGGCTGGAACGTTGCGCTTGAAGTCGGTGACCTCTTCGGGCCGCTCATCAATGAGCAGGGCGACCAGCTCCACGTGGGGGTGGTTGTGCTTGATGCCGAAGGCGATGTTCTGCAGCAACACGGTCTTGCCGGCCTTGGGCGGCGAGACGATCAGCCCTCGTGTGCCGAAGCCCAGCGGACAAAACAGGTCGATCAGCCGGCACGCGGCTGGGCAGCCCGGATACTCCAAATTGATGCGCGGCTGCGGGTCCACCGGCGTCAGCTCCTCGAAGGGCTTGCGCCGGGCGTACTGGTTGGGCGTGAGCCCTTCGATCGCCAGCACCTCCTCAACCACCGGGCGGAATCGCTGCTGATTCCGCCCGCCACGACGAGAAGATCTCTTCTGGACGACGCTGACCGTGATCTGCTGTCCTGGTCTCAGCGGATAACGTTCGCGCAGCGCCACCGGCACGAACGGATCGTCCGGACATACCAGGAGCCGGTCATCAAGTTGTCTGATTCGACCCTCGGCACCATTGTGCCACTCAAGGATCCCGCTCAGGGTGGTCATATGCGTTCGAATGTGGATGAAGGTGTCGGATCGCTGCTGAGGCGCCATCGCCAGCGCGGCTACGCACTCAATGCGTCTCGATAACCTTCAAACCTGCTGAGAATAGGCGATGCCGTCACAGAGCCGGATCGTTCGCCCAGCTCAGTAGACCAGTTCGGCACCGCAATGTCAAGGACTTATTCTACACCAGTCTCATCGACGATATCCAATCCGATGTTGAGAATGGGTTCTCCAGCTGTTCCAATTAGCGGGGGTTGATCAGTCTTGCCGGCAGGCTCCTGAGTGCATGGCTCGCCTGATCGCTTCACTTGAGCCGCAACCGGTCTCATGGGTGGTCCGTCTCGCGGTCTCAACCGCCGGCCAGGGCGCCGGCGACCTCCGCAGCCAGCCTGGCGTTGCTCACCAGCAGGGCGAGGTTCGCGGTTAGGGACCGGCTCCCGGTCTTCTCCAGCACCGCTCCGAGCAGGTACGGCGTGCGAGCCGTGCTGGTGATTCCTCTGCGGGCCGCTTCTTGGTCCACCTCAGCCACGACACGGGCGATTTCAGCCGGGTCGAGCCCGTCGCCCATCGGGATCGGGTTCGCCAGGAGCAGGCCGCTTGAGCAGCCCAGCGTTTCCCAATGGGTTCGGCATAGCTCGGCAACGGCCGCGGCGCTGTCAAGCCGCCCAGGGGCCGGCAGCTCATCGCTGCCCAAGCAATAAAAGCGTGGGAAGCGGTCGGTGCCAAACGCGATCACCGGGACGCCGAGCGTTTCCAGGGCCTCGACGGTCGCGGGCAGGTCGAGGATCGACTTCGCACCGGAGGCGACGACGCAGACCGGCGTGGTGGCTAGTTGTCGCAGATCGGCGGAAATGTCAGGGCGGGTGGTCCACTCTCGATGGACGCCGCCGATGCCGCCGGTGGCCAGCACCCGGATGGGCCCATCCTGGGGCAGCCGGCACGACCGCAAGGTGGCCGACACCGTCGTGCCCGCCGTGTCGCCCCGGCCCATGACATACGCCAGATCGCGGGCGGAAGCGGGGGGCGTCCGGGTATCCTCGGCGAGCCGTACCAGCGCCTCGCCGTCCAGGCCGATCCGCAGCACGCCGTCGATGATTCCCACGGTCGCTGGGATTGCTCCCGCATCGCGGACCGTCCGTTCCAGCAGCCGGGCGACTTGGAGGTTTATCGGTTGCCGCTCGTCCCACCCCGGCGCCGCACTGTCTGGTAGGCTCAGCCCCAATTTGCGTGACGTCGTTCGAGGCATCCCTGCGGTGATGAGCGCTGACTCCAGTGCCACCACCGCCCGGCCGGATCTCAACGCCTGCTGGACCTCTCGATGGACGTCGACGGCAACCACGTCATCTTCGCCGAATGCGAAGTCGTCCGCCCATCCGCTTCGCCGGCAGCTTCCTGGGCACGAGGCCCTGTGGGAACCTGGTCTCGTCCACGGCTGCCTTGGACTCCGGCGGTGCCAGGGGGACGCGGCTGTGTTCGATCCGCAGCATCTCCTCGCGCTCCTCGGAGCGCTTGCGCTGGGCGGTCACTTCCTTGGGGATCGGTCCCGGCTTGAAGTCGTCATACGCAAGGGGCGGGATTTCGACATTGGTCAGCTTCTCGATGGCCGTCAGCATATCGCCCTGCTCGGGGGTGACAAATGACCACGCGATGCCGCCGCGGCCCACCCGAGCGGTGCGGCCGATGCGATGGACATAGATCTCAGGATCCTCAGGCAGGTCGTAGTTGATCACATGGGAGATGCCCTGCACGTCCAGCCCTCGCGCCGCCAGGTCCGAGGCGACCAGCACGCTCAGTTGGCCCTGGCGAAACTTCTGCATGACGCGGTTGCGCCTGCTTTGATACATGTCGCCGTGAATCGCATGCGCGTCCACGCCCTTTCGCTCCAGATAGCTGCTCAGCGCATCCACCGTCTGCTTGGTTCTGCAGAATACGAGCGTCAGGGCGGGGTCTTCGTGGGTCAACAGATGCACGAGCAAGCCCTTCTTGTCCCACGGCTCGACGCTGAGGTACTTCTGTTCGACCTGCGACACGGTCAGTGAGCTCGTGGTGACGACGAGCTTCTGAGGATTGCGCATGTACTGCCGGGCCAGTCGATCGATCTCCGAGGAGATGGTGGCCGAGACGAAGATGGTCTGGCGGTCGTGAGAAATGGACCCCAGGATGCGGCGAATGTCCTCGCGGAATCCAATGTCCAGCATCCGATCGACTTCGTCCAGCACCACGTAGCGGATGTGGTCGTAAGACAGCAACCCCCGGCGATGCATGTCCATTACTCGTCCCGGCGTGCCGACCACGACGTGCGGGTTCTTCTTGAGTTTCTGGATCTGGATCTGCATTTTTTGGCCGCCGTAGATCGCCACGGTCTGCAAGGCCGTGTACCGGCCAAGGTCCCGCAAATCGTGGGTGACCTGGACAGCCAGCTCGCGAGTCGGCACGAGGATGATGGCCCCGATCGCCGTCTGGGCGTCAACCATCTGCAACAAGGGCAGACCGAACGCCGCCGTCTTGCCCGTGCCTGTCTTGGCCTGGCCCAGTACATCCCGCCCGGCCAGCGCCAGGGGGATCAACTCCGCCTGGACTCTGGTGGGCTGATCAAAGCCCAGCTTGGCGATCCCCCGCAGAAGCTCCCGGGACAACCCAAGGTTGGCGAAGGTCACATCAGCAGTGGCGAACACATCTTCCATCAACCGCAGCTGCCTGCCTTGTACGGAGGTCCTGTTGGTGCAGTGGGCGACTGCGGCCGGACGGGGCCCGACGCTCGCCGGAGGGGGCTGGGCGTACTGCGGTACTGTATCGTCCCACCACCGCCTGCCAAGCACCGGGCGCCGTCACGCCCGGCTCCGCCCGGCTTCGGGTCATGGTAGGGTCGCGCTGTTGTCGATACAACTGCAGGCCGCGACGCCTTGCCGGCCCCCCGCATGAGCGATACCAGCCTGATCTGCATTGACCTCTCGTCCGTGGACCACAACATGCGGGTCCTTCGCCGCATAGTCGGTCCCAATTGTGCGGTGTGCCCGATCGTCAAGGCCGACGGCTACGGCCTTGGGGTGGCGCCAATCGCCAGGCGCCTTGTTGCGGCCGGAGCGGACATGCTGGCGGTGTACACCCCCCAACAGGCCGCTGAGCTGGCCCGGGCCGCGGTCGGGGGCCCCATTCTCATCCTGATGCCCGTTCGGGAGATCGCCCGAGGCGACGAGGCGTACCGATTGATGATCAACGGCCGGCTACACCTGACGGTTCACGACAACGACCACCTTGACGACCTGCTGCACCTTGCCGAGCACTACGCAACGCTCATTCCCGTCCATGTGGATGTGGACACGGGGATGAGCCGTGGCGGATGCCAGCCCGATGAGACACCGTTGGTCGTCAAGCGCATCGCCGGGAGTCGCTGGCTCCATTTGGCGGGCCTGGCAACGCACTTCGCCCAAGCCGACGCCGACGCCGGTCTCACCAAGAAGCAACTGGCGATGTTCGACGCCCTGGTTCAGAAGTGTGCGCCGTTGATGCCGCCGGATTGCCTGATCCATGCCGCCAACACCTTCGCCACATTCACTCACCGGCGGTTTCACAAATCGATGGTGCGGGTGGGACAGGCCTGGGCGGGCTACGGGTCGCAATGGATCAATGCCGGCCAGTTCAGGCGAAAGGCCGAAGAGCTTCGGCCGATCATTACCTGGAGAAGCCACCTCGTTCAGGTGAAGACAATCAAGCGTGGCACATCCGTCGGCTACGGTTCGACCTGGACGGCGAAGCGCCGCAGCCGAATCGGCCTCGTCCCCGTGGGCTATGCCGATGGGTATTCGACGGGTCTGGGCTCCACGGATACGAATCCGAAGCCTGCGTGTGTGGGCGTCGTCCTGAACCCGCCGCCGGCCAAAGGCGCAGCAGTTCGCTTCGTGCCCGTTGTCGGCCAGGTCAACATGGATCAAATAACCATTGACCTCACGGAGCTGATCCCTTCAGGCGGCGGTGACGCTGTGCAGATTGGGCCCGGAACGACTGTGGAGTTGATCAGCCCTGACCCAGCCGCGCCCAACCACCTGCCGGCGCTGGCCAAGGCCGCGGGCACGATCCCCCATGAGCTGCTGTGCAGACTCAATCCGCGAATCAAGCGGGTTTACGACGCCGACCTGATGCCCCAGCCGACCGCTCCCGCCGCGGTGTTGGCCGGCTGATTCTTCGTGAGGCTGCCCGCGAGACCGACACGCGCGGATTGACGATCCGCGGGTACACTCCTATGACATGCCTCCACGCTTGCGCCCATGGGGTCATGCCGTGATGCGCTGTTGCCTGATCGCCTTCTTCCTTGTGCCTAATGCCTCCTGCCTCCTGCCTAATGCCTTCTCTTCAATCGGGACGTAAGACCGCGACCACCGGTCGCGGCTTTATGGGCCGGGCGCGCGGGCCTGGCGGCTGCGGCCAAACACCGATGTCCAATGCTCAATGCCTAATGCCTTTGATACAGTCGTGATCGGCGGCGGGCCGGCCGGGAGCGTCACGGCGCTTCTGCTGGCGGGGATGGGTTGGCGGACGGCCCTGGTGGAGTACGGCCCGCGCTACCGGACAAAGGCCTGCGGCCACTGCCTCAACCCGCGGGCCTACCGGATGCTCCGAGGTCTCGGCCTGCTGGAGGATGTCCAGCGCCTTGGGGCGGGTCCCACCAGGCATCTACGAGTCCACATCGAGCATCGCCCGCCGCTTCGCATTCCGTTGCTCGCTGGCCGTGATCAAGACGCCGGCTTGCTCGTCGAACGCCGGCGATTCGATCAACTGCTGATCGATCGAGCGGCAACCGCCGGCGCGCAGGTCATTCAACCGGCCTCTGCTCGCATCGAAACGTTGAGCACTCGGCACACGACCGTGGAGGTTGTCTCGGATGGGTCAAGACAACGCCTGCGGTGCCGGTTGGTTGTCGGCGCCGACGGCTTGGGCAGCGCGGTGGCCCGGGCGGCCGGGCTGAATCGCCCCGCCGGCGTCGGGCGCAAGTTCGGCTTCGCGTTCGATCTAGACTGCTCCTCGGCCGAAGTGATCCCCCGCGATACCGTCGAGATGTTCGTGGTGAACGGCGGCTACCTTGGCGTGGTGAATCACGGCCGGGGTATGTTGCATGTGGCTGGCCTGATCACTCGCCGCGCAGGGACCGCGAGGAATCCCTATGCGTTCATCGAGTCAGTCGCCGGACGCTTCGAGCGGCTGCAACAGACGGCGCTGAATCGGCTTGACCGACGTCACTGTAGCCGATTGCTGGCGGCGGGGCCGATGCCCTGGCGACCATGGACCGTCGCCAACGATCGCGTTGCGTTGGTCGGTGACGCGGCGGGGTACGTCGAGCCGTTCACGGGCGACGGGATGAGCTGTGCCCTGGAGAGCGCCGAGGCCCTGGCTGATGTGCTGGCCGATCAGTCGCCCGGAGACTGGACTGCGGCGACTGCCCGTCGATACCGCCGGGCCTGGCGGGACCGAGTGGGGCGCCGCCAGCGCATCTGCCGTATCCTGGCCATGGCCCTGGATCGGCCGGGCGTTCGGGCGGCAGTGTTTCACGCCGCTTGCGGCCACCCGAAAATGATGCGAGGGCTTGTCCGCCGGGTGCTAACGCCATGACCCCCACCAGCGTACCGACGCCTCTTGCTGCTCCGATGGAGTTTGGCCCCCAAGCCGCCCCGGGGGAATCAAGATGGCCGCACCTGGCGGGTCTGGGCGCTGCCACGCCGCCGTTGACCGTAGAGCAATCAAGCATTGCCACACGTCTGGCCGACCTCTGGGGCCTTCGCGGGGCCGCACTTGAGCGTTGGCAGCGCATCATCGCAGGAGCCGGCATTGACACCCGCCATGGCGTGCTACCCATCGAGGAGGTGCTCAACCTCTCCACAAAGGAACGGATGGAGGTCTACGAGCAACACGCCCCGGACTTGGCGGAGCAAGCGGCCGGTCGGGCGCTGCGTAACGCCGCAATTCAGCCGGACCAGGTGACGGATCTCATCGTCGTCTCCTGCACGGGATTCTTCGCGCCCGGATTGGATGTCGCGCTCGTCGATCGGCTCGGGCTGCGACCGACGGTGCGACGTACGGTCATCGGATTCATGGGATGCTTCGGTGCGATCATCGGGCTAAGGATGGCTGTGGGTGCGTGTCGAGCGGACCCCGAGGCGGTGGCGGTGGTCATGTGTCTGGAGTTGTGCTCTCTTCATCTGCGGTCTGATCG
Source organism: Planctomycetota bacterium (assembly GCA_022568135.1). Classification (GTDB taxonomy): domain Bacteria; phylum Planctomycetota; class Phycisphaerae; order Phycisphaerales; family SM1A02; genus JADFFQ01. The sequence continues at coordinate 122,758 of JADFFQ010000003.1, read as the reverse complement.
AAGCGTTGCGAATCAGGTGGCCTCTGCGTTGTTTGCCGATGGCGCCGCTGCAGCGGTCGTCACTGCGCATGAGGCGCTGGGCGCCGATGCGAGGGGCTGCGCCTTGGGCCGAGTCACGTTGGGCCACAGCCGGCTGATTCCCGAAGGTCGCCGATGGATGACTTGGCGTATCACCGACGCCGGGTTCGCCATGACGCTGACCCGCGATGTTCCAGTGGCCCTGCGCGATAACCTGGCGGCGATTGTGGATGATATGTCGCCGAGGCGCCCCAACCTCTTCGTCGTTCATCCAGGCGGGCCCGGCATCCTTGATGCGGTTGACCAGGCGCTGGAGCTGGACGGGGCACACGGCCTCGACGCGGCCCGTGACGTGCTACGCCGGTTCGGCAATATGTCGTCGGCCACCGTCCTGTTCGTGCTGGACGAGGCGCTGCGGCGCGGCTACCGCCCACCGGCCATGCTGCTGGCCTTCGGCCCGGGGCTGTCGATCGAGAGTCTGCTCCTGGAGCCGGCGGAGGCGCGGTTCACCTAGGCATTGGCCGGCGGCTCGGGCGGAGCGGGCGATCGCAGGTGCCGATAACCGACGGGCGCAGCGCGAACTTCCGCGTGCTTTCATACGAATGAATTGGAGGACCGATATGGTATCAAGAGCAGGTGGTGAGGAGTTCGGGAAGTAATCACTAACTACGCGGGACCGCCCTCGGGCCGACCCACTTGGAACACGTGCTTCCCGAACTCCACGCCTCCTGCTCCGGTGGAGCCTCCCCAGCGGCCGGCCCGCCTCGACGGGCCGTTGCTCCTTTTGCCCTACGACACTGACCCTGTCCGGCCGGCCTTGGTGACCCCAACCAGGGTTATTCATCACCACGAAGTTCTCGCAGATTGTGGTCTTGCTGGTAGGGCGCACGGTGCCGACCTTGAGGGGGAGGCTGCCGTGCGCTGTGACAGTCTCTGTGTTGTTCTCCGTGGCGAATCTTTCGAGCTAGGATGTGGCGATGACCCCCCAGCACGCCGAGACTGCCCAATGGATGTTGCCGCGGCCCATCCGCCTCGGCGTGGTCAGCTTCGTCAACACATTGCCGCTGATCGACGGGCTTGAGAACCTCGCCGACATCGAGCTGCGATGCACCGTCCCCAGCTTGCTTCTGGAGATGTTGATCAGCGATGAGGTCGATCTCGCCTTGTGCTCCTCGATCGACTATCAACGATCCAGCACCCCGTTGACGGTCGTACCCGCGGGGTTGCTGGGATGCGATGGACCCACCTTGACGGTTCGTTTGTACTCGGCAATTCCGATCGACCGGCTCAGCACGGTGTACTGCGACACCGACAGCCACACCTCGATCGTTCTCTTGCAAATCTTGCTCAAGGAGCTTTACGGGATCGAGCCGCGGCTGATCGACTACGATGCACGGGAGCGCGTCGCCCACAACAGAGTGCTCCATTGGCCGCAGGCCCTGATGCTGATCGGCGACAAGGTGGTGACGGACTCGCCCCCGGCGATCCGCTACCCGTATCAGCTTGATCTCGGGGCGGCGTGGGCCCAGTTGACGGGTCTGCCGTTTGTCTTTGCCCTGTGGCTGGCGAAGCGCTCAACGGATGCGATCCTGATCGCGACCGCCTCGGCGATCCTGGACCGCCAGCGTCGCCACAATCAACATCGACTGGATCTGATTGTTCATGGCCGAGCTTTGCCTCGGAATTGGCCGGGCGATCTGGCCAGCGAGTATCTGAAGCAGAAGTTGGCGTTCGAATTCACCGACCGCCGCCGGAGGGGCCTGGAGTTGTTTTTCGACAAGGCTTCCGAGCACGGGCTGATTGATCAGCGGTGCCCGTTGGACTTCTTTGGCGGTGACCGGAAAGAGCCATTGCTGCCTCGTCGCCCTGCACCCAAGGGCGAGGGGTTGCCCGCGGATATGCATCCGCGGCTATGACACACCGTCACCTGCCCCCTGTCACCTCCCACCCCAACGCGCCATGCCTCGAGTAGCCCGCTTCCAGATCGCCGCCCTCGGCGAGTTGTTTCGACAGTTGATGTACGCGCCGCCCGTCGCCCGGCGCCGGCAAATGGAGGCCGCTGAGCAGCTCGTCGCCCAGATCAATCCTCAGCAGGTTTACCCAGAGGAGTTCATCATTTTCCGAATCACGGGGTACCGGCCTGACCTCCCGGATGAGCCGGTGGGGTTGGTCGGCGAGGCGTTGGTGGCGGACTTGGTCACCCTTATCCAACGGCTCAGCCAGGGCCTGGACCTTTCATCACAGCATGACGATCGGTCGCCGGTGACGCTCGATGATATGGCGCGACGATTGAATATCTCCGCCAAGACGCTCCAGCGGTATCGGAAGCAGGGGCTGGTCTGCCACTATGTCGTGTTCGGTGACGGGACCCAGCGCCTGGCGTGCTTTGAAGATTCACTGCAGCGCTTTGCGCGCGGTCATCGAGGCAAGATCGCCCGTGCATCTGAGTTCAGCCGGGTCGGCGAAACGGTCGTGCGAAGCATCATCCATGACGCGAGAGACCTCCGCCGCACGCCGGGAATGTCGCTCAACGCTGTTGCGAAGCAGTTGGCACGGAAGTACGGCCGGGCGCACGAGACACTGCGATCCATCCTGCATCGCCATGATCGCCGGGGCGATGAACCGATGTTCGCTGAAATGGGCCCGCTGACCGACCGCGACGTTCGGCTGATCCATCGCGCCGCCCAAAGGGGGGTCTCTTGGGGGGTTCTTTGCCGCCGGTTCTCCAAGACCCGCCCGACGATCGATCGGGCCGTCAACCGCCGCCGCCGCGAGTTGCTTGGGGCGCTGGATCTGAAGTTCATCCTGCCCACCTCAATGCCATCGGCGGACGGTGACGACGCCGAATCGGTGATCCTTTCCTCGCCGGCGGTGACCAGCGGGTTGGCTGATCTGCCGCCGCATCATGACGCTTTGGCCTTGATCGAGGCGGTCCGGCAAGCCGAAACGCCGCCTAAGAACATTGAGCAGGCGCTGGTCGGCGGCTACAACCTGCTCAAGCGGCGCGCCCGAGTCGCGATCGAAGCCCTGAGCGAGTATCCCGCGTCGAATGTGCTCGATCAGATCGAGACCGATCTGCGCTGGGCGACCCTGCTCAAACGCCGTCTGGTTGTGATCGGGCTTCCGGCCGCTGTTGGGTGCATCGAGCAGGCGCTTCACCGTTCACTGGAGCACCAGCCGTCAGAGGAGATTCTCACATTGCTCAGGCTGGCGTTCGCAGTGATTGGGGGCGCGGTAGAGACGATCGATCCGAGCCGCGGCCGCCGCCTCGGCCGGCGGTGCGGTTACGCGATGAACCGCGCGCTTGCGGCCAGTGTGCATCGCCCGGCGGTTGGCAGGGCGGCCACTCGCCATCAACCGGGCTCGGTGATACTCGCTGATCCGTTCGGTTCCTTGAACCCTTGGCAGAGGTGGCTGGCGTTGAGGTCGGACCTCCAGCCGTTGGTGGTGCGCCTTGACCCGCCTTTGCAGCGAATGATCACGCTTCGCTACGGGCTCAGTGGCTTCCAACCGCTCACGCTTGCTGAGCTGGCCGGGCAGCTACGGCTGAACCGCAATGCTCTTGCCCGAACAATGCGAACCGCTCACCGACAGCTTCGATCGCTCGCTGCCAACATCCCTGAACGTTGATCGTTGACCGCGCCGAGACCGCCGAGACCGTTGGTCGTCATGAAAAACCCCCGAAGTGGAGATCCACTTCGAGGGCTTCACAAAAGGAGAACGAACATGAGACCGTTTCGAGTGTTCAGCGCTTAGAGAATTGGAACCTCTTTCTGGCGCCCGGCTGGCCGTACTTCTTGCGTTCGACCTTGCGAGGATCGCGGGTAAGGAATCCGTTGCTGCGGAGGATCGGTTCCAGCACCTGATCGTATTTGAGAAGCGCCCGGCCGAGACCCAGCACGATGGCGCCGGCCTGTCCGGTATACCCGCCGCCGCCGACGTTGACGTGGATCTCGAGGCTGGAAGCCGTGTTGGTCTTTTCGAGCACGCCCATCAAATCCTTGCGATCGCGTTCTTCGGTGAAGTAGTCACCATAAGCGCGCTTGTTCACCATGAACTTGCCGTCACCGGGGCGGATGCGGACTCGGGCGACGGCGGTCTTTCGTCGGCCGGTGCCCCACCACCATTGGCCGACGCTCTTCGGCGCCTCGGGGCTTGGGGTGGCCGAAGGGGTGGCAGCTGTACTCGCTCGTTTCTTTGCAGCACCGGCCGGCGACCGCTTCGCGGCTTTGGCCGTCGTGGCCGCAGGGGCCGGTTTGCTCTCTGACGGCGGATCGGTTGCAGCCGGCTTCTGGGCCGCAGACGGTGCGGGTGGCGATGAACCCGGCTCGCTCGCCTCGCCGCTGCTTGAGACCTCCGGCCCCGCAACCGGCGGTCCGTCGGGCTCGCTGCCGCTTGGTTTCGACTCGGCGCTGGGGTTATTGCTGGGCTCGTTCATGGTGTGCGTAGGTCGTGGAAACCTCTCTCAAGAAGGTCGATCAGCATGGTCGCTGCCGTGATTGATGATAGCCGGTTACGAGTCCAGCGGAACCGGTTGTTGTGCGTGATGTGGGTGATCCGGCCCGGCATACACCTTGAGATTCGTGAACATCCTGCGGCCCAGCTTATTCTTCGGCAGCATCCGCCGCACCGCATCCTCCATCACCACTCTGGGGCGGCGCTTCAGCAGCGAGGCGTAGCTCTCCGCCTTGAGGCCCCCAGGATAGCCGCTGTAGCGGAGCTTCATTTTCTGCTCTGCCTTGCGCCCCGTGAGCACGATCTTCTCCGCGTTGGTGACGATGACGAAGTCCCCGCCGAGGACGTGCGGCGTGTAGTCAGGCCGATGCTTGCCCATCAGGACGGTGGCGATCCGGGTAGCGAGCCGGCCGAGGACTTGCCCCTCGGCGTCCACGTGCCGCCACGCGGGCGTGACATCTGCGGCTTTGGCGAAGTACGTCTGGCGAGGCATGGCGGGGGCGTGAGAGTACTGCGTTGATCCTCTGAATGAGCGGAGTGGGAGCGGGCCTGTGAGCCTAGCCGACGCGCACGTTGTGTCAAGGCCGCAGATCGGCTCCTGAAGCAAAGCCCTCACGGCCGGGGCGCTTCGCTGGTAGCCTGGGGGTCTTGCGGCGAGCCCCGGGTCCAGCCGGGTGGTGCCGATAGACCCTTGCATGGTGCGCCGTGGCGAGCAGCAGAGCACCGGCGGGCACGAGGTGATCCCGATGGACAGTGACGTCAGTTCGGTTGGTCCGCCCGCACCTGGCGAGGCCAGGCAGTCCGCAGAACTTGAGGCCGCCTTGCCACAACCGCCATCGTCGCGTCCCTCGTCGCCACGACCCAAGGGCTGGGCATTGCCCGCCTGGCTGGTCATCATCGCGACGTGTCTGCTCACGATCGTCATGCAGCATCGGATGCCGTCGTCCGCAGAATCCGGCAACGAGGATCAGGTGGGCCTGACCGTCATGCAAATGCAGGGGAAGCATCTCGTCGGTGTGGCGCGGCTCTTTTCGATGGACGCGGAAGTGCTGTCCAAGGTGTACGACAAGGCCCAGGGACCGTTGAACATCGGAACCGTCGGTCAACGTCAGCGCTTCATCATTCTCGCGGCGGAACTCGTCGGACCAGATGAGGCGCGGCGGCAGCTTGAGCAGCTTGATGCGCACATCGCTGACCCGCCCGTCGGCGAGCCGGTGCAGTTGAGTGAGGCGCAGGCCGCCGTCCAGCGCATGCTCCACCAACTCTATCCGGCTGAGCCGCCCGACGCCGATGCCGCGGATGCGACGGCAGGAACCGCAGGTGCCGCATTGGGGATAGCTCCCATCGACCAGGACATGCTCGTTGAGCAGCTCGGGTGGTTCGGCCGGCTCGCGCTGGCGCCCCCGGGCGGTGACGATGTCGCAGCCCGGGACGCGGCGCTGCGCCCGGCCCGCATTGTGGCGATCCTGGTCTTCTCGGTGGCGACGGTGGGGATCGCCGCCGGGTTCGTGGGGCTCGTCGGCCTGATTCTGCTAATCGTGCTCACGCTCGTTGGGACGCTACGAAGCGGCCTCGGTAGCTCCCGGCCACATCACGCGGTGTATGCCGAGACGTTTGCCGTGTGGCTGGTGCTATTCCTTGTACTGCAGGTTCTGGCCGGGCTGGTCGCGACGGATTCGACGGCCATGCTGCTCACGATCATCATGTTCTTCGCCAGCCTGCTCGCGCTGGGCTGGCCGGTGGTCCGGGGGATATCCTGGCCAACGGTGCGGCGGGATGTCGGGCTCACCCTGGGGCGGATGCCGGTGGTGGAGCCTTGCATCGGCGTGGGCGCCTATCTGGCGACGCTTCCGCTGCTTGGGATTGGCCTGGTTCTCACTCTGACGCTCATACTCCTGCAGAGTGCGGCGGCGGGCGAGCCGCCGACGTTCGCGCCCAGCGGGGGCCCGGCCCATCCGATCATCGTGTACATGAGTGGCTCCGATCTGTGGCCGAAGCTCCAGATTCTGTTTCTGGCTGCGGTAGCTGCGCCGATCGTGGAGGAGACGATGTTTCGCGGTGTGCTGTATCGACACCTGCGCGACGCCACAAACCGGTTCGGGCTTGTGCTCAGCGTGCTGTTGAGCGCTTCGATCAACGGGTTTGTCTTTGCGGTGATTCACCCGCAGGGGTTGGTTGCGGTCCCGGCGCTGATGTCACTGGCTCTGGGCATGGCGCTGGTGCGGGAGTGGCGCGGTACACTGATCCCCTCGATGATGATCCACGGGGTCTCCAACGGTCTGGTCATGGGGTTGCTGATGATCGTGCTTGGAGTGTAGCTGATGGTTATCGCATCCGAACTCGCCGACGCTGTCGAGTCCACCGGCGACCCGTTGATTCAGTGCTCCCAACAGATGGGCTTGTGCGCCAGCCCGATGCGCGTCGGGCTCGTCAATCCTCAATCATTCGCGGGGGTGAGACGCCCGCCGCAGCCGCTGGCTCGAGCGAGGATTACACGGCCAGGTTCGACTTGTTGGTCAACCTCCAGTCGATGCTCATTGAGCGCATCGAAGGCGAGCAACGCCTGCCGGACGGCGCCGAGTACCGCACCACGCTGGACATCACGCCCATCCTCGCCGAGCAACCTGAGCCGGCGAACCAACCGCAGTCAACTGACTGACAGCGTCGGCTGGACGAACTTGCCCCAGATCATCTGATGTCACTCTGCGAGCTGGTTGCCGGCCTGAAGCGTTTCCACCTCCTCTGCTGTCAGGATGCGGGTCCTCCTTGCCAGCTTCGACCATATGGCAGGCGAGAATGATTGCCTCGGCGTCTCCCGGATTTCACAGTGACCCGCGTCGCGCTCAGTTGGCAGGTGGATCACATCCAACCTGAAGTCACGAACGTCGGAGACACGGATTCTGCAAACCATCCAACCCTTCGGCGATATGCCGTCGAGTTGAAGCTGGTCAAGAAGCTTCCGCGGGCTTGTCTGGACCAGCCGGGTCCAGGACGATCCTTTCTTTCCGGGAAGATTTCTGATGGCGAAGCTTGTGGCCGTCAGGCCGATTCCCGGTCTGTGCTTGATGCAGTCTGGCTGATTGGGGATCCGCCGCAGGATGATTTCGTCGTCGGAAATCTCCTGCTGCTCAAGCTCTGGCATTCACATTGACCCGCCAGAAGTCTAGATTCCCCGGTTCGTCACGACTGCGTCAAGAGAATGGCAAGGTCCTCAGCATCCAAGGTGGTTCCTTCGTGGTCCTCGTCGTTGAGATAGGCGTACTCAATGCTCCCATCTGCCAGAATCTCGACGTCCAGGCTGCGATGACCGTCATCCCAACACAGGGCTGCGTTTCCGTCGGGTGACGCGGTGACCGTCGGGGCCTCAATACCATCAACGTCTGCAAGTGATGTCAGCAGCCGAACCGCGAACTCAACTGAGCGAGGATCAATCGGTTTGGCGCCGTAGCTGTCCCAATTCTCCTGAAGTCCCAGTAGACGCCGAAGTCGATCAACGCGTTCGCTCAGCCACGCTGATGTTTCCTCGCGGAGGGCCAATGTGGCGGGTTTCGGCGCCCATGCTTCGCCGGTCGATGTTGCGGTAGTCGGGACGCTTGTGGCTTCGAAAAAGGCGAGCTCCGTTGCGTCGATCGCGCTTGCTTGACTCATGCCGTTTGTCCCCATCGTTCTTTTCGGATCGTCGCGTTAGTAAGGCTGACAAAGCCGTTCACAACCCAGTCATGGGCCAGTTTCAGGCTTTGTTCAACCCCGGCAGGGTCGCCCGATTGATGCAGCACCCGACCCGTCACCTTGAGCGCGATGCAGTCCCCACCGTCCTTCTGTGTCGCCATTCCAGCTTCGGCGTAGAGCCGGCCCTGCTGTTGTCCGATTTCGAAAACTCGATTGAGCGTGACAAGCTCCGGTGCCGGAAGCCAGTCGTCACTCGCCTGCCAGCTGATCCCGGAGAACACCGTCGCAAACAGCTCTACCAGCGATTCTCCCGCCTGCGGCCAAATCTGGTTGACGTAGACGACCTCACATACATCAGGCTGTACCTGAAAGCCCTCAGCCTTGCACATATCGAGAAAACGAGCAAACTCGTCGAGGCAGAGGCGGCTGTTCTTAAGGTAGCTCGGGTAGGGAGCATCATCTGGGCTTGGCTTGCGCCAATTGAAGCCAAAGCGGTCGGGCTGAAGTTGAACGAGCCGGGAGCCTTCTTCGGAGTTCTCGTACCACACGCGCTCGGGTCTCGGCGTCGTACGGACCTTGAATTGGGGGATCCGGGGTGCTTTCGGGAATGTTTCGATTATCGGATCAAGCCGAGGTTGATCCTTCACGATCGGATACCGATCTCGGATGTGTTCATAGAACAGACCGAAATGCGATGTCTTGAAATCGGCCAATTCGGCAAACTGGATACCGAGGGCGGTTTCAACAACGGGAGGGTTCTTGAAGCGGGGACTTCCCGTTCGCTGGGTTGTCTCAGGCGATGCGTCCACCGCTGTATCTCCGGCTGGCGACATCTTCTCGGTGGTGATACGGGTCGTCAACCTGGCCTGTTCAACTGACTGACAGCGTCGGCTGGACGAACTTGCCGCTTAAGGTGGCGATGGAGATCTGGGCGGCGAGGTTCTTGCACAGCCGATCGAGCTCCTCAGCCAGCGCCGCATTGCCCCGCCAGTTCTTCAGCGGCTCGCCGGCGTCGCAATTGACCCGCAGCTCCATGTGGATCGGCACCGCCCCGAGGAACGGCAGGTTCATCTGCTGGGCCATCATTTCCGCCCCGCCTCGGCCGAAGATGTCGTACGTCTTGCCGTCGTCGCCGACGAAGTAACTCATGTTCTCAACGATCCCTAGCACCTCCACACCGAGCTGCTGGAACATCCGCACCGCCCGGGTGGCGTCGTCCAGCGCGACCTGCTGCGGCGTGCACACCACCACCGCACCGGTCAGCGGCAGCAACTGGGTCAGGGTCAGCGGAACATCGCCCGTGCCCGGCGGCAGATCGACGATCAGGTAATCCAGCTCGCCCCAATCGGTCTGGGTGGCGAGTTGCTTGAATGCCCCGTGAGCCATCGGACCGCGCCAGATCAGCGGCTTGTCCGGGGGCACCAGCTTGCCGATGGTCATCGACCTGATGCCGTGCACCTCGAATGGCACCAGGATGTTGCCTCGCGGTTTGGGCGTCGGCACGTCATCCAACCCGAGCATCGTTTTCAACGACGGGCCGTAGATGTCGCCGTCGAGCAATCCGACCTTGGCGCCAAATTGGGCCAACCCCACGGCCAGGTTGACGGCCACGGTCGATTTGCCCACGCCGCCCTTGCCTGCGCCGACTGCAATCACATGCTTCACGTCCGGCAGCGGATTGTCGCGGTCTTTAGCCCTTTCGTTGGCCTTTCGCACGTCCGCGGAGAACTCGACATTGACGGCTTTAACGGTCGTGCCAACTTCCTCGGCCTTGGCTTTGACCGCCAGCTCGATGTCATCACGAATCTTGTCCTTGAGCGGGCACGCGGGCGTGGTCAACTCGATGTGAATGGACACATCGTCGCCGTCCGCCTGGACGTCCTTCACCATTTGCAGCGTCACCAGATCCTTGTGCAGGTCCGGATCCTTGACCGTGCGAAGGGCGTCGTGAACTTGTTCACTGGTGAGGGGCATCTGTGGCCGGTGCTCCGAGAATGCGGACAATCATAGCCTGCAGTGGGATTGACGCGTGGGCAATACCCAGCCGATGGGAGCGTTGGACGATAGAAAGGCAGCCCATGGCGAAGGGGCCGAGCCGATGACTCGTTTTCCGGAGCCGCGAATCGTCGTTGCTGCCATGATTGGGGGTCTGTGCGGCGCCACTGTTGGGGCCCAGTCAACACAGCCGGGCCCACCCTCGCACGACGAGACCCCGGCTGAGCAGCCAGGCGAGCGGGGCCCGCCCGGGGCTCAGAGGTGATCCCCCCTGAATCGTGAGAGGAGATGGCCCATCGGCGGTCGGCCTTGCGGCGGCTCGCCGATCGCGACAGCACCCGCAGAATCGCCCGAACCAGTAGCGGCGACCGTACCGGTTTGTCGCTCATCATCCATTTGCTGACGGTGAGCGGAGGCGTCGGCACAGGGGGCAGCGGCAACCATTGCATCGCGTCAGGCCCCAGGTGCATAATCTCAGATAGCTCGCAGCCATGAAGATCGTGCACTATCTGGGACGCATGAGACTGGAGGACGGGGGCGTGGTCCGCGCGGTGCTTGACCTCTGCGCGGTGTTGGCGGCGCGGGATCATGACGTGACGCTGCTGACGCTTGATGCGACCGATGTGCCTCAGCAGTGGACCGCAGGCGGCGACGGCCGGCCTCGGGTTGTGACACTCCAGCCACGTGCCGGGCCGTGGCCGGGGCTGCGACGCTGCGCCGTCCATGAGGCGCGCCAGTGCATCGCAACCGCCGACGTTGTGCATCTGCACGTGCCGTGGGATCCGGTATGCCTTCCGCTAGCTCGTCTTGCGCGTCAATCAGGTGTCCCCTATTTCATTAGCCTCCATGGCATGCTTGACGATTGGTGCATGGCCCAAAAGGGGTTGAAGAAGCGGTTGTACTTAGCGGTCGCGGGGCGGCGATTGCTGGAGCAGGCGAAGGCCGTACACTGCACCGCCGAGGCGGAACAGGGCCAATCGCGGAAGTGGTACACGGACGGCCGGCCGATCGTCGTGCCCCTGATCTTCGATCTTTCCGAATACGAGCATCTTCCCGGCCCGGCGGTGGCCCGGCGGAAGTTTGCCTGGGCGTTCCCGGACGACAACGATCCGGTCGTTCTCTTCTTGAGTCGTCTGCATCCCAAGAAGCGCGTTGAGCTGCTCATCGAGGCAGTAATGCAGCTGCACGATGATGGTCTGACGTTCACGCTGCTGATCGCCGGCACCGGCGAGCCGCAGTACGAGCAGAGCCTGCGCGCACTTGTTGAGCGTAAGCAACTGTCCGCTCGAATTGCCTTCCTCGGGTTCGTTTCAGGACGAAACAAGGTCTCGCTATACCAAGCCTCCGATGTCTTCGTCCTGCCGACCAGCCAGGAGAACTGGGGCTTCGTGTTGCTGGAGTCGCTGGCATGTGCGACGCCGGTGATAACCACCAAGGGTGTGGACATCTGGCCGGAGCTCCAATCCAGCGGCGGCGCCGTTATTGCCGACGAAACACCGCAAGCGTTCGCCACAGCGTTGGCCGACCTGATTCTCGACCGGGAGAAGCGCCAGCGCATGCAGCAGCAGGGGCGCGCGTGGGTGCAGCGGAGTTTCAACCTCGATCGCGTAGTGGAACAGTATGAGCAGTTGTATGAGTGCGCTCGCGGAGATCTGCCTTGATGATCGCGCCGAGGCGAAGCGGCGGTTGCTAGCCGCGCAGCGGCAGATGGCGCAGGGCTGCTTTGGTGAACCGCACGCGCTCGGCTCGGTCCATCACGAACATGATGCACCCCGCCGCGTAGGTGACGCTGTATGCGCCAACCACCATGACGAGATGCAGGAGCGTCCACTCATCCGGCTGCCCCCTGCTCAGCAGCAGGATCGGCGAGCAGACCAGCGCCACAAGCAACGGACGGACAAGCGGCCGGAAGAATTGCCCGTAGCTGATCTGAAGCGCCTTTGCGCCGACCAGCGGCACCAATCCCGCGTGAATGATGATCAGCACGCCTGAGTATGCCCATGCTACCGCGGTATACCGCATCGACGTCGGCAGTATCACGAGCAGCAGCACCGCCAGCAGCGGATTGATGATGCCGCCGAGCAAGATCAACGGCGCGTACCGCCTGACATGTCCGGCGCCATAAAGAATATGGATCCATCCGTCCGAGATCGCCCGGGCGATCATGCCCAAGGTCATGATGCGGATGAGCACGATCGCCGGGGGCAGGATGGTCTGCGGATCTTCGAGCGAATCGCCCACCCAGAGGTGCAGGACCGGCTCGGCGAGCACGACCACGCCAATCGCCACCGGGAATGTGGCAAGCCCGTGCAGACGCGTGGAGTGGTGCATGAGCGCACGGACCGCCGCGGCGCTTTGTGTGGTGCTCAGGCGAGCCGAGACCGCGTCGAGACCTCCGGTCATCCCCACCGCCAGTTGCCTGACGGAATCCGTTAGCCGAAGCGCCAGCCCAAAGACAAGATTGCCGAAGAGCCCAAAGGCGAGGTTCATAATGACCGTGGCGAGGCGGTAATGAGATGTGATGGCCGTGGTTGCCGCAGCATTCCACCCACCGATATGGAGTACTGACTTGATTGCATCGCGGTTGATCGCTGCCGGCGCCGGAATCAATCTCCGGTCGATCAGCATCATGACCGCTACCGAGACGAGTAGGGAAGCGAAGACAAGTCCCGCCGACATAAGTGCGTAGAGCGTGATGGCACGTCCGGGATCGTCGATTGCCAGCACGGTGACCAATGCCGCCGCGATCAGGTAACACGAGCGGTTCACGATGAGCCAGGCGTTGTACGCGACCATGCGCTCCGTGACTTTGTACATGTTGAATGGTGCTGCCAGAAGAATGCCCGCGAAGGTCTCGGCACCCCGGGCCACGACCAACCACCGTGCCGCGGGAAGCAGATCCGGTGGAATCTGAAGCAGCCCGATGACGAACCAGAGCACGACAAAGACGCCAGCCGTCAGAAATGCGACCCCTGCTGAGATGACCACCGCTGCGTTGTACGTGTTGCGGAAGGCATCGGGGTCACCACTGTGATAGGCCGCGCCGAGCGCGCGAATCAGGCTCGAGCGCATAATCTCCTGAGCCATCCATGCCAGCCCGATGGTGGACCCCAGCAGGGCGATCAGCGCCCACCCGTCGTTACCGGTGCCCTTCAACAGCAGGGGTACCAATACCAGGCCGACGAGGACCGTCGTCACCACGCGGGTGTAGTTGGCCGCGATGCGGATCAGGCCGCGCTTGGCTTCGGAGGCCATTGCGAACTCCCAGAGAATACCGTACGGCCATCGCCCATTACACGGCGCACATCGCTCCTGTGGTGAGCTGGGAGGCTCCGGGGCGGTGATTGACCGCGGTCAGAGTGAACATGCCGGGTCCCCCAAGTGCTACATCGGCTCTCCAACTGAGGTTCATCTGCCGCGCCAAAGGATACGATAAAGCTCTCAGAGAGGCTGTGCTGCGCCGAGGCCCTGATCTGCCAGGCGGCGCCACGCGTTGAACCTCGACTCGGGTCTCCCTACCATCTCGTCGGCAAATATTCTGATCTGTCGATCTGTTGAATGAGAATCTGTGGTCATTCTTTCCGCCGGGATAAACCAATCTATGGCCGGGAGGTACCTCAGCTAGACCAGCGATCTACCGATCGGTGTTGGGCGTCGGGACGCCGGGAAGATTTGCAACCGGCATGGCCTGCAATTCGTCGTAAGGGCGGACTCTCCCGCGTGCAAGACCTGCTCCTCAAGCGATCTGGCGAGATATCGAGACGATGGGATGTGCGGATCGAAGCGACTTGAATGATTGTCACCGGGCGACCGAACTGGACGCGTCCCAGGAGGCTTCGCTTGTTGCTAACCGGGATAATTGTTGTCGCGAGTTTGTTCGCGCTGCTCGCCTTGGTCGAGGTTTACGCGCGCTTCGTCATGGGTCTGGGGGATCCACCGCTGTGGATCGAGGATCGGGAAATCGAATACCTGCCCCAGCCGTCCAAGAGTTACCAGCGCTTCGGCAACCGGATCAGCTACAACGCCTACTCAATGCGCAGCCGGGACTTCCCCCGCTCGAAATCCGATCCCGCTGAGGTGCGGGTGCTTGTCGTGGGCGATAGCATCGTCCATGGTGGCTCCAAGACGGACCAGGATGCCCTGGCCACCACGCTGTTGGAGAAGCGACTTTCAAAAGCGCTCGGCCGGCCGGTCGTCGTCGGCAACATCTCGGCTGGAAGTTGGGGGCCACCGAATTTTTTGGCCTATCTCAAACGGTTTGGGTTGTTGGAGGCCGACGTGGTGGCCATCGTGGTCAACAGCCGCGATTATGCCGACGCCCCGACCTTCGAGCCGCTCGACGCCCGTCGGCCGCAGCACAAGCCGCGGCTTGCCTTGCAGGAGATGTACGAAAAATACATCCCACGGTATGCGAAGCGAAGAGTGAAGTCGTTTCACGCTTCTCGAAACATATCTCCGGTGGACGTCAAGGAATGCCTGGAGGCCTTGCGCGAGGTGATTCGCTTGGCTCGCGCTTCCGGCGCCGCCGTCGTTCTGGCGCAATACCTCAAGCGAAGCGAGCTGGAGAACGAGCCCGAGATCGGCTATCACGAGATCGCTCGCGTTGCGAAGGAGCTGGGCATCGAGCCGGTGCAACTCGGCGAAGCATTCGCCCGGGCGTTGGAGGCGGGTTCTGATCCGTATCGCGACGGCAATCACCCCAACGAGCGAGGCCAGCAGATCATTGCCGAGTGGTTGTTTGATCCGATTCGGAAAGCCTTCTCGGCAACGGAGCGCTGAATGCAGCGCATCGATTCGACGGGTCACGCCTAACTTCGGTGGCCACGGCGCATTCCAACCGCAGAACGCGCGACACCAATCCATGACGTCGCCGACGTTCCTGGCGCGGTTACCGCCGCGCTCGGACCGGTCGGGTTTACGACAGCCGATAACGCAACTCTTGTACGTGGGCTCTCGCCCTGTTGTTCATCAGATGCGGATAACAATTCGATAGGTGCTACAGAACCGAAAGCCCGCAGCAGCGATACGGTAGATACCGTGAGCCGCTCGAACTCGGCCGAACTCGGTCAACATCCGCTGACGTTATGAGTACAGTCGAACGCTATCTGCAGATCATTCCGCTGCCAGTGCTGATGATCGCCCCGGTGGGAGCGTTGCTGGCCTTCCTGCTGATTCCTGGCAGGTATCGGATGCTGGCGGCGCTAAGCCTGACAGTGGCCTGGCTTCCGCTGAGCGAATACCACGGCCTGGGGATTATCCAGGCGCTCGCCAAGACGACGGGGTTTGCAGTCTACATGCTGTTGGCCGTGACGGCGTGGATGGATCCCGGTCCTCGCCGGCGACTCCCCCTGATGGCCTGGCTGTATCCCGCGGCGGCGCTGCTGGGTTTCCTGTACATTTTGACCGTCACCGACCGTCCATTGGCCCTCGTCATCACCGTGCAGTGGCTGACCCTGGTCATTGCCGCCCTGTCGGTGTCGCAGACGATCGTTGACAAGGCGTCGCTGCTTCGGGTGGTGCAAGCGATCACCGTCGGCCTGGCCATCGCCCTGGTGGTGCCGCTTTCAGATCTGGTGCTTCATCCGGGCGAGGCCTTCAAGGTGCGCGGTCGCTTCAGCCCCTACGGCATGAACTCGAATCACGTCGGCATTGTCTTTGGACTCGCCGCCCCGTTGGCGCTTTACGCTGCCATTCGGACAAGCCGGACCTTCTGGAAAGCTCTCTTGATCGTTGTTGTCGTGGCGGCCGTCAGCATGGCTCTATTGACTGCCAGCCGATCCACGGTGTGGTTCATGGCCGGATCGGCATTGCCTCTCGCCCTGGCCATGACCGGCCGGCCCATAATGACCCTGTTTGGCGCAATCGTTCTTGTGGCGGGGGTCAACTGGGCGCTGGGGAAAGCCGGAGAGGTGCCCCTTGAGCGGCTTACCACCGTCGAGACCCGACGTGTGGAGATCGCCCGTGGCTTCCTGGGCGTCATCGCCCAGCGTCCCTGGTTCGGCCTGCTTGGAACCGAAGGCGAGTCCTTCAGAGCGTCCGAGACCGAATTCATTACTAGCCGGAATCCGCACAATGCGTATCTTCACATCCTCTACTTCGGCGGGATCTCCTACGCTCTTCCAGTGTTCACGCTTGCGGCGTTTACCGGCTGGTGTGTGTTTCGCACCTGGAAGGGGCGACGGCAGATCGCCGCTGATCCGTTGTTGATCAATCTGCTGGTTGCGATAATGGTGATGACATACGCCCACGGCTTCGTCAATCAGTCGATGTACTATCCGACAACGCCGATCGCATTCCCCCATGTGTTGCTTTCGACCATTTTCATGGGGCTGGCCATGGATCTGAAGCAGCGGGGAGAGGCCCTTGTGCCGCAAGCGCCCGACGAACCGGCGTCGCTCTACCTCGACTATGGCGACGAGTCCCCCGATGACGATTCAGCTCAGCGCGCGGCATGAGAGTCGTTACAGTCTGCCTCTGGTGCGCACCGTGGGGACGGCGGGGGGCTGTTCGCCCGTGAACGACCGCTTGGGGATGCCATGACGGTGATACCATCACATCTTGATCTCAGCATCGTGCTACCGGTCTTTAGCGGTCGGGTACATTCTGGGACTCGGCCGGCTGGACTGCTGAACTTGCGAGGTCGAGCACGAACACTTCGCCGTCGTCGTAAATCCGTGTCCGGGTGTTGGCGAGCTGCGACAGGTTGTCCTGCAAATCGAAGGTATGGCCTATAATGGTTCTGTGCCAAATCGGTTCACCTTTCTCGAGCATGAACCCAAACTCTTCCCTTGTGGTCCCAGCCTCCGTGCCGTACGCGTAGATCACGTAACGGATCGACTTGGATAACAAGTACTGAGCCAAGGCTTCCCCTCCCTGAAAGAATGGCA
Organism: Planctomycetota bacterium; assembly: GCA_022568135.1. GTDB lineage: Bacteria > Planctomycetota > Phycisphaerae > Phycisphaerales > SM1A02 > JADFFQ01. Next base: position 105,734 of record JADFFQ010000003.1, on the reverse strand, counting down.
TGCCGGGAGGAAGGCTCGCCCCGGCATCGGCGACAAAGATCGTGTTCCGCGTGAAATCGAGCAGGTAGGGCCTCGCCAGTCGAGCCAGGACACGCTCGCCCTTCGGGATGGATTGCTGTGCACGCCTCACCGGAGGGCGGTAGTCAACTGACCTGAGGGAGGGGCCCAATGTGCTCGAGGCCAGATTTGCTGCGTGCTTATACCACGCCCACAGCGACGCCGACCATACGCTGCCAAGAAATACGCCAATGGCCAGAACGGTCAGCCATGCCGCCGGATGCGACCCACCGTCGTATTCCGTTTTGGTGGAGGATGAAGGGCGAGAGAGCGCTAACCCAATGAGATAGAAGGTGCCAGAGATAAGGAACGCGTACGTATACCGGTAGACACCGACGCCGCCGGTTGCCAACCCGATCACGAACGCACCTAGCCCAACGCCAATGGCGACCGAGATGGCTACGCCCCCGTGGACGGGACTCAGACCTCGCGTCTTGTCCCACGCGGCCTTGATCGTCAGAAGCGCGAGCACCAACAGGAAGGGGCTCAGCTCACTGACGATTCTCAGGACGCCTCGGAAGGTGAGCTCGCTGTGTGGGGCCTTGAACGTCCCCCAGGCAGAGCCGTGATAACCTTTACCCAAAAGTGGGTACAGCGGCGTTCCCGCCGACTGATACATCGAGATCATCCAGGGCACGAGAAGCGTGCCGCCGATGAGAATCCCCACGGCAAACCTGATTGCGACCTCACTCTTGCGCTGCGAGCGCAGAAATGTGAGCAGGTAGTGAAGGACGACGACGAGGCCGCAAGCTGGTATGAGTGACACCTTCAATGTGCAGATCGCCGCTGCAGTCATCGCGATCAAAGCTGTTGTGCCCCAGGGTCGAATGCTCCCGGATTGCTCCCGGCGGATCGTTTCAAACAGGCTCAGGAACAGCGCGAAGGCGGTCATCTGGCTCGAGATGTTGTGTGGAGCGGCAGCCACCAAGAGGAGACCGACGAGTATCGCAACGATTGCTCGCCCGGCCACGCCCGTTTCCTTGCACAAGCCGAGCAGCAGGCCAACCACCACCAGCATGCCGATGCCGCGATCTAATAGTTTCAAGCTCTCCTCGCTCGTCACACAGAGAACGAAGGTGTGCAAGAACGACTGACCGCCGAGGGCATTCATCTGCCGTCCAGAGAACGGGTCCAGCCCCATCGAGCCGATCTGGAGCATCTTGACGGGAAATACGAAATACCCTTGAAGATCGTCGTGAGGGTTGAACTCCAACGAGTACACGGAAGTCGCGTAGTGGACCGCGACCAGCGCCACAACCAGGAGTCCGCCCGCAGCCAGCCAGCGGTCCGCCAACAGGGGGCGCACGCCGTGCGAGATCGACCGAAGGATGGCGTGCCTGTCGAGCACGGAAAGCCACAGCCAAGTCGCGAAGCCCAACCCGAGGTAAACCAAGATGAGCGCGCCTGAGATCAGGGAGAACAAGTTGAGCAGCCCACCGAGGATCACACTGAGGACCATCCCCCACGCCGCCCGCTGCCCCCAGCTGACCTGCCGGCCCGGCAACGCCAGTCGGCCAACGAGCGTACCCCACCCGATGAATGACAGGAGGATGCATATGCCCCAGGCGAACGCCAGGAAATAGGCTAGCACGCGCTCCGCTCCCCTAATCGTGAGCGGCCATCCGCCGGGTGATTGCACAGGTCATGGCATCGAAAGCGCATGTCTCTGGGCCTGCCTATGTGGGAAAGGCGGCGCGAAAAATGCTCAACATCGCCGCAATGTTAGTAAACAACCGCACTGCGTTGCTCGCCGTGCATGAAACAAGTGCTGCGGCCCACGATTGCTCGCGACGTAGCCTCTCTTGTTTCTGCACAGTGCCGTTCTCCTTAGATTGCGGTGTGGAGACGAGGAGTCTTCAGGAGGACGAGTGATGCTCTGCAGGGTGGGCGCAGCAGAGTTATTGACGCGGGCCGCCATTCTACGCTGGTTCGACCGCTCTCCGATAGCGATGATCGACCCGGCGAGGATGAGCTCCAGGGCCAAGCGGTTCACCGGCTCTCACGCAGCGACGGCCACTCCCTCCTGGATTCAGTAGCGGTCTCTTCACGTCGCCTGCTCGGCCGTTGCGCCCACCGCCCCAGGTCTATACTGCGCGACACATCGACGGCTCGCCCGATCAACCGGCCAAGGCACCGGGTCAAGCTGGTGATGGCAGGTCGCGCTCTTGTTCTCGTCCTCACGCGATTTGCCGATGAACACCGCACGTGCCTGTCGCAGATACGCACGCAAAGAGGTCATCGCTGGACCTGCAGCGGCCGGCCGCTGGCGGGCTGAGCGAAGGCCTCCGACCGGCCCCAAACGCCTCGCCAATGGGCTTGCAGGCCAATACGACGGCCCGAAAGTCTCAGGCCGGCTGGGCCGGCACACCCCCCGGGCCTCATTTTCTCTATTTTTTCCCTTGACACGAGGGCGGTCTGCAGTAACAGTATTGGTAGAAGAGAGCGAGACCGAGCTTCCAGGCGTTAGCTCGATCGTCTCGCCGCCGGGGAACTCGGTACAACCTGGTCAATGATCGCGCGGCGCCCAGGCCATCGCGGCTGTGTCGTGCGATCGGTGCCCCTCGCAAGGGGAGGACCGCTGGCGGTCGGGAACGACTCGTCGGGCGACCTTGTGGCGGGACGACTCTGAGGTGAGAGGTGAATTACCTTTCGGCCGGTACTTGCTTTCTTGACCAACCAGGTGGGGCGGAGCGTGTCGCGTGGGATACCGCCGTGGCGATGCGCGACCGTGGCCACGACGTGGCGATCATCTGCCCGCGAAAGAAGCCCGAAGATGATCACTCGGCGATTTCAGAATCCCATGGCATGCGGATCGTGCGGTACAACCATCCTCGGCTTCCCAACTGGCATCCGCGACGAGGCGAGCGCGCCATACAGGCCGCCGCGGACGCCACGCGCAAATGGCTCGGTGATCAGAAGTGGGACGTGGTTCACATCCACATGCCCTTGACGGGCGCCGGCGTCATGAGCGCCCTGGGCCATGGCCCCCGTTACATCTACACGATGCACTCGCCGGTCGTGCTTGAGCAAAAGATCAACTGGTCCCACCAGGGCATTTCCGGCCGCCTGAAGCTGGCCTTGGGACTGGGGCGCATCAAGCGGCTCGAATCAGATCTGCTGAACAAATGCGCCGGCATCCAAACGCTTTCGGAGTTCACCCGTCGAGAGGTCGGCCGTTTTCATGGCTTGGCGGACCAGGTCACAGTCGTTCCTCACTGGCGTCGCTCCGATCTGAAACGAACACACACGAAGGAACAAGCCCGCCGCCTGCTTGGCTGGCCGGAGAATCAAAAGATCCTCTTCACGGTGCGCCGGCACGCGTCGCGCTATGGGCTCGATATTGCCATTCGAGCCATCACACCCCTGGCCGCACAAGGACGCTGTATATTCGTCCTGGCCGGCGACGGGCCGCTTCGGCCGTCGTTCGAGGCGCTGGCGAAGGAGTTGGGCGGCGATGGGAACGTCCGATTCCCCGGCCGGATTTCCGATGAGGAGCTGGCGCTGTCGTACGAAGCGGCAGACCTCTTCATCCTACCCACGACCCAGCTGGAGTGTTTCGGCCTCATTACGCTGGAGGCGTTTGCGTTTGGGTGCCCGGTCCTGAGCACCGATTCCTGCGCGCTTCCGGAGACGATGCAGCCGATACTCCCGGAGTTCATTGTGCCGGCCGGCGACGTGGGCGCCTTACGGCAGAAGGTCGATGATTTCCTCACCGGCAAACTGGTGCCGCCTCCGCCCGAGCAACTCGTCGAGTATTTAGCCGAGAGGTATGACGAATCAGTGGTGCTGCCGGACCTCGCCAAGCTCCTGGAGGGCGAGTCGCGTCCCAAGCAACTTGTGCCATTGAGCTAGGCCGGACCGCCTTGGTGGGGATGTTCGTGAACCGCTCAAAGGCCTACCCGTGAAAAGCGGAGTCCGGCGGGTGGCGGGGCTGCGAAAAATTGTCTTATCGTTCAATCGGAACGGCCCGAACGATCACATTGCGCGTATACACGGGAAGTTGACCGCCGGTCTCAATGCGATCTTGCAGCACGTGGGCCGCCCGTACAAACCTCCAAAGAATGCTCCGGATCGTACTCGCAACCGAATGTGGCACCGGTCTGGTCTCACGGAATTCCACATTGTCGAACCCAGTTGCCCGCAGGATCTGTGACAGACTAGCGGGCGAGTAGGCCTGCTCGTGCGTCAGATCGCCGGCAAAGTAGTGAGTACCGCGCGGCGCGGCAACGTTCGGCGTTTTCATGATCAGTGAGCCGGATCGCAACGCCTCTCTCGATCGGGAGAGGAACTCCAGTGCCTCCGAGCGCGTGAGGTGTTCAAGAAAGTCGAACGCGGTGATCAGCGCGTATCGGCAAGTGCGAGTCTTCAGATAATCCAATGCGTCCTCGCATCGCACGGGCAGGTTCCATCGCTTCGACTGCTCAACCTGCTCCTCCGCCAGATCGATCCCTTCACAGTTGACGTAACCTTCCAAGTGCAGGAAGCGCAGGAATTCGCCGCGGCCGCAGCCGACATCGAGAATCGCAGCGTCCTTATCCTCCGGCAGCCACCCTTTCAACCATCGGCGACGAGTGGAGCAATAGGCTTCAAAATCACGGTCACAGGGATCGCTTGCCGCCTCCTTGAAGCAACTGTCATAAACGTTGTAAAGCTGTTGCCGATACCCAGCCTGTCTTTTCAGCTTACCGCCTCCTTTGTCTGATTCAGGCAGTCAATTGCTCATCATGCTACTGGCTGCACGCGGCGCATGTCGCAGAATCCGTCTCGGCCGCCGGCTCATCGGAGGGAGTGAGCCGTGCGCTGTGGTTGTCTCGGGTGTGATGTGGTGCTGGAGGACCTTGAGCAGACCGCCAGCTCGAGGTTGGGCGTTCGCTTCAGCATGGCCAGCAGTGCGCGCTCAGGCAGGCATTGGATTGTGGCGTAGGAGAAGGCGAGAACACTTTGGAGCTTCGGAAAGTCTTGAGTGACACGAAGGAGCTTGGCGCCCACTCGCCACTGCTGCATGGAAAGGAAGCCGAGCCAGGGGTGTTCGCCGCACTTGATTGGGTCGTCCATGAAGACGAACACCGGAATGAGTCTCCTAATCGTGAAGCCGGCATCCGACAACACTTGCTCCCACATCGAAAGCGAACGTCGTCGGACGTGTGAAAATCGCTGGTAGGTCCCCTGGCGCGGGAACTTATCTGAGAAGAGAAAGTAGCCGTTGTCATCAACCAGCGACAAGAGGTTGCGTAACGCTTGCTCCCAAGGCTTGTCATTCACGATGTGGTAGAGCACATCGATCGCCGTGACGACGTCGAAACGTCCGAAGTCGGCAAAGTCGGATTTACAGGACAGGTCGCCGCATCTGAAGTCGTATTGAGGGAACTTGGCCTTCGCAGCGCCGGTCGCGGCCTCAGAGATGTCCATTCCGGCCACCACCGGCACGCGCTGCGACTGCCAGTACGCCAAGTAGAACCCCTCACCGAACGCTGCTTCAAACACCTTCATCCGGCCGAGGTCAACCCCCTGCAAAGCCTTCTTCAGGCTCCTCAGGCGAGAACGGTACGCGTAGCTGTTGTATACGCCCAGAGCGGGCTGACCGACATTGCTGAGCCGCCCGTCCCCGGTGACGAGCTCGTTCCAATAGGACCTGGGGTCATACGCACTTGTTCCCATGACACGAGCCTTCTCGCCGAACCTCTGCGCAACGGAGGTTGCCTTGCGGCCGATTTCGGGTGCTGCGCAGGCGACGCAGACACGGCGGACATCGCATCCGCTGCGGGGTGACTCTAGGGTCGAGAGGCCTTTGGGTCTTTGAACCGTCGCAGGATCTCCTCGAAACCACAAGGCGGACCGTCCTGGCCCATGATCCGCAAAACCGCTGCCCGTTGCTCGGTTGCAACGCCGTCGCATTGTGCTGTGTTGGCCTTCAGTATCCCCAAGCTTGAAAGCTCTCCCTGGGCCGGAAAGCCAGCGCGGCCCACCAAACGCGGACTGCCTTCAACGTCTGGCGGTGAATGACCGCTGGCAGGCTTGTGCGCTGCGGACCCAGATGGACGCCTTGGCAACGCAGCGATAATATTTTGCTGGAACTGAGTCTGCGTTTCCGCAGCGGAGGGCGACCGGCCTGGGCAGCTTTATCCGATCGATTGTGCGCGGCATGAAACGGGTGACGCTTCTGCGGCGCTTGGCTAGGCGCAGTGTGCTCCTGTTGCCGGATATCCCGTGCACCGTACGTGTTCAAGGCATCGGACCGGTTCGAATGCGGCTTCGCCGGCACGTCGGGATTTGGGGTCGTTCGCTGTTAGAACGTCCGACGCCCGATCTGGGCATGCTCGAACGACTCATCCAGGTCGGCGATGTCGTGTACGACGTGGGGGCTCACATCGGCCTCTATTCACGGGTGATGGTCCAGTGGTTCAAGGCGGGCCAGGTCATCGCCTTCGAGCCCATGAAGGACAACGTCGAATTGCTCCACGCCAACGTCCTGCTCTTGAACCAGAATGACAAGATCAGAATCTTTGCGGTCGCGTTGAGCGACTGCGACGGAACCGAACAACTACAGGTCGACGATGTGACCAGCGGTACCGCGGTGTTGAATCGGGTGTCGGGTGGCAAGGCTTCGAAGGCTCGGCAACGGCGCGGCCTGCCTCCGAAAACCGAAACGGTCGAGGTTGTTCAGCTTGACCGCTTGGTCGAACGTGAGAGCCTGCGCCCACCGAACGTGATAAAGATTGATACCGAAGGCGCTGCTGGCTTGGTGGTCCGTGGGGCCCGTTGCACTTTGCAACGAGCAAAGCCAAGGTTGGTTATCGCGCTGCACAACCCCCAAGAATCGTCAGCTGTCCTTGAACTGGTCAGCCCACTTGGCTATGCCTGCTATGGACCGGTACTGGACCAGGGTCAGGAGGTTTACCGCCGGCTCGAGCCCCGCGACGCCCCGTACATCCCCAAGTGCGACATGGTGTGCTCATGTCGGCCGGAGGAAGTCAGCCAACCTATCGCACCGCTACGGCAGATTCCGCAGCGAGCACCATCGTCACCTCGCCGCGGGCGGTGATCGGCGGCCTGTATGAGTCCACTTACTGGGCGGTGTGCCCTGCTGCTTCGCCGCGGCGCAGGGTGGCCTGGAAATCCCAAAGCGGATCGTTGCGCCCCATGAGGACGCGCAGTTGTTCGGCGTCGTCGCGGACCTGCTCGAAGATATACCGAACCGTATCAACAGAAGGCGGATCGGGCCGACCCGCGGCCCTGGGCAGCAGGGCGAATCGAAGCCTTTCCCGCGCTGATGGCGTCAATATCGGTCGCAGAATCCTGCGGTACACCCGGCTTCGTCGCAAGCCTGCCAGAGCCCCGCGAGGCACCGGCTTACCCTCACTCTTGTTGTACGCCTTGTCGATGCGGAGCCCCCCCAAGCACGGCTCGACCCCCAGGAACCTGCTGATCGACGACACCGTCGGGCGGCGGTCGTTGATGTACGTCTCGAAGCGAACGATCAGAACCCGCTCAGATCCAAGCGCCTCAAGCCACGGCGTGATCTGCATCGTGTATCGGCTGTAGTTGATCAATCTCGGATACGTGCGCACCGCTTGGTCGATGCCGCAGGTGATCTTGCCCGCGCTCCATTCGTGATAGTGATGGCTGATGATCCGCGACACCGGTTCGCGCACCAGGTAGATGGCCTTGAACTGGTCGCCGAGCACCTGCCTGGCCCGCTGCGGCACGCCGGTGATATCAGGAAGCTGACTGTAGGCTGTGGAGGCCTCGCCGCAGGTCTGATGTGTTGCCGCCTTGCGAAAGTGCTTCGCGTACCGCTGCAGCCCCTCGGGCCGGCATACCTCCTCTTGTGCCAGGCTCCACGGCTCCTTGTCGGTGGGCATGAACACCGCGGGGTTTGCCGAGAGGTCGTAATACAGCGACGTAGTTCCCGCTTTCATCGCGCCAATGATGAGAAAGTCGGGCAACCGCATCATCTCTGCTCCGCCGGCGTCAACTGGCCAACACCATCCGCCGCGCTCGCCTTGCGACCGCATGATCTCACCCAGGAACGATCGCGTTCATACCCGGTCCTGATCAGCATCTGGCCACAAAAGTGATCGAAGATCTCGGCCGCTTCGAGCGTGAAGTGGTTCGCCCAGTCACCCGCCTGGCCTTTGCGCAAGAAGCTGGAGCGGTCTTCCTGGCCGGCGTGTCGGCCCGCCTGCTGTTGAAAGGAGAATTTCTTGATCGTATCGCGCACGCGGTCGAGGTCCGGTTCTTGGCCGGTCAGCTGCGACATCGCGCTGGCCAGGGCGGGCTCGCCGTCTTGAAGGAGGTCTTCGTAGCGCAGCAGGACGACGTTGGGGTTTGTTCCTTCGAAATGCGAACGAACGTGCTCGCCCCAATTGACGCGCGAGGAGTCCGGCTTGGTCATCTGCCGCTCGATGAACCCGGCGATGTTGTCACGGACGTTCGCTTTGTTAATCATGGCGGGGAAGGCCCGGCGTTGGCGGGCGGTCAGGCTGGGGTGATCTCCCGGGGCAATGAGACGGCTCAGGTGGAAGTACTGCGACACCAGCGCGTCCCTTCCATCGCGCAAAACGTACACGCCCTTGGGATAGCTCTTCCAGACCCGCTCGTGACCATGCACCACCGCCGGGCAGCCCACCGGCAGCAGCGACAGTCTCGGCCAGGGCAACTGGAGATAATCAGCAACAAGTTGAGACACCCAGGTGGTACCGCTCTTGGGATACCCCACTACGAACACCAGCGGAATCGTCTTGGGAAACCGTGTGCCCAGAAACCAGGTGACATGGTGGGAAGCCGTACGCAAGGAGAGCTTGAGGTTCACGCGGTTATCTTTTCTTCATCCGCCGAGCCCCGTCGGAGGCAGCAGCGCCGGCTATGGGTATCTGCGAGCCTTGATCGGCCCAACGTCTGCTTCCCTATAGTGCATTCTAGCCTTGGTGGGTCGCGCTCGAACAAGATCGTATCGAGCCCGCCCGGCCTCGGTTCAACGTACTTGCCGCATTGCCCCAACAAATGCACGCCGCTACCATCCGCAGCCCGTTGCGCCTGGCCGAGTCCTGCTAAAGAGGAGTTGGAATGAAGACGGAATCGCTGATCGCCCCGCACGGGGGCAGGTTGATCAATCGCATCATCGATTCGTCGCGCGCCGAGGCCCTGGCCGCCGAAGCCGCTGCGATGCGGTCGATCACACTCAGCACCAAGCAGGCGTGCGACCTGGAGATGATGGCCACCGGCGCGTTCAGTCCGCTGACGGGCTTTGTCGGCAAGGCTGACTTTGACTCAATCTGCTCCAACCTGCGGCTTGCTGATGGCACGGTCTGGCCGATCCCCATCACCCTCGCGGTCGATGACGAAGTCAAGGCCGCGCTGCGCCCGGGCCAACAGGCGGCGCTGAAGCACCAGGACGGCACGCTCCTAGCCGTCATCGACATCCAAGAGATCTATCCCCACGACAAGACCCTTGAGATCCCCAACGTCTTCGGCACCGAAGATGAAGCCCATCCCGGCGTCAAGGCGGTCATGGACGAGGGCGAGTGGTTGGTGGCCGGACCCATTCAGGTCATTACGGTGACGCCTGGCGTCGAGCCCGCCGAGCAGTTTACCGAGTTTCGCCTGCCCCCGGCCAAGACGCGCGAGGCGTTCACCAAGCGAGGCTGGAAGACGGTCACGGCTTTTCAGACCCGCAACCCCATTCATCGCGCTCACGAGTATCTGACCAAGTGCGCATTGGAGATCTGCGACGGCGTGTTGATCCATCCGTTGGTGGGGGAGACCAAGCCGGGCGATATCCCCGCTGATGTGCGCATGACGTGCTACCAGATCCTCATCCAGAAATATTACGTGGCAGACCGCACGATGCTGGCGGTGATGCCGGCCGCGATGCGCTATGCCGGGCCGCGAGAGGCGATCCTCCATGCGCTCGTCCGCAAGAATTATGGGTGTTCGCATTTCATCGTCGGCCGCGACCACGCCGGCGTCGGCGAGTACTATGGCACGTACGATGCCCAACTGGTCTTCGACGAGTTCGATCCGCATGAGGTCGGCATTACGCCGCTGCGGTTCGAGCACGCGGCGTGGTGCAACGCGTGTGAGGGCATGACCAGCGCCAAGACCTGCCCCCACGGCCCGCAGCAGAAGGTGTTTCTCTCCGGCACCAAGCTGCGCGAGATGCTTCGAGCCGGCAAGCGCCCCCCCCAGGAGTTCACCCGTCCCGAGGTCGCCGACGTGCTGATCCGATGGGCCACCGCCGAACAGGCTGTCGGCGCATGAGCGGGCATACAACAGTGTCGGCGCCGGGCACCCCATAGCCCCCGGCTCTGCCGGGGGGTTCCCACCAACGACCACCGACGACCAGCAACAACCTACCAATCCCGCACACCCATGGCCGAGCAGATCGCAACCAACATCACCTGGCACGAAGGCGCCGTCACCGCCGCCGAAAGACACAAGAGCCTCGGGCAAACGGGGGCGACGATCTGGATGACCGGCCTGCCCGCCAGCGGCAAGAGCACCATCGCCGTGGCCCTGGAGCAGGTGCTGGTTCAGCGCAGCAGGTGTGCATACCGGCTCGACGGCGACAACGTCCGCCACGGGCTCAACAAGAACCTGGGTTTCTCAGCCGAGGACCGGGCCGAGAACATCCGCCGTATCGGCGAGGTGGCTAAACTCTTCGCCGACGCCGGCCTGATCACGATTACCAGCTTCATCAGCCCCTATCGCGCCGATCGCGACCAGGTTCGCAAACTGCACGCCGACGCCGATCTCCCCTTCCTGGAAGTGTTTGTCGATTGCCCGCTCGACGTCGCCGAGCAGCGCGATCCCAAGGGCCTGTACAAGAAGGCCCGGGCCGGCGAGATCAAAGGCTTCACCGGGATCGACGACCCCTACGAACCGCCGTTGCACCCCGAGCTGACCCTGCGCACCGATCAGCTCAGCGTGGCGCAGTCCGTGCAGAGCGTGCTCGATCTGCTTCAGCAGCGCGGCCTGCTCAGCGCCACGTGATCCCCCGCATATTCATGCGGGGCTATGATCGGCACGCGCCTTCGAGGTGTCTTGCACATTCATTCGTAGCCGCGGATGCATATCCGCGGGCGCGCCGACTTATGGATCCTGCGTCACCCGCCGGCCGACCTCAAACGGGTCCCACCGCCGCATGTCGCGGGAAAGATCACTGATCTGCTCGACGACGGCGCTGCCGTCGAGGTGAGCGACCGGCATCAGGTTCTTACCGCTACGTGCAATCGGCAGCCCCGCTCCGTCGTCGAACTCGCCCGTTCGCGATTGCTCAACGAGGCCGCCGACGCCGACGGTCCATTGCGGATCGATCCACTGCCCGCTTGGGCTCGGATCGTCAAGAACCAAATATGGCGGGCGGAGTTCGCAAAAGCCCAGCTCCGGGTCCTCGTAGACGTCGGGATCGTTGGGAGGGTTGTAATTGCGGTTGGCCAAGGCGGTCGGGGCGAAAATGATCAGACGGGACGGGTTCTTGACCTCTGAGAAACGTGTTGCGGCGATCTTCTCCATGGTACCGTTCCAGGGGTTGCGGTCGGTCGCATATTCTCCGCCATGGAAAGAGTCTCCGCCGACGAAGATCGAGTTCAGCCCGTAGGCGGGGCGTTCGCTGATGCCCCCGTCAATGTCGCCGTCCCCGGCCGGCCCGTAGACGCCTTTGCCAAACTCGGCCTCAAGCTCGCTAAGCAGGCCATGATCGCGAGTGTCGGTGAAGAACGTCTCCCAGGCATGGTCCACATACGGCGCCAACCGCCAGACGTATGACTGTGCGTCTGTACGATCAAGCACCTCACCAGCCGGCAGCTTGACGATAAGGTTCTCGAACGGCTCTCCGTCGGCAAACAGGTCCGCGCCAATGTAGCCCGGCATGAGGCGCTTCCGGTGCTCATCGGAATAGCTGTTGTAGGCCAGGGCCATTTGCTTCAGTGCGTTCATCGAATCGGTGCGGGTCGCCGCCGCCTTCACCGGGCGCAGCGACGCGAGCAGTAGCCCCACCAGCACCATGATGATCGCGATCGAGACCAGCAGCTCAAGCAGCGAAAACGCTCTATGGCGGCGGTTCATGACGTGCTCCGAAAGATTCCTGATCCAACGACCGCGGTGCGTGGCCACGTTTCGCCGTCGCCCTTGCGGCGACGTGGGGGCACAAGGCCCGCGGCGAAACAGTGGACCGCGACATGACAAACGCCCAGGCATTTACCCGCCTCCGAAGATGCGCACATCGTCGTACTCCTCCACCACCCTCGGATTGCCGAAGTTGCCGTCAACAATGTCATCCACCGGTTCGCTGGGGCTGCCCGGACCATCGGTGACCGAGAAATAGATGCCGTCCGGCCCGGCCGAGATGAGCACATACGCCCCGCGGGCCGTTCCGTTGAGCGGTTCGCCCGGTTCGCCGAAGCCGGGATGGCGAATGATCTGAGCAAACGTCTCGTCGGCGTCCGGGGCCGCGTTGAAGATGCTGCCATCGGTTTGGCTCGTCTGGTCATTTCCGAACTCTCCGAGCGCCGTTGACTGGGTATAAGGCGTCATCGAAGCACGGCTGAATTGCGGCGGCGGAGTATCACCGACATCACCCACCAGCAGACCGGTCGAGCGCATCGACCGCACATAGATGATCGGCTGGCCCCACGCGTCGAGCAGGTCGGGCAAGCAAAAATCGGTGCAGTTGGCGTTGAACTGCGGGCAGCATTCGAGCGACCCGTCCTCTTTCAGTTGGCCTCGGGCCAGCGCAGACTGGCTACCGCCCGGCGTGAAATACGGCGGGAACGGCCGGCCGTTGACCACCGGCCCCTCACCGATCAGGTTCACGTCAACCTTGAGCTTCCAGCCCGCCTCGTCGAACACGACCGTACCGGTGTAGGCATTGAAATCCAGCTCGACTTGGCTGTTTTGCTGGTCGAACGGCGAGAGCACCCGATAGCCGCCCATCAAATTCAGCAGCGCGTTCTCGGTGCCACTGATCGGCGGCACCGCGCCGATGCTGGGATCAGCGAGAACAGTTTCCGGCACCACGCCGGGGTAGAAGCCGTGGTCGATCTGGAACGCGTCGCAGGCTTTGGAGAACTCCTGCATTGTCGATTCCGTCTGCGTGCGCAGGCCGGTCTCGCGCACGCCGCGCATCGCCACAAGCAGAATGCCGGCGAGGACGGCGATGATGCCGATGACCACCAGCAGCTCGGTCATCGAAAAGCCGCGATGCCGGCCGGGCGAGACGAGGCGACTAGGCTTTGAATGCGACACGATCATGAGCGTGTTCCTTTCCAAACGCCGAGGGGCAAGGCCGCTTGGCGAACGGGACATTCGTCCCCGTCACGCTCATCCGCTGTCGCTATACCATAGCCGCGAACCCGAAGAAGTCGAGCGAAACATGGGGTGATTTTGCCGATCCGCGGCCTGCGGCCGCGGACCGCCCCCAATGCGAGCCGCGGCGTCCCCGCCAGCGGCAGCCTCCGCAATCTGATCATTGACTGGTTGGCAGAACCGACCGCAAGGGCCGATCGAGGGAAGCCGCTCGCGTGGACGCGGCGGCTCGCTAAGGGCTCGCGTGGACGCGGCGGCTCGCTGAGGGCTCGCGTGGACGCGGCGGCTCGCTGAGGGCTCGCGAGGACGCGGCAGCTCCGTCAGGCGCGTTGCCGTTCAATGTACTGGCAGACGTTGCGCAGGTATTGCGAGTTGGCAACTGGCCTGTTCGAGCCCTGTTTGGCCCACCACCGCTCGCTTGGCGGTTTGCCCCATTGTGCGTCGAGCGCCTGCGTCAACCACCGCTTGAGAATTCGCCGAACCCGTTCGCCGTCAACGGCCGGGTCGATGTCAAGCAGAACGTGCACGTGATCAGCTCCGGCCGAGCAAGCGCGATACGTCCATCCACCTCGGTGGCACAACTGCCCAACGACTTGCTGAACGAATCGTTGCTGGATACCGGTCAAGACCACCGGCGGATGTGACATCTGACCGCGGTGAGCGGCCTCTCGATTCGGATCCCGGTCTATGAAGCTCTCACCGCGCTGATGCTGACGTCGATCGACGGTGGGCCGGTCGCCGCCATGCAAACGAGAACGGTACGTACCGAAAGTAATGTGCCAAGTGGTGCGCCGCGGACCAACTCGATGCATAAATCGGATGATACAATCTGTTTCCAGCGAGCCGCGGCGTCCCCGCCAGCGGCAGCCTCCGCAATCGGATCATCGACTGTTTGGCAGAACCGACCGCAAGGGCCGATCGAGAGAAGCCGCTCGCGTGGACGCGGCGGCTCGCTCAGGGCTCGCGATGACACGGCGGCTTGCTACGTCGCCTGCGCCCCCAGGCCGTGGGCGGAGCGGAGAAACGGCTCCAGGTATCGTTCGGCGAATACGTCCACCGCGGAGGCTGTGCCCTGGTGATCGACCCCCCACACGCACGCCTGGAGATTGACAAACTCCAGATCCAGTTGCACCTGAAGGGTCTCGTCGATCACGAAGGCGGTGGGAAGCCTGCCCGCGAAATACGCCGACGCCGCGTTCAGCCCCGGCCGGCCGATTGAGATTGTCGGGCGGGCCATCAGCTCCGGGGCGTTGAGATACCACAGATCGGTGCAAACCATCGGCGCCAGCGGCTCGGATTCGAGGTGCTCATCCAGCCAGCGCACGATCTGGGCACGCAGGCGATAGCCCAACGGACGGTCGGCAGCCTCCGCCTGAAGATGGGCCCCGACGACGATCAGCAGCAATGAGTCAGCGTCGAGTTCCCGGACCGGCTCGTCCAAACCGCTGTGGTTTTCGCCATCCGCCATCCAGCCCATCCTTCCCGTTGATCATACTTGGGTCAGTGTTTCGGCCGCGGCGCCGCTCAGCCTGCATCGTGCGAAGTCGCCAGCCGATAAGTAGCACATGCATCAGTCCAGAGAGACCGCGTGCTGGCGATTCGATGGTGCGTCGCGTCCTGGACGCGTCGCGCCACAGAGGGGATTCACCTTGATTGAGATCCTGATCGTCGTGGTGATCTTGGGCGTCCTGGCGGCGGTGGTCATCCCCCAATTCACAAGTGCCAGCGATAACACGCGTGACGCCGCGGTACGAAGGGATCTGCAGATTATACGCCATCAGATTGGGATTTACCGCGTGAAAAATCAAACCGACCCACAGCTTATCGATGATCAGTGGCTGGAGATGATCATCGGCGAGTATCTAGTTAGTCCGCCGGTCAATCCGCTCAATCGGTCCACGCTCGTCTCCGGGATGCCGGGCACCGAGGTTGCATGGGTCTGGCGCGACTCGGGCAACGGTACCTTCAACATCTACGCAACCGACGCGACGAGCCTCGTGGAGTACTCCGAATAGAGTCCCCGTGCATCCTGACCATGCCGCGGCTGTGAAGCGGTTACAGCTGGGCCAGCCGCTCGGCCGTGTTGTGCTCGATCAGCGCGTCGATGAGTGGCTGCATCTGGCCGGTGATGATATCACTGAGACTGAATGACCGGCTGAGGCGGTGATCGACCACAAGGTTGTCTTTGTAGCGATAGGTGCGAATCTTTTCCGCCCGCTTGGCCGAGCCGATCATCGAGCTGCGAGCCTCAGCCCGCTCGGCCTCGGCCTTGGCGCGTTGTTGTTCATACAACCGGGCGCGAAGCAGCCGCCAGGCGGTCTGGCGGTTCTGGGACTGGCTCTTGGTGTCCTGGATGCGCACCTCGATCCCGGTTGGCTGGTGGATCAGATGCACCGCGGTGGCGACCTTATTGACGTTCTGGCCGCCGGGGCCTTGCGCGGTGGTGATCATCTCCTTCACGTCGGCGGGCTCCAGCGCGATCTGCACGTCCTGCGGCTCGGGCAGCACGGCCACGGTGGCGGTCGATGTGTGGACCCGCCCCTGGGCTTCGGTGGCTGGGACGCGCTTGACCTGATGGATGCCGGCCTCATTGCCCAGCTCGCAAAACGCCCCTTCGCCGCTGACCCGCAGGATCGCCGATTTGTAGCCGCCCTGGTCCGACGGGCTGCTTTGGATCACTTCGACCGGCCAGCCCTTCTCGGCTGCGAATCGCCGATACATGGTCACGAGGTCGCCGGCCCAGATGGCCGCTTCGTCCCCGCCGACCCCGGCTCGAATCTCCAGGATGACTGAGCCCACCGCCCTCTCGTGGGTGGTGACGAGCCTCCGTTGCACCGATTCGAGCAGCTCCTGAGCTTTGGTGGTAAGGCCCGGCAACTCTTCCCGAGCCAGTTGCGCCAACTCGGGATCAGACCCGTCGGTCAAGACCGCTTGCAGCTCCTGGGCCTCCTGGGCTGTCTTGCGATACGCGCGATAGGCGCTGACCAGCGGCTCCAGCGCCGCCCGCTTGATCGAAAGCTCGCGGACCCGGCGGTGGTCGGCAAGCGTTTCGCCCGCAAGTAACTCCCGGCCGAGCTGCTCATACTGGTCGTCCAGCCGATCGAGATTCCGAATGAGGTTGTCCACGACGTTGCTCACCATGGCTTGACAAAGTGTCTCGCCGCAGGAGCGAGCCGCCGCGTCCTCGCGAGCGGCTTCCTACGAGCGGCGCTTGCGGTGCGTTGGGCGATTCAGATGATAATCCGACTTCGCACGCGACCGCTGGCGGGGATCCCGGCGCGCCGGGACGGCTCGCTACTTCTTGCCCTTCTTCTTGCCCTTGAAGTATTCGCCGGCGTACTTCTTCTGGAACTTCTCCACCCGCCCGGCCGTGTCTACGAAAGTCTTCTGGCCGGTGTAGAACGGATGCGACCCAGACCAGACCTCCACGTGCAGCTCAGGCACCGTGGCCCCGGTGGTCATCACCACTTCGCCGCGAAAATACACCTTGGCGTCGGGGTAGTACTTGGGATGTAGACCATCTTTCATCGCTCGGCCCTCGGTCGGTACGGCTGCGTGCTCCCCGCCTCAGCACAATACGATAGCCTCTCTCCACGAGCTAGCCAAGGCGGCATCGGAGCAGGCAGGATCGCTGACGCTCCCACGGCCAACCGCCACATTCTGACTTGCACTCAGCGCAGCTTGGCCGCGATCCGGTCCGATGGCGGAATCCTGACGTTCCAGGCCAGGCCGAGCCTCGACATCGCCCAGATGATCAGGTAGCTCACGTCGAGCTCCCACCATCTCAGGCCGTGGCGCGCCGAGGATGGGAACGCGTGGTGGTTGTTGTGCCATCCTTCGCCGAACGCAAGCACACCGAAGATCAGGTTGTTTCGGCTGTGATCACGATTCTTGAATGGCCGGTATCCCCAGATGTGGCAGACGGAGTTGATGCTCCAGGTGAGGTGCTGCACGAGGCAGATGCGCACGAGACCGCCCCACAGTAGGCCCAGGAACGCGCCCGACCATGATCGGGTGATGAGACCAGCCAGCACGGTCGGGATTGCGAGGCCGAGGACGACCCACAGTGGAAACAGCAGGCTCAGGATCCTCAGGAAGCGATCGGCCCTGAGGTCAGCGACGTACACCTCCAGGCGGTGGGGATACCTCTGGAAGAACCAGCCGGCGTGCGCCTGCCAGAACCCTCGCATCATGTTCCTGAAACCGGCGCCGTGAGTATGGGGGGAATGCGGATCGTGGTCCTGGTCACTGTGCTGATGGTGGGCGCGATGGAACGAGACCCAGTGAAGCAGCGATCCTTCGACGGCCATCGAGCCCAGCACGGCGAGCGTCGCTTGCACGATGCGGTTGGTGGCGAAGGCGCGGTGAGTGAAGAGCCGATGGTACCCGATCGTTACCCCAAGACCGGTCGCCACGTACATTCCGACGAGCAATCCCAGGTTGAGCCAGTCGAAGCCGCGGCCCCAAACCATCACCATCGCCCAAAGGAGGCCGGCGAACGGAACGAGGACGATGATCAGGCTTAGCACTCGCTGAAGGAGAGGCAACGGATCGGGCTCAGGTGAGGCATGAGGGGTCGCGGAGGTCTCGCTCGGCATAAGTGTCTCCTCGGGTTTTTCGCAAGGGTAGCTTGCGTCTTTTCTGGCGGCAGACTATAGTTCAATACGATCGCTCGCCGCAAGCCCGCGGCGAAAAGCTCAGGGCACCCCTCTTTCGGTCCTGTTCGCGCTGGAAGCGGGAGCGGCCCGCACTGGCGGGAAACCCGAGTCCAGCCATCATATGGGGACCGAGTTATGGATGGCGTAGCCCGCCCACGGTAGGCCCGGACCTCGAGTAATCGAGTTGAGGCGAACTCGTAGCGTATGGCCAGAAAGAACCAGCACACCTTTGCCAAGCGACAGCGTGAACGAAAAAAGGCCGAGAAGGCGGCCCAGAAGCGGGCTCGCCGCGATGCCCGCAAGGACCCCGAAACGCCGCCCGTAAGCCAGGGAGATGACCCTTCGCCCGGCGCGGCCGAGGAAGCTGGCGAGAGGGGAGCCGGCACCGCGGGACTCACTTCCACGCCTGCCGGTTCAACGCTCAGCACGTCGTAAGCCCAAGCTCCATCGCAATGCGGAGATCTCATGGAAGCCGTTACCCGTAAGAAGTTCAAACGCAAGTCACGAAAGCGAAAGAGCAAGAAGCGCGTCTGGCAGACACGTACGAAGACGGTGAGGGGCGCTGCCAAGCCCACATAGGTATGGGCGGTGGTCCGCGAACCGGCGGGCGGCGAGGGTTGAGCCAAGGTCGGCAAAAGGCAAGAGGTACGCGCCCGTGCGGCGGGGCATAGACTGCCGCGATGAACGCGTCGCGCATCTTGGCGCTCGCCGGCCCCGGTCGGGAAGCAGGCTGGCAATCCAATCTCCGGTGGTTCCGGCTGTTCATCCTCATGCATATGGCGGGGCGGTCGTTTCTGATGATCCCCACCGGGCCCACTGCCGATCTGGGGGTGCAATGGCTGCGATCGGTCATCGTGGTGACCGCCCTGCTGGGCTGTATCCCGCGATTCTCGTTGTGGGCCACTCGCGCCGCGGCGCTGCTGCTGGTCGGGGAAATCGCCATCACGATCCCATTTACCGCCAACCACGTGTTCCTTGAGTTTCTCTGTCTGGGGTTCCTGTCGCTGCTGGACGAACGAGACCAAGGCGAAGCGGAGCTGTTGATGCGGGCCCTGCGATGGTTCGTCGGTGTCTTCTTCTTTTACACCGGGCTGCAGAAGCTCCTCTACGGGTACTACTTCGACGGCCAACTGCTGGCGTACCTTGCCGCGACGGAGGAACGCTTCACGGTGTTCTTCCGGTTCATCATTCCCGCCGAAGAGTTGCAGCGGTTGCAATCGTACAACGAAGCGCTGGTTAGCCCGGGTGTATACAGCACGAAGCTCGGGGCCGGGCCGTACCGGGTGGAATCCCTGTGGTTCGTGGTCATGTCCAACGGCGTCTACCTGTTCGAAATGCTGGCCGGGATGCTGCTTCTCGTGCCCCGGACGCGAGTGCTGGCGGCGATCGCCTCGATCGGGTTCGTGATCATGATCGAGATTGGGGCGCGCGAACTGACGTTCGGGGCGCTCATGGTCAATCTGTTGCTCCTGTTTCTGCCCGGCCGATGGATCAAATGGGTTTTCCCTGCGTTCCTGGTGGGCTACCTGTACCTCGCGGCGCACAAGCTCGGTTGGGTGTCCATGTTTCCATACGCTCCAGCATGATGTACCAAGCGAAGAAACGGTCTGTCATCACAGCACTCGTGCTGCTCACGATCTGGCCGATGGCGCACCACGTGATCGTGCGCGCGCTCGACCTGAACCCCTGGAAGTGGTTCGGCTGGTCGATGTATACTGTCCCCCCGCAGCGCGTAAGAGCCTTTGCGTTCTCTCTGGATGATCAGCGGCTACTCGACCTATCCGGCCTGCCGAGACGTGAGGCCCAACGATTGATGCAGGCCTACGACGACTTCAGCAGCCTGCGCCTGGAGTTCGGCCCTCGTGTGGAGCCGGATGGATTCGCTGCCGCGCTGCTGGCGGCGTTTCCGGAGGTGACCGGCGTGTCCATCTATATCCAGCGTCTGGGCGTCGACCGCGCCACCGCCACCGTGGTTGAGCAAAGCCTCACCGATCCGCCCTACACCTATCGCCGCAATGACCTGTTCGAGTAAGCGCCCAAGAAGCGCCAGACGCGGCCGCGGCATCATCATCGTCCTGGACGTCTCGCGGTTGATGCTGGGCGAAGATGCGAAACCCAACCGCCTGGCCCGCGCCAAGCAATACATTGCGGACCTGGTCGATCACCTCGGGCATCTCCCGGCGTCGCTGCCGCGCGGACATGCTCGCGGCGCGCCATAACCCTCGCCGCGGCGAGACTTTCCCGATGCATCGGGATTCGTGCGTCCCTGGTCGCCGCGGCGACTGTCCTCATGCCGCTCCCGATGAATCAGGATCAACGCACGGGCCCCACCCGTCTATATCTGCAGCAGGCGAGAAACTGTCGCGTCGAATCGTGACTCAATCACTCGAACACGCCGTCTTCGAGACCGAGCGCAGCCATCCCTCGCCATCGAGACGCGCCCACGCAATCTTCAGATGCTCTCTCCGAAACATCCTCTTCTTCCGAGGATTCCACGAGTGAACAGCTTCAATAGCCTCCTCGAGCGTGCGAGCGGGGGCATCACCGTGAGCGGTGACCCAATGAACAGATGAGAGCAACTCCATACCGTAGGGCGTCTCGAAGCCTTCGATGAGCCGCGCGACAAACTCAAGTCGCTGTAGAGACTCCCGATGGTCGGCGAGAAACGCGGACGCCTCATCGACCGCACCTTCGAGAATCCTGATCTCAACGTCGGGCGTCTGGCTGTCCCCGTACCCGCGCGTGAAATGGCCCTCGATCCGCTCGAGGACCTTGTTCAGGTTCTGGGCGTACGGGCCGTAGTGACCCCCCTCGTAATTCAGACGGAGCGGCTCTCCCGCTTCCTGCAGGAAGTAGGCGAGCTTGTGAATCTCCAACAACGTCATCCGATAGGCCAGCACCAGGTACTGGTCCATTATTCGAACGAACAGAGCCCGGGCGACGGTCATAGTGGGCCGCTTCGTTCGCACTGGCATCGCCTCCGCCGCCGGAGCACCAGCGGGAGCGTACAGCAAGACGCGCACGTCCGGAACCGCTTCGAACGCTTGGCGGATCATCGGTGCAACCACTCGCCAGTCGAGGCCGCCATGCCCGCAACCAAGTGGCGGTAGAGCGATCGACCGGATGCTTCGCAGCTTCACCTCCTTAACGAGCGCCTCCAAGCCCGCCTCGAGGTCTTCGATCTTCGACTTGCCGCGCCAGTGCCGCTTCGTCGGGAAGTTGATGATGAACTTTGGATTCCGCATGAGGCCGGTCTCGAACACGAGCATGCGTCCAGGCTGGACCTCTTCTCGATCGCAGGCGCGCGCGTAGACCTTGAAGTTCTCGGGGAAAGCCTGCTTGAACTGCAGCGCGATACCCTTGCCCATATAGCCAACACAATTGACAGTGTTGACCAGGGCCTCGGTATCCGCTACGAGCAGGTTTCCTCGTGCCTCTTCCATCACGTCAGCGTCTCCCGTCTCAATAGTACCACGAGTGTTGAACCTCTACCACCGGCCTGTGAACCGCTGGATGGCCGTCGAGTATCGCCTCTGCCCGCCGGCGGACCGCCGCGGTCAACACGCCGATCCTCAGAATGAGCGACCACGGCATGGAACGGTGGACGAGAAACTCGGCCTGCTTCCGTCGCTGTCGATCTGGTTTAACTGCAGTATCGTTCCATTGAGTTGCACGTACCATCCGCCAGTCGATCTGATTCAGGTGTGCAACGTCATCGAACCAGTTGGTGAAAGCTGCCAAGCTATGGCCATCGGTGAACACCAATCCCAGTCCAGTGTTCGTAACCGTCTGAACAGTCGAAACGAGGTAGAGGATGTTCGCTTGATCGACCATCGCTACATTCCAGCCCGTTTGAATCCGCAACAGCATCGGCGAGCGAGGTCCGAAGTAGAAGCCAACGTAGTCCCGGATTGCTCCGCGAGGTCCACACGGGACCTGCCTGTGGCTCCGGTCCCGTTGCGTCTGGACTGCGTGAATGCCAGTGTACGGCAGTCCGTCGTTGGGGCATGTGCTCGGCGCGTGGAGTGCATTGCGCCGAAGCAGTGTGTCGAGGCTGTCGATGTGAATGATGCGGTATGACTGGCGTGGGATTGGGCACATGCTGTCGCGCCATCGTGCATGAGTCTATCGGACCCGGTCCATCGGGGCCGCAGCGCGTGCTGTTACCTACTACGAAGCACGTTCCGATCGCGCCCCCGATCCGTCGAACCTGTAAACGGAGACACCGAGAGCGCGAGAGTCCGGGCGGGTTGGTCTCGAAGCAGAACTCCCCGAGCGCAACCCTCTTCGTAACGTTGGCTGTTTGAGCCGAAGACCCTCGGTGGCGCGAATCGGAGTCAACTTTGCGATTACCACCGACTTCGACGGATCCAATTTCGGGATCCCGGTTTCCTTCGCCCGAAAGCTATCGCCCTGATCAAACACCCCTTCGGTGCTCTACGACTGGGCCAGCAGCCAGACGAGCCCCAGGATCACCAGCGCCGCCGCAACGAGCTCCAGGAGCACGTAGGACAACACCCGCCAGGCCGGCCAGTGTGTACGCGACGACCGCCGCAGATCCCTCGGGGAGGGACGATGCTCGCCGGCTTCGGATTCGGCGTGCTGTCGGGCCACTGCGTAACCATAGCCCACGCCGCATGCGCCGTGGGTCCCCGGCTATAGTTGCCCGGGCCGCCTATGACGATCGACGAACCGCCCAACGCTTCGGACCCCTCGGACGCGCTGGATCCGGCGAACCTGAAGCGGGCCATCAAGGCCTTCCGCAAGCGCCTCAAGCTCACCCACCTCGGCGAAGAGTCGAAGCTCGGTCGCAGTCCGTTGACCGGCGGCAAGAAGTCGCAGGTCGTGGCCATCATGCCGCCGTATCAGTATCCGCGGGAAGTCTGGGACGAGCTGGTGAGGCAGGGCCGGCTCAAGGACGCCGGCGGCGGGCTCTACGCGCTGGCCGAAGAGTAGAGATTTCCGCGAAGGTGATCATCGCCGGTTGTGGGTACCTCATTGGGAGGTTGCGATGTCACAGTGAAGTAGGGGTGGGGGGTCTCGGCCGCAAACTCCCGCGACGTCGCGGCTTTGAGTGATCCTGCCCGCTGGCCCGCCGAGAGCCCGACCTGTAAACTAAAGCGCCCCCGCGAGTCCGCGACGGCGTCGAAAGCTCCCCGAGCTGGACTCCCGCCACAGGCGGACAGGCTCCCCAGCAACCTAGCGGTTAATCCGCCTGCGGCGGACTCGCTCAACCGATCGAGCGGTTCAGCCATTGCCTGCCGACTCCAGACTTCAGCCAGCGTTCGCGAGCCATAGCTTCAGCCCGGCTGTTGTGGGCTTCCTGGTAGATGAGCCGCCATGGACCCGGGTGTTTGGTGGTGTACTTGGCCGGGTTGTGCTGTGAATCGTTGTGCTCGGCCAAGCGACGCTGGAGGTTCTCAGTGTGGCCGACGTAGCGGCGGCCCGTCGTCTCGCTGATCAGGACATACACAAAGAATGTCAAACTCCCCGAGCTGGACTCGAACCAGCAACCTAGCGGTTAACAGCCGCTCGCTCTACCAATTGAGCTATCGGGGATCACGAACTTCAAGCATCCAAGCGGTGAATCCGCCTGCGGCGGACTCGCTCTACCAATTGAGCTATCGGGGATCACGAAATTCAAACATCCAAGCGGTGAATCCGCCTGCGGCGGACTCGCTCTACCAATTGAGCTATCGGGGATCACGAACTTCAAGCATCCAAGCGGTGAATCCGCCTGCGGCGGACTCGCTCTACCAATTGAGCTATCGGGGATGGCAGATTGGGTTGGAGCCCGACGGCCGACGAAACCATGAGAATATCGGTCAGACGGCCGCGGTCAACCAATCCGCCTCATTGACTTTCCCGATAATGCACCTCACCGGGCTTGTTTCAGCCGGCCTGGCTCAACCCGCCCCACAGCTTGTACGAACACATTGATGCCGAACCATGGCCGAGCCCGCGATCTCATTTATCATCCCGGCCCATAATGAGCAGTGCCTGCTCGGGTCCACGCTCGATGCGCTGTTGGCCTCGGCCGAGGCGGTGGGCCGGCCGTTTGAGGTGATCGTCGTCAACGACGCCTCGACCGATCACACCGGCCAGATCGCAAAGGAGCACGGTGCTTGCGTGGTGCCGGTCGAGCTGCGTCACATCGCCGCCGTGCGCAATGCCGGAGCGCAGCAAGCGGTCGGCGAAACCCTGATCTTCGTCGATGCCGATACGGTCGTGCCTCAAGCGACGCTGCGGGCGGCCCTGGAGGCCATCGACGAGGGTGCGGTCGGCGGGGGCGCTGCGGTCGCCTTCGATCAGCGGTTGCCGATCGCGATGCGGCTGTGCATAACACTCTTCATGCTGGTGTACCGCCTCGGCGGATGGGCCACCGGGTGCTTTGTCTTTGTTCGCCGTGACGCCTTCGAAGCGGTTGGCGGCTTCGACGAGCAGTATTTCGTCGCTGAAGAATGGTTCCTCAGCCGAGCGCTCAAGCGGCACGGCCGGTTCGTCGTCGTCGGCGAGCCGGTCATCACCTCCGCCCGAAAAGTGCAGAAATACTCGAGCTGGCGGTTGATATGGACGCTTCTTCGGCTGCTGCTGAAAGGCCCCCGGGCCATGCGTCAGCGCGCAGGCCTGGAGATTTGGTACGGCCCACAGCACCGCGGCACGCCTCGCCGCGCGCCCCGCTCCTTGTAAAGCCGCGACCATCGGTCGCGGTCTTCTCTCAAGTCGCCCCCGCCGCCGAGCTCGGTGTCGCCCCGGCCCGCGATCCACCCATATTTTTGTTGCCCGGCCGGGTGATCTGTGGTCCAATGGATCAGCGGAACGGGGCACGGGCGTCTCGCCCGTGCGATTCGGACGGCCGAGATCCGCCGAGGCGGATCCCACTATTGCGTGATGCGCTCTTTCAGGAGGTAAAGACGATGAGAACAAGCACATGGCTCAGCGGGCGAAGGACGGCTCCCGTCCTGGTGGTCGGTTTCTTGGTCTGGGGCACGGCCCCGCCGCCGGCCGCCGCTCAGTGTGAACTGGACAAGCTCCTGGCCTCCGATGGCGCTGTGGGTGAACGGTTCGGCTTCTCCGTTTCGATCAGCGGGGATGTAGCCGTGCTTGGGGCGAAATACGACGATGACAACGGCGAGTTGTCCGGCTCCGCCTACGTGTTCCGCAGGAACGGCTTGAGCTGGGTTGAGGAGGCGAAGCTCACCGCCTCCGACGGCGCTCTTAATGACCAGTTAGGCGTCTCGGTGTCAATCTGCGGCGACGTGATCGTGGTCGGGGCCCACGGCGACGATGACAACGGCTCGTTCTCCGGCTCGGCGTACATGTTCGTCAAACCCGCCGGCGGCTGGGTGAACATGACCCAGACCGCCAAGCTCACCGCCTCCGACGGCTCTGAAGTTGACATCTTCGGCTTCTCCGTAGCGATCAGCGGCGACCTGGTCGTGGTGGGGGCTCCTCATGACGATCAGAACGGTTTCAATTCTGGTTCAGCATATGTGTTCAAGAAGCCACCGGGTGGCTGGGGTTCCATCCCGTCGGCCATCAATGAGACCGCCAAGCTCACCGCCTCCGACGGCGCTGGAGGCGACGACTTCGGCATCTCGGTTTCGGTGAGCGGCGATGTGGCCATCGTCGGCGCCTTGCAAGACGACGACAACGGTATCAACTCCGGCTCGGCGTACGTGTTCCAAGAACCCGCCGGTGGCTGGGTGGACATGACCCAAACCGCCAAAATCACTGCTTCCGATGGCACAGCCGAGGACCACTTCGGTTTCTCGGTAGCGATCAGCGGCGATGTGGCCGTGGTCGCGGCCCCTGCGGCCGATGGTAACGTCCCTCTGACCGGTTCGGCGTACGTATTCCGCTTGAACGGCGCGAGCTGGGTTCAGGAGGCCAAACTCACCGCCTCCGACGGCGCTGCCATTGATCACTTCGGCTACTCGGTATCCATCAGCGGTGACGTGGCCGTGGTCGGGGCAACCAACGCCGATGATAACGGCGAGTTCTCCGGCTCGGCGTACGTGTTCTCAAAGCCCCCTGGCGGCTGGGTCGACACGACCGAAACCGCCAAGCTCACCGCCTCGGATGGCGCTAGCAGTGACCAGTTCGGCACCTCGGTATCGATCAGCGGTGACGTGGCCGTGGTCGGGGCGCAGTTCGGCGATGGCAAGGTCGTCAACTCCGGCTCCGCGTACGTCTTCGTTGGCCTTTACGGGCTCGATTACAACGGCAACGGCGTCGCGGATGTCTGCGAAGCCCTCAGCGGCGCCGACATCACCGGCCCGGGCGGCGTACCCGACGGTTGCGTTGACGCGTTCGATCTCGCAGCGCTGCTGGTCGAGTGGTGCTCCCTCGCCGGCGGCAACCCCTGCGGCACTTGCGGCCCGTAAGGGCGCGGCGAGAGCCTGGGGTATGCGGTTGTCCACCGGGTTCACAGAACCCGGCTCGCGGTGAGCTTGCTCATGTACCTCCGGGTGAGCCGGCCCGTGTCGGGCCGGTGGATGTGCGGCGCGGACCGGCCATCACCGTGCTGCGCGCACACGCGTGGTCATTCTCGGCGCGCCCCGAATGTGCGCGCTTGATGCGGACTACACGGCGGCGAGCGACTTGGCCTTGGTGAAGCGCTCGGCGACCGCAGACCAGTTCACCACGTTCCACCACGCGGCGATGTAGTCGGGACGCCGGTTCTGATAGTTCAGGTAGTAGGCGTGCTCCCACACATCCAGGCCGAGGATCGGCGCACACGGGCAGTCCACAAAGCCCTTCATCAGCGGGTTGTCCTGGTTGGGCGTGGAGCAGACGCAAAGTCCCGGTGCCCCGGGCTCGTCCTTGATGCCCAGCCAGGCCCAGCCGGAGCCGAAACGAGTCGTTGCGGCGGCGCCAAACTCTTCCTTGAACTTGTCGAACGAGCCGAAGGCGGCGTTGATGGCTTCGGCCAGGTCACCGGTGGGCTGACCGCCTGTCTTGGGCCCCATGATGGTCCAGAACATGCTGTGGTTCCAGTGGCCGCCGCCGTTGTTGCGCACCGCGGTGCGGATGTCCTGGGCCACGGCATTGAGGTCCGACACCAACTTGTCGATGGTCTTGGACTCCAGTTGTGGCTTCCCGGCGATGGCGGCGTTGAGCTTGGTGATGTAGGCGTTGTGATGTTTGCCGCGATGAATCTGCATGGTCTGGGCGTCGATGTGCGGCTGAAGCGCATCGTCGGGGTAGGGCAGTTCGGGCAGGTTGAAGGCCATGAAATCCTCCTTAATCTTCAGAGAATCAAATCGAGTGACGTCCTGGGAGCCTTTAGGGCCGGGCCCGCGGGGCTCAAGCACGATACCGGAAGTTGCCCAATCATGGTACCCTCATCCGGTGGAGCCGTGGGGATGGGCCAGCCGGGTATCTGATCGAGAATCTGTGGTGGAAGGCCGGTCTTGGTGATAGGATCGGTGTTCGCCCTGCAGCAGTAGGAGGAGGTGGTTACGTGGCTGAATCGGAAAGACGCATCATCGATGGCTTGGAGTTCGTGCAGCAGTTCCTGTTCCCCAGGATCCTGCGGGCGGCGACGATGGCCTTGCAGCCGCCCCGGCTGGTGCTCGGCTTGCTGATGGTCGCGGCCTTGATGACCGTGGGGCGAATCTGGCACAGCCCGACTGTTGGCCCGCAAGGGTTGATGGCCGGCCGATGGTCGCCTGATGAGGCTGGGGCGGGCGAAGAGGGCCTAAGCATCTTCCATGCGACAGTGGACCATGTCGCGGCGAGCTTCAACCGTCTGGTCGAGGGGCTGGCGTTGCTGCGGTTCGGTCAGTTCTTCGCCGGCCTCGGTGATCTGTTTGTCCACACGCCCATCGCGGCATGGCAGCACGACAAGGTGTTCACGATCGTCTATGGGCTGTTCTTTGTGGTGGTGATGGCGCTTGGCGGCGGAGCGCTATCGAGGATGACCGCAACGGAGTTCTCAAGCGGCGAGAAGCCGCGAATGCAACAGGCGGTGGACTTTGCATTGGGGGCCTGGCGTCGGCTGATCTTCTGCCTGCTGCTGCCGCTGTTGATTGCCGGCGTGCTGAGTCTGCTGCTGCTGGGTGGCGGATGGTTCCTGATGCTGCCGGGGCTGGACCTGCTTGGAGGGCTGCTATACGGGCTTGCGCTGCTGGCTGGGTTCGGTGTGGCGTTCTTGTTGATCGGCTACGCAGCGGGCTTCAGTTTGCTGGTGCCGGCCGTCGCCTGTGAGAACTGCGATGCCGCCGATGCCCAACAGCGGGCCTACGCGTATGTGCTGAGCCGGCCGCTGCATCTGCTGGGCTATTCAGTCGTCGGGTTTGTCGGTTTGGCCCTGGGATTCGTGGTGGTGAGCCTCTTCGCGGTGGCGCTGCTGAACATCACCGGCGCGCTGGTGGCCGCGGTGACGGCGAACCCCGCGATGGACGTGGCCGGCGGGTCTGCATTGTTCGCGCTCACAGCGGGCGCCGCAATGGGGGATGATCTCAGCTGGCACAGCCAGTGGTCCGCGTGGCTCGTATCCTTCTGGCAGATGGTCGTGGTCTCTGCCGTGGGCGGATACGTACTTGCGTACTACTTCAGCGCGTCAACGATCGTCTACCTGTTGATGCGCCGCGTCTGCGATGGTCAGGACACGGCTGAGATCTGGGAGTCCGGCGTGGTGCCGGGTACGATGGCCCCCGAGCCCGAAGCTGACGCCTCCGACGAAGCGATAGCGTCAGCCGACAGCGGCGCGATCGACGAGCAGTGATCGTGGCGCCGCGGCTCGCTGACGCGCGGAGTATCCAGCGAGCCGGCTCGTCCTCGAGCCCGGTCGATCCGTGAATCACACAAAGAGATCGATGCGTAGTGAGCGGGACGTTGACTGCATGCCGGCGTCAATCGCGGGCGGGGACGCCGCGGCTCGCTGGCGCGCGCGGCTCGTCTATCGCTCCCTACACATGAATCGAATGCGGTCTAGGCTTCCTTGACCTGGAAGATCGTCTGGGTGCGCAGCACGAGCCCGCAATCATTGCGGAGGTGGTAGCTCTGCACGTGCACCTGGTCGCTGTACCGCTGCATGTCGAGCAAGGACATATTGGGTTTGCTGGCTTGATCCGACCATACCGACATCAGCCCGTCAAACTCGCGGCCGTGCTCCAGCATTTCGTTGTACGTGCTGAGGTACAGGTGATCCGAGAGGATCTCGGTCTGCATCGAGGTCATGTAAACCATCCGCTCGCCGAATGTGGTCTCATGATCCCTTTCCCCCGCGCAGGGAAAGGTGGCGAGCAGCCCGCGCTCGGGCAGCTGCTCGAGCTGGTCGGTGATGATCTCGGTGAGGCACATCTCCTCGTGCTGGAATCTCAGGGCGTGCCCGCCGCGGAAGATCCATGCCTCGAACTCATACTCGCCATGCTCGATTCGCCGCCGGCCTTGGATCCCGAAGAACTCCGGGTGCAGGGCGTTGCGGTACAGCAGCATGCTGTAGGCTTGGAGAGTCGTTGCTTTGGACTGGAAACTCATACATAACCCTTACAAAGTTGACGCAACGAGCCATCTCCACCTCCCGCTATTGAGCAGCATTGTTGCGTCTGTTTGGGCAAAGGCAACCCGAAATTTCGAAATTTCCGGACTGAAGAATCGATCGACCCCGATCCGATGACACTCAAGGGTTCGGGAATGCGGCCGGCTCACCCCCAACCGATGGCCGTGTGGGTCCCGGCCCGGCTGGGCCGAGCGCTGTTTGATGAGCCGGGATGAATCCCCCACGGCTTCATACGGGCTACAGGGGTGACGTCATCGGCCCGGATAAATATCCGGGGGCGATCGCTCGGTTCTGTGTGGCGACTGAGCGGGCGGATAGACTACCGTCTCCATCTCGGCCTCCGCCAGACCGCCGCCATGACCAGCCAGCCCGACCGATTTCGGCGAATCGCTCATCAGCATCTCCAGACGAACCGGCTATTGGGGGTAGACTTCGTGCCCATCAACCGGGCAGCTATTGGTTCGACCCGCCACTGCGGCGACGTTGGCGAATCAATCGGGACATCGGGCCCGAGCGGGGCGGCGGTGCGGCCGGGTCAGGCATCGCTCGTTGGGGGCGAGCCGGCCCAGGGCGAGCTGACCTTCGCCCCGCCCGATGACCACCACCAGCCGGCCCAGCTGCCTGCCTGCGAGAAGCCCCAGGCGCTTGAAGCGTTGCGGGCTCGCCACGACGGGACCTGTCCGCATTGCACGCAGGCCACAGCACACACCCGCACCGTGTTTGGTGAAGGGAACGCCGATGCCGAGCTGATGTTCATCGGCGAGGCCCCCGGCGAAGAGGAGGACCGCACCGGCCGACCGTTCGTCGGGCGGGCCGGGCGGAAGCTGGATGACATCATCAAGGCGATGGGCTGGCGGCGAGCGGAGGTCTACATCGCCAATGTGCTCAAGAGCCGCCCGCCGGGTAACCGCACCCCGCTGGCCGGCGAAGTGGAAGTCTGCACCGAGTTCCTGGCCGAACAGATTCGCATCATTCGACCCCAGGTGATCGTCGGCCTGGGCGGCCCGGCAACGAAATGGCTGCTGGGCACGAACCAGGGCATAACGCGCCTCCGCGGCCAATGGGCGACCTACACCGACGGCGCGCTTTCCATCCCGGTCATGCCCACGTTTCACACGGCCTATCTGCTGCGAAACTACACCGCTGAGACTCGTGCCAGGGTGTGGTCGGACATGCAGGCGGTCATGGCTGTGCTGCGACCGCTTGATGCACCCACCGAGCGGTAGGCGAGATTCTCGAATCCCCAAGAACCACACCGGCGGTTGCTACGGAATATCGGGCGTACAGCCAACCCGGACGTATGCCCTGTGGATGGCCCGTCATTGCGCCCCCCACATAGAGCCCGTCGTCGTGTCCCATTCGGCGACGGGCTCATTCTGGTCTCAACCCCGGCCCCAAGCCCAAGCCCCACGCCGCTCTCCTATCTTCGCACGATCAGCGTGACCGGGCCATCGTTGATGAGGCTCAGCAGCATCATCGCCCCGAACACGCCGGTGGCGACCGGCAATCCGTGCTCGCTGCCCATGCGCCGGACGACGCGGTCGTAGAGGCGTCGTCCGAGGTCAGGCTCGGCGGCCTTGGCGAAGCTCGGCCGATTGCCTTTCGTACATTCGCCGGCCAGGGTGAACTGGCTGATCAACAGCACTTCGCCGCCGATGTCCGCAACCGAGCGGTTCATCTTCTCCTGCTGGTCGGGAAAGATGCGCAGCTGCGCCAGCTTCTTTGCCATCCAGTCCGCCTGCTGCTCGGTGTCGCCGTGCTCGATAGCCAGCAGCACGCACAGTCCCCGGCCGATGCGCGCGTGATGGCCGGTCGCCTCCACGGTCACCGAAGCTTCACGGACGCGCTGGAGCACCGCGATCATAGTTGGTTGAACTCGTCGGCTCGCTTGAGGGCGCAGGCGAGACGGAAGCGGGGCGAGCCTGCTGGCGAAACTGGCTGGTGGCCGGGCATGGCAGAGGCCTCTATGCCTTCGCTAGAGTAATGCGATGGCCGCGCTGCTGACCATCGCGATCCCCCGGTCGTCATACGCCTGGCGGTAGTCGATCAGCTCAACCGCGTCGGGCTCGGTGAGCATGAGTAGGGCAGTCATATTGCCGATGCTGCACCACCGCGTGGGATTCTTGTTCCACTCGAAGCCGGCAAGGAAGGTTTCAGGATCGCCGGTAAGGAAATTGGCCAGCATGTCGCGGTCGTGCTGCTCCACGTCCATGCGGCGTTGCTCGTCCACCGGCCGGGGCTCGCCGAACTGCAGCCCAACGTGGCTCAGGTCGCTGGAGGCGATGAAAAGCGTGGCGCCTCCAACCTCATCGAGCGCCTCACGCAGCGCTTCGACAAGCTGCGGCCCGGTCACCCGCCCGCCGTTGTGCGAATCGTCCTTGATCATCGGGATCAGCGGATCGGGGATCAGGGCCGCCACCAGCGGAACGGTGCCGAAGAAATACTGAATCCATGGCAGGTGAAGCTGGATGGAGTGTTCGGCGAGATGGTCGAGCTGGTCGATGACCACCGGCCGTCCCAGGCGCTGAACGAGTTTTCCCACCACAACGGTGTCGGCCGGGCACCGCCCGATCGGCGAATCGAAGCCGTACTCTGACAGCACGACGCCGTCGCCGAGCCCGAAATGATTGGTGCCCAGGCTGACGACGCGGTCGGGGGTGTCCAGGCCCTTGAGGCAGCAATAGGCGGCTGCATAGTTAGGCCAGCCGCGCTCATAGTCCAGATGGGGTGCGACGATTCCGATGGCGGGCGCTGTGAGGTCCGGCGGATCCGTCTGCTGCAAGTAGCCTTCGATCGCCTTGCGGCACTGGGCCTCGGTGTCGCCCATCGCGCGCGACGCCGTGGGGGGAAATGCGCCTTGGGCGTGCAGCTTGTCCTTCAGGTCAGCCTCGAGTCGCTCGAAGGTGGGGCCCCACAACAGGCCGACCTGATCCAGTCGCTTGGCCAGCTCGATGACCTGGTTCAGATTGCCGTTGAGCAGGTCCGCGATCTCGGCGATCGACCGTTCGCCGCGGAAATGCTGCATGATCGGCAACGCCTGGGCCGGCACAACCAACGTCTGCCGCACCAACATTGTCGGGTCACGCAGAGCGACGAACGGCTTGCCCTGCTTCACGACGGGCCGCGGCTGAACCGGCCGAAGATGCGGTCGGCGAATGTGCTCGGGAAGCGCGTCGTGCGTCATTGCTTCGATCACCTCGCCAACAGATACCAACGGGCGGGCTGGGGCAGTCTCCTCGGACATGTCGAGGATACTGCTATGGGGTCACCCCGGACAAGGCGCCCGGCGGAGTTTGCCTCCCGGCAGCAATGGCAAACAGGTCGGACCAGGCCCTGATCGAGCAGGAGGCTGCCGCTCACCAGCCGGATCAGGCCGGTCACCCAGCGTGGGACCCGGGACCTGTACAGTCCCAGAACCCCAAAGCCGCTGAGAAACCTGAGAAGATACGTCACTGCTGAGTCCTTCACAGCGACGATTTGGGCAGATCTCCACCAGGATTTCTGGCCGAATCCTGTCGCGTGATGTATGTCTTGGTTAGAATATGGGCCTTCGTACGGTGGCGGTGCCCGGCGATCCTCAGACACGTCGGGCCGTCGCCGACCCGATGGCGGCGTCAATCGGAGTTTACATCTCTAGAATCTGCACTGGTGGGAGACTTCATCGTGATCAGCTTGAAGCGAAACGTGATGGGTTTGGTATGTCTTGCCATGGCGCTGGCCGTGTGGGGATGCGGGGCGGGTGACAATCAAACGTCAACAGACGTTGAAGGTGACTCCCCGGGGGCCGCGACGGAGCCCGCGGAAGGAACCGGGGCACAGGCGAATCCTTCGCCCAACGATCCCGGGCCGACGGTTGCGGCCACGTCAACTCTATTGCAGACGAAGCTTGGGACCGCTGACCAAGCCAAGGCGACGACTCGGCCCAACCCCGCCAATCCGTCGACCGCCCCTACCGCCTACCTCGTCATAGTCGAGCCGGCCTCACTTGACCTTGGCACGGCGGGGGTCAATGAGTCCGCCAAGGGAACTGTTCGGCTGGTCAACACCGGCGAGAAGCCGATGACCATCACTGATTGCAAGAGCTCCTGCGGATGCACGACCACGAAGTGCCCCAAGGGGCTGAGTTTACAGCCGGGCGAATCGACCGAGGTTGAGGTCAGCGTCAGTACCGGAGTCAGGGGGCGGGTGATCTCCAAGACCGTCACCTTCGTGGTGGAGGGCCAGCCGCCGCTGAGGCTGCCCGTAAAGGTCGAGGTCATCGCCTATGTGTCAATTGAACCGTTGAAGATGAGTCCCGATTCGCTGCCCGATGGACGAATCGTTCTTCGGGCGATTGATGACGAGCCGTTCCGCGTCCTGAGCGTGAGTCCGGAGGTTATCGCGCAGTTCGATGAAGACCCTCGCGTTGAGCACGAGTTGTTCCTATCGTGGGATACGTGGCGCGACCTGGACAGTGCACCGATCCTGAAGTTCACGCTTGATCACCCAAAGGTGAAGCAGGTGCAGACCCTCGTGCGTGATAGCGCCAGGTCCCGCGTGCTGGACAAGACCGCCGCCACCCGGCCGGCCACCGCCCAGCCGGCTAGCACGCTCAAAGGGCTCGACCCGCAATTGGCAGTGGCCCTGAAGAACGATGATGTCCAGGCGTTGAGCAAGGTCCTGGAACAGGGGACCGATGCGAAGACGCGGGACGCCATGTTGGCTGTGGCCTCCAAGTACGGCCGAGTTGAGATGATCCAGGTCCTGCTTGATGCCGGAGCAAACATTGAAGCGCCCGATGCGCGCGGGCGAACGCCGCTGATGTCGGCCGTGCAGTCGCGCAACGGCCAGGCGGTTCAAGCACTGCTGGCCAGGGGGGCCAATGTGAATGCTCGCAACCCAGACCGAGGTGGGACCGCCCTGGCGTGGGCGTCCGGGAAGTTCGGCGACTTGGCGATGGTCCAGGCATTGCTCGCCGCCGGGGCGGACGTCAATGTCTCGGATCAAGGGGGCATGACACCTCTGTTGTGGGCGGCCGGCTTCGGCGATGTGGCGCGGGTCGAGGCCTTGGTGGAAGCTGGAGCGAATCTTCAGGTCAGCGACAGCACGCGCGGGGCCACGCCGCTGATGTTTGCCGCGAGGACCGGGTCGCTCGAATCGCTGCACGCGCTGGTGAAAGCCGGCGCGGTGCTCCAAGAGAAGGGCCGCCAAGGCAAAACCGCCCTGGCATGGGCCGCGGAGAGGGGCACCCCCCCAAAGCTCCAGGCCCTCATCGACGCCGGGGCTGATGTCAACGCCCGCGATAGTCGCGGATGGACCCCGCTGGACTATGCTCGCAATCGGCGTGACGCCAGGGGCAAGGAAATCGTGCAGATTCTTGAGCCGCTGACAGCCCCCGAGGAAGCAGACGCTTCCGAATCGCCGGACGAGTGATTCGTACAGCGGGGCCTGGTTCCCGTCCGGTGAAATCCCGTTCACAACGACTGGGCCGCGGCCCACCACCGTGCAGGCGGGTTGGGGCGAACCGGGGCCGTCGCGGATGTCGGTAGTGTCGTAATTTGAGCTTCCCTCCTCAAACGGCCAAAATCAGGTAGCCGCAAAAGGGTTCAATGTTTGAACACGCGCATTAGCCAAAATCGGAGCACACTCTGGATGGATTCTAAGTGTTTTGTTACCAGATAGTTACAGCTAATTCTCTGTTGGGAGAGCAGTGCTCCACTCTTGCCGGACACGAGACATGTGAGCGAAATGTCTGAGAAAACGGCTTGAAGAGAGTGGAAAGGAGAGCCGCCTGCGCGGACTAAGACGTTACCCGAACCGCCTGTTGACCGGCGTGGTAGAATCATTCAACGCGGATTGGTGTTGAAAAGGCGATAGAGATACGGAGGCAGACCGATGCCGTGGAGTTCTAAGGCGGTAGCCAACCACATATTGCACCTGGCCAAAGCTGAGGGCGTGCAAGTGACGCCCATGCAGCTCAACAAGCTGGTGTATATCACCCACGGATGGCACCTGGCCCTTACTGGCGACCCGCTTATCAACGAGACGGCCGAGGCTTGGAAGTACGGTCCAGTGGTGAGCTCCCTATACCAAGAGTTCAAGCGATTTGGTCGCACTCCAATCACAAAGTTTGCTGTGGAATGGGAAGGCGATAATCCAGTGACTGCCAAGCTGCCCGTGGGGGCTGAAGAAGCAAAGGACATCATCGAGAGGGTACGGAAGGCATATAGCGGGTACAGCGGGCTGCAATTGTCTGCCTTGACACACAAGAAGGGCACACCCTGGGCCAAGGCATGGGCGACGGGAGGCGGATATACGTATATCCGTTGCCCAATCCCAGACGGCGACATTCGCGATCACTATCTTCGCCGATCGGCGTCCTAGCTCAAATGGCCGACCCAGACAATACCAAGGCCGCCAAGAAAATAAGGCCAGAAAAGGTACCGGAGGCGGACGAAAGGGCGAAACTTGAAGAGATGGTGCACTCGGCCCCCACGGGGCAGGACGCCGAGGCGCAAGCCAGAATCGACCTACTTGTTCAACTGAAGAATCTGCGCGGCCGGTACGCGCTGGCAGCTTTTGTGCTAATGGTGATCTGGCTACTCGTGGTTGCCATTCTACTCGTTCTGACTGGATGGGAGCGAATCCCGTTTGAGTTATCCGATACAGTCCTAACAACCCTTGTCGCCGGGGCCACTGCCAATATAGTGGGCCTTGTCGGGTCGGTTATGTGGAGCCTATTCCCTAGGGGCGGCTTTGAGTTACCCCCGCCCCGATCCCCCGATGAGCCAACGGGCTACTGAGCCCTGCATTGCTAATGCACGGATCTGACCTCGCCTGGCTTCGAAAAAACATGGGTCTTCGGCTGGTCATGCCCGTGCATTGAAAACGCCGGTGTCAATAATCACCACCTTTTTGATTCCGAATTCAAATCAGAACACTACCCGGCTGTCCGGTCCTACATTTTACCCGGCGATGAGACGCTATCATGCGGGCCCTCTATTGGTGCCACACATGAGGTTGTTGATATGACTACTGCCATCTCTGCGATTTCATCCACGTCCCGGACAGCAACGCCGTACGACGAGTTGATCGGCCTGGTGCGGGAGGCCAACCTGCTGGGAGCAACCGCGTCCCTGCTTGGCTGGGACCAGGAAACCATGATGCCCAGTGGGGGGCTGGCCTATCGGAGCGACCAGCTCGCCCAGTTGGCCCGCATCGGGCACGGCCTGGCGACCGACCCGCGGATCGGCGAGCTTCTGTCGGTGTGCGAAGCTGATGAAGGTCTAACCGGCGACTCCACCAGCCCGCCTGCGGTCAACCTCCGCGAGATCCGCCATGAGTACGACCGTCGCACGAAGCTGCCGACCGCCTTGGTCGAGGAGTTAGCTCACACCACCAGCCTCGCCCAGCATGAGTGGACCCAAGCCAGGAAGGCCTCAGACTTCGCTCGATTCCGACCCTGGCTGGAGAAGGTCGTCGATCTGACCAGGCGCAAGGCTCAGTGCTTCGGCTGGCCCACCGACGGGGAGGCGTGGGATGCCCTGGCGGAGGACTATGAGCCGGGCTGCACCGCTGCTGAGGTCAAAACGGTCTTCACATCCCTGCGACCGCGCCTGCAAAGCCTCATCAGCGAGTTGGCCGCAAGCTCCAAGAAGCCATCGAACGCTTTCAATGAGCTCAAGCTGCCCGTCGAGAAGCAGGAAAGGTTCGTCCGATTCGTGGCCGAGCAGATCGGGTTCGACTTTTCGCGTGGCCGGCTGGATCGCTCAACCCATCCATTCTGCAGCGGCACGCATTGCAACGATGTGAGGCTGACCACGAGGTTTCACGACGCGAACGTCAACGACGCCCTCGGCTCGACGATGCACGAGTCCGGCCACGGCATCTACGAGCAGGGCTTGCCCGGCGACCACATCGGCACACCGATGGGCGCCAGCGTCTCGCTGGGAATCCACGAGAGCCAGAGCCGAATGTGGGAGAACCAGGTCGGCCGATCGCGGGCGTTCTGGGTCTGGTGCCTCCCGAAGCTCAAGGATTTCTTCGGTTCGGCGGTGAATCGCCAAAGCCTCGAAGAGGTATACGGGGCCGCCAACATCGTCCGGCCTGACTTGATCCGCGTCGAGGCCGATGAGGCGACGTACAACATGCACGTCATGATCCGCTTCGAGATCGAACGCACCCTGATGAGCGGCGAGCTTGCTGTAGCTGACATCCCCGGCGTGTGGAACGAGAGCTATAAAGACTACCTCGGCGTGGATGTGCCCGATGATCGCCGCGGGTGCTTGCAGGACATCCACTGGTCGATGGGCTCAATCGGTTATTTCCCCACGTACACGCTTGGCAACCTCTATTCAGCGCAGTTCTTTGAGAAGGCGGCCGGGGACATTGCAGACCTGCATCAGCAGTTTGAGCGCGGCGAGTTCGGCCCGTTGCGGGAGTGGCTCAATGCGCAGATCCATGCTCACGGCCGGCGCTACCGCGCCGCCGACCTGTGCCGGCACGTCACCGGCAAACCGCTCAGCGCCGAGCCGCTCATGCGGCACCTGCAGGGCAAGCTGCGTCCACTGTACGGGCTGTGATTCGCCTGACCCGTGGGCTTGAGATGACGGCGGTGGGCCCCAAAGCAGCGGATGGCATCCGCGGCTTTCTGTTGAACATTCTTCGCGGAGCAATGGATGGCCATCGGCAATCCCCGTCAGCGCGCCATTGTCGCCTTGCTTTTGCTTGTGCCGGTGCCGAGCTTCGGGACATGGATGGCTATGGTCCAGGCCGAAGGTCCGGTCGGTCAGACCATCTTCTTCGCCGCCAAGCTCTGGGTTCTTGTATTGCCCGTGGCGTGGCTGGTGCTCATCGACAAGCGCAGACCGGCGCTACCGCTTCCAAGAAGAGACGGAATGTTCGCGGCGATCGTCAGCGGATCGCTGATCTTCCTCGCCATCGCGGTCGGCTACTGGTTCCTTGGACGGCGTTGGATCGATGCCCAGTTCATGCGCGATAGGGTGCATGAGATCGGGCTGTCCACCCCGGTTCTGTACCTCCTGGGTGCGGTCTACTGGTGCACGATCAACTCGATCCTGGAAGAGTACGTCTGGCGGTGGTTTGTGGTTACCCGCTGTGAAGTGCTGATGCGCCGTGTGCCCGCGGTGATCGTGTCAGGCCTGTTGTTCACCCTTCACCACATCATTGCCCTGAACGTTTACTTCGACGGTCGCGTCACCGCGTTGGGATCGTTGGGGGTGTTCATCGGGGGTGCGACCTGGTCGTGGCTCTATCTGCGATACCGCAACATCTGGGCCGCCTACGTCAGTCACGTCTTTGCCGATGTCATCATCTTCATCATCGGTTGGCAGATCATTTTCGCCGCCGGGTCAGGCCCGTAGCGCGGCGCTGCGCCGGCTCGCCGGGTGGCGCGCCCCAAGGGTCACTGATCGCCCCAGAGCGATTATTTGCGCCTTGACGCTTTGGCCGCCACTTTCCTTGACGTCTTCTTCGCGCGTGACTGGCTGATGCGGGCCACCTTTTTCCTTGCGGCCGTAGACCGCGCCGGCTTCTTGGTTTTCGATGGTTTCCTTGAAGCGGTGGCCGGCTTTGCCGCGACCGCAGCCCGTGCCGGTTTCTTCTTGGTCGATCGTTTCTTCGTTGCGGGCGCCTTGGCTGGGGGCGTTCTGGCGAGCTTCGGTTCTTTGATCGTCGATGATTTCGTGATCGTGCGGGTTGTGCTTTGAGGCGTCCTGGCGAGCTTCGGTTTGGTGGTGGGCGTTGAGACGATCATCGGGCGGGTCTTCGGTGTCGCCGTCGGAGGCCGCGTCGGCTTCTTTGGTTCTGGGCGATGCCAGGGCACCGTCACCACGCCCAACAGTTTGGCTCCGTCGGCAATCGCCAGCGATCGGCTTTGGAGTGACTCGCCTTTCCAGGAAGCCTTGGGTCCCATCTTCACTTTGCCGTCGGTCTCGACGTTCCCCTCCATGACCCCTTCACAGACAATGCCGTCACCGGACTGGATCCGCTTGGCGGCGACCCGACCCCGTTTGGTGATTCTGATCTTCCCGCAGGTTCGCAGGTCAAAGACCGGTGTATAGGACTTCACCACGACATCCTCGACCATGATCGCCTTGTTGCAGCCGGGGCAGGCCGTGCTCAACGTGCGCAGAGAAACCTGCAACCTATGGCCGCATATGTAACATCGTACGGTTCTCGTCGCCGCCGCTTTGGCCATCGGGAGGATTCCGCATAGGGCAACCGGAGTCACCCGGGCGACGAGTCGCCGGCGGCAGCGCCGTGTCCGTCGCCGGATACAGGATCCAGTCCGCTACTTGACTCTGGCCGGCTGGGGCTGTGCGGTCAGCTTGGGTTCGGTGGTGGAGCTCGCTCTGGACGCATCGGCCTTGCCGTCCAGGCCGATGCGGACGTGTCCGTCTACCGCCGCGCCGTCAGCCATGGTCATCCGGGTGGACACAATGTCGCCGGTGATCCGTCCGCTGGCTTTGATCTCCACCCGCTCGCTCGCCTGGACGTTGCCCTCGATATGGCCTTCCACGGCAACTTCCTTCCCGGTCACGTTGGCCTTGCACGTCGAGCCGTCGGCGATGAAGACCTTCCCCTTGGACTTGATCGATCCCTCAATGCATCCGAGCAGCTTCGCGGCGGATTCGAAGGTCAGATCGCCCTTGAACTTCGCGTCGGGTCCCAGGATCGTGCTGTATTCGGCGGTTGCCTCGGCCATGGCGTGTTCTCCTGTGG
Organism: Planctomycetota bacterium; assembly: GCA_022568135.1. Taxonomy (GTDB): domain Bacteria; phylum Planctomycetota; class Phycisphaerae; order Phycisphaerales; family SM1A02; genus JADFFQ01. The sequence continues at coordinate 65,483 of JADFFQ010000003.1, read as the reverse complement.
GATTTCGAGAGCGTTGGAAGCGCGGCATTGTACAGCTGCGGTGTGGTTTGTCTGGCCGGACATGCTACCGCATTGACCGTCGTGATGGCAACGGGAACCGAGGTTGGCGTAATGGGCAGGTTCTCCACAACCCGTCGGCTGTGGGGCTCGCCTCGGGAATGGTTCAATACATGCTCGCTGAGGCTGGCTCCAGCGTTCACCCCCGCATGCGATCGGCCAGAAACCCCGCCACCTGGGCGATCCCGATTCGCTGCTGGGAGCAGTCGTCGCGGTCGCGCACGGTGACCGTCTGGTCCGCCAGCGTCTGGCCGTCGATGGTGAAGCAAAAGGGGGTTCCCGACTCGTCCATCCGGGCATATCGCTTGCCGATGGACTGTTTGATGTCAAATCGCGTCGCGTACTTCTTTCGCAGTTGCTGGTAGAGGTTCTCCGCCTGCTGGGGCATGTCGTTCTTGGCCACCAGCGGGAAGACCGCCGCCTGGATCGGGGCCAGCCGGGGATGGAACTTCAAGAAGACCTTGCTGGGCCGGTCGGGGTCCGGGGTGTAGGCCTCGCAGATCAGCGCCAGCACCCCGCGAGTCAGCCCCGCGGCAGGCTCCACCACGTGGGGGATGTACCGCTCGTTGCGCTCCTGGTCGAAGTATTCGAGCTTGACCTTCGCGTGCTCCTGATGGGCCTTGAGATCGAAGTCTGTGCGGTGGGCGATGCCTTCCAGCTCCGCGAAGCCGGGATGGGTGAACGGGAAGCGATACTCGATATCCACCGTGCCCGCCCCGCCCTTGGCGTAATGAGATAACTCCCCCTCCCCGTGCTGGCGGATCGTAAGGTTGTCATCAGACAATCCCAGCGACTTCCACCAGCTCAAGCGCTGCTGCTGCCAGAACTCAAACCACTTCGGCGCATCCTCCGGCCGGCAGAACCACTCCATCTCCATCTGCTCGAACTCGCGCGACCGATAGATGAAATTCCGGGGGTTGACCTCGTTGCGGAACGCCTTGCCGATCTGCGCGATCCCGAACGGCACCTTCACCCGCATCGTGTCCAGCACGTTCTTGTAGTTGAGAAAAAGCCCCTGTGCGGTTTCCGGCCGCAGATACGTTCTGTAGTCGTCGCTCTTGATTGCCCCGTACCACGTCTCAAACATGAGATTGAACATGCGCGGTTTGGTCAGCGTGCCAGTCTTACCCGTGTAGGGCGACGGTATTTCCTCCGGTTGATTGCGAAGGCGATCAACTTGAATCATCTGAAGCTCAATTAGACCTTGTTTGCCATGACGATCTTCGAGGTCCGCTTGGAGAATGTGCTCCGGATAGAGCCGTGACCTTCGGAAGTTTGAAGCGAGCTTGAAAGGCTTGAGGTGTTTGGGGTTACTGCTGAGCACTTCGGCCGCCTCGCCGACCGTTGAGGCAACTACCGTCCATTTCGGGCTCCAGATACGCTTTTCCCTCTCCTCGTCTGAGAGGGTTTCTTTTTCAAACTCGATCCACGCGGCTCCGACGAGCTGATCAGCCCTAAACCGTTGTTTCGTCTCCTTGTCATCCACCATCGGGTCATTGAACCCTTCGATGTGGCCGGAGGCTTCCCACACCTTGGGGTTCTGGATGATCGCGGAATCCAGGCCGACGATCTCCAACGGCTCGTTGTCGGGCCCGGCGGGGGGGCAGCGGACCATGTCGTGCCACCAGGCGTCGCGCAGATTGTTCTTCAATTCCACGCCCAGCGGCCCGTAGTCCCAGAAGCCGTTGATCCCGCCATAGATCTCCGAGGCGGGGAAGATGAAGCCACGCCGTTTGCACAGCGCGACGATCTCGTCCATGGACTTGGCGGCGGTCGGCGTACTCATGGCGAGGATGGTAGCTGGGAAGGTCGAAAAGGGCACGGAGGCACCGAGGCAGTATGACGGTGGAATCTGCGGGTTACCACCCGCAGCTATTGCGATCGAATGCAATCTGCGGCGCGCTCAGACCATCGCCGCCCGCTATGTTTCGGCAAATACTCGTTCATCAAGTAATCGTAGTGGGCCTGATCGCGCACGCGTTTCCTGCTCCCTTTGCGCACAAACCACTTTTGTCCTTTTGTTTGCGTATGTTGGGCGAGCATCATGCCAAGGAGGCGCTTGATCGTGTCGTGAACGAACTTCCAATCAAGCGTATCGTCGAGCCAACTGACAAGTGCGTGTATGTGTGTTGGTTCGGTTGTGACATAGTGCAGCCGCCAATCTCTACGATCACAGATGTCGCACGTGCCGTCGACAAGAATCTGCTGCAACTCCTTGTCGAATGTCACCTGCGGGTGGGTCGCGTTTCGATCGTATTGCGCAGCCATTTCCGCATCCGGCGGCAGGATCCCTTTGCCTTGGCGCACATATCCCCTGGGATGATCGGGTCGCCAGGAGCGATAGGCATGCAACGTCAGCAGGTAGACAGGCACGGAGGCAGTATGACGGCGGTATCTGCGGGTTACCACCCGCAGCTATCGGGAAGCGAGGCTGCGAATGTTGTGCACACTGAATAGCCGCGCGGTGGCAACCCGCGGATCTTCTACGCCGCGGGTTCGCTTCGTTTCGCGTCTGCGACCATCGCGGCCGTCATGCGGTTGACCGCCAGCTTCGCCGCCAGCTCGATCGCCGCAGTCATCGAGCCTTCCGCGGCCGCGTTGGTGCCCGCGATGTCAAAGGCCGTGCCGTGATCGGGGCTGGTGCGAATGATCGGCAGGCCGATGGTCCAGTTCACGGCGTGGTTCCAGCCCAGCAGCTTGACGGGGATCAGCCCCTGGTCGTGATACATCGCCACGACCAGGTCGTAGTTTCCCGAGGCGGCGTCGATGAACAGCGTATCGGCGGGGAAGGGCCCCTGGACGTTGATGCCTCCATGCCGGGCGATCTCGATTGCCGGTTCGATCAGCCGCGATTCTTCATCGCCGATGTGCCCGCCTTCGCCGGCATGGGGGTTCAGCCCGGCGACCGCGATCACCGGGTGCTCGATTCCCAACTCCCGGCACGCCTCGTGGCCCAGATCAATCGGATCGAACACCCGACCGATCGTGAGCTTGTTGCGGATTTCCATCAGTGGCATATGGGCCGTGGCGAGGACCACGCGCAGCCGGGGCGACACGAACATCATCGCGTGGCGCTTGGCCTTGGTGCGATGGGCGAGCAGCTCGGTGTGCCCGGGCCAGTTGAACCCGGCCATTTGCCAGGACTGCTTGCAGATGGGCCCGGTCACGATCGCGTCGAGATGCCGGGGATGTTCCATCAAGCGCATCGCGTCGATGACGGCCTCCTCGACGAACGCCTTGGATGCGATCCCGCCCGACTTGGATGGTTGGCGCGGCGATTGAATGAACCCGTCGAACTCGTCGAAGTCGAGCACCACCACATCCTCGGTGATCTGACGCACGGTGCGCTTGGAATCGTGTTGCACGCGATACCAGTACGGCTCAACTTCCAGTTGATCAGCAGCGTAGGCCAGCAGCTCGTTGAGGCCGTAGACGACGTACCGGGCCAATCCGCGGATACGCCTGTCCGCCAGCGCTTTGACCACGATCTCCGGACCGATCCCGGCTGGATCACCCATGGTGATGCCGATCGTGGGTTTCGTGGTGTGGTCGGCTGATGCGGCCATCACGCAATGATATACGGCATCGCGGCGCGTAGCATGGGTCACGCGATGGCTGATCCGCGCACAGACCAGATTGCCTGCGAGGCGGCGCGACTCCTGGAAGCCGGCCGGGCCGATTCGATCGGAAAGGCCATCCGGGCAGCGGTGGGTGTGTTGGGATTCCGTGATGTGGATTTGCCCGGCTACGGTCGGGTCCGCCAACACGCCCAGGCCAGGGCGATGCAGTTGATGGGTGATGTCGGCTACGCCGAGTCGGTCCGCAACGTCTGGCGGGTGGCCGAGCAATTGATGACGGTGTTGACCGAAGCGTTGCCGGAGGACGATTCCCTGCTCGTTGGGCGCGCGGTGAAGGGACACATCGACGCCGGGGTAACGGTGCATGTTCGGCTGTACACGGTAGCGCCGATCGGAGATGTTGCGCGCAGGTTAGTCGAGTTCGGCTACGACGAGCCCGCGTTCGAGACGGTCAACACCCGCCACGGCCGGTTGAATCGAGTTCGGTTGGACGATCAAGGAATTGAAATCGTGCTGACGCGCTGCTTGCCGCCCATGGCTGCAAGCGCCAACCTCGACCTATTCTCCGCCCGCCCGATCGAGACTGCGACGCTGACCGACCTGCGCCGTAGGCTTGAGGAGCTTTAGAGCGAGCCGGGCAACCCACGGGTCGCACATCTTACCCCCTCTCCCTCTTTGAGGGAGAGGGTTGGGGTGAGGGTGCTGCCTTCCGCGCTTCACGCATGATCGCCTCGGTAACCGCATCCGGTGAATGCGACAGGTCATCATTCGTGACTCGAAAGACGCGCAGTCCGTGACTTTTCAGATACGCCGTGCGGGCGGCGATGGTCTGAGCGCGCCGAAGCGGGCAGGTGACGGTTGATGGACGTCTCCGCGGGTTACCACCCGCGGCTATCGCCCGCTGCGCGACGCAGATTGCGCTCCATCGAAATAGCTGCGGGTGGTAACCCGCAGATTCCACCGTCATACTGCCTCCGTGCCCTCGTGCCCTGCCTAGCCGATCCCGCCTTTGAGCTCGCCGAACTTCTGTTTGAGCTTGCGGATCTCCGGATCGTCCGGGCGGAGCACCTGCGACTCCTGCTCCTGCTTCAGCGCGCGCAACGACAGGCTGATGCGGCGGTGCTGGGTGTCGATGTCCAGCACCTTGACAGTGATCACTTCGTCGGGCTTGACAATCTGGCTGACCCTGGCCACGCGTTCGGTGCTGAGCTGAGAGATGTGAACCAGCCCCTCCACGCCCGGGGCGAGCTCGACGAACGCGCCGAAGGGCATGATCCGCGTCACTCTCCCGGTGACGGTGTCGCCTGCGGATAGATCGGCTGCTTTGGCGTGGTACGGGTCGGCGAGGCATTGCTTCATACCCAGGCCGATGCGGGGCGGATCGTGAGAGCGGTCGATCTTGAGCACTTGCACCTGGACCTGTTCGCCCTCTTTGATGCGGTCGGAGGGATGTTTGATGCGCTCGTAGCAGATGTCGGAGATGTGGATGAGTCCGTCGAGCCCGCCGAGGTCCGCAAAGGCGCCGTAGGGTTGGATGGAGGTGATCACCGCCGGTTGCTGCTGGCCTATCTTGATCACGGCCAGCAAGCTGTCGCGCAGATGAACGCGCTCGGCTTCGAGCTGCTTTCGCCGGCTGAGGATGATCCGGCCGCGTGCGCGATCCAGCTCGATGATCTCGCAGGGGATCTTCTCGCCGATGAATACGGAGAGGTCGCCGACGTGGCGCAGACCAACCTGGCCGGCGGGCATGAATGCTTTGTGCTGGGCGACTTCCATCTCCAGCCCGCCCTTGTTGGTGCCGGTGCAGCGGGCTTCCACGACTTGACCAAGCTGCAACGATTCCCAGGCTGCCTTATGCACCGCCCCCTGCCGTGAGAGAATCAACAGCCCTTCTTTCTCATCGAAGCGCTCTATGATGAACTCCAGCCGTTCACCCACCGTCGGCGGCTTGTCGAACTGCGACTGCGGGCAGATCCCCGACGACTTCGGGCCGAACTCGACGAACACATCTTCGCCGTGGATTTGCAGGATGGTGCCGGTCTTCAGTTGCGTCTCGGTTCTTGCGGAGGAGGAGCGGGGCTTGGGGCGGTCGGCGATGTCGAGCATGTCCTCCAGGCTCATGTCGCCCAGGGCGGCTTCGATCTCGGCCTGGAGCTTGGCGTCGAGGTCGCTGGAAGCGGGTGTCGGGCGGTCGAGGGGTTGCTGAGCCATGTTCGCGCTCGTGTAGTTGGGGGACTATCGCAAGACCGGCAGGCCAATGCCGGCCGGGATAGTTTCGCCGATCGTTCGCGTGGGCGTGACCTTGGCGATGCGAGCGTGCATCAGCGTACCACGGGAACGCTGGGTTCGGAGATGGATCAACGCATAATGGTCGCACCGGCCGGTCATGATCGCAGGATCATCCCTGCCGGGCTGTTCCAGAATCACGCGTATCGTTCGCCCGAGCAGCCGGCGGCGATACCGGATGGACAGCCCGGCGTCAGGATCATTTTCCAGATCGATGAGGCATCGGACACGAGCCTTCACGACGGCCGAAGGGACGAATCGGTCCGTCCAGCGGGCGGCCGCGGTTCCGCGTTTGGGGCTGAACGGGAACACATGCATGTGCAAATAACCCACGCGCCGGACGACCTCAAGCGTCTTCTCGAAATCCTGATCGGTCTCACCGGGGAAGCCGCAGATGATGTCAGTGGTAATCGCCGGAGGCAGTTTGTCGGGCGTGGTCAGCGCTGCGGTCGCTTGATCGATCATCTCCAGATAGTCGCCGACGCGATACTGTCGGTTCATCCGCTTCAAGATCGCGTCGGACCCGGATTGAAGCGGCAAGTGCAGGTGCGGCACCACCACCGGCTGGTTGGCGACCATAGCGTCGAGTAGCGGCTCACTCACATCGCCGGGCTCCATGGAGCTGATCCGAAGCCGTACTAAGCCCCGAACCCGGGCTACTGCGTCCAGCAGATCGGCCAGCGGCCCACTCCCGGGCTCCGCCTGCTTGCGCCGCAAGCCCGTCTCGTGCCCGTAAGCTCCAATGAAGATTCCGGTGAGCACGATCTCCCGATGGCCCAGATCGACGAGCCGGCGAGCCTCGTCCACCGCATCACGGATCGTCTTGGATCGCAGCGTCCGGCGGACCTTCGGAATGATGCAGAACGTGCAGTGGGCGTCGCAGCCGTCCTGAATCTTCAGCTCCGCTCGCACATGGGCCCCCGCTTTGCGATGCGGTTCGACCAGGGGCAAGGGGAGGATGGTTTCATGGCAACTCGTGGGTGGTCCGCTGCGTAAACGTTGGTGTGTGCGCTCGCCAGCCAGCCATTCGTCCAGCCGCCGTGCGAAGCGGTCAGTCATCGCCGAGCCGTCATGATCGTAGTGTTGGATCACATGGTGCGGCCCGCCGGCCAGCTGCGCCGCTTCGTCGGAGTTGGTCGATCCATAGCAGCCAGTGACGATGATCGTCGGCAAGAACGCGCCTCGGCCCGGAACCGGCCCAGGCAGATCCGCGCGCGGCAATCCCGAATCGAATCGACGGCGCAGCGCCCGGCGGATGGCCTGTCGGCTCTTGGCGGCGGCGGTGTTGGTCACGCTGCAGGTATGAATCACCTCAACGTCGCACAGTCCGCGCGCGGCTGCCTTGACCAGGCCGCGATCCAACAGCAAAGACTCCATCTCGCGAGCCTCGGCATGATTCACCCGGCACCCCAGCGTTGTTATTCGGTACCGAAGCCTCCGCATCGCCGTTGCATGCTAGCGGCAAGGCCTGGGCGAGTCAGCCTTTTGGCGGCTGGTTCAGTGATCCCGCCGAGCCGGGCGCGAGCCCGCGACCGGTCGGATTCGCATACCATCCGTCGCTCCCGGCCGGGAGGCTCTGACCTGAAGCTCCCGGTGACGTATGAGGGATGGGCAAGCCCAAGCTCCGGGGTTTTCTAGGAGGAGTCAGTAGCGACATGGCACGTCCAAAGGCAGCTTGGGGTCTAGAGGTTGGCGCCGCCGCGATCAAGGCGATTCGTCTTACCCGCGATGGCGACGAGGTGAGTGTTTCCGACTTCAAGGTGATTGCGCATAGGAAGGCGCTGTCCACGCCGGACGTGGATCAGAATGAGATGATCCGGCTGAGCCTCGGCCAACTCGTCAGCCAAAGGGTCCTGGAGGGCGAGCATCTGGTGATGTCCGTGCCGGGCCATGCGGCATTCGCGCGGTTCGCCAAGCTTCCGCCGGTCGAGCCGAGGAAAGTGCCGGACGTGGTCAAGTTCGAGGCCGTGCAGCAGATCCCCTTCCCGATCGATCAGGTTGAATGGGACTATCAGACGTTTACATCCGATGACTCGCCGGAAATCGAGGTGGGGATCTTCGCCATCACCCGCGACCGTGTCCAGCAACGGTTGAGCCTGTACGGGGAGCTGGGGATCGCGCCCGAGGCGCTGACGCTGGGCCCGGTGGCGGTGTACAACGCGATGGCTTATGACCACAAGCTGGCCGGGCGCAAAGGGCCCGTCGTCTACCTCGACATCGGGACCTACGCCACGGATGTAATCATTGCTGAGCATGGGCGGTGCTGGATTCGCACCTTCCCTCTGGGCGGCACCCATTTCACAGAGGCGATTGTCGCGGCATTCAAGCTGAGCTATTCCAAGGCGGAGAAGCTCAAGCATGAGGCTGCCGCCAGTAAGTACACCAAGCAAATCATGCAGGCGATGCGGCCGGTCTTTAGCGATCTGCTCCAGGATCTCCAACGGTCGATCGGCTATTACCAGACGCTACATCGCGACGCCAAGCTGACCACGATGGTCGGGCTCGGCTCCACGTTCAAGATCCCGGGTTTGCGCAAGTTCCTCGGCCAGCAGCTGCAAATGCACGTACTGCGGCTGGACGAATATAAGAGAATTGCGGTCACCGGCCGCCAAGCCGCGACGTTTGCCCAGAGCGCCGTCGGCATGGCCACGGCCTACGGCCTGGCGCTGCAAGGCCTCGGCTTGGCACGCATCAACGCCAATCTGGTGCCGGTGAAAACCCTCCGCGCGGAGTTGTGGCGGCAAAAGACGCAATGGTTCGCGGCGGCGGCGGCGATCGTCGTGCTCGGGGCCGCCATGATGCTCTACCGGCCGATCAGCGACCGCAGCTCGCTCAACCCCGGTGGGGAACCCGCCGTCGTCTCCCAGGTTCTTGAAACCGGTGGAAAGCTCAAACGAGACTTCGAGCAGATCAGTGCTGCCAACAAAGTGGGCTTCGCGGCGGAGAACCTTCGACGCCTCGTGGACTACCGCGACGTTTGGCCGCATTTGGTCAACGATGTGGCACACGCGTTGGCGTCAACCGATCCGCAGCCTGAGCTGCTCGGTAGTGACGTTGAGAAGATCCTGGCCGTTGAGCCCCAACAGCGAAAGCTTGTGCAGCTAGAGCATCTTGACGGACGGTATGTCTATCTGCCCGAATCCAAACGCCGTCGAATTGCCTTGACCCTCAACGTTGAGCTCAGCCATGATCGCCCCATCGAGTTCCTCAACCTTACCGTGGCTGCGTGGCTTCGGGCTAACGCCGAGCGTCCGGACGTGCCATACCGCATTCTCGCCGACACGATCTCGTGCAACCCCGATCTACTGCAGACCATCGTCGTCTCTGAGACTGGTGAGACAAAGGTTCTTGGTGGTGAGCGGCCTTCTTCGGGGAGCCAGCCTGGGCGCCGCGAGAGGGCGCCGGCGCCGCGAAGCCGCCCCGGGTCAGGGGCAGGGGCAGCCGGAGCTGGTGCGGGACCGGGTACTGGCATGACCGGCGGGGGGGGAGCGCCGGGCAGACGGGCGCCGTCGTCCGGACGGCGAAGGCCACCCGGGCCCCCCGGCGGTGGTCTTGGGATCTCCCGTGGCGGGCAACCTCCTGCCTCCGGCGGACCGCGGCGCCCATCCCCCCCGGGATCTCGCCGGCCGGCAGGCAAAGCCTCGGGCCGGGGTGAGCACAACGTTCTCGATGCGATGGGGCCGGTACCCAATCGCCCGACGTTGTATCCACCGAATTCGAAATACTACCTCGTCCCGATTACGTTCGAGGTTGAGCTCTTGGATGTGCCCTCTGCACTACCCGCCGACACCGCGGCCGGCCGCGGCCAGGATGGCGCGGAGGCCGCGTCATGAATGTTGTCTTGGATTGGGTCAAGTCCAACGTCTACACCGTCATCTTTGTGGCTGTCATGATCACGGCGCCGCTTGCCATGTGGATCGTCGCGGGCAACATGAATGACCGGGTCAAGGAGGAAGTTAAGGCCCGTGTGGCGAAGATCGCCGATCTCGACCGCCTCCAAAAGACGCAGGTTTCCTACCACAACCCGGTTGCGGGCGACGAGCCGGTCAGCGCAACCATTGTCGTGAACCCGCAACTGCTGGATCGCTACCGGGAGCTGACCGAAAAGATCAGTGCAGACGCCCAGCGGATTCGCGACGAGGCGCTACGCGTCAATCGCAAAGACCGTGGGGTGCTTCTTGATGAGCTCTTCCCCGATCCACCTATGCACCTGCGCGAGACGCTGCCGTTTGAGATGTACCGGCGTCTGTGGGCAGCGTATGTGAAATTGCTCGCAGACATCGGCGCTGACTCGCCCCCATCTTTGGAAAGCATGCGCGAGGACCTCGAAGCGGCCAGAGCCCGATTCATGACGCAGGTCCTGATCAAGGAATCCCGCGAAGATCTGACCGAAGAGGACGAAACCTGGCTGAGCGAGCAACTGACCGAGACCAGGCTATCCAAATATGCGGAGGCTGCGAAACAAACCAGCGTCTACGCCACGCTGGAGAGCCTTAATGTGCCCCAAGAGTCCGCCACGCCGGCACGCGCAGAGGGTGAGGGAATTGTTCGTCTGTTCGATTGGCAGTGGAGATTCTGGATCAAACAGGACATCCTCATGGCGCTTCGCGAGGCCAACCAACCGTACGACTCGGTGCTGGATGGGCCGGTCAAGCGGCTGGTATCCATGCAGGTCTTTGATGAGCCGGCTCCGGCCGCTCGTGGCGGACCGCCGGCCTCTGGCGGTGGCCTCGGTGTTGGTGCTACCGGTCCACAACGCCGCGGTCGTGGCGGTCGCTCGCGGTCCGCTCCCAGCGCAGCCGCAACTCCCGCTGCCGCCGACCCCAGCCAGGAGGTGCCGCTTGATTTCAGCGTCTCCTTCACAGGCCGCACAAGCAATCCGTTGTATGACGTGCGCCACGTGCGGCTGACGATCGTCGTTGACAGCAGCAGGATCCCGGAGGTCCTTGATGCCCTCGTTCGATACAACTTCATTACCATCATCAATACCCAGTTGGATGTCGTGGATTCGTTCTCGGAGGTCAAGGACGGTTATTATTACGGCGGGACTCCTGTGTCGAGACTTACGCTCGAACTCGAAACAATCTGGCTACGCGAATGGACAGCCCAGTTCATGCCGCCTGAGCTCAAACAGGCGCTTGGCATCCCGGCGGAGCCGCAAACCACGGGGTGAGACCGTCTTTGGGAAAGCGTTGTCCATAGCAGTGGCACGACGCTATTGGAGCCGATCATCATGAAGACCAAAGGCATCACCATTTGGGAACTGCATGCGGAACGGATCGTCTTGGGTCTCGCTGCGGTGCTGCTGGTCGTCTTCACGGCAATGCAGTTCATCGGCGAGCCGAATGCGGTGCCCAAGCCGCAAGGCACCGGTGTGATCGCCCCGGATGAGATCGATGCCCTTCTGCAGGCCGAGGCCGAGCGACTTCTCGAGCGCCTCGACGAGGCTTCCCCGCCTCAAATAGAGCTGCCTGACCCCGTTCTCGCTCTGGACTATTTGCTGGCCAGGTTCGATCGCCCCGTCTACCCCCAACCCGCGCTTCCGCAGTTCCACGTGGCAATCGCCCCCAACATTCGTGGGTTCGAGAGGGAGCGAGGCGTCGAGTTCCCGGTCCCCCAGGTGAAGGCCCCGTACCAGGTTGTGGTCAAATCCTATTCCGATGCGCTGGCGGAGGGCGTGCTGAGCGAACATGGCGATCTGCAACAACAATTCCCCGATCCAAGCCAACCGCTAGACATTACGTTCGTGACGGCGGCCGCCCGGTTCAGCGTGGCAGACCTTCGACGCCAGTTTCGCGGAGAACACATTGATCTCGACGCCGAGGACAAAGCCGCCATCCCGGCAAGTTGGTACAAAGACCGGCCGGAAAACATCGTGGACGTCGTGATCGAGCGGCAGCAACTGGTGGATGCCCACTGGACCAACATCACCACGCTCGATCCGATCCCGGGGCAGTTCACGTTCCGTCCCCAGCTCGGCGAGGGTATCGACGCCGCTGTTCGTGATCAGGTCATTGAACAGCTCGGAGATCCAATCGTTCAACTGGACATCATTCGGCCGGAGTTCTATCCCACTAAGAAAGAGGAGTGGAGCCCTCCTGCTCCCGACGAGCCTGAAATCCCCGAGGGGCTCGCGCCTGAGGATGAGGAAATCATCGGGATTAGGCGCGACATTGCAAGGTTCAAGAAGGAGCGGGAACGGCTCATGGCGAGCCTCGAGAAGCTCGGCGGCACGCTCGAAGAATGTGGTCGAGACCGCGAGGATCGCCAGCCACCGCCTCCCCGGCCTGGGCCCGCGGGCGGGCCGGGCGGCAAACGGCAGCCCCCGGGCCCGGGCGGCGGAACCGGCGTAGGCACGAGCGGTGGGTCCGGCCTGGGCAGGAGAGGCGCCGGCGGCGGCTACGGGCCAGCGGACAAGGGCAACGAGGCTAGGATTCGCAGTCTTTGCAAGCGAATCAATAGGTTCGACAAGAGGATCACCGCTCGAGAGGAGGAACTCAGCAGATTGAGTGCTCCGAGCGAGGTTGATGACGGAACATCGGGCGAGCCTGATGGGCAAAGTTCCCCTCCGCAAGATGACGAGATCACGATCTGGGGTCATGACCTCACCGTCGAGCCCTCCGAGACCTACCGCTATCGACTGACCGTCAAGATCTACAATCCGTTCTTTGGTAAGAAGCGCAGCCTTGTTGATCAGCAGCAGGACTTGGCGGAATCCTTCACACTGAGTTCAGCGGTGAGCGAATGGTCGGACCCGTTACGCGTCAGTCCACCCCTTCGTGTGTTCATCACCCACACGACTCCAGCGGGAGGACGTGCTGCCGCCGGGACGCTGGGCTTGGGCCGGGCCATTGCGGAGGTCTACCGCTTCTACGATGGTGATCAGTGGGTGGAGACGTTCCATGTTCAGCCGGGCGATTACATTGGCACGGTGAAGGAGTATCGCATGCCGGACGGCGAAGCGCCCGTTCGCATTGACTTCAGCACCGGTCTGGTCGTGCTCGATATCGTCGAGGATATCGACCCCGGACGTGGCGGCGGCCTCGAGGCTGGCCGGGCGGCTAAAGTCCTGCTGCAGGACCTCCGTACCGGTGAGATACTCCAGCTGCGCGATCCGCAGGTTGAAATCCTCAACCCCGACCGCCGCCGACTGAAGCAACGGGCTAGGTCCGGCAGGGCTTGAGACGCCGGGCAATCGACCATGGTCTTCTGACCGCCTCGGCCGACGTACAAGGCCGGGAATATGGTCTTTGAGGATTGTCGATGAGAGACATGCCGGTGCATGACCCGCCGGGCGAGCTGCATCGACCCCCTGCGGGACCGATCGCCGCCCGGAAAGTCGGGTCGGGGCTTGACACGAGGAGTCCCGCTGCTCTATGGTAGAGGGAGACAGAGTGCCGGATGGCTATCGTCCGGGAGTGTGTATGGGCTGAATGAGTTGGCGCGTACTCCTGCTCTTTGGCAAGTCAGGATTCGAACGTCGCGTGCTGCGTCGTGGCAGACCCTTTGCCGACGGCGTAGCAGCACACCGAGACGAGATCGAAAGCCGCTTGTGAGGCTTCAAGTCTGCCGGGGTTGCATTACGCCCCCCGGTGGAACGACGTCGATTCCCTCCGGAATGAAGGTCCCGCAGCTGCGGGCTCACAGGTCGGGGTCGGGTCGGCGTGATCAAGTTAACAAGGGCGTACGGTGGATGTCTAGGCGTTGAGAGGCGATGAAGGACGTGGGAACCTGCGATAAGCCCAGAGGAGCTGGTAACCGAGCGTTGATCCTGGGATCTCCGAATGGGGCAACCCGGTCCCGCCACTAAATCGGTTTTGAGCGGTCGAAACACCGGCCAATGCATAGACCGATTTAGTGGCGGGATCACCTACGCCTGAATGCATAGGGCGTGGGGGCGAACCTGGCGAACTGAAACATCTCAGTAGCCAGAGGAAAAGAAAGCAAACGCGATTCCGTCAGTAGCGGCGAGCGAAAGCGGAACAGCCCAAACCGTCCCGACTTGTCGGGGCGGGGTTGCGGGCGCCAATGTGGCACGCTTGATCAACCTGTGAATCGTTCAGGAAAGCCGAACCAAAGAAGGTGACAGTCCTGTAGCAGGTGGTGACAGCGGCCTAGGCGTACCAGAGTAGCACGGGGCTCGTGGAACTCTGTGTGAAACTGGGGGGTCCACCCTCCAAGGCTAAATACTCCTCAACGACCGATAGTGAACCAGTAAGGCGACTGAATGATGAAAAGAACCCCGATAAGGGGAGTGAAAAGTACCTGAAACCGTATGCCTACAAGCAGTCGGAGCCGGCCGTCTCCTTGCGAGACGGCGGGTGACGGCGTGCCTCTTGCATAATGAGCTGACGAGTTGCTCTCTGTGGCCAGGCTAAGCTGCTTCCCAGCGGAGCCGAAGGGAAACCGAGTCTTAAATGGGCGTGTAGTCGCAGGGGGCAGACGCGAAACCGAGTGATCTACCCATGGGCAGGTTGAAGAGGGGGTAATGCCCCTTGGAGGACCGAACGCACCAACGTTGAAAAGTTGGGCGATGACCTGTGGGGAGGAGTAAAAGTCTAATCATACTCGGAGATATCTCGTTCTCCTCGAAATAGCTTTAGGGCTAGCCTCACGTTACACCGCACGGGGGTAGAGCGACTGGATGGGGCTGGGGGGCCACAAGCCTACCCACTTCAACCAAACTCCGAATACCGTGCGGCTCTGTCGTGGGAGTCAGTCCGCGGGAGATAATTTCCGCGGTCGAAAGGGAAACAGCCCAGACCGTCAGTTAAGGCCCCTAAACGATTCTCAGTTTCTAAGGTAGTCGGATTGCAATGACAGCCGGGATGTTGGCTTAGAAGCAGCCACCATTTAAAGAGTTCGTAACAGATCACCGGTCGAGGAATCCGGCGCCGATAATGATCGGGAATAAGGATCGTGCCGAAACTGCGGCTCCGCTACTAAACTTCACGCGCCGCGCGCTGATCGTGATATTGCCGCGATCGGCGCCCGACGTGAGAAGTTTAGTAGCGGGGGGTAGAGGAGCGTTCCTGTCAGCTGCGAAGCGTTGCCGGAAGGCGTCGTGGAGCGGCAGGAAGTGAATATGTCAGCTTGAGTAACGATAAACGGAGTGAGAATCTCCGTCGCCGAAAGCCTAAGGTTTCCTGGGGAAGGTAAATCCGCCCAGGGTTAGGCGGGTCCTAAGGCGAGGCCGAAAGGCGTAGTCGATGGATAGCAGGTTAATATTCCTGCCCTCCCATGTGCGGTTGAACCGGCGTGACGGATCGTGAAGCTTGACGGGACAGTGAAGCGTCCAGGCCCTTGAGGCCGAGGTCGGGTGGATCGATTCCAAGAAAAGCCGTCCGGTGACAAACATGGGACCCGTACCGCAAACTGACACAGGTAGGCTTGGCGAAAAGCCTCAGGCGCTCGAGAGAACGGTTGTGAAGGAACTCGGCAAATTGACCCCGTACGTTCGCAATAAGGGGGCCCTCTCCCGACTCGTCGGGAAGGGCGCAGAGAAAAGGCTCTGGCGACTGTTTATCAAAAACACAGCACTGTGCTAACTCGCAAGAGGACGTATACAGTGTGACACCTGCCCGGTGCCGGAACGTCAAGGAAGCAGGTTAGCCCGACTTGTCGGGCAAAGCTTGCGACCGAAGCGCCGGTAAACGGCGGCCGTAACTATGACGGTCCTAAGGTAGCGAAGTTCCTTGTCGGGTAAGTTCCGACGCGCATGAATGGTGTAACGACTGGAGCACTGTCTCCACAACCGACTCGGTGAAATAGTAGTGGCGGTGAAGATGCCGCCTACCCGCGGCAAGACGGAAAGACCCCGTGGACCTTTACTGTAGGCTTGTATTGGTCATGGACCTGTACTGCGTAGGATAGGTGGGAGGCGTTGAAGTCGGGATTTCGGTCCCGGTGGAGCCACCCTTGAAATACCACCCTGTGCTGGTTTGTGGCCTAACCCCGATTCCCATGAAGCTGGGCGGGGGACCGTGCATGCTGGGCAGTTTGACTGGGGCGGTCTCCTCCTAAAGAGTAACGGAGGAGCGCAAAGGTCGGTTCAGCATGGTTGGAAACCATGTGTCGAGTGTAAGAGCACAAGCCGGCTTTACTGCGAGACATACATGTCGAGCAGTCACGAAAGTGGGCTCTAGTGATCCTGCGATCCCGTGTGGAAGGGTCGTAGCTCAACGGATAAAAGGTACCCCGGGGATAACAGGCTGATCGCCCCCGAGCGTCCATAGCGGCGGGGCGGTTTGGCACCTCGATGTCGGCTCATCACATCCTGGGGCTGAAGGAGGTCCCAAGGGTTCGGCTGTTCGCCGATTAAAGTGGTACGCGAGCTGGGTTCAGACCGGCGTGAGCCAGGTCGGTCCCTATCTGCCGTGGGCGCTGCAACATTGACAGGATTTCTCCCTAGTACGAGAGGACTGGGAGGAACCCACCCCTGGTGTGCCAGTTGGACCGCTCGGTCCATCGCTGGGTAGCTAAGTGGGGCAGAGATAATCGCTGAAAGCATCTAAGCAAGAAGCTCCCCTGAAGATGAGTGTTGCATGTCGCCTTGTGCGACGAGAGACCCCTGGTAGACCACCAGGTTGATAGGCCGCGCGTGTACCGGCAGAAATGCCCTCAGCGAAGCGGTACTAACGGTCGATGACTTGGTCACGCCGACCGGGCTCCGGCTACCGTGAAGCCGCCGCGGCCACGCGGCGGATCGCCAACGAACCGGTCGCGAACCCTCATTGGTTGGCTTTCATTGAATCTCGGTGACTCACCCAGACGTTCGATCCATGACACATCCCTAGCCGCGGGTGGTAACCCGCGGTTAGGCTTGTCGGTGACCACAGGTGGGAGGAAACACCTGTTCCCATCCCGAACACAGAAGTTAAGCTCCTGCCGCCGATGATACTGCACCGCGGGAAAGTAGGTCGTTGCCGACATTATGGATCCCGACGGGCAATACCCGCCGGGGTCCTTTGGGCGCCCGGCGTGGCCGCCGGGGCTCAACGTGAAGCCGCCGCGGCCACGCGGCGCATCGGCAAGCCGCCGCGGCCACGCGGCGCATGGTGTATACTGCTTCTTCTGCGGCGCCGGACGGTCCTGCCCCGCCTTGTCGGTCGATCCGTAAGTCGGCCGTCTTTCGTTTCTCCGCTTGGGTCAGCCCCGTTCGTTCCTTCCGGACCAGCGTCGGCTCCCAGCACGGGAGTACCCCTCATGTTCCGTATCTATGTTGGAAATCTCAGCTTCCAGACCACCGAGCAAGCGCTCAACGACCTCTTCGCCGAGCACGGGCAGGTCAACAGCGTCGCGATCATCACCGATCGTATCACCGGCCGGTCACGCGGTTTCGGCTTTGTCGAAATGCCCGATGACACCGAGGCCAAGGCGGCGATGGGCGCCGTAGACGGCACCGAAGTGGACGGCCGAACCCTCAAGGTGAACGAGGCTCGCGCCCGCGAAGAGCGGACCAGCGGCGGCCAGCGATACTAGACGGAACCGCCCGGCGTGGCCGCCGGGGCTCAACGTGAAGCCGCCGCGGCCACGCGGCGTATCGGAAGCTCAACGTGAAGCCGCCGCGCCCACGCGGCGTATCGGCAGCTCAACGTGAAGCCGCCGCGCCCACGCGGCGTATCGGCGCTCAACGTGAAGCCGCCGCGCCCACGCGGCGTATCGGCAGCTCAACGTGAAGCCGCCGCGGCAACGCGGCGTATCACGCGGCGTCGATCACACCACAAGCGGCCCAACGAATGGCCAGTGTTGCGCTGGCAAGCCCGCTTTCAGCGGGTTGGCCTCGACGTATCGAATGCGCTGGCTCACCTCATCGGGCGTGTTCAGATATACGTTCCACCCGCCTTCGACCCAGGGAGACGGTAGGCGCCCATTCGGCTTACGATGCGAGACCAACGGATGACAGCCGGCGCGGGAAAGTGATCTGCTGGCGGATCGTTTGAGGAACCCCACGATGGGCTCGATCGACTCGTTGTGTCGAGCGATGACCAGGTGAACGTGATCGGGCATGATCGCGCATGCAAGGATCTGTAAATGAGTTTGCTCGACGGTGCTGTTGAAACCGTCTGCGATCGCGGCAATTTGTGCATTGTCAAAACGAACCGCTGGGTGTTTCAATGATTGTTTGGCGCGGAGCCTGTGCTGCCGATCGTGCGGAGCGAGCGCAAGCGAACGGCTGGTGGTGACTTTCGTAGCCGGCCCGAACTGCTTCTAGTGTTTGGCCCAGACGTGGTTGGACCATGATCCCCGCGGGTCATTCGGCAGCCAGAACCCGTAGGCGCCGAAGGTCACGTGATAGGCGAGCACCATGCGGCGATTGTACGGTGGGACGCCCGGCGTGGCCGCCGGGGCTCAACGCGAAGCCGCCGCGGCCACGCGGCGTATCGGAAGCTCAACGTGAAGCCGCCGCGCCCACGCGGCGTATCGGAAGCTCAACGTGAAGCCGCCGCGGCCACGCGGCGTATCGGCAGCGCCGCTGCCGCCACGCGGCGCCGGCCGCGCCGGCGCGCGCCGCCCTGCCCGTCGCTCCCTCTATGGATGGACCAGCTCGACGTCAACCTCTTCGACGCGTGGCATCGCGTCACGCGGGAGCTGCGGAAGAACCCTCGCGAAGCCGCAAAGCGGCGGAAGGGGTCATTGCGTCCGACTCTCGCCCGGCCGCTGCGCAGCTGGTCCCTGACCCTGCGGGCTGACGACAAGCGAATCGCCGCCGGGGCGGTGGTGCGGTACATGCGCTGGCCGGGCACTCCCGACGGGCCATTGTGTGCCGTCGAGGCGGTCACTCTCACCGCCAACGACGTGAGGCGATTCTGTCGGCCGATCGTCATTCCCTGGCCGGGGGTGTCGATCGACGAAGCGGCCAGGCGATGCGGCGTGAACCGGGCCACCATTCATCAGTGGGCCAAGCGAGGTCGGGTGGTCATGGATTACTACGCGTGCAACCCGGCCAGCGCTCGGCAAGCGAACCCGAACCATCGCTTGGCGGCGAAGCGCGTCTGGACCCGCCGACCAATTGATCCGAGCGGTGATGTGATCTGCGGCCCCTGGGGACAGATGCGTCAGGCACTGCCGGATCGCATATCGAGGTTCTGGCAGCAGACGCTGCTGCGATCACATCGTCCGACCACCCCGGGCGCGTACATCCGTTTCTTCGCCTGTCCGCGGTGCCGGCGCTGGATGAAGAACGTCTACTGGCCGATGCCGGTGTGGACGATCGCGCAAGCGATGGGGCTGCAAATCCAAGAGTCGCGGATGGCATCCGCGGCTTTATGGTCGAAAGGTTTCATCTGTCGCCACTGTGCCGGGCTGATCTACGAATCCGTCGAGCGGCGTAGCCGGCCGTCGCCCGGACGGCACGTGGACGTGTGGGATCGCTTCGTGCAGCGGGTTTCCGGCGGCATGCTGCGCGGCCGGGAAGTGGCGAGGCCGCAGTCGGCCATGTGAAGCCGCCGCGGCCACGCGGCGCGGGTGGCGCGGCGGGCGCACGTTGCTGGTCGGCCCGCCGTGGCCGGCGGGGCTTCACGGGGTGATTTGTGATCGATTCGTCGTGAAGCCGCCGCGGCCACGCGGTGGAAGGTGTATTTCGCCCGGCGTGGCCGCCGGGGCTACACATGAAGAGCGCCCAGCCGTGGTATACTTCCGCAGCGATCCATATCAGGAGGTGCCGGCCGTGACCGAGACAACGACGAGCGATCAGACACCGCGTCTGTATGACGAAGAGGGCGACCTGCTGATGGAGGCCGATAAGCGGGCGGATCGAGTCGTGCTGCTGCCTGCGGGTGATCCGCGCCGCGCCAGCGCGGATCGCGACCGCATACGCATCCAATGGGGTCAGCATCTCCTGGCGGACCTGCTGGCCGGCCGGTATCGATCCTTCGTCTGTGGGGTGAATACCGAAGACAACGATCATGGCATCATCAATCAGGTCGTGGCTCTGACCGCTACCAGCCAATGGACGCCCAAGGCGGTGACCTCCTATGCGCGGATGTTCGCCGATTCGGTGGCGATCCATGCCGCGACTGATCGGGAGCCGTACATCCTCAAGTACGACCTGGACAGTCTACTGATCCTGGCGCTGCTGCGCCCCAAGGGGCGCGATCATTTCACTCTTGGGGATCTGTCGCGGGGCTTTGCGACGGTGGCGAAGATGCTGCACGGTCGGCGGGAACGGTTGCCGGTGGCCAGTGTGTCGTTTCTTGGGGCCAAGTCCAACTGCCTGACCGGGTCCGACGACCGGGAGCCGAGCTTCGAGTCCGTGTTGCGGATGATGTACGAGGCGGGGTACCGCGGCGATGTCTATCCATCGCTGGGGATGTGGGAGCTTGCGCCGACCGGCGTGTTCGCGAGCTATCCGTTTCCCGAGAGTCTGGACATCATGCGCAAGGGCGGGTTCTAAACGTGAAGCCGCCGCGGCCACGCGGCGTATCGGCTCAACGTGAAGCCGCCGCGGCTACGCGGCGCCGAGGCGTTGCTTGCAAATGCGCACCGCGTCGGGGTTGATGTCGATGCCGATGAAGTGCCGGCCGGTCCGCGCGGCCGCGACCAGCGCGGTGCCGCTTCCGCAGAACGGGTCGAGCACCACGCCGCCCGGCGGGCAGCACGCGGTCACCAAGAACGACAAGAGCGCCAACGGCTTTTGTGTGGGGTAGCCGACCCGTTCCGCCGCCATGTTGTTGATGGCCGGAATCTCGATGACATCGCGCGCCTTTTTGGACTGCCCCTTCATGCGGTTGCTGGTGGCGGGGACCATCGGCGGGTCGAAGAAGTAATCGTCACCGCCACAGTAAAAGAGTATGTCATCGTGTTTGCGGGCGAAGCGCCGCGGCGACGAGCCCCCCAGGCCGTATACCCAGATCAGGTGGTTGACGAAGTTCGATCGGCCGAACAGATCATCAAGCATGAGGCGCAGGTGAGGCGCGGTGCGCCAATCGCAGTGCAACAGGATTGAGCCGTTGAGCTTGAGCACGCGGCGGATCGCGCTAACGCGTGGTCGCAGGAAGTCAAGGTACGCCTCGATGCTCGGCCAGCGGTCGTGGTAGGCGGTCTTGGCCGTCGAGTGTGTGCGGCCGGTGTTGAACGGCGGATCGAGGTAGGCGAGATGGGCGAGGTCCTGCGGGAGATCGCCCAGGGCATCAAGGCAGTCGGCGTGCAGAATCTGGTTCAATGCATTCATCAGCGCTGACACGGGAACCGCCGGCTACTTGCCTTGTTCAATCGCTACCTGAGGGTGGTGGATCGGGGCGCTGAGTGTGAAACGCGGTGATGAGGCCGCTCAGCGCGCTGATCGCCTCGCGAATCTCCTTGAGATCAAGTTCTGAGATTTGTCCGTCGCTGATGGCGGCGATGGCTTCGGCACACTCTTTGACGGCGTTGACGGTCGCGTCGTCGAACGCTTCGGTGCGTACAAAGTGGCCGCCCATTTCCTGACAGACGTAGTCCAGGACGCAATCGCCCACCTCCGGCTGAGCGCTCTGCAGCGCCCGGACCAGGCGGTCGACGGGGTTGGGCTGGGCGCCGGCCAAGATGCGGTTGATCTGTCGCGTGGAAATCCCCAGCGATTGAGCGAATCGCTTGACACCGACGCTGCCCACCAGCGCAGCGAAGCGCCGCAGGGCTTCGTCCCTGGCCGGATCATTCTCAGGCGCGTCTGCCATCATTCGTCGATGCCCAGGGCTGTTCGCAAATCCCACCGAACCCAGGAGCCAGAAGGATACCACGTGTGTCAACCGGGGGCCGGTGGATTTCCGCCGGTGGAGTGATGTGCTTGTGCGAGCAGGGATTACAACAACCACCCGGGCATTCAGTCTGAGGGATCCATGCTGGGTGATGGCCGCGACCCAATGACCAGCTTGGCGACGATCAATGCTGTCCAGGCTGCGAGGTTGGCCAGAGTGAGCAGCATGAGCCATCGCCATCGCTGGGGAGTGACCGGCGCGCTACCGCCCTCGGTGATGGCATGGATCTCCATGAGCGGGCCGATCCTGAGCAGATTCTGGGCCGGATCGCCGGCCGGCGAGATCAATACCCCGACCCACGCCGCGGCCGGTCCGGCCAGGCACATGCTTACGCAGGCCAACATCGCCAAGTTCCTCGGCCCGGCCCGCGTTGACCCGACCGCCGACGCCACCATTGCCCCAGCCAGCGCCGCCCAGCCGGCCAGCGTCGCGTCCAACGCGAAGGTGCGTGCGGGCGGCCACGGTGTGACCAATCGAAGCGGCCACACCACCACTTGCACCAACGCCAGCAGAACCACCAGGTCCAACAGCGTCTGCCGTATCGGTAGCGGTATCGGCGATTGGCTGAGGCGTAGCACCGGCCAGGCGATCATCAGCCCGATCGCTACGCACATGAGCATCAGCCCCACCCCGGGGGTATAGCTGGCTGACGACGGCTCCACCGGCGCGCGAAGACCGATGGCGAGGATCCACGAGGCGACCAACCACACCGATGCCAGCAGGATCAGGCCCCGAGGCAACACCAACATCCGCGATTGCCGTGGCATCGAAACAGTGTATGGATAGCCGCCAAGCTACGCCCGCCGACGCCCAGACGCGGTGCGTCCCGGCGAAATCCGATCGGCGGCCTGTGGCTGCGGGGGCTTCGCTCACCGCCCGATGACCACATCGCCCGTGATGTCCAGCTCTCTGGCGAAGCCGCGGTCGATGTGGCCGTAGTGCTGATAGTGGTAGTCCAAATAGCTCAGCTTTCGCGTTGCGGGCACCTCGCCGCCTCGCTCTTCGCCGGGCGATCTTCCCCAGACGATCGTGCAGCCTCGGTCAGTGATGAGCCGGATCGACAATTCATGCACGTCATGCGTCAGGTCAACCTCGGCCACCTGCCGGCGCCACGCCTGGGCGTGGATCAGTCGCAGCACGTCAAGCGCCGCAGTCACATCCGATCCTTCCCACTGCTGACCCACCCCGGCCGGTCGCCCTAACCGAGCACCCAGAATCGCGATGAACCTCTCAGCCCCGCCGAGCGGAAACGTCTTGGGCATCAGCCGGCCGCGCGGATCAACCAGGTGGTCTCCGTCGGCGTCGCGGATCACAGCAAACGGTTGAGCGAAACGAGCCTCGATCTCCACCAGCCCCCCACCAACCCGGCGAACCTGGCGGACCTCCTGGAACCATCCCGTAGCCAGCAGCGCTCGCCGCGCCGTCACCAATCCTTCCCGCCGAAGCGGGTCGGCGCTGATGTGCCCCGCTGCGGTCAACACCAACATCTCTTGGAGGTCGCCCGTCACCCAGGCCGGCGAGCTGACGAAGCGGACTTCGATCTCCCCTATCTGCTGGCGGTCCGATGCGTAGGCTTGCAGCCGGGGCACGCCGAGCACCGATGCCGTGATCACGCCGCCGCCGGCCAAGGCCCATGAAACACCCGCCGCAATGCGCTTGCGTGTCACGGCGTCGATCCTCACCCGCGGCTGCTTGGCGGCTGGCTTGGTCTTGCGTCGTCTGCGCTTTCGCTTGGGCATTCGATTGCCGTCCGATTCGGAGTATTCACCGCAGAGTCACCCAGGACGCAGAGGCACGACCCTGCGTAATCAGGATCGGCGGCTGCGGGTGGTTTGCGTTGAGAATTGTCCCGGGACGCGGTCAAGGTTGCGCAGCGGCCGGCGTCGCGACGATCCGATCCGCGCCGCGTGGCCGCGGCGGCTTCACATGTAGCCCCGGCGGCTTCACATGTAGCCCCGGCGGTTTCACGTGTAGCCCCGGCGGCCACGCCGGGGATCGATGGTAACCGGGTGGGTACACGCTATGCGGCACGAAGCAGCCGATCATGCCGTACCTTCAATGGTACCACAAGGCAACGCGTGCGCCGCAGCGGTTTCACGTGTAGCCCCGGCGGCCACGCCGGGGATCGCCGCCGGTCCCAGGACGCGTAGCGTCCCGGCTAACCTGACGCATGTGGCAACCGCCACATCCGGTGCGCTGCAAGCCCGCCGTACACTCTGAACCGGTGTATCATCAGACGGGCCGACACCGACCTCAACAAACTCTTCGACCAGCAGCGGATCGGGGAGTCCCCAGAATACACGTGGCGGCGTACACGTTTGTACACAAGAGACTGAACAAGCAGGAGAAAACGATGATTCTTCTTGTAGACCACCAAATCCAAGCGGCGAATAAACAAAAAAGGTTTGGTACAAATTTTGACGAGTCGGGCGTTCAGCCGGCGAGCTACGACCTTCGTATTGGACGATATCTTTGGTCGCCAGCATCCGAGATGCCAGAAAAACCAATTGACTTGGAATTGAATGGTGGTGCTCATCGGATTCCACCGTACGGTGTTGTCATTGTGCAAACACACGAAACTTTCACGATGCCGGATAATTATGTTGGTCGGCTTGGATTAAAATCGGGTCTTGCGCGACGAGCAATTATTGCGTCGCTTGGACCACAAGTTGACCCCGGATTTCGCGGAAAACTGTTCGTGACGTTGATGAATCAAAAACCGTTATCTCATGTCGTTAAGTATAAAGACACTTTTCTTACTGTTGAATTTACCGAATTGGATGACAAACCAAAGAAACCCTACCAAGGTCCCTACCAAGATCTTGATGACAGTATTGGTCCTGAGATTCTCGAAGATTTGGTCCACATGGAGGGTCTGAACCTCAGCCAGATTCAACATCAGTTTACGGAACTTCGAGAACATGTTGAAAAATGGAGTAATCTGGCGACGCGGTTTGATGAATTCTTGCAAGAAATGACTTTGGAGAGAAAGGCGATGAATCGGCAGACGGCAGCTATTCAGGAATTGGTGCTAGGTTTCTCAGAACGGATCACTTCTGACGGAGCTGAAGAAGTCGAAATCCGCAAAATCAGTCATGAACAGGCAGTCAAAGAAATACTCCAATTGTTTCAGAAGCAGCAGCAAAAAAATGTGTACTACAGCGACATTGTTGAAGCACTGTGTTTGGATTTAGCAACTGTGATGGCAGCTTGCAAAGAATTGGAAGATAAAGGGCTGATCGTGGGGGGTAGCAAGAAATGAGGCGGGATGACTTGGAACAACTGGCTGAGAGGATTCATCGAGAAGAAGGCGATGCCATCGCTGGCGAACGGGTCATCGGTCAGGCCAGAAGGATCAACAGAATCCACGTTGTCCCCGGTACATCTCGGCATAGGCTGATGGAGACAGTTTTGAAATCAAACGCCCTCTGTGTAATCGACAAGTCATTTCGGCTGGCTGCCGAACCTTTCCATCTCAAAAGCGAGTGAACCTTTTTCACTTAAAAAGTCAGGAAAGTCGTAGAAAGTCGGAAAGTCGGAGGGAAGAAAGAAAGTCGAAGAAAGTCGGAGAAAGTCGGAGAAAGTCGGGGCAGTTACGACTTTCTTGACCATCACACAGAGTTCTAGGCCAGGCCTTAGCCTGACGCATTTGGCCACGGCGACATCCGGCATGCGGAAAGCCTGCCATACACTGTGATTGTCATCGAGTGACGCCCGGTGACGGCGCTCAACCGTCTCGACGGGGGTCCCAATCGGGGTGTTCGTCCAGCTTCGAAAGAAGCCGCAGCCGTGCCTCGTCGCTGTACCGCCAGAGAACGGCATGACCGACAGCGTTCCGATCCGAGTACGCGTACTGTCCGTCGTTCTCAAGGTTGAGCGATTGCATGGCCGCGGTGACCCAAGGAACGGAGCAGCCGATCTCGTCCGACAACGTGCGCCGCGTGTGCGGGTACGCTGCAGGCGTGTCCACCCTCACTGGGACCGCGTCTTGGTCGGAGGCGAGGCGCACTGGCATAGCCCCCTCATCCTCCGGCCGGAGAACGAAACCCGGCTGCTGGATCCGGGCCCCCAACTGCTCAAGGAGCCGGCCAGCCGCGCCTCGGATCAACATGGCCACGTCGTCCGGGGCGGCCTCCGCATTGGAGGAGCTGTGCCGCACCCAGATTTGGCCCTTGTGGAACACCGCCTTCTGCCGCCCCTGTTCCTCCTGGTAGCCGGCGTACCTCGTGATTACGTGTGGCTTCTGGTCAGACTTGGCCACGCGGATCACCGCGAAACCATCCAGTTGCACCTCGGATTCGATGCCATGGATGGCCGGGCCGACGTAGCGGTTCACAATGTTATCCAGCGATGCCGAGTCGAGTTCGCGCGCCCGAGCGGTTACGCGCTCGATGTGGATGTTGCCGCCCTCGGTGTTCGCCATAGCGACGATGCTCTTCACGAGCTTTAGTCGCTCCTTGTCGGTCCCACCATACACCGACTTATGTTCGTACGTCTCGGACTCGGCTGGCATGATCCGGGCCTACAAAGGGCACTTGACGTTGCCCGAAGGATAGGCCTGATGGTCGACGGTGGCACGGTCAGGTAGCGGGCGGAAGTGACGGCGTCGGCCGAGCAGCGCGTAGCCCGTCAGTTGGCAGTGCGCAGTCGGGAGGCGGCCGCTGTGCGGACCATTGCACGATGGTGATGCTAAAGCCCTGCCGGATGCGGGGCGCGGGACAGGGCGGCGTCGGCGAGCTTGGCGCACAGCTTGGGCATGTTCAGGCCGATGGTCGCTGCGGCCATCGGGACCAGTGAGTGTGTCGTGAACCCCGGCATGGTGTTGATCTCCAGGAACCACGGGCCATCGTCGTTGACGATGAAATCAACACGCGCGACATCCCGGCAGCCGAGCCGGTCAAACGCGAGCATCGCAACATCCGTGCACAGTTGTGCGACCTCGGAGGGAAGGTCCGGATCGATGATGTAGCGCGTGTCGTCGCGGACGTACTTCGCCTGGTAGTCGTAGAACTCGATGCCTGGCCCCGGAATGATTTCGATCAACGGCAACGGCTGGCCGCAGACGATGCCGACGGTGATCTCCCGGCCGGCGATGTACTGCTCGGCCATGATTGGGCCGCGCTTGGGGTGCAGCTTCGCGCGGGCTGCGTCCACCTGCGCGGCGTTGTGACAGATGTACAGATCGACACTGGAGCCATCGTCGATGGGTTTGAGGACCAATGGCGGGTCGATCTGGCACGGATCGTCCGCTTCGAGCCGGCAATCCGCGGGGCACGGGACGCCCTCGGCCGAGAGCGTTCGCTTCGTGGCCAGCTTGTCCATGGCCAGGGCCGCCGTGTGCGGCTCTGAGCCGATGTAGGGGAGGCCGAGCTGTTCGAGGATCTGCTGCAACGGCCCGCCCTCGCCCCAGTGCCCGTGCAAAGCCGGGAAGACCACATCGCCGCCGAGGGGGCGAAGCTCATCGGCTGTCGGTTTGTCGATGATCTGTTCGATGACTTCGAAGCGGGCAGTATCGCGCAGGGCTTGGGCGATTTCGCTCCCGGACATGAGGCTGACCGCGCGCTCGGCATCCGGGCCGCCCATGAGGACGAGTATGGTTGGGAGGTCGTTCGTCAACGTCGGTTTCCATCAGGAGGAATCACCACGGAGACACAGAGGACACAGAGGGAAGCTACAAGTTACTCCGCTCGCTGCAAGGTT
Organism: Planctomycetota bacterium; assembly: GCA_022568135.1. Classification (GTDB taxonomy): domain Bacteria; phylum Planctomycetota; class Phycisphaerae; order Phycisphaerales; family SM1A02; genus JADFFQ01. The sequence goes on along the minus strand of JADFFQ010000003.1, from coordinate 38,128 downwards.
GATCTTGTCGCGGCGGGGCAAGCCCGCCCGCGAAACTCACGGCTCGGCTTGGTCGCCGCGGCGCCAGACCACGACTTCCTGTTGAAGCTCGATCCCTGCGTGCTCGTAGACTCGTCGGCGAACCAGATCAAGCAACTGCAAAACGTCCTCGGCGGCCGCGCCCGGCTTGGTGATGATGAAGTTGGCATGATGCCGGCTGATCGACGCTCCGCCGATATGCTCGCCCTTGAGGCCGGCTTCGTCGATGAGCTTGCCTGCGGGGACTCGCTGCTCGGAGACCGGGTCGATGGGGTTCTTGAAGGTGCAGCCGGCGGAATGGTCGGCCAGCGGCTGGGTGCTCTTCTTGAACGCGAAGATCTCCTTGACGCGGTTGCGCAGGGTGATCGGGTCTGCCGGCTGAAGGTTGAACGTGGCGGAGACGATCAGTGGATCGGGGATGTTGGTTTGGCGATACTCGAATCGCAGCTCGCCGCCGGGGTAAGTGACGAGCTCGCCGCGGCGGGTGATACAGGTGACGCTGTTGACGGCATCGCCGATCGAGCCGAAGGCTCCGCCGGCGTTCATGCGAATGGCCCCGCCGATGGTTCCGGGTATTCCCGCCATCGGGCTGAGGCCGTCCAATCCGCGGCGAGTGGCGTCCATCAGCGTTTTGGCCAGATCGGCCCCGGCCATAGCTTTCATCGAGCTGATCCGGCCGGTGCGGTTGTATTTGATCTCACGAAGAGCAGGCGTATCGAGACGAACGACGATGCCGTCGGCGCCTTCGTCGGCGACGAGGAGGTTCGCGCCGCCGCCGAGTACTCGAAGCGTCGCGCTGCTTCGATCGCAGCGCTTCGCAAGCGTGGCGAGGGCCTCGATCGAGTTGGGGCGAACCAGCAGATCAGCCCGGCCGCCGATGCCGTACCAGGTCATGGCCCCGATGGGGGCATCCAGAACGACATCCACGTCGAGATCGCTGAAGAGGCTGGAGAGGCTGGTAGACGGCATCAAGGCACGAAGGCATCAAGTTTAGCCGCGAGCCGCAGGCGAGCGCGAAGAGGAGTTGGTAGCCGCGGATGCATATCCGCGGGAATCCCCCAGCGCCTATGTATACGGGGCTATGACCCGGATGATTCTTCGCGATCAAGGAACCCTCTGGCCACCTGCCACACCGGGCCGGCGCCCATGATCACCACCAGATCACCATCCTTGCAGATGATCTCGAGCTGTTCGACGATGGCCTGAAATGGATAGATGTGCATGGAGGTCACGCCCTGGCGGCGAAGCCGATCGACGAGGTCGGCCGCGCTCACCCGCTGCTTCTCGATCTCGGTGTCGCGGACGAAATAGATGTGCGGCACGATGACGACATCGGCGCAGGAGAAGCTGCGGGCAAACTCGTCGAGCAGGAACCGCGTGCGGCTGTGCTGGTGGGGCTGAAAGACGCAGATCAGCCGGCGGGGGCGCTCGGCGGCGCGCAACGCTTGCAGGGTCGCCTCGATCTCCACGGGGTGATGACCGTAGTCGTCGTAGACGACGACCTCGCCGCCGGCGATGGGTCGGGCGCCGAGGCGTTGCATGCGCCGATCCAGCCCCTGGAATGAGCCGAGTGCGGTTGCGATCCGCGTCCAGTCAGCGCCACAATAGCTCGCGAGGATGGCCGCCGCAGCAGCGTTCAGCGCGTTGTGCTTTCCGGGCATGGCGTTGGTCCATTGGGCGGCCGGCGCGCCGTTCTCATGCACGACGATGTGGGGCTGGGCCGGATCAAAATCAACGTGAAAGTCCGCAGCGGGGTTGAAACCGAACGTCTCCACCGCGCAGTGCAGGTCGGCCGTGACCTCTCGGCGATGGGCCCCGTCGTGGGCGATCAGCAGTTGCCCGCCCGCTTCGACCGGCGGCAGGAGCTTGGCAAACTCGCCAAACGCCTCGACGACCGCATCGAGGGTGCCGTACACGTCAAGGTGATCTTCGTCGACGTTATTAATCAGGGCGATCACCGGGCGGTGGTGGAGGAAGGAGCGATCAAACTCGCAGGCTTCGGCGACGAGGATGCCGGGCCGGGGGACCAATGGGTCGTCGCCGGGAATGGCCGCTGAGCCGGTGCGACTTCCCCCGCCGATCTGCGGGCAGGTCGCGCCGACAATGAAGCTCGGATCCAGCCCGCATTCGATCAGCACGTGGCACAGCATGGCGGCGGTGGTGCTCTTGCCGTGGGTGCCGGCGATGGAGACGCCGGTGCGGTCGGCCTGCACCATGCCCAGCGCTTGGGCGTAGCTGATCACGTCGATGCCGCGGTGCCGGGCGGCCAGCAGCTCGGGATGGTCGTCGGGAATCGCGGCGGAAGCGATGACCAGGTCGCAGCGGTCGGGCAAGGTGTCTGCCGTCTGCTGGTGGCTGACGGGGATGCCCTCGGTTTGTAGCGCCTCGGTCAGCTCGCTGGGGGCGGAGTCCGACCCGCTGCACATTGCGCCTCGCTGGGCCAGCAGTCGGGCCAGGCCGCTGAGCCCGCACCCGCCGACGCCGACACAATGGATCCTGCGACCCTCAAGGGCGAAGTCGATTGTCCTCGAATGCCTTTGCGGGACCTTGGCTGGAGCGATCCTTGCGGCGGGCTCTGTCATCGACCTAATTGTATCGGCCGATGTCGCGCCGGCGCATTGAGATTCGACTTGCCGGCGAGCCGCGGCGGCGCCGCAGGCGGCGGTTGAGTCTCGATGGCGTTCGAGGGCATGAGTCGGCCCGTTGAAATACAATGCCCGGCTATGGCCGACGCTGAGAACCCGCCTTCGGTGCATGCTCAGGTCCTGATCGTTGACGATGAGACGGAGCACGCCCAAGTCATGGCCGAAGCCCTGCGCAAGCCGGGGCATGTCTGCACGATCGTGCACAGCTTGGCGGAGGCTGAAGATGAGTTGCGACACGGAAGCTTCGACGTGATCGTTACCGATCTGGTGATGGAGAGCGAGACCGCCGGTCTCACCGTCCTTGAGTTGAGCCGGGAACACCAGCGAGACGCGGAGACCATCATGGTCACCGCGCATGGCGATGTGCCGACGGCCAAGGCGGCGCTGCAAGGCGGAGCGTATGACTTTATCGAAAAGCCGCTGGACCTCGACGTGTTCCGCAATCTGGTTCACCGGGCGGCGGAGACGGTGATCCTTCGGCATCAGAACACTCGCCTGCGCGGGCAGGTTGATGCCGCATACGGATTCGAGGGGATCATCGGCGAATCAGCGGCGATTCGCGAAGTCATCGCCACCATCAAGCAGATCGCCCCCAGCGATCTCTTCGTGTTGATCAGCGGCGAGTCCGGCACCGGCAAGGAGCTGATCGCCTCGGCCATTCACGTTCATTCCAAGCGGGCGCAGAAGCGCTACGTCGTCTTCAACGCCGCTTCGCAGAGTGAGACGCTGCTGGAGGATCAACTGTTCGGCCATTTGCGGGGGGCATACACCGGCGCTGATCGTGACCGGGAAGGGGTGTTTGAGTACGCCAACGGCGGGACGGTGTTCCTCGACGAGATCGGCGACATGCCGCTGGTGATGCAGGCGAAGCTGTTGCGGGTGCTTGAGACCGGAGAGGTGGTCCGCCTGGGCTCCAACGAGACGCGCAAGGTCGATGTCCGCTTCATCAGCGCGACCAATCGGGATCTGAAATCGCTGGTGTCGGCGGGGCAATTCCGCGATGACCTGTATTTTCGGGTCCGAGGCGCTCAGATCCACGTGCCTCCGCTTCGAGATCGGCGTGAGGACATTCCGCTGCTGGTCAATCACGCGCTTGGCCGGTATGCCCGGGGGCTCGACAAGCCCATTCCCACCATAAGCCCGCCGGCGATGATGAGGCTGGTGGCCTACGCCTGGCCGGGCAACGTGCGTGAGCTGCTCAATGTCGTGCAGAGAATGGTCGTCATGTGCGATCGTGCAACGATCGACGTGCGCGATGTGCCCCAGGAGATCTTCGCTGATGACTCCGACGATCGCTACGTCAGGGGCAGCCTGGCGGGGGTGGGGCTGGATCGGCTGGAGAAAGAGGCGATCCGCCAGACGCTGGCAATGACCCAAGGCAACCGCGAACAGGCCGCACAGCTTCTAGGCATCGGTGAGCGCACGTTGTATCGCAAGCTCAAGGAGTACGGGTTGAAGTAGGCTTGCCCGGCATTTCCCATTTGGCTAACGCCCGGCTCCACCGCCGAGCTTTCCGACCACGAGTGTAACGCGTCCCCCGAAACCCAAGTTCCAGTTCCTTGCTTCTGACCGGAATCGACGGTGACAGCCCGGCCCCGAAAGGGATTCCGGTCCCCCTCTTCTTGCCCGATGCGACTTGATCGGTGTCGTCCTGGTAAGCCTGTGCCTTCGCATTTCGCACACTCGGTTTCACCAGTGCCATGGCATTTCGCGCACGATGCTTGAGGGCCATCATCGTTCCCTTTGCAGATATCGCATTCCACTTTACCCGATCCTTCACACAGAATGCAGGCGTCTAGATCGGGTGGGATTGACCCCATACGCTCGCAACCGCATAGCCCGAATAGCAACAAGCCTCCTACGAGGCCGCCGAGTGTGATGTGTCGTAACGTCATAGTGCGATCCTCATTTCGATATGGTATAGGCCTTGATTTCATTTCCCATGACGGCGATTAGGTCCTGGTACTCTCGATCCGCCGCCTTATATGCCTTGCTCATCTCTACCCGAGATTTGGACTCAACAAAGTTATCCATGGTTGCATCGAGAGTGTGTGCTCTCTGAAGAACTGAATCCGATTGGAAGGTTGCCGTGACCCGAGCACATAGAGCATCGAATGCGCCTGCTTCCAAATACTTGATGAGCATCTTCTCGTAGAAGGCCCGCGTTTCCGCATAGCTCCTGTGATCCGTCCACGGCGGTGGTTCAGCCCCCTTGCTTCCCTCCACAAACGGGTGCTTCTGGATATAGAACTGACGTTTCTTCCATTCCAACGCGTAGCCCAAGGATTGGCAAAAGTTTATGGAGAAACTTTCTAGGAGTTGCTGCTTTTCCTGGATCTCGGCCTGAACAAGGGCTCGTTGCTGTTTCGCGGAATCTGAATTCGACTGCCAGACAAGCGATACCAGCGCCAAGAGCGAGCCCCCGATGACGGTGATGAAGAAAGGTGAATTGACGCACCGAGAGAACCGCCCACCCCGTTTCTTGCCTCTCTCGTTCTCCAAGTCCTCGAAGAGACGAACGAGTTGCGCGAGAGCGGCAACCTGAAGTTTTTCCTTCGATTCCGTTGACATGCAGTGCACTCCCGGAGGTCAGAAGCCTGGCAGAGAGTAGTCCCTCATGTGAATGCAACCTGCCAGCCTTGATTTGAACTCTTCGCCGCTCCAGCGCTCGCGCCCCATGCCAGGATAAGGATCAACCACCACGACTTCATGAACAATCGCGAGAGGCTGCCCCCAAGTACTCTGCCAGGAAACCGTCATCTCTGTCAGGACGACTGCGTGACCTACTCGATCGTCATCGTTCTTGAGCGCAATGATGACAGGCCAGCCGAGCGAAATGTCCGCGGCCATCCACGCTGCATTCCCGCTGTCATAGTGCACGTGTGTCCAGTCTCCGGCGAGAGCTTCCATGATTTCCATGCCCGTTCCATAACCTTTGCCCTCGTCGATGCCTTCGCCCTTAATCGTCCGAAGGATCTCTGACTGCGAGACGGGCCGGCCAAGGAAACCCAGTACCATCTCCGCAGAGGCAGCCCAGCACGAATACGTCTTGCTCTGCTCGACCCGGTCGAACCCACGCAGTCTCGTAGTGTAGAGATTGTAGAATCCATGCTGATCAACCTCTGCACGTCGCGCTCGGGGTACGTTCCAGAACGAGCGCGTCCTCTCGATTCCGGGGAAGTCAGCAGATGTGGGGACAAGGTCCCCATGCAGGTTGAAAGTGTGAAAGCCCTCACAGCCAGCACAGAGTAGTAATAGCGAAACGAGTGTTAGCATTCGGGGATTCATGCTGAAGGTATCCTTTCTCTAGCGCTGTCAAGCGGAATGCCTGATGGTGCACATGGTGCCGAACGACTGGAAAACATACACGGAATACCCATCCTGTCCGAGAATAGGATGGTGTCGTAACCCCTGGCCTGCGGCACGCAGGTACGAGTACTTAGAATGCGGCCATGAGAGCCGATGTCCTGCCGCTCCGGATGCTCCTTCTGGCGGTTTCCGGCTGGGTCAACCGCTCGCAGCAGGATGTGATCGAGAACCTTGCCGACATTTCTCATTTGACCTTCGCCCGGCTCCACCGCCGAGCTTTCCGAGCACGACTATAACGCGTCTCCCGGACACGCAAGTTCCAGTCGTTTGCTTCTAGGGTAACTGTCTTAGGCGTTGACAGTAGTCACCTAAATAGCTGTCACCTAACTAGGTGTCAGCTATCTAGGGGACACCGAGTAAGGCGGACATTCTTTCTCCGCCTTGGAATCGCCAACATCTGGCGTAGGTGCCCGAGTCCTGCCCCAAGACGGCGGCCCGGAGGCCCCTTCGGGATGAGGAAGACCAGGGTCATCCAAGGCATCAAGGCAAGAAGGCAATAGCCTCGCCCGGAAGGGCGAGGAGAAAGGCACCGAGGCACGGATGCGTTCCGCCAGCGGCTATCGCGCGGATTTCAAGCTTACGGGCTGGCGGTGGATTCAGTGATCGTGCCGGTGGTGGGCGCGATGTGCCTCAGGAGATCTTCGCTGATGACTCCGACGATCGCTACGTCAGGGGCAGCCTGGCGGGGGTGGGGCTGGATCGGCTGGAGAAGGAGGCGATCCGCCAGACGCTGGCAATGACCCAAGGCAACCGCGAACAGGCTGCACAGCTCCTGGGCATCGGTGAGCGCACGTTGTATCGCAAGCTCAAGGAGTACGGGTTGAAGTAGCCTTGAGGCATCGGGCGAAGCCGGGTCTCACGAGTCCCGACTTGTCGGGACGAGGAAGACCCGGGTCATCCAAGGCACTGAGGCAAAGAGGCAATAGCCTCGCCCGGAAGGGCGAGAGGGGAAAGGCATTCAGGCATCCAGGCACTGATGCCTTGCGGTGATGGGACAGGCCGGCTGAGGATGGAAACCAGTGTCCAGACTTCAGGCGCGCTGATGTGCTCACTGAGTACGCGGTCTTTCGTACACCTCGCGGTGGTTTCTGGTCGTTGCCGACGTCAGGCCGGACCGCCTTGAAAAGGGGGGTTCCGCCAGAGCCTGCCACAACGAGTGGCAACGCCGAACAGGCGGCGAACCTGCTTGGCGCTGGCGGGCCGATCTGTCTCGCAGGGTTGAGAAGTACGAGCTTTGTTAGGGTCGATGGCACCCTTGGGGGGTTTTTGTGCCGGCGGGGGGAGCTGCATCCTGCCTCTGGGGAAGGGGTTGCGCCGTGGGACTGGGGAGCTCCCCCAAATTTTTCCCGTTTTTTTGTTGATTATCCTTGTAAAAATGGAGGAATCTGGTATTTTTACCCCATTGAGAGAGTGATTGTGGGCCGGACCCACCGAGATGGGTGCGCCCGGCCTTCAGAAGAGGGAGACATGCGTGCGCGCGTGTCTCTTTTTTCTGTGTGTAGGTGTGTGTAGGTACCGAGCCGTTGGAGCGAATGAAGCAAGTGGCGCCAAGTAGAAAGAGCAAGGGCATCGGCGGTGCAGCGTTCTGCCACGGCCTATCTGGAGCCGTGCTCGTGACCGCGGCCGGCGCAATGCTTGCAGCCCCCGCGTCGGGGGCGATCCTCTTCCTCAGCACGAATTCAAGTGAACCCGGAATCGACCCGTCACTGCTGTCGGCAACCTTCGACTTCCAGATTACCGGGCTACTCCAAAACGAGCTTACCCTTACCATCACGAACAACACCAGCGCGCCGAATGAATTCAAAATCAACCGAATCTTCTTCAACTTCAACCCCGACAGTAATGTGACCGGGCTGACCCTCACAAGCCAGTTAAACCCCAACGCGCTCTGGGAACTGGTGGTCCCCTCCTTCCCCGGCGACACCGCCACACACGCCGACAACTTCGGCACCTTCGACTTCATGATCCGACACGGCCCTCCGGAGGGACACAATCACCATCTGATCCAGCCGGGCGCTCCGCGGGTGTTTACCTTCGACATTCAGGGTACGGGTCCCTTCTTCGACACGGACTTCATCGCGCTCAGTGAGCAGTTCGACAGCAATATCCTCATGCAAGCCGCCGCCAAGTTTGTCATGGGCCCAGGTGACATCAGCGCCTTCGGGGCCGTACCCGAGCCGGGCACCTTGGCCCTGCTGGGCTTGGCTGGGCTGCTGGGCTTCGGTCGGCGCCGCCGGCCGACCTGATCCGACCGCTTTATACGGTTTAGTACGGATTCTGCTTATAAACCGCGCGGTCGGTGGGGGGAGGTATCGAGGCATCAAGGCAAGAAGGCAATAGCCTCACCCGGAAGGGCGAGGGGAGAGGCGCCGAGCCACTAATGCCTCGCGGCGGCGGCACAGACCGGCCTGCTCGGCCTTTGTTTGGGCTCAGCTGCGAACATCTGTGGCGATTCTCGGACTTTTTGCTTGACGTGGCAGGCTAGGGTGATAGGTTAGCAGCACGCAGCTGGACGGGTTGCCAGGGCCGGTGAGTGCTGGGTGCTGGTACCACGCGTTCGGCGAGAGCGGAGAGATAGGCCCTGGTTTTCCCTTTCTCTCTTTTATCCTGCACGAGGATCATCGGCAGGGTAGAGGAGGTTGAAGGAGAAGAGAGAGAAGCAATGTCTGCAAGGGAGATGTTCTTGGCGACCGCGGCCTGGTTGGCTTGCGCCAATACCGCTGGGGCATCGATCATTCTCCTCAGCACGCATTCCAGCGACGCAACGGACCCGGCACTGCTGAGTGCGACGCTCGATTTTTCGGTGGCGGGCAACATGCTCACGCTCACCATCACCAACGACACGCTGGGGGAGAACGGCTTCAACATCAATCGCCTGTACTTCAATGGCGGTGGTGGCGTGACTGGACTTGCGCTTGACAGCGGCCCGGGAGGCTGGGTTCTCGAGTTCGACCAACATGCCGGCGGATTCGGCACCTTCGGCTTTGCGCTCATCGGCGGGGTGGGCCGGATCGGACCCACGTTCGCGCCCGGGGAAATGGCCACGTTTATCTTCACCATCGCCGGCGCCGGCACGGATTTGGATTTCACGACAAACTTCAGCGCCCTGCCGCCTGGAGGCATGGCGGCCATCGCAGCGGCCAAGTTTGTCATGGGCCCCGGTGATGACAGCGCGTACGGCGCGTTTGTGCCCGCCCCGGGGGTCTTAGCGGTGCTGGGTGTGGCGGGGCTCCTCGGCCGTCGGCGCCGCCGACGGCTGACCTGACCCAATTGCTATTGACGCGATCGACATGACCGGCCCAGGCCCGGCGGGGTTGGCCGCGAGCTGTTGGAGTGTCTGACCGCGGTCGCCTAGCCGCCGCCGGCCACCTCGGTGATGGTGCCGGTGGTGGGGCTGATGTCGAGCGTGATTCGCAGCTGCTCGGTGCCCTTTGCATTCTTGACATGGATGTAGAGCTCCGGCTGGGAGTTGAAGTCTTCGAGTCCTCCCTGGGGGTTGAACCGCAGCGTCTTGTTGTTGTTGGCATTCTTGAAATGGATATGCATCACTGTGGAGCCGGCTGCGCCGGCCATGCGACCCTTGCCGAGCTGAACCACGTAGGGCCGGCCGGTGTCTGCCCGGGGGATCGGCGTTTGGGGGCTGTCGGCGTAGGCGAGCCAGTACTTCGTGGTCGTGTCGAAGTACACCACGACGGGCCGGTTTGGATGGGAGATCGTCATCACCTGGGCCAACTGAATATCCGACGTAAGCACGCTCGATGCCGCTGAGACGCGCAGGCGCCCGCCATCGGTGAACTTGGGCAGCACCACCGCTGCCAGCACGGCGATGATCGTCATCGTCATCAGCAGCTCGATGAGGGTGAAGCCGCGTCTTCGGGTGGGGTGGCAACGCTGCATCAATACCTCTTCTCCCAGTCGCGCATGTCGGTGCCGAATGAGACGATCTGGTACTCCACGGGCACCGGCCGGGGTGTCGGCTCGCCGGGCGCCGCCACGATGATCTCCTTTGCGGGCGCGGTGCCGTAGGTCTTGCCGCTTGAGTAGATGACCGTGCCGGTGGCGGCACTCGCCGCCAGCAGGTCGGCATCATCCAGCGAGGTCAGTGTCATGTACTCGCTCTTGATGTGTTCGTTGACGTCGTAGAGGTCGCTGTCAGGGTTGGTGTAGCCCAGCCCGGAGTCCAGCGTGTGGTCGTAGAACAAGGCGCCGTTGTCTTTGATGAGTAACCGCTTCGCCGCCACCCGGCCATAAATGGCGGAGTCGGTCTCGATCCTGATCCGGGCGTGAGCGCTGTAGAGGCTGCCCTTGATGATGGAGTTGTAGCCCAGCGTCCAGTCCTGCGAAAGGGTGCCGTCGTCGTCTCCCTCGGGGGGCAACGGCCGGGTGAAGAACCGTATCCGCTGCGGATCCATCCACGACGCATAGCCGGAGCTGTCACGCAGATCGTCAACCCGCTCGTCACCGATGTACGAATAATTGAGATCCACGTCATCGCGCACGTAGATGGTCAGGGTCGCATTTGGCTTGAGCTCGATGGCGGCGTAGTCCATGGTGAGATCGCCGAACACGTCCAGCTCCACGTTTCCGTCGATGATCATCATGGAACCCGGCAAGAGGTCCAGATCCTGCTCGGCGACCACGACGATGTCGCCTTGCAGTGTGGCGATTCCGGCCGAGGAGAGGATTTCGATGAAGTTGCGCCGCTCGTTGGCGGCGATGGTTGTGGCCGTATTGATGATCAAGTCCGGGTATGTTGTCACGCCATCGGGGGGGAGGGCGCTGGGGGTAGGCGGGGCGGGCAGGGGGAGTTGATCCTGCAGGCTGACTCGCTCGATGATGGTGTCGTTGTTGATCGTCACCAGCGCTTGCGAGGTCCCCGGGCCGTGGTAGAGGGTGGTATCAATGGCCGTGGCGCCGCCGTAGATTTCCACGGTGGAAGCCGAGGTGCCCTGGGTGCCGAAGGCGATCCGCCGGCCGAGATGACTCAGCGGGGCGGTCGGCCAGCGGGTCACCGTGGCCATGTCCTGCAGCCTGATCCGCTCGCTGGCGAAGAGAGCGAACTCGCTGAGGTCCACGCTTACCGTATCCCCTGGCGCCGCCGAGACGTGGGCGATCGCAATCGCGGTCTGTTGGAGGCCATCGACTGTCGCGGTCGCGGTCAACTGGATGTCTTCGGATTCTGCGGTGGGCGGCAGTGTGGTCTGTAGGTCAATGATGTCCAGATCAACGGTGGCTCCAGCCAAGAATGGATAGTCATCCAGCAGTTTTCCGTTGATATGGCTGGTCCGCCAGTCGGTCTGCGTCTGCATGATGGCGATGCCCAATTCCAGTGCGGAAGCGGCCCCCCAGCGGGCGCGGGCGGCGGCGGCGATGTTCTCGCCGATGGCCGCGGAGTTGTCACGGCTGGCCAGATACGCCGTGGCCAGGATCGTCCCCGTCATCAGCCCCACCAGCACCAGCAGCATGGCCAGACCGCGGCGATTGATGTTTGGATTGGTGCGCATGGTGAACCCTCGCTAGCTCACAGGCGGTTGATGGAGGCGAACCGTGGCGGAGACGCGCACCGGCACTGGCCCGTCGTCCGTATGGAACCCCAGCTCGAAGATGACGTGCCGGCTGACCATCGGCATGGCCGCGTCCGTGCTGACCCAAGCCGAGTCCAGGCCGTCCACCAGGCGAATCGTGGTGATCCATCCGTTAGTCTGATATTGAGCCAGAACCGCGTCCCAATTGGCGTCGGCTGAGTATTCAGTATCCGCAAGGTCCTTTGCGGTTTGCGTCCAGGCATCTGGGAAGTCCACGAAATGGACGCCGATCACACCCTGGTCAGCATCGAACAGAAGCCAGCGGATCTCCGTGGCGTGGACAGAATCACTCTCTCGTGAATCGTTCAGCCAGAGAACTAGATCAGAGCCGTTGCTGCCAAGCAGGCTCCGGCAGGGAACGATGTATGCGGCGAGCCTCGTCTGGGCGGCATTGGCGCGAACCATGGTGGTGCGAATGTCCCGGCGGGTGCCGACGCCGCTGGTCACCGCGCTGATCATGCTCGAGATCCCGACCGCGATCAGTGCAGTGATGGATAGGGCCAGCAGCATTTCCAGCAGGCTGAGCCCCCGGCGAGTTGGAACGGCCGGTGACGTCATGGCTGGGGCTCAGGGAAAAACATGGTGATCTCGGCAAGGATCCTGTTCTTCGCGTTGAATGCCTCAACGCCTACCGTGCGGCCGCGCACGCTGACCGCCAGACTGTCAATGGTTTGCATGGTCGTGGTCACGCGCACGCGACGCCCGACCATTCTGAAGGTGCCGGGCAGCGGATCACCGGCCGCATCCGACATGGCCCCGACCGGCTCGGTGAAGCCGTTCCAGGCGAGCAGACTGTTGTAGTTGCCGGCGGTGATCCGGCCGATGAGGGCTTCAGCCGCAAGGGCGCCGGCGATGCGTTGGTGGGCGTCGAAGGCGTGCTGCTGACCGGCGGTGACCGCCGACGTGACGGCCATCACGACCGCAAACAGGATCGCCGACGCCATCAAGGCCTCCAGCAGAGTGAAGGCTCGATAGCAACAGCGTCCGCGGAGGTGTTGGCGAGGCTGAAGCAAGCGGTTGGTTTCTCCGTCGGCCCGGCTCCACCGCAGGAGCCGCTGATCAAATAGATCGAATATCCGCTGCACCCCGCCAAGAGGGTGTTGGTGATATCGCTGCGGGTGAGCCGACGGCCGCGGCACATCTGGTACGAACACCGCAGAATGCCACGCGAAGTCCCATACGTCGATATCCTGTCGCGAACCTGAGAATCCTGCGGATAGGCGTCTTTGGCGAGGGGAGCGTGGGATCGTGGCTGTATCGGCGCTGGTCGCCACGGACCGGGGCTGGTTGGTTGAGGCGGTATGGGCAATAATGTGTGGATGCCTGGGTTGTTGTATCGCTACATGCTTGGCGAGCTGCTGCGGGTCTTTGCTCTTTGCGCGGCGGTGTTGGTGATGGTGATCGCCTTCGGTGCGGCGATCAAGCCGTTGGCGGCGGATGACCTGATCGGGCCGTTGCAAACGGCGAAGTACATCATGTTGGCGATCGTTCCGATGCTGCAGTTTGCGCTGCCGTTCGCTGCGGGTTTCGCCGCGACGATGGTGTTCCACCGCATGACGAGCGACAACGAGATTCTCGCCGCCGCCGCCGCAGGGATCAGCTATCGAAGGATCCTCCTCCCGATCGTCGCGTTGGGCGCGGCGCTGGTGATCGTGATGGTGCTGTTGACCCAGTGGGTGATCCCCCGTTTCTGGGGGTTGATGCAGCTCAATCTCGCGACCGGCGTCACCAACGTGTTCCAGGCGTCGATCGACAAGGGCCTCCCGTTTCAGATCGGCGATCTGCAGATTTGGGCTGACCGGCTCCGCGTGCAGCACCATCCCCCAGACACGGATGCCCAGACGCGGCTGATCCTCTTTCGCGTGGCCGCGGCGGAGCTGGACGCTGACGGCCGGATCGTTACGGACATCACCGCCCGCCAGGGGGTGGTGGACATTCATCATCGTGACGGGCGGACGTATCTCAAGCTGACCTTGGTCGATACCGTGGCGTTCATGGGCAAGACCGGCGAGCTGGTTCAGACGCCGAAGATTGAGCCGCAGCGGGCCATCATCGTGCCGGACCCCGTCCGGGATCGCCCGATGTTCATGACCCAGAGACAGCTCCTCGCCCTGCGCAAGCGGCCCGATCAGTTCAGTCGGGTGGCTGGGCACAAGATCGCTCTGGCGGAGTCAATGCGGGCGATCGAAGTGTGGAATTACATCGACGATCAACTGGCGTCGGAAGGTATGATCGAGCTGGCTGCACCGGATTGGCGAGTCTCGATCCGCGCGGATCAACTCGTTGGGGGCCGGTTTTCGACGACAGACGGCCGGGCGGTGGAGGTTCGCCAACTCGACGCCGCCGGCCCGGTGCGCCTGGTCAGCGCCCGGCAGGTCGTCCTTCGACCATCGGTCGGGTCAACATTGACCGAGCCGAGCTTCGACCTCGATCTGTATGAATGTGAAGTGGTTGATCTGCGGTCGGACGGGTCGGTCAACCACCGTGCTCGTTTGACGATTCCGATCCTCACCGTGCCGCAGCAGACGTGGCAGGACTTGTCGAAGCTGCCCCATGAGCAGTTGCTCAAGCGGGCCCAGCACATGGATGGTGCTGTGAAGGGCCGTGCCCGGCGACTGGTTGAAGATATCAGATCCCTTCGGCTGGAGATCCACAGCAGGCTGCAGCGGCGATATGCCCTGTCGTTGACGGCGATGTTGCTCTTGTTGCTCGGAGCGACATTGGCCATGCTGCTTCGCAACAGCGTTCCTCTCGTGATTTACATCGGGGCTTTCGTCCCTTCGATTCTGGACATCATTCTGATCACGGGGGGAGGCCATGTGGTTCGCACTGGTGCGGTCACGACCGGCCTCATCGTGCTGTGGTCAGGCAACTGCTTGCTGGTGGCCGTAATCTGGTACGCGTTGGCAAGGCTCATGCGAAACTGATCGGGCTGCGGCATGTCGCTCATCGACCGGTACATTGTTCAACGATTCCTTCTGAACTTCGCAATCCTGTTTATGCTGTTGTTCGTCTTCGCGGTCTCCATTGATCTCATCCTCCAGTTGGATCAGTTCGTTGACGCCGCGGAATCGTCGATAGGCGAAGATGGCGGGTTCGTCTCGCTGATGATTGCCCTGGCGGGAATCGTTGTGCACTTCCACGGTCCGCGGGTGTTCCAGTTCTACGCCTACATGGTCGGGCTCGTCTCGGTGGGGGCAATGGGATTCGCGCTGGCCCAGATGCACCGGCACAAGGAACTGGTGGCGGTGTTGGCCTCAGGCGTGCGCCTGCATCGAATCGCCGTGCCGATTATATGTGCGGCGTTCGCGTTGAACCTCGTACAACTGCTCAACCAGGAACTCGTCCTGCCCAGGCTGGCCCCGCTGTTGATCCGCACGCATGGCGACATCGGGCGGTCGGGGGTCGGGGCGTTCGAAGTGCTGTTTACAGTTGACGGCCGGGGCAACCTTCTTCAGTCGCCTTCGTTCGATCCCGATCCTGCGGTCAATACGCTTACGCACCCGACCATTCTGGAGCGTGACCAGGCCGGCCGAACCGTTCGCCGAATCACCGCCGATCTTGCTCGATGGGATGAGGCCGCCGGCGGATGGCGACTGACCAATGGCAGGGCGATCACCCCTCAATCGCAGTTTGGGGGCGAGACCACCTCCCTGTTGGTTGGGCAACCGATCGACATCTATAGGACGGATGTCACGCCGCAGGTTCTGACCATGCGCCGATACCGCCAGTACGCGACGATGCTGAGCCTCAAGCAGATCAGGGAGATGATGTCCGACGTGGGCGGGCCGGGAGTGGTGGACACTGATGCTCTGGTGCGCCTGAGGTTCGCGCGGTTTACGGCCGTGTTGATCAACATGTTGGTGCTTGTGATCACGCTCCCGTTCTTTCTGCTGCGCGAGCCGGCCAATCTGCTTCGCCAAAGCGTGTGGTGCGCCGGCGCGGCGATCCCGGCGATGTTGGGGGCGCTGCTGGGGCTGGCCGTCGATCTGCCCGGCATCCCGCCTGCGGTCGGAGTGTTCCTGCCCGCGCTGGTGCTGATTCCCGTCGCTATGTTCATGGTGACCCTGATCAAGACGTGACTTGCTATAGCCGGCGGGCTACGCCCGCCGGACCGGGACGCGTAGCGTCCCGGCTATTGCGGTCAATTGACCTCTCCCGAATCGTTCACGGCCCGAGCGAGGCGCCCCGATGGAACCGCGAATCCCAGCTTTCGCGGAGCGCTTCGTCGAAGACGGTGACGCTCGCCTGCAAAATCAGCCGCCTCGCCACTTGGTCCATGAGCAGTCTTTGCTGATTCAGCCGCACCAGCCGCTCAAGCTCGGCACGCTGTTCGTCAAGATCAGCGCCATCGCCTGGGACTTCACGCACCAACATCAGCACGGCGTAGGTGTCTCCGAGCAACACTGGCACAGACATCTCAGCCGACGCAAGCGACCACAGCGCCTGCCGCATGACCTGAGGATAGCTTGGATCGGCGCGGCTTATCGGCTCGAGCAATCCGCCACGGGATGCGCTCGAGTCAGTGGAAATCTCCACGGCCACGTCGCCGAAGAACTCGCCCGATCGGACGCGTTGGATCGCCGCGTCGGCGGCGCGCAGCGTCGGCAAGATCATCAATCTGGCCTGGCGCTTCGGCCCGTGGATGATCTCATACAGGCGACCAACCGCTTTGTCGGTGACCTGCACCCGGTCGCGCACCAGCGCGCGCAGCGAGGCGTTGCGGTGCAGGAGTTGGGCGAAGCGATGCCGATGGATTCCCCGGCTGGACCGCAGCTCGCGGGCCAAACGAGCCGAGACGCCGGTGTCGCGGCTCAACGTGCTGTAGAAAAGCTGCCGTTCCGCGTCCACTTCATCAGCGGTGATGGTAACGCCCGCGTCGGCCAGGGCCCAGCTGAGCATGCGATCAAGGATGATCTCCTGCAGAACCTCGGCCCCGGCGGCTTCATTGAGAAGCGGTCGAAGCTCGCCCCATTCCACCACCACGCCGTTGACCATCGCGGCCGGGCGAGCATCGATGACGGTCGAGAAGATGCGCGCTCCCGCCGGCGCCGCCGAGTTGCCGGATCGTCCGAAGGGGCTTGAGAGCGTTATCGAGCTTCCCTCCCTGAACGACCGCCTCGGTGAATCCGTCTGACAACTGCATGCGAACAAGACAGTGCAGACAACGGCCAGGACAGGACTTCCCAGAGATTGTGCATGTCGGTACCCTTGCATAGACATCAAGGGAATACGCTCAGGGGCCTGCTGTCAATGGGATCCGTCAGAAGATGGCGAAAATGAAGGTGCTGATTTGTCCGTATTGCGGCCTGACGCAGCCGGCATCGGATCGGTGTCAGGCCTGCTGCGGGCTGTTCGAGCCGCTGAGCCGGCAGGCCACGCATAACGCCATGGGGCCCTGGTTCGTCCGCGAGACCGCCAGGCCGTTCCAACCCGGATGCAGCTACGAGACGTTGGCGCGAATGATCGACCGTGGGCAGGTGACGAAGGACTCGATTGTCCGCGGACCGACCACCCGGCAGTTTTGGACCATGGCGACGCGCGTGCCCGGGGTGGGCCATTTGCTCGGGTGCTGTCCGAAATGCGACGCCTCGGTTGATCGGGCCGACCACGAATGTCATGCCTGTGGCGAGTCGTTTGAAGCGATTCCGGACCGCAACGATCTGGGCCTGCCTCAAGTGCAGCCGCTGCCGGATCAGACCCAACTCGACGAGGGGTCGCCGCGCTCGGTCGTGGCGAGTCAAGGCATCGACCGGCCTCGGCCGGATCATTCCAGCGGCATTTCGCGATTCGCCAGTGATGAAGAGCTGCTTGGGGCGGTATCGCGCGTGGAGGCTCCCGTTGTGGTGACCGCCGGGCCCGATCCTGCTGCCGGTTCATTGTCGCCGGGAGCTGAGCCCTCAGTTGCGGCAACTTTGCAGCTCGGCGTTGATCGCTTCGGGTTCACGTCGCCAGGTGTGCCCGAAGCCTCGCTCGCCCCCCGAGGTGTTTTCGACGAGAATGCTTCGGCCACCGTCACCCGCGCCCTGCGGCGCAGGTTGGCCGCAAAGCAGCGGACGGTCCGCATCTTGGCGATTCTGTTGATTGCCGTAGCTGCTCTCGCTGTGGGCTCTACCCTCGGCTCCCTGGCGAAGCTGTTTAGCAGCCCCGGGGCGCCGACAACAGCCCAAGCGCCGCCGCCGGCGGGGGCCGTGGACGCCGTGGACCGCTGATTCCCTAGCGATCGCCCGAAAGATTCACCACAGAGACACAGAGGGCGCAGAGCGGAAGAGGATGTCTCGATCTGCAACGGCACACATTGCTTCTGCGCCGGCGCAGAGTGCGGTCTTGCGCCGTGGCCCTTGTGAATCGTAGCTTCCCCTGAATCCATCCTCTGTGTTCTCTGTGCCTCTGTGGTGATGAATAATCCGGGATCGCGCCCGGACCCGTTCTTGGCGTAGGCGATCTTGGTGCGATCATCGCAGACGATAAAGTCGCACGTCGCTCGGGTAGCCCTGCTCCAGAAAAGCGAAGCGCTGGGCCGCATTGATGATGCGGCTGGCGGTCATGTTCGGGTCGTTCCAGAGGGAATCCTCCCACACCTCCAGCATCGTTGGTTCGACGAGCAGGTGCGTGAAGCCGTCTTGGCGCAGCAGCTCGAACCATGCGGTGGGATCATCACTTCCCATGATTGCTCGTGACAGCGGTCCGCGATCCCAGGTCGTTTGATACGTAATATCCGCGCGGTAATACAGCGGCGTGGCGTCGCCGACAAGCAGCACCTTCGCGTCGGCCGGGAGAATGTGGTTGATCATGATGATTGGCGAGTGATCCGCCAGTTCGCGTCGCTGCGGCGGCGCCAGCCGTTCGCCGGTGATCATATCAACCCAGCCAACGTGGTGTGCGGGCGCGCCGTCGCGCTCATGTCGGAACACGGCAACCGGCACGCAGCACCAAGCGATTGCGATTGCGCCGAGCGCAGCGGCAATGAGGGGTTTGCTTGGGGTTGTTCGGAGGCGATCAATGGCCGCCCCAAGGCCGATTCCAACGCCGAGCGCTGCCGGAACCGCCGCGGGTAGCATGAACCGCGACTTGATGTGTGTGAAGATCAGCCAGAACGCCAGCTGCGCGATCAGCACGACCGCGATTTGTATTGTGATTCGGCGCAGCCTGGGCGAAGCGCAACCGGCGGCGACGCCCAACGCGGTCAGCCAGGGCAGGATGGACCATTGCGGGGCCCATGGCTCGTCGGGGTAGGGGCTGGGCCCAATCCCGTAGCGGAGGAATTGATTCCACGCTTCGGCCAGTCGATGCATCGCGCCGCCGCAGATTGTGTGGGCGGCGTTCCAAATGTCAGCCTGCTGTTGCGTCCAATGGCCGAGCCCGAGCACGCCGGAGGCAAAGGGAAAGATCGGGTTCCCCGCGTACGCCCAATTGCGCACCAGATAAGGCAGCAGAATAATCAGACCAGCGGCGCAGGCGGCGATGATCTGCCGTGTCCAGCGTCTCGGTGGAACCGACAGGAGCATGAGCAGGCCGAGCGGAACCGCGACGAAGCCCGCGGCAGTGAGCTTGGCTCCACAGGCCGCTGCGGCCACAATCCCCATCATCGCGCCGAAACGCCATGAGTCGCTACGGCGTTCGCTTGCGATCAACAAACCTGTCGCGAGCATCAGAGCCACGGCCATCTCGTTATATGCCAGCGAGCCGACGACGATGACCCAGGGTGTGCCGAGCATGACCACGAAAGCGGCGGCCCCCACGATCGGTCCGCCGAGGCGGGCGGCGAAACGGCCGGCGACCGCCGCGGTCAGCAGCGTGAGCCCCGCGTGCAGAAGCTGGCAGGCGTAGACCGCCTCGATGCCGTCGCCTTTCAGCACCGCCAGGTGGTAGTACGCTGCTTCAACGTATCCGGGCAGATAGCTGTACACGTTGTGGTTCACCGGCTCGATTCGGCCCAGGGCCAGCCATTCCTTAGGCAGTTGCAGGTGATAGCTCAGCGCGTCATAGCCGCCGAACTCCGACGCCCAGAGCCAACCCGGCGCCGAGCACGCCGAGACCAGTAGCACCGCGATCGATCCTGCGGCGGTCCACGTCAGCCAGTGCATGGGGTGTATCACACGATCGGTGGTGATCATCCACCGGCGGAGCTGCTCGGCCAGCAGCGCGGCGCCCCCCAGCAGCAGCACCCAAGCGCCAATTGATCCGCCGAGCTGCAATACGCCGATCGCTCCCAGCGCGGCGTCGAGAAAGAGCATCGCCGCCACGCCGAGGCCGGCCTGTATCGCCAGGGCGTCTCGGCTCTTGCCGGCCAACAGGCGGCGCAGCGGCCAACCGTAGCCGATCGCCGCGGCCAACCATCCGATCGCCCACGGCGCCGAGGTCAGCAGCACCCGGGCCGTGTCAGTGCCGCCATGTGGCTGATCAGGACCCGTCCAGCCGGCGAACCACCCGATCAGGGCAAGCACCACCAGCGGCCCCGCGACCATGGCCAGACGGTCGATGCGCCTGGATGCTTCAACTGGTGCTGCGTCCACGGGTGGATTGTACGAAGACAGCGGTTGCAGTCGGCGCTTCTTCATGCGGGGCTCTACAGCGTCTAAGGCTCTTAGCCGGATCCCTCATAGCCCCGGATGCATATCCGGGGGAATCCGGGGGCATCCGGGGGCACTTGGTCCGGGGATTGCTCGGAGAAACCACAAGACATCGGTAAGGGACAGGAGGTCCGCGGTGCGCATGCAAGCAGGGCGATTGCTCCTCACAATCAACAGCGCCGTTCTTGCGCTCGGCGCAAGCACTGCCACCGGCACGGCGATCCAGGATCTCGTTCGCATCAAGGGCCACGAGCACAACGTGCTGACCGGGTTGGGGATCGTCATTGGGCTGGATGGCACGGGTGACACGGCCAAGAGGTCGCTGGTCGCAGCCCGGCCGTATGCTGAACTGCTCAAGAACCTGGGCAACGCGGTGGCGAGCCTCGACGAGCTGGCCAGGGCCGACGCGTACGCGATTGTCGCAGTGACAATGGAGATCCCGCCGGCCGGCGTGCGAGAGGGAGATCGACTTGATGTGTACGTGGAGACGCTGTTCAACGCGTCCAGTCTGCGAGGCGGTCGGCTTGTGGTTTCGCCTCTTCGCCTGCCGTTACCCGATTCAGCTGCGCTTCTTCCGATGGCGATCGCGCGGGGCGCGGTGGTCATCGAGGGGGACAATCCCCGCAGCGGCGTGGTTCGCGGCGGGGGGCAGATGCTCAGCGACATCCGTACGAATCCCGTGACGGGGGCGGGGACGATGGGGCTGGTTCTCAAGGACCCCTACGCCGGCTATCCGGTGGCCACGACCATCGCTGCCACGATCAACGATGAGTTCGCCCTCGACGGCTATGCCCAGGTCGCCCTGGTGGAGGACGCCAAGAACATCAAGGTGTTGCTGCCCGCAGCGGATCGGGCGAATCCCGCCAACTTCATCGCCGTCTTGATGACGATCGCCCTGGACCCGTCGCTCATTCAGACTCAAGCGCGGATCGTCATCAACGAGAAGCAGGGAATCATTCTCATCACGGGAAATGTTGAGATCGCCCCGGTCGGCATTACCCACAAGGGCCTTTCGATCACCAGCATCACGCCCCCGCCGGTTCCGACGCCGGCTCAACCGGTCTACTCAACGCGCCGTTGGGCGGGGCTGGATACGACCGGCCGGCAAACCCGCCAGGCGACCCGGCTGCTGGATCTGCTCACGGCCCTCGACCAGTTGAAGGTGCCCGTTGCGGACCAGATCGCGGTCATTTACGAGCTCAAGAAGACCGGGGCGCTTCACGCGCAGATCGTGGACAAATGATCGACTTGATGCAAAGCATGGATGCGATGGTCGGGGTGAAGCCGGCGTTTGATCGTTGGCCGGCCGTTGACGATCACGGCGCCCGCCCCTTTGCGCAGCTTCTGCAGCAGGCGATCGGCGGGCAGACGCGGCGAGAAATGGCGCGGGAAGCGGCGACGCAGCTCGTGGCGGCAGCGCTCATCATGCCGGTGTTGGAGTCAATGCGCGACAGCCCGATGCTTCGCCCGCCGTTCGCGCCCGGGTTGGCCGAGAAGCGATTTGCGCCTTTGCTGGATCAGCAGATTGCGGACCGGATCGCCGGAGCTGCGAACTTCTCGCTGGTCGACCAGATCGTGGATCGGCTTCTTGGGCCGATTACGCCCCCAAGCAGTTCCAACGCCCAACCATCACAGGAATCCAGCCATGGCCTGCACTAGCGCCGCACAAAGTCCAGCGACGGAGATGAACGAACACATCGCGCGTCTCGAGCGGATTATGCGCGATCAACTGCAAGGACATCAGCTTCTGCTTGAGTGCATCCACCGAAAGCGCGAAGCGGTCCGTACCGCCGACCTGGATTCGATTGCGAGCATCTGTCAACGGGAGCACACGATTGTCCAGCGTCTGGCGGAGATGGAGAAGGCCCGGCTGGAGCTGATCGGCACGCTGACCGAGGCGCTGGACAGCCAGGCGAAGGCTCCTCTGACCGTCAGCCGGATTGCTGAGGCGATCGACGAGCCGGTCCGCAGCCGGGTTTGCGCCCTGGCGGAGAAGCTTCGATGCACGATTCTCGAGGCCCGCCAAGCCAGCTCGGTGGTTCGGGCGGCGACCGAAGCGCTGGCTCGGCATATGACCGGAATTATGCAGACCGTGCAGTCAGTCCTGAGCCAGGCTCGGGTCTACAGCCAAAGCGGCCGGATCGCCGCCGGAGCCCAGTACCAGTTTTGTGTGGACGTGACGAGTTAGAGGAAGGCATCAAGGCACCGAGGCATCAAGGGATCAAGGCATGAGGCATCAAGACATCGGGCGAAGCCGGGTCTGACGAGTCCGCCGCGGCGGACGAGGAAGACCCGGGTCTGCACCAAGGCATGAGGCACCAAGGCATCGAGGCATCAAGCAAGAATGTTTCGCCGGAAGCCGCAGGCGACCGCGAGATCTAATCGGAGACGCACATGAGTCTCAACGGTGCATTGCAAGTTGGTCGATCGGCGATCGTCGCTTCTCAGGCGGCGATGCAGGTAGCCGGCAACAACATGGCCAATGCCGCCACCCCAGGCTATCACCGACGAACGGTTCATCTGGCCGCGGCGGGCGACGAGTTGCTGTTGGGGTCGCAGTTCATCGGGACCGGCGTGCGGTTGCAGGAGATTCGCCGCGAAGTGGACACCGCCTTGCAGTCGCGGTTCCGTGATGCGGCCAGCCAGGAGCACAGTGCACTGATTGATCAGCGGTTTCTCACCGCCATTGAGACCCTTCAGAACGAGTTGACCGACAATGATCTGTCCAGCGTGCTCAGCGCATTCTTCAACAC
Source organism: Planctomycetota bacterium (assembly GCA_022568135.1). Lineage (GTDB taxonomy): Bacteria > Planctomycetota > Phycisphaerae > Phycisphaerales > SM1A02 > JADFFQ01. The sequence continues at coordinate 15,185 of JADFFQ010000003.1, read as the reverse complement.
GATCTCCGAACTGGCCAACAATCCTGAAGACCATGCGGTGCGGTCGTTGGTCGTGGAGCAGGGGCTGAATCTCACCAGCCGGATCGCGGGGCTCGGCGGCGACTACAAGCGGGTGCTTGATGAAATCGACCGATCCCTGGGCACCGCCGTCACCACCGCCAACAATCTGCTCGATCAGATCGCACTGCTCAATCGCCAGGTCACGGTCATCGAACGGGGATTGGATGAGGCCAACGGATTGCGCGATCAACGCGATCTGCTGATCGACGAGCTTTCGGAGTTTCTGGAGGTGAGCGTGGTGCAGCAGGCCAACGGGGCGATCGACGTGTTCGTGGGTTCGGTGCCGATCGTATTGGCCGGAGAATCACGAGGCGTCGAGCTGCGCACCAAGACCGTCGCGGGACAACTTGAGGTTTCAATTCGCGTCGCGGCCGACGGAAGCGATCTGCAAGTCGGCTCGGGGCGGATCGGTGGTCTGCTGCGCCAGCGCGAGACGACGGTCGAGCCGGCGATCGAGGCCCTTGATTCCTTTGCCGGGCAGTTGATCTTCCAGTTCAACCGATTGCATTCGCAAGGCCAGGGGCGCGTGGGCTTTGAATCGATCGAGGGGACATATGGCGTGGACGACACCACCGAGAATCTCAATGCTGCCGGCGCCGGACTCTCGTTCCCGATCCAAAACGGCAGCTTCTTCATCCACGTCACTCACCAGGAGACGGGGACCCGCACCGCCCATCAGATCAACGTCGATGGGAACTCGATGTCGCTGGATGATTTGATCAACGAGATCAACGTGGTCGTTTCCGTGGGGAACGTGACGGCGGGGACGGGTGTGGGCAACGCTTTGACGCTTACGGCCGCAAGCGGTTACGAGATCAGTTTCTCCGACGACACCAGCGGCGCCCTGGCAGCGCTGGGGATCAATACCTTCTTCACGGGGATGAATGCGGCGACGATCGGCGTCAGCCGGACGGTCGTTGATGATCCGAATCTGCTCGCGGCGGGCAGCGGGCACGTCGCCGGGTCTAACGATACGGCCCTGGGGCTGGCGGACCTGCCTAACGCGCAGTTTACGGAGCTTGGCGGCAGGAGCATGCGCGAGTTCTGGCAGCACTCGGTCAATGCCCTGGCGGTGCAAACGGCTGCCTCGAATACAGCGGTCAATGCGTCGCGCCTGGTACGCGAGAGTCTAGCGGCGCAAATCCAGGCCGTCTCCGGCGTGTCGCTGGACGAGGAAACGATCAACCTGCTGATGTTCCAGCGACAGTTCCAGGCCGCGGCCCGTTTCATCCGCGTGATCGACGAAATGCTTCAGACGTTGTTGTCCATTGCCTAACCCAGCGGGGCAAGACCAGCGGGGCAAGACCAGCGGGGCAAGCCCGCTCGCGAAACATGAGCAAGACCAGCGGGGCAAGCCCGCTCGCGAAACATGAGCAAGACCAGCGGGGCAAGCCCGCTCGCGAAACATGAGACCCTCACCCCTGACCCCTGATTCCTGACTCCTAACCAATGACCGCGATTCCCTCCAACCTTGCTCGCCTGCCGAATATGCTCAGGTCGCAGATCATGCTCAGGACGTTGCAGAGCACACAGCAACGCCTGTTGAACACGCAGATCCAACTGGCCACCGGCCTACGGATCAACCGGCCGTCGGATGATGCGCTGGCGGCGGGCACGATCAGTGTCCTGGACGACATTATCGAGCGGCGCGAGCAGTGGCTGCGGAATCTGTCGCACGCCGAGTCGGTGTTGGGCAACCTCGACGCCGCCCTGGCGGACGCCACGGAGCTGCTGCTCGAAGCCAAGGGAATCGGTTCGAGTCAGATTGGCATCGGCAGCGATACGGATACCCGCCACAATCAGGCGACGGTCATCGACTCGATGCTCAATGAACTGGTGACCCTCGGCAACCGCAAGTATCAGCAGATTCACCTCTTCGGCGGAGACGCCACCGCGAACCTCCCGTTCGTGGAGCTGACCGGCGGGATACGGTACCAGGGACAGGGCGACGGCCTCACGACCGACTTGGGCGAGGCCCGTGCGATCCCGATCACGATCTCCGGCACAAATGCGTTCGGCGCGCTCAGCATCCGGGTCGAAGGCGACCGTGATCTGAACCCCGCCATGGTCGGCAACACCCGATTGCTTGATCTCAACGGCGCGCAAGGCGAAGGGGTTGCCCTCGGCTCGATCAACGTGGATGTGGGCGGCACCAACCTGACGGTTGATCTCTCGACGGCCCACACCGTGCAGAATGTCATCGATATCCTGCAAACCGAGATTCAGACGGTGGATGCGGGGGCGACGGTCGCCATCAACGCCGCCGGCAACGCATTGGCGATCACACCCAGCGGCGGGGTGACGATTACCATCAGCGATCTCACAGGTACGGGGACGGCGGCCGACCTCGGTCTGGCGCAGAGCTTCCCCGGCGGTGTCACCACCGACGGATCGGATGTCGATCCGCGCCTGACCGACCAGACGCTGGTCTCCAGCCTGGCCGGCGTTACCGTCCCGATGGGAACGATCCGTGTGATGAATGCCGGTCAATCGCGCGATCTGGACCTCTCCGGCGTGACCACCATTGGCCAGCTCATCAATGCCGTAGAGGGGTTGAACATCGGCGTTCGCGTCGAGATCGCTCAGACCGGCGACCGGATCAACTTCATCAACGAGCTGTCGGGTTCGCCCATGAGCATTGCCGAGGTCGCCGGCGGGACGACCGCGACCGAACTGGGAGTGCGGTCGCTGGCTGGATCGACACGGCTGGAGGATTTCAACGACGGCCGGGGCGTCGACATCCGCACCGGCAGCGTGGATCCGCTCACGGGGCTGCCCGATCCGCAGGCTGATCTGGACTTTCGCATCACCTTGAAGGATGGGCGTTCGGTTGATGTGGATCTCGCGGGCGCTGAGACTGTGCAGGATGTGATCGACACCATCCGGGCAGCGCGCGACGCCGTGCCGATCCTTGCCGCAGATTTCGAAGTGGATCTTGCCGCGGACGGCAACGGGCTGCGGTTCACCGACAACACGCTGCCGTCGGGTGGGACGTTCAGTATCGAGGCTCTGAACGGATCGTTTGCCGCATCGGACCTGGGAATCGTCGGTTCGACCACGAGCGCAACTTTCGTCGGTGAGGATCGCGCAACCGTTGCCGTGGACAGCGTGTTTTCGCATCTGATCGCCCTTCGGGACGCGTTGCTGGGAGATGATCAACTTGGCATCACGATTGCGACAGAGCGTCTAGAGCGAGACATCAGTCGTCTGGCGGAAGCGCGGGCCACCGTGGGAGTTCGCAGCCGCCGAGTGACCGATGCCGTCACCCGCGAGGAAGACCTTCGGATACAGGACATGGCGTTACGCAGTGAGGTTCAAGACTTGGATTTTACAGAAGCGGCCCTCCGCTTTTCCACGTTGCAACAACAGTTGCAAGCCGGGCTCATTACCGCGAGCCAGGTGACATCAATGAGTCTGCTTGACTTCCTGAGATAGCAGGCTGCACAGAGGCGCCGGCCTCCCGGCCGGGCCGGCGCTGGAACATTCCGCAGGAGGCGGACCGCCGCACTTGGAGTTGAGCGCGGCGTTGACCAAGGACTGGTAGGCCGAAGGAATTGGAGCGTTCAGATGAACGTGGAGACGACCAGGTTTGGCGCTGTGGATGTTGATGAGAATCGCATCCTCACCTTCCCAGCAGGCTTGCTGGGATTCTCCAGCTTCAAGAGCTACGCGCTGCTGCAGCCGGATGATGAAGGCGCGTTCTACTGGCTGCAATCGATCGAAACCCCGGAGCTGGCCTTTGTGGTCACCGACCCGAGCTTGTGGTTGAGAGACTATGAGGTGCCGATCCGCAGGGAGCAGATGGACGAGCTGGCTCTGGAGAATATGGACGGCGCGCAGGTATTCGTGATCGTGAACAAGTACGACCGTGCGTTGACGGCGAACCTTCAAGGCCCGCTGGTGATCAACGCGGTGACCAAGCGCGGTATGCAGCTCGTGCTGGCCGACAAGCGGTGGTCAACCCGGCACGAGATCGTGCAGCTTGGCGAGCCGGCCCAGGCGGTGTCGGCCTGACGCCGGCGGTACTTCGGCGCGTCTCGGCTTCGGAGTCGAGGCCGGGGCCGTACGCCCAGTAGAGCCGGCACGCCCGAGGTACGGATGCCTCGGGTGAGGACCCGTAAGCACGCGGATCCTCGATCAGGAAGGAGCCTACACGTGTTGGTGCTCTCACGTCGGCGTGACGAGACAATCATGATCGGCGACGACGTCGAGTTGACCGTCGTTGATATTCGGGGAGACAAGGTTCGCCTGGGAATCAAGGCGCCGATTCGAATCGCGGTGCACCGGAAGGAAATCTTCGACGCGATCCGGCGCGAGAATGAAGCGGCCTCGCGGCTGAGCGAGCGCGACGCTGCCGGGGTCCCCGTGCCGGTCAATGCCCACAACAAGGCTCGGAGGGCCGTTCCTGCGGCAGCAATGCTCGGCCGCCCGGCGGCGTCCAGCAGGCGCTCAAGCGCCCAATGGTCGCCTGCACAGCCCAGAGGTCCAACATCGCAACGTCCTTAGGAGCAATCTCCGCCCGGCGTGACGGATCACCGGGCGAACTCATCCGCATCTAGCCGCAATCTAAGGAGGATTGCCATGGCTAGGATCAACACCAACATCTCGTCCATGATCGCGCAGGCGAACCTGGCGCGATCGAATGCCGACCTCGCGTTGCGATTGCAACGGCTGGCGACCGGCCTGCGAATCAACCGCGCGGCCGATGATCCAGCCGGTCTGATTGTTTCCGAACGATTGCGCAGCGAGCTGCGGGGCATCACCCAGGCGATCTCGAACTCCGAACGGGCCAGCTCGGTCATTGCTACCTCGGAAGGTTATCTGGCGGAGGTGGCTGATCTGCTCAACTCCATCAAGAGCTTGATCGTCGAAGCGGCCAACACGGGCGGCGTCAGCCAGGAAGAGATCGAGGGCAATCAGTTACAGATCAACAGCGCCGTCGATTCGATAACCCGTATCGCCAACACCGCGAGTTTCGCCGGGCTGCAGTTGCTCAACGGCTCGCTGGATTATCTCACCTCAGGCGTTCCGACCAGCGCGATTGCCGGCGTAAACATCTTCGGCGTGCAATTCGGTACCCAGGGCAGCGTTCCAGTGCAGGTGGAGGTGGTCAGCTCCGCACAGACCGCCTCCTTGTTCATCTCCGGCAATACGGCGGGCGCTGCGGGCGAACTGCTCAGCAGCGTGACGATCGAGCTTGCCGGCAACCTCGGCGTTCAGACGCTCTCGTTTGTCTCCGGGACCGACCTCAGCGCCGTGGTGGCTGCGATCAATACGCTGCGGGATACCATCGGCGTGAGCGCTGCGTTGGTTGATGCGGCGGATCAGACCAGCGGGCTGACGATCAACTCCCTCGGCTACGGGTCCGACCAGTTCGTGTCGGTGAAGCAGATCGGCCAAGGCGGCGACTTCTTCTCGACCCACCTGGCCCCGGGCAGCGCTGCTGCAGACCAGCGTGACGTAGGGCAGGACGTCACCGCCATCATCAACGGCGCTCTGGCCGTCGGTAACGGTCTGGAGGTCACGCTCAACACGCCTACGCTCAGTCTGGAACTGACGCTTACCGTGGGCTATGCCCAGACGTTGGGGTCGAGCAAGTCGTTCGAGATCACCGGCGGCGGGGCCACCTTCCAGCTCGGCCCGACAATCACCGCCTCCCAGCAGGTGGGCTTCGGGATTCAGTCGGTTGCGGCCAGCCGGCTCGGCGGCACCGTGCTCAACAGCGTCCGATACTTCCTCGACTCGATCAAGTCCGGCCAGCCCAACTCGATCATCTCCGGTAAGTCCGCTCAGGCGGCACGGATCATCGAAGCGGCCATCACCGATGTCGCCGTCCTGCGTGGCCGGCTCGGAGCTTTCGAGCGCAACACCCTTCAGACCAACATCCGTGCCCTTCAGGTGGGCGTGGAGAACATCACAGCCAGCGTGTCGAAGATTCGTGACGCAGACTTTGCGGCCGAAACCGCAGCACTGACTCGGGCCCAGATATTGATTCAGGCGGGGACGTCGGTCCTGGCGATGGCCAATGTAATGCCCCAGAACGTTCTTGCCCTGCTGGGGTAAGGCTCCTGCCGTCGGCGGCGTAGGCGGCGCCGCCCGTCTTCCTTTTATGAGTGGTTTCCACACGACCTTCGTCCCGCTGGGCGGAGGTCGTTTCCTGCGCTATCTAAACGCCGCTGGGTCCCTGACCCCGGCAGGCCGATTATTTTTCCTGAACTGCCAACGCAGATGAAGTGGCCCCACCCGCGGGTCGGTAGTCATCCAACGTCCCCGGCCGGGCAAGCATCGAGGCCGGTGCGAGACGTGTACGTGCGACGAGCCGCGGGAGGCGGCTGGCAGGTCGAAGAGGGATCGTGATGCCCTTTTGGAGAATCATTCAGGGGGATCGCCACGAAGCGGTCCATGCGGCTCCAAGGAGTAAACCATGAGTTCGATCAACACAAATGTTCCATCAATGATTGCTCAGCGGGTGCTGAACATGCAGAACAGAGCCCTGGTGGTCAGCCTCGAGCGCCTCAGTACCGGCTTGCGCATCAACCGGGGCAAGGATGATCCGGCCGGCCTGATCGCCAGCGAGAACCTTCGGGCTGAAAAGATGGCCATCAGCTCCGCCATCACCAACGCGACCCGGGCCGAACAGGTCATCAACGTGGCTGAGGGCGGTCTGCACGGTATCGCCGGCCTGATCGTGGAGTTGCAGGGCCTCATCGGGGCCAGCGCCAATGAAGCCGGGCTTTCCCAAGAGGAAAAGGAAGCGAATCAGTTGCAGATCGACTCGATCCTGCAGACGATCGACCGGCTGGCCAACGATACCAGCTTCCAGGGCTCGAAGCTGCTCAACGGCAACTTCGACTACACCACGACAGGCATCGCCACGTCGATAACCGATGTGACCATCAACGCGGCTCGACTTCCCGCTGGCGCGACCTTGGACGTCAACATCACCATGATAACCTCGGGCCAGACCGCCCAGGCGTATCTGTCCACCGGGGCCAGCTTCTCGCCTGGCGGCACGCTCACCATCGAGGTCACAGGCGCCGATGGGGTCCAGCAGTTCACGTTCGCCTCGGGCAGCTCTCAGGCGAACATCATCTCGGCGATCAACACCTTCAAGGACGCGATCGGCGTCTCCGCCGTGCAGAACACCACCGACACCAATCTCGTCGAGCTGCGTTCGCTGGGATACGGGTCGACTCAGTTCGTCCGGGTCAAACAGATCGAAGGCGGAGCCGGCAACCATGTCCTGGACGCACCAGGCGGCACCCACTTCGCCGACCTGAAAGACTTTGGTCGAGACGCGACGGTCCTGATCAACGGCATCCAGGCGATTGCCGACGGTCTGGAGGCCCGGGTCGCCACCGCCGGCTTCGATGTCTCGGTCACCATAGACGGCACCGGCATACTGAACGTCGATGGAGCCTTCAGCACGTTCACCATCACCGGCGGCGGGGCCAACTTCAATCTCTCGCCGGATGTGAGCCTCTCCGGCAAGGTCTCGCTGGGCATCGAAACCGTGACCACCGGCAACTTGGGCAAGTCGGGCATCGGCTTTCTCACCTCGATGAGGTCCGGCGGCACCGCCAACGTCATCAACGGCGATCTGGCGCTCGGCCAGAAGATCGTTGACGAAGCCGTGAAGCAGGTCTCGGCGCTGCGTGGCCGGCTCGGCGCGTTCCAGAAGAACACGATCGGGGCCACGATCAACAGCCTGAGTATCGCCCTGGAGAACACGGCTGCGGCCGAGTCCGCGATTCGCGACACCGACTTCGCCGCGGAGACCGCGGAGCTCACTCGGCGTCAGATCATGGTTCAGGCCGCCACTCAGGCCCTGTCGATCGCCAACCTCCAGCCCCAGGCCGTCCTGGCGCTACTCGGATAACACAGGCACGAGGACATCCTGAAGCGTTGAATCATTCGCGGCGGCCAATCGGCCGCCGCTTTCCTCTTTTGTAGGCTTTGCACGTGTGTTCCAGGATTCTCAGCGGCCCGATAAGCGGGCCCGCGAAACTTCCGCATTCACGAGCGGTCCAGCAATCGGCCGATACGTTCGATCGTGTGATGCCCCGCATAGCGGCGGGGAATCTTCCCGACGACCGGAGTTCGTCAATGCAGGTTGTCTCCGCTCACACCACCTTGACCGTTCCCGTGGAGCGCGGCCGAAGCACGATCACGCTCAACGGCCGCGCTCGCTACGTCATGCACGATGTCGAGGTGGCCAGCGGTCAACAGGCGGGGGCGTTTAGGTGGGTGAAGCCTCTGCCAAGCCGCCCCCGGCGCTTTGATCCAACGGTCAAATGTACCGGGCGGATGGTTGTGCCGTTCATCGGCGGCCTCGGCGACGCTGTATCGATGCTACCGGTGTTGGGGAGCCTCCGGCAGCAGAATCCTCGCGTGCAGATTCAGGTGACCACCACGTCGGGGCCGGCTGAGGTATTTGCGCTCTCCGGCCATGTGCAGCGGATCGTTCGGTATCCGATGCAATTGGACGAGTGGAGTCGTTATGACTGTTACCTCACCATGGAGGTTGTGCATGAGACCGCTCAAGCGCCGGGCCGAGCGCTGCCGGAGGTGTTCGCTAGCGCCTTGGGGATCGAGTTGACCGACGCATCATTCGCGTTGAACCTGCCGGACGGCGTTGACGCCGCCGCGGCCTCCTCTTCATCCGTCCCGTTGGCCGGCGTTGTTGTAGGCGAGGGTCAATCACTGCGCTCGTATCCGCAGTCGATGTTGCGGGAGTTGATCGCCCAGCTTGTGCAGCGCGGGATCTGCTGCGTGCTTCTGGGCGATGCGGAGGAGGATTTGAGCATCCCGGGGTCCGGGCCGATGATCACCGACATGCGATCCAGGACGCCGACGGTGCTTGCGTTGGCGGTGTGGCTTCGCGCGGTGGACGTGGTGGTCGCTCACGACTCGTTCGTCATGCACCTGGCCGGGGCGTTGGGGCGCCCCACGGTCGCGCTGTTCGCCCCGACTGCTTCCGCCCACGCGGCGCCGTATGCCAATGCGGTTGCGCTGGCGAGCACGCAAGACTGCTCGCCGTGCCACGAGACGACCGATCGCTGCCCCAGAGGGTTCGATCGCTGCGTGGCGTGGGACTGCTCGACCGTCGGGCCGCAGGCGGTGGCCGACGCAGTGGCCCAGAAGCTCCACCGCCACGGGCGCGGCGTCCCTGCGGTCGCCGAGAACGCCTCCGCCGCATTGTGACACATCTCCTGCACCCCAACATCCGCATGGGGTTACGCGGCATTCAACGCCCAGCATTCGATCGCTGTGTTCGGGAGTAGCCGGGACGCTACGCGTCGCGGCACCGGCGGGCGTAGCCCGCCGGCTATCCAAGCGTCTGCTCGACGGTGCTCTTGAACTGCTCGTATCCGGGCGATCCATACCCTTCACATTGCGATGGATGAGTAGCCGGGACGCTATGCGTCGCGGCACCGGCGGGCGTAGCCCGCCGGCTATCCAAGCGTCTGCTCGACGGTGGTCTTGAACTGCTCGTATCCGGGTCGGCCCATCAGGCCGAACGTGGCGACTTTGCCCGTCTCCACCGCCGGCTGGTCGTAGGCGTTGACGTTCAGCATGAGCCCGGCATAGGCGGTCGTGATCAGCCAGAGCTGAATGAATTGCCCGATGTGGTAGGCATCGAGCCGGGGAAAGGTGATGGTGAAGTTCGGCCGTTGCGATTCGACCAGCGCGTATTCCGTCGCTCGTTTCTCCGCGGCCAGCAGCGTACTAAGGGTCGAGCCCTGCAAATACCGAAGGTTCTCCACATCCAGATCAGCGGGAATCTCGACGTCGCGGTCGAAGGACTCGACTTCAACAAAGCCGATCACCTTGTCATTGGGCCCCTCGCGGTAGAGTTGAATCTGGCTGTGCTGGTCGGTTGCGCCGAGCGCTTTGATCGGGGTGAAGCCGGCGAAGACTACGTTGCCGGCCAGATCAACGCGCTTGGCCAGTGATTCGGCCCACAGTTGGCGGAACCAGTCGGCAAGGGGGTACAAGGCATTGCAATACGGCATCAGCACGTGGTTGGTCTTGCCGCGCCGCCCAAGCGTAGTCAACAGCCAGGCGAGGATCGCGGCGGGATTGTCCGTCGGGCTCTCCCCGGAGCACTGCTTGTCCATCTCGGCAGCGCCATCCAATATCGCCTCGATATCAATACCGCACATGGCGGCGCTGAACAGGCCCACGGGCGAAAGCACACTGAACCGCCCGCCGACCCCATCAGGCACAGGCAGCGTCGCGTAGCCCTCGGTGTCGCAGATCGACCGCATGGTCCCGGCCTTTGGATCGGTGATCGCAACGATGTGCTCGGCATAGCCCTTGCCGAGGGCCTGCTTTAGAATCGACCGGGCGATGATGAACTGGGCCGCGGTCTCCGCCGTCTCACCCGATTTGGTGATCACATTGACCGTGGTTCGTTTGAGGCCGGGGTCCAACCGGCGGATCTCGTCAAGAACCTGCCCAACGCATAACGGATCGACGTTGTCGAGTACGAACAGTCGCGGTCCGCCGCGCTGCTGCTGGGGCATGAGGTTGTACGTGATCGGATTGAGGGCGGCCTGAAGCGCGATGTTGCCCAGAGCGCTGCCGCCGATGCCGAGTACGAGCAGATGGTCGGTCTTCGGCCCGCGCTGCTGGACGAGGCTCTTGACAGCAGTGAGATGCTGGCTTCGGAGAGGTTCAAGAGGAAGGCTGCGCCAGCGCTCCCAGCCGGTGCCCTTGGTTTGGGTGAGCCGCCTGGTCAGCTCGTCGAGCTTCGGCCCGGCGGCCTCGAGCGCTGCGGCGTCAAGGCCGTGCTCGCCGACGCGATCGCTCAGACAGCCCGCATAGTCCAGTCGAAGTCCGGTCATGGGGGGCAGCATAGCGTCCCCCTGCGGATCATCGAAGCCGCGTCTGACGAGTCCGCCTCGGCGGACGAGGAAGACGCGGGTTAGAGCCGATCGAATGTGATACCAGCGATCACCCGGACCTTCCTCCCTTCGGTCGTCACCCGGACCTTCCTCCCTTCGGTCGTCAGGTCCGGCTTCTTATCGAGGAAAGTCTGATACGATCCAGCATATGGCTACGGACTCTCACCGCAGACTCATCCATGCGATCTGCACCTACTATGGTCAATGGGTCCCCGGTGATCCGCGCGGCTGGCGTGCCCGAGGGCATAAACGGCATTCATCCGGTGATTACCAGATTCCGCCGCCAGCGGCTCAACATGCCGGGCTGCGGCGCTATGTTCAGTCCATGATGGCGTCCGAACCGGCGATGCTGCGCCCTGATGAGTATCCGGTGGTTGGTTCGGCCTTCTTGTTGAAACTTCTAAAGATCGGTTGCGCGGTGCGCTGCCTCAGTTGCGGTCCAACCCACCTTCACGTTTTGTATGAGTCAAAAGAACCTGACGCGATGCGGGAGCTTGGAAGAGCCAAGCAATACGCCTCGCTCAAGCTCCAAGACCGGCCAGGCCGGCTGTGGGGCGGTGGAGCGAAGATCATACCCATACGCGATGATGGTCATGCCTCTGGGGCGTTTGTTTATATTTGCGACCATGCGCTCAAGGAAGGCGCATGGGTCTGGCGATCTGATCGAGATCCCCAACCAACTCGCTCAACGCTGGCGCAAATGACTGTTGAAGCCGCGTCTGATCCGCCTCGGCGGACCTCGGCGGACGAGGAAGACGCGGGTTAGAGCCGATCGAATGTGAGACCAGCGATCACCCGGACCTTCCTCCCTTCGGTCGTCAGGTCCGGCTTCGGTCGTCAGGTGGGGCTTCGGTCGTCAGGACCGGCTTCGGTTCATATCGCGGCGAGGGCTCGGTCCAGGTCGGCGATCAGATCGTCGGTGTCCTCGATCCCCACCGAGACGCGAATCAGCGCATCGGAGATGCCGAGTTCTTTGCGAATCTCCGGCGGAACCGAGGCGTGGGTCATAATGGCCGGATGCTCGATGAGCGATTCCACGCCGCCAAGTGATTCGGCCAGGGTGAAGACGCGCACATGCTGGAGGAATCGGCGAGCCTCATCAAGCCCGCCTTTGAGCGACAGTGCGATCATGCCGCCGCCGGTCGGCTGACCGTCCAGTCGCATCTGGCGTTTCGCGAGCGCGTGCTGAGGATGGGTCGCAAGGCCCGGGTAGCCCACGTGCTGCACCTTCTCATGCGCTTCGAGCCATTGGGCGATGCGGTGCGCGGATTCACAATGCTGACGCATGCGCACGGCGAGTGTCTTGATGCCCCGTAGCGTCAAGTACGAATCGAACGGGCCCAGGATCGAGCCCACCGCGTTCTGAAGAAAGCGGAGGCGCTCGGCGAGGTCGCCACGTTTGGTGACCAGCACGCCGGCGATCAGGTCGCTATGGCCGCCCAGATATTTCGTCGCCGAATGCATGACCAGATCGAAACCGTACTCAAGCGGCCTCTGAAGCATCGGCGTGGCGAAGGTGTTGTCACAGACGGTGAGGATATTGCGTTGCTTGCCGAGATCCCCGATCGCTTCGAGGTCCGCGAGCTTCAGCAGTGGGTTCGTCGGCGTTTCGACCCAGATCAAGCGCGTGCGGTCGGTGATGGCATCGATGACGTTCTGCACGTCGGTCATGTCCACGTAGGTGACGCGGATGCCCTGGGAACGTTCGCGTACGTTGGTCATCAGGCGATAGGTGCCGCCGTACAGATCGTCCATGGCGACGATGTGGTCGCCGGTGTCGAGGAGTTCGAGAACGACGGCGGTGGCCGCCACGCCGGAGGCGAAGGCAAAGCCGCCGTTGGTGATGTCCTGCTCCTGGGTGAGCGTGGAGCGTTCCAGGGCGGCCACACACCGCTCCAGGGCGTAGCGGGTGGGATTGTGGCTGCGTGAATAGGCATAGCCGGCGTGCTCGCCCGGCGAGGTTTGGGCGTATGTCGAAGCGAGGCTGATCGGCGACATCACCGCCCCGGTCGCCGGGTCAGGCTCCTGCCCGCCGTGGATCACCAGAGACGCAAGATGAAGGTCCTGATTGGAGCGCTGGGTGGTCATGCGGGGATGATACAGGGCCGATGGGCTGGTCGCCTGACCCACGCACCCGGCCGGATACAATGGCGCGTTGCAATGTCGGCCGACCTCGACCTGGCGGAATGTTGAGATGAAATACGCCGAGAGTGTCCTCGATCTGATCGGCCATACGCCCTTGGTCAAGCTGCAGCGGATGGTCGATCCCGCCACGATGGCGAGCATCTACATGAAGATGGAACAGCTCAATCCCGCCGGGTCGCTCAAGGACCGCATGGCGGTTCACATGGTTCGCCGGGCCGAGGAGCAGGGCCTGCTAAGTCCCGGGACGACGCTGGTGGAGAGCACCTCGGGCAACACCGGCCTGGGGCTGGCCATGACCGCCGCGGTGAAGGGATATCGCTGCATCTTCACCATGCCCGACAAGATGAGCAAAGAGAAGATCGACATGCTCAAGGCCTATGGGGCGGAGGTTGTGATCACCCGCACCGATCTGGATCACGATCATCCCGAAAGCTACGTGCAGGTCGCTAAGCGCATTGCCCGCGAAACGCCCGGCGCCTTATACACCGACCAGTATTACAACCAGGCCAACCCCGAAGCGCATTACCTGACGACTGGCCCGGAGATCTGGGAAGATACCGATGGCAAGATCGACTGCCTTGTCGGAGGCATCGGTACCGGCGGCTCGATCTCCGGAGCGGGAAAATACCTCAAGGAGAAGGCCGCCGAGGCTGGTCGCGAGATTCTGATCGTCTGCCCCGATCCCTACGGCAGCATTTATAAGGACATGTTCGAGCGCGGCGAACACGACGAGCCGAGCACCTATCGCGTCGAAGGCATCGGCCATGACTTCATGGTCGGCACGCTTGATTTCTCCGTCATCGACGACATCCGCAATGTTTCGGATAAAGACTCATTCCTGACGGCCCGCCGCCTAGCCCGAGAGGAAGGCATATTCTGTGGCGGGTCCACCGGGACCGCCCTTTTTGGCGCACTGCAGGTCGCCGAGGAACTCGGACCAGGCCGAATCATCGTCTGCATCCTCTGCGATTCCGGTGACCGCTATCTGAGCAAGTGTTTCGACGACGACTGGATGAAGGATATGGGCTACCTCGACGATGCGCATCGCCTGGGCACGGTCCGCGAACTCCTTCGGTTCAAAGACGGCCACGTCGTGTACGCATCGTCGGATGAAACGCTGGCCCACGTCGCGCATCGGATGAATGAACTGGGCATCTCGCAGATGCCCATCGCCAGGACCAGGGATGAGCGGTACTTGATGATTCACGAGGCGGATTTGCTACAAACCCTGGTGACCGGCGAATGTACGCCGGATGATTCGGTCCTGCGTGCGGCCAAGCCGCTTCAAGGGCAGGTGTCCATGGATGATCCACTTTCAAAGGTCCAAAGGATCTTCGATAGCGACAACGTCGCGGTGGTGGTCGAGAAGGGGGCCATCGCCGCGATAATCAGCAAGATTGATATCGTCGAGTTTCTCGCGGCGCGAAGATGGCATTGATCGAGCAATGTCGCCCGCCGGCCCTGGTCCCCTGATCGGGCATCAACGTTGCGCCCGGCGGGCGCGCCGGCACGTTGCCGCTCAGTTCAAGCTCGCCGCTGAACGTCGTAGCGTCTGATCTCGTTGGAGCGTGGCGGAGTCTGGCGGTGCGGGGGAGACGAAAAAGGGCTGCGCCATGTGGCGCAGCCCTGTGGGGTTCATCGTATCTCTCACCGAGCCGGCCGGCGGCACGGCTGTGGGGCGATCAGGTCATTGCTTGCCGAGGATATCCCGGCCCCGAGCCCCGTCGGTGGTGAGGATGTGGAAGCTGGTGTTGGCGAAGTCGTACGCTTCACTAATGAAGTAGCCGCCCCCTACGTCCGGATCCAGCGCGTCGCCGCCGAACGGGGTATCCGTGCTCCAGAGGCCCCAGTCGACGTTGCCGACCTGATGGCGGTGCCGGCGGTCGTCACTCATGGCGGCAAGCACGCTCACAAGCTCCACATGGCCATCATAGAACAGGGTCACGGGTTGCGAGGCCAAGCCGTGGTTGAAGTAAAATGGCTCGCACTCCAGCAAAGTCGGCGAGATTGGGACCACGAAGGCGGGGTTGCACTCGCCCCGGGGGTTCTGCAGCCACGTGTGCTCCATCA
>JADFFQ010000035.1 GCA_022568135.1 Planctomycetota bacterium | reverse complement strand
GAAGCGCTGCTCTGGGAGCAGGACGGCGCCGGAGGCTGGGATCCCGTCATCACACTCAACGACAAGATCGATTCCAACTCGGGGTGGGACCTGAAGGCCGCCCATGATGCGAACGACGCGGGCTGTATCGTCGGTTGGGGTAGGCTGGAGGTGGAACCGGGGGTCTTCGAAAATCACGCCTTCCTGCTCTACGAGTGCCCGGCCGACCTCGATGGCGACGCCGTGGTCGGGATCGGTGATCTCCTGGCTCTGCTGGCCGCCTTCGGTCCCTGCCCCGATCCGCCCGATCCCTGCCCCGCCGATTTGAACGGCGACGGCACCGTCGACACCCTTGATATGCTGCAGCTCCTAGCCAACTGGGGCACCTGCTGCGCCGGGCGCAACACGTCGCCGCCCCAGACCGTCCAGGACTGTATCGACAAGTTCTGCTGCGAGTACGCGAACCAACTGGCCTTGGAACGATGCCTCTGCGCCGTGGAGCCGGAGAACTGCGAATAGCCCGTAGCTCGGAACACCTTCCCACCATGGGCCGAACCGGCGCCCGGTGCACCCCACCGGGTGCCTTTCATTGACCTTCATTGCCGACGCCAAAGCGCTACAATTCGCTTGGTTCCTAGAACCGTAGCGAAGCCTTCGCCGGATTCACTCCGGGGGTATGGACCGCGGCCACTGAGGAGGCTCAACAATGAACGGGAATGTCAGTCTGGCCACGTTCTGCGCTGTCGTGCTTGGGCTCTCGGCGGCTGGCACCCCAAGCCCAGGTGTTCTGGAATTCGAGAACAAGGATGACTGGCTCGCTAGCATCGGTCCTTTGGTCACCGTGGACTTTGTGGGTTTTGCCGACGGCACACTTATCACCGACCAGTACGCTGACCTCGGCGTCGTCTTTACTGACGGCGATGATCGAGTTGCATGCTGCGACGACATTACATGGCCGAACGATGGAGCGGGCATGGACGGCAACGGCAACATCACCGTGGTCTTCGACACCCCCATGGCCTACATCGGCGTGGACTTTCCCGGGCATATGCACTTCGACCTTTATCGAGACGGCCAGTTGATCTACGCCAGCAGCGACTTTCTTCCAGGCGGCGCGGGCAACTTCGCGGGGCTGATCTCCAGCCAGTTGTTTGACATGGCGGTCCTCATGGATGTCCCGCCTCCGTTTGAAGCGGAGATCGACGATCTGCACTTCGGCCCCCCCGACTGCCCTGCCGACCTCGATCGAGACGGTGCCGTCGGCATCCTCGATCTGCTTGCCTTGTTGACCGCCTGGGGCACCGACCCCGGGGGTCCACCTGACTTCGACAACGACGGCACCGTGGGCATCCTCGACCTGCTGGTCCTGCTCGCCGCCTGGGGAGAATGTCCGTAACGGGCGGTAGCCTGTGTGGTGCGGTGATACGGATTAGAAACAATTGGCGCGCATTGTTTGAGTCATAGCCGCGGGTGCATACCCGCGGGAACCCCGCACTGCCGTGCGGGGCTATTTGCTTGACTGAGCTGCGCCGTCGGCGGATCCGCGATAAGATCAGGGGTGAATAGGGCGACCGCGACCACCCGCCGATGAATCGGTCGGCCGGGTGGCGTGTGCGCGCATATTGCTGGGAACCCCGCCTATGGTCTGGATCGACCGCATTGCAGATGATCCGAGCGTGAACCGGTTGGCGGCTCTGATCGAAGCCGGTGGAGCCATCTCCGCGCGGGGGATTTGTGGATCGAGCACGGTTGTGCTGATGGCGGCGCTGCGGCGGCACGTGCGCCGGCCGATCCTCCTGGTCGTGGGGCACCTCGATGAGGCGGATGAGGCGGTCGATGAGCTCGAAGCACTGGGCGTCAGCGCGGCGAAATTCCCGGCTATGGAGCTGCTGCCGGGCGAGACGTCGATCAGCCTGGAACTCATGTCCGAGAGGCTGATGTTCCTTCGCCGGCTCGTCGAGGGGAATACGCCCGGCGTGATCGTCGCGCCTATCCACGCCCTGATGCAAGGGGTGCCGGAGCCCGACGCACTTCAACAAATGATCAGGGTAATCCAAAGAGGCGATCGGCTCGAAACACACGAATTGGCCGAGTGGCTGACCGACGCCGGCTATGACCGCGTTGAGTCGATCGATTCGCCGGGTGACTTCGCTATCCGTGGCGGCATCATCGACCTGTTCCCGCCCGCAGTTTCCCCTGTACGGATCGATCTGTTGGGCGACGAGGTGGAGGGCCTGTTTGAGATTGATCTTGACACGCTCGCCTCCGACCGAAAGCTCGATCGGGTGCAGATCGCCGGTGTGTCGGCCCGGGCGCTTCAAGCTGATCAAGCGGCGGTGTCGCTCTTGCACTACGTCAAGCCCGACTGTGTCGCCGTGATCGCGGAGATGATCGAGATCGCTGAACAGGGGCGAAGCTACCTCGATCGTGCGGTTGATGATCGTGGTCTTTCCAGCTCGTCTGAGGTGCTTGGGCAGATCGTGCAGCGGTGTCACGCGGTCATGGAGATCAATCAATACTCGCCGGGTTCGACCTCTTCTGGGCGCTGCGTGGAGCTGCCGGTGCAGATGCTGGCTTCCTTTGCCGAGGATGCTTCTTCAGCGGTGGGTGAGCTGGCGGAGCTGGCCGGGTTGCACGAGACGGTTGTGCTGTGTCAAAACCAGGCCGAGGCGCAACGGATGAACGAACTGCTGGCGGAATTCGCGCCGGCTACGACGGTGCAAGTTCTGGTGCAGTATCTGCATCGTGGCTTTGTCTGGGGCTCGCCTTCCGCACGCCCGCTGGCCCTGGTGCCCTATCACGAGCTGCTGCACCGCTATCAGCTCCGCAGGCGACTGCGGCGGATCACTTCTCGCTCAAGCGACGCGTTCGTAGACCTTCAGCCGGGCGACTACGTGGTCCATCGGGACCACGGCATCGCAAAGTTCGCGGGCCTCGGGCGGCTCAAGGGCCGCAAGGAGACAACGCCCCAGGAGTTCCTGACCCTTGAGTTTGCCGGCCGGGCGAAGCTGCATGTGCCGGCATCGAAGATCGAGCTGGTGCAGAAATACATCGGGGCATTCCGGGGACGCCCGGAGCTTTCACACCTCGGGGGTAAGAAGTGGGCCAAGCAGAAACAGCGGGTCACCGAAGCCGTGCAGGATCTCGCCGACCACATGCTGGGCATCCAGGCTGCCCGCGAAGCGAAACCCGGCATCCGCTACCCGGCCGACACAGCGTGGCAGCGAGAGTTCGATGCGGAGTTTCCCTACCAGGAGACCGACGATCAACTTGCCGCAATCGCCCAGACCAAACGTGACATGACCGACGCTCGATCAATGGATCGGCTCATCTGCGGCGACGTGGGGTTCGGGAAGACGGAAATCGCCATCCGAGCTGCGTTCAAGGCCGCGGAATATGGCAAGCAGGTCGCCGTCCTCGTCCCCACCACCGTGCTGGTTGAGCAGCACCACCGGACATTCGGCGAGCGCTTCGCCGACTATCCGTTTCGCATCGAATCCATCAGCCGATTCAAGACCAAGAAGCAACAACATGAAATCCTCAAAGCGGTGGCCAAAGGGCATGTGGACATCATCATTGGAACGCATCGACTGTTGAGCAAGGACGTGCGCTTTGCCGACCTTGGTCTGGTCATCATTGATGAAGAGCAGCGCTTCGGCGTCCAACACAAGCAGCGGCTGCTGGCGTTCCGTTTAACCGCTGATGTGCTCACGCTCAGCGCCACACCGATCCCCCGCACGCTGCACATGGCCATGCTGGGTTTGCGAGACATCAGCTCGCTGGCCACGCCGCCACTGGATCGCCGGGCGATTGTCACCGAGGTGATCGCGATCGACCCGAATCGAATCACCCGAGCCATCGAGCGCGAACTTGCCCGCGAAGGGCAGGTGTTCTTCGTCCACAACCGGGTTCACAACATTCAATCGGTGGCGGATCAGCTGCGCCGGCTTGTGCCCGAGGCGAGGGTGTTGGTGGGTCACGGCCAGATGCCCTCACGGCAGCTTGAGGCGGTGATGCTGAAGTTCCTTCGGCAAGAGGCGGATGTTCTCGTTTGCACTACCATCATCGAATCAGGCATCGACATCCCGACCACCAACACCATGTTCATTAACGATGCCCACAGGTTCGGCCTCTCTGAGCTTCACCAGCTTCGCGGGCGAGTGGGGCGCTACAAGCACCGCGCGTACTGCTACCTGATGCTCCCGGCCGATCAGGTAGTCAGCGAAGTTGCGATGAAGCGGCTTCGGGCGATCGAGCAGTTTTCGATGCTCGGGGCCGGCTTCAAGATCGCGCTGCGCGATTTGGAAATCCGCGGCGCGGGCAACCTGCTCGGCCCCCAGCAGTCCGGGCACATCGCGGCCGTGGGCTACGACATGTATTGCCGGCTTCTCGAACAGTCGGTCGCGGCTCTCAAGAAACAACCCAAGATCAGCTCGATCGACACGGCCATTGACATCGCCGTTTCGGGCGTTTTGCCCGGAGGCTATATCCGCTCAGATTCCCGGCGGATGGAAGTCTATCGTCGAATCAGTCGGGCGAACGATTTGCCGGAGCTTCGCCAAGTCGAAAGTGATCTGACCAGCGCGTATGGGGCGCTGCCCGGGGGCGCAGAGACGCTCTTGCGATTAGCCCAACTGCGCGTGCTGGCCACGATGCTGGGGATTCGCTCGATCACCCGGCATGAGCGCGACATCGTCTTGAGAACTGACCGGCCGCAGGAATTGGAGCAACTCTTCGCCGGGGTCAAGGGGACGCTGCGAGTTGTCGGGCAGCCCGACGCCGCCGGAGCAACACAGGTCTACTACCGCCCGCCCCTGGCGTACCTCCAGGCGGATACGATCCTCAACGTGCTGCTACACCGCTTCCGCTCGGCCGTGGAGCCGGTTGAAACCGCAACGGCGCCCGTGTGATCTCGAGATCCCCAGCGAGCCGGGTCCGCCGCGGCGGACCGGCCCGGTGGACTCGCGCATGCTATGCGTAACCGAATCCGGCGCCAACACAACCATAAAGCCCAGGGAAAGCTTTCCCTGGGCTTTTGTGGGCTTTCGACATTTCAGCGTTTCGGCGTTTACTTCACGGGCACGGCCCCCAGTTGGCGAGCAGCGTCAGCAGGTCGAGGATGCCGACCGTGCCGTCGCCGTCGAAGTCCGGCGGCCCGCCGGGGTCAGTCCCCCAAGCGCTGAGCAGGGCGAGCAAATCCAGAATCCCGACGCTGCCGTCGCCATCCAGGTCGGCCGGGCAGTCGGGGGGGCCGAAGCGATCGTCATGATCGAGGGTGCCGGTGAAGCCGCCTTCGGTGGCAGCTTGTCATGGCCACTCTGGAACGCCTGAGCGATATGACTTGTGGGGAGCGCCTCATAAGACTTGGTGGCTTTCCGCCAAATCTCGATATAGATCTCGTAGATATGTCTTGATTCGGCGAGTCGTTCCGCGCTCGTCATCCGCCATGCTTCAGTTCAGCCACGGTCGTCTTCAGCGCCACGGCAATCCTTGTCAGCGGGTTTGAGCTGGCGTGCAAGCTCTAGCAATACAATTTCGATACCGAACCGCATCGCCACCTCGCACATGATTATGTCGTGTGTTCTACCGCCCAGGCCCGCCGCCTTTACGCTATCGACCAGGTCCCCCGCCTTTATGCTATCGACCAGTTCTGCCGCATTCGTTACCAGCGTGCCACCGACACGGTGTAACGCCTCAACGATGTGACTTGTCGGGATCCTGTGACAAGACCTGCTGACTTGCCGCCACTGCTCGATACAGATCTTGTAGGTATCTCTTGATTCGGCGAGTAGTTGAGCCTCCGTCATCCGCCATGCTCCAATTCAGCAACGGTCGTCCCGTCTCCGTGGAGGAAGAGTATGGACACCGCACCGCGGTCCGTGCCCCTGTCGTCATCGCTGGGCACCCCGATAATGGCGACGTCACGGTGCATCGCCGATCGACGCTCCCGTACTTGGGGTAGCCTTTTTCGCGCAGCACCTGCGCACCAAATCAAAAGCCAATCCGTATTCCCGGCTCTGCAACCGTGCTTGATAGACGGTCACGGGCGACTCGCATTCGAATGCCCAGGCGAGTACGCGTCTGCGATTCTCATCCGTGATTCGGGCTCCCAAATAAACGCCCGAAATGATGCCCGAGGGCAGTTCGCGATCACGAGGGTTCTCTTCGGAGATATCCGTCACGATTGCCCTGCATTCCTGTTCATGTTTCCACTGACTGGATTTGGTGAGAATCGCCCTTTTCGGCTTTTCATGCCGAGGAGTCTTATACTCGTTGACGCAAGGCATTTGATCGGTGTAGTGAACCGGCAGAATCGTGCCAAAGAATTCAACGTGGTCCAGCCTGGTCGCCGCGAACTCGATGCAAATGCCTTTGTGCCCATCCGTATAGTGCGACCACATCCGGATGTCGTTCTTCGATCTGGAGAGGCAGCAGACTCCCCAATCATTCAGGATCAAGCCTCGGACGCGATCAGCTCCTTCTTTCTCGTTCAATTCAATCCGCTCGGGCGCTTGGGCCTTGGCATCGTTATAGGGAATGGCAAGACGGCGTTGGATGATTCTCGCAACATGCGCGACCTTCTCTTGTTCGGTAGCCTCAAACGAGAAGTTGATTCGGCCCTCAAATGGATCGTTGAAGGAGCTCATCGGGGGATAGTAGATGCGATTACGCAGCAACAGATCTTCCGCATGCTCGACATCCTCGTCCGAGCTCAAACGCATGTATCGGTAGAGGGGCGGTTCAAGCAGTTCGGTCAACGATTACGGCCTCTCTGAGGCGCTGTGGGGGAGGCACCTTTTCCCAAAGCGGAAAAGTGAGTAGGTCAGGCCTTGGCCTGACTCGCTTGTGATCTGGCAGGCTCAAAGCCTGCCCTACACCTTTGTGGTTGGAGGCCACAGGGTCCGCCTACGGTGGACACGATTCTTCGGCGGTTCGCTGGGCCTGGTCACTGAAGTGACCAGGCCTCTGTGCGACTGGCCGTCAACTGACGATCATACCACGCCGACCGGTCGGACTGCAACGAAAAAATCGAACGTTTCCTCACAACAGAGCCGTCCCGTGCCGGGGCGGTCCGCGGCGACACGCCGCGGCTCGGAACGCTGTGAAACGGTCTGTGCAAAGCCGGCGATGGCATTGCCGGCTTGACACGGTGAGATTGCAAGACCCCCCCCGGCAGAGCCGGGGGCTAAGGGCGGACTGCTGGTGAATTCCCCGCCTTGGACTTGGCGGCTTTGGTCTCTCGGCCGGGTGACGGCTTCTCGTCGCTGGGATCAGTTTCCGCAGACGGTTCATCGGCCTGGTCCGGGGGAGGCTCGGGTTCAGCGAGATCTTCCAGCTCGCGATCGGGCTTGACGATGAGGGTCGCCTCGGCGCGCAGGTCTTTGTCGAACTGGATCGGGATGGGATACTCGCCGATTCGGCGAATGGCATGGCTGAGCCGCACGAACCTGACATCGACGCCGTATCCGGCCACTTGCAAAGCGTCTGACACGTCGCGCTGAGTCACCGATCCGTACAGCGCGCCCTGGTCGTTGCAACTTCGCTCGATGGTGACCGTGACGTCGGCCAACTGTTCAACGAGCTGCTCGCGTACGGCTCGCTGCGCGGACAGCTCAGTTTGGGCCTTGGCGCGCTGCTCCTTGAGCGCGTCGATCTTGGCGGGCGTGGGGGGTTCGGCCAAACCGTGAGGCAGCAAATAGTTGCGGGCATACCCCGGCTTGACCCGCACCACGTCGCCCACGATGCCGAGGTTCTCGACAGTATTCAGCAGCAGCAGCTCAATGTTCCTGGCCATGGTCGTTATTGTCGCCGAGTGTTGCAGCGCCCGCGTGCGCCGCTGAGCCGAGGAGGCCCGAAGCTGGTCGTCAGGGCCAGCCGGGCTGTGGGCGGGGTCGTGATCAGAATGGAATCTCGCTTTCGGCCACCGGCTGGTGCTCAGATTGCCCAGGTGGCGGCGAATCTTCATGGGAGTCGTCGGGTTTCTTGGTGGATTGCGGCGCCGCGCTTCCGCCTGCTTCAGCGGGTCGTGAATCCACGAACTGAAAGTTCTCAATCACGACGCGGAGCTTGGAGCGATTCTTGCCCGACTCACGGTCCTGCCATTGGTCGAGCTTGAGACGGCCTTCGATGAACACCGGTCGTCCCTTTGACAGATATTGGTTCATCACCTCGGCAGTTCGCCCCCACGCCTCACAATCAACGAACGTGGTCTCATCACGATCTTCGCCTTCTCGGGTGCGATACCGCCGGTTGACCGCGATCCCGAGCGTCGCCACGGGCTGATTGCTCGGCGTGAACTTCAACTCAACATCGCGCGTGAGGTTCCCCATCAAAAAGACTTTGTTGACGCTTCCAGCCATGGTTACTCCAATGTGTTCATGTCGTCCTCAACGGAATTGCATCGTGGGGGCTGGTGGTGAGGGGCTGCACTCCAATCCACTCGGCTGCCTAACCCGAAAGATTCACCACAGAGCCACAGAGGGTAGGGAGCGGAAGAAGATGGATCGATCGGCAACTGCATACATTGCTTGGGCGCCAGCGCACAGTGCGATCTTGCGCCCGTGGCCATTGTGAATCCTAACTTCCCCTGTTTCAAACCTCTGTGTTCTCTGTGCCTCTGTGGTGATAAATAGTCCGGGTTAAACCTTCAGATCGGTCGTTGCATCCTCCGTAGCGGGTTTGACGTTGACCTCGATAGTTGCGTCGTCCATTTTCTTCTCCGCTGCTTTCTCCTTTGCAGCCTCGGCTTTGGATGCGGCCGCGACAGCCTCATCGCGCCGAAGTCGAATCTCGTCTTCCAGCTGGGTTCTGCCGTCAGCCGCCTCCATCTTCTCGGGGGTGTACTGATCGGCCCGAATGATGAGCCAGCGGAGCAGTTGCTCGGAAAGATTACAATCGCGTTCGATACCGACCAAGGCGTTGCTGCGTGCCCGGAAGTATACCAGGAAGTACACGCCTCGCTTGTGGCCCTTGATTTCGTACGCCAGCCGCCGCTCGTCGAACCTCCGCAGACTGATCAGCTCAGCGTCGGCGCGAGCGAGAATCTCCATTATGTGATCGATCACTGCCTGGAGGTCAGCGGTTGCCGACTGGGGAAACAGAAACAGGCCTTCATAGGGGTTGACACGATCTTCTGACATGGTTTGGTCTCTTTGAAGTCGCCGGTCTAGGCGGTTTGCCTGCGGTTGAATCGATTCATCGTCGCCACGATGCCGTGCAGCAACCAGCAGGCGGCGGCGTCTACGGCCTCCTCCAATGCCGCGTCGATGAGTTGGAGCTGATCGGGCCGGAAGCGGCCCAACACGTATTCGCGTTGCGGGATGTGCTGCGGCGAGTCGATGCCGATCCGCAAGCGAGCGTAATCGCTGGTGGAAATCTTCTCCTGGATGTCCGCAAGCCCATTATGGCCGCCCGCTCCTGAGCAGCTTCGCAGGCGGATCATCCCGCACGACAGGGCGATGTCGTCCACGAGAACGAGCAGGTCAGCGGTGGGATCAAGGCGGTGGAACCGAACCGCCTCGGCCACGGACTGCCCGCAGCGGTTCATGAATGTCGTCGGCTTCAGCAAGAGCACGCGGCGGCCGTTGACCGAGGCGTCGATGACAGCGCTGTGGAACTTGCTACGAGCGATGGCGCCTGACGCGTAACGACGAGCCAGACGATCCAGTGCGAGGTAGCCGACGTTGTGTCGGTCGAGCTCGTATCGACTGCCCGGGTTGCCAAGTCCGACGATCAGCTTCATGGTGACGCCTTGGATTCCGCTTTCTTATCATCATCGGGCTTCGCTTCGGTGATGACCTCAGGCTCGGCCGGGCCGGGCGCAATCTCGACCTCCTCACCGACCGCTTCCTCAGCGTGGACAAACGACACGTGGGCAACGGGTGTGTCGGCGGCGACGTTCGCTCGAACTCCGGGCGGAAGCGGCACCTGGCCGACCGTCAGCATCGTGCCCTCGCCCATGGTGGTCAGATCAACCCTGATCTCCTCAGGGATCTCATTCACGCGGCAAGTCACTTCGAGCTCGTTGAGGTCGTGGGTGAGGATGGCCCCGGCCGGGGCGGCGGCGGCGGGTGCTCCCACGAAATGCAGATGAACGCGAACCTCGACTGTCTCGTCGAGATCCACGCGGGTAAAGTCCACATGGATGACCTCATCTCCCAGATACCCGAATTGCAGCTCCTTGACCAGGCAGGTCTCGCTCTTGCCGCCTTGGATGTCAACGCGCAGCACATGGGTTCCGCGGCCCAGGTGCGCGAGGATCTCCTTCTCGTCCACACTGACCGACACCGTCTCGCGCTTGTGGCCGTAGATCACAGCGGGCAGCCGCCCTTGCTTGCGTAGTCGCCGCGCGTAGCGGGTGCCGATACGCTGCCGAGGCTGAACTTCAATCGCTGGCGTGTCGAGTTGCATGGGTAAGGTCTCGGGTGGGGGGGTTGAGTGGCCTTAGCGTTTGGTTCCGATCACTTCGCGAAACAGCGACGAGACAGACAGGTCGTGGTGGATGCGGTGGATCGCTTCGCCAAGAAGCCGCGAGACCGTCAGAGACACAAGCTTGTGTTCGATCAGTTTACACCGGTCGCCGTTGGGAATCGTATCGGTGAGGATGATTCGGCTGATCGGCGCCTCCGCGAGTCGGGGCATGGCCGAGCCGGCGAGCACCGGGTGGGTAGCTGCACAGATCACGTCAGTCGCACCGTGATCCATGACGATCGTCGTCGCTTCGCAGACTGTGCCGCCGGTGGTGATCATATCGTCGATCATCAAGACAGTTCGACCGGCCACGTCACCAACGACGTTGCGAGACGCCACCTCCATGCCAGACTTCCGTCGCTTGTCGATGATCGCCAGTTCGGCGCCGAGGCGATCGGCGTACATGTTGGCGACTTTCACGTTGCCCACGTCGGGTGACACGACCACGAGATTGCCCAGCTCGGCTCGGTGATCGTCGAAGTATTCAAAGAGCACCGGTGCCGCCGAGAGGTGGTCCACAGGAATATCGAAGAAGCCCTGAATCTGCGCGGCGTGCAGGTCCATGCACAACACGCGATCCGCCCCCGCCGCCGTGATCAGGTTCGCGATAAGCTTCGCAGTAATCGGCACTCTCCCCTCGTCCTTGCGATCCTGGCGGGCATAGCCGAAATAGGGAATCACCGCAGTAATTCGCTTGGCCGAGGCCCGGCGGAGGCAGTCGATCCAGATCAACAGCTCAAGTACGTTTTCGTTGACCGGGTCGCAAGTAGACTGCACCACGAAGCAGTCGCGTCCACGAACATCTTCATCCACCTTTACCATCAATTCGCTGTCGGGAAACAGATAGGTCCTGCCCTGGCCCAGCGGAATGTCCAGGCATTCGCACATCGCTTCGGTCAAGTCGAGGCTGGCCCGGCCGGCAAACACTTTCAGATGGTCGCGGTCAATCGCACTCACGTTCTTCGCTCCACGCGTGCAGACAGGATCGCATCTACTTCCGCCAACTGTTGCGGCGTGTTTATTGATAGCACTTCCTCGTAGGGGATTCCATCCACCAGCTCCACGCGATGGCCACGAGCCCGTAACATCGCCGGCACATCCGTGATCTGATATTCCCCGCTGGTCTCATCCGGTTCAAGCACACGAAGCATCTCGAACAGCAACGCCGCATCGAAGCACGCATAACTTGGATAGATCTCGCGGATGGTCAATTGTCGTTGGTTGGCGTTGGCATCTTCCACGATTGCGCGGAACCGCCCGTGCTCGTCGCGCACGATTCGCCCGTAGCCCGTTGGGTCGTCAACGGTAGCCGTCGCCAGTGTGGCCGCAGCGCCCGTAGCCCGATGGCGATCCACGATCGACCGGATCGTGCAAGGGCGGATCAACGGGCCGTCACCGGCCAGCACCAGGACGTCGCCTTCAGAGGCGCCCAGCACAGATTGCGCACAGGCGGTTGCATGGCCGGTGCCAAGGGGGCGATCCTGGGCGACGTACTCGATATCAGCATCGTCGTTGTCAAACAAGCTCCGAACCATCTCCCCGCCGTGCCCGACAACCAGGACGATCGGCCGGGCGCCCGCTTGCCGAATTGCCTCGACGACCCATCGGATCATGGGTTGGCCGGCGACCTCGCAGGCGACCTTGGGCAG
Organism: Planctomycetota bacterium; assembly: GCA_022568135.1. GTDB lineage: Bacteria > Planctomycetota > Phycisphaerae > Phycisphaerales > SM1A02 > JADFFQ01. Next base: position 30,848 of record JADFFQ010000035.1, on the reverse strand, counting down.
ATTGCCCTGCATCCGGGTGCCTTCGCCGGCGGCGAGGATGAGCGCGGCAATCGGCCGCTTGGGGTATTGGCTGTCTGAGTTGGAGGATTGTGCGCTCACGCTCCGACGCCCGATGTGCTCAATGGGTCGGCTGGCTGCTCAACGCAACCCATGAGTCTGGAAGCTGGCCCGCCAAGACTCGAACTTGGAATGCCTGGACCAAAACCAGGTGTGTTACCGATTACACCACGGGCCAGTGAAGCGGCTTCAGATGATCGTGTCTGACCACTCTTTGCCCGACCAACCGAACTCTCTGCGCGGCTCGGTGTCCGGCTGGGCCGAAGACCTCATCCGCGGCACACCTCCCCGAGGCTGGAACGCCCGCTCGCCGCGGCCGCAGCGCCCCATGCGGCGCCCCGTCTGCGGCGGGTCACCGACGGCCCCACGTGGGGGAGTTGCAGGATTGTACGAGCTTGCAGTGCCGCGTCAACCTCCCCCGCCAAGCCCGCCGCGCGCGGTCCCTGGAAAGCCGCGACCACCGGTCGCGGTCCTCTCTCCGCCCCGCCCGGGCAGCAGAATCTGCCCATTCTCGCCATATATCCCTTGGAAATCCAGCTTCTTGAGGTAGGCTACGCACGTCGGCGGGGCCCATTGCTGACCGCCGGGGCCTTGGCCCAGGAGTGACCAGAAGAAGAGAGAAGAGAGCCATGCGACTGCGAAACAAGACGATCGGATTGATGGCTGTGGTGCTGTCGGCCGGGTTCGGCGATCGGGTCGCTGTCGGCGGCGTGGTCGAATATTTCGACAGCGATGAATGGGTCAAAGCGGTCGGCGAAGGTAATTTCCTCACCGTAGACTTCGTTGGCTTTCCCAACGGCACATTCATCACAGATCAGTACGCTGATCTGGGCATCCTGTTCACCGATGGCAACGACAGCATTGCCTTCGCCGGTTCCTTCATAAACGATGGCGTTGGGCTGGATGGCAACGGCAACATCAGCGTCTCCTTTGACACGCCCCAGGCATGGATCGGTGTGGACTTTCCGGGGTTCCTGACCATTGAGCTGTTCAGCGCAGGAAAGCTGATCCATACAACGGAGTTCGGCTCTGCCGGAGTTGGCAACTTTGGGGGGCTGATTTCCAGCAAGTTATTCGACGCGGCCGTGCTGGTCGATCCATTGGGGAGGGACGCCGAAATCGATGACCTCCACTTCGGTGTCCCCGCACCCGGGAGCGTTTGTCTGTTGGTCTTAGCCGGCCTTTACCCGAGAGGTCGGCGAAGGGGATAACACTTTCTCTGTTTTCGGAGGGGACCTGAAACCGTTCTTCCTCAAATCCAGGAAAGTCGGGACAGTTACCACTGTTGTTCGCGCAACAGCCATGAGCGATCAGCCCGGAGGGAAACGGGGACGAAGCGGTCGGGAGTCCTTCGTTCTTGTCTGATGATCCCTTCAACGAATGTCCCGGCGACTTCACCGGCCCTCTAGGCGTACCCGACTGCAGGGTCGATGCGTTCGATCAGGCATACCTGCTGTTTTGCTGGGGCATGCCCTGCGGGGATCTGACCGGCGACTGCACCACCGATCCCTTCGATCTGGCCATACTGTTGCTCAACTGGGGTGCCTGCCCGCAAGCGCCGCTCTGTGGCCCCGGCCCGGAATTGAGCTGCGGCGAGGGCGCTCAAGGCGGCAGCGGTAGCGACGGCGGATCGGATTCAAGCTCATCGCTCACCGCGGCGCTCGATGAGATGGGATTCGACAGCGTCGACGAATACCAGGCCTGGCTGACCGACGCAAGCGACTCCGAAGCCTTCGCGTCCGCGTCTCTGCTGCATGCGCTTCTGGAGGCGCAACCGTAGGGAAAGAGGAAGTGATGAGTGATGAGCGATGAGTGATAAGTGATGAGGTAAAGCCCAGGGAACGCTTTCCCTGGGCTTTCTCTTCGTGTTCGTGGGGGCTACAAAGGAGTTGATCGATCATGCAGCCTGGTCACGGGATTGCGGCTGCCGGCGGCCTTGGCGCCCCGCGATCGCCTGAAGCGCGTCGTACGCTGCGTACTTGTACAGCTCAGCGAGCGATGGATAATTGAAGCACGCATTGATGAAGTAGTCGATTCCCGCATCGGAAGTGATCGCGAACTGCGCCAGATGAATGAGCTCCGTGGCGTCTTGGCCGACGATTGTCGTGCCAAGCAGCCGGCGACTACGGCGGTCAAAGACACACTTCACGATTCCCTCCTCGTCGCCGAGCATTCGTCCGCGAACGTTGTAGCGGTACAGCGCCCGTCCCACGACGATCTCATGTCCGGCTTCGGCAGCCTGTTTCTCCGTCAAGCCCACCGTGGAGATGGCGGGGATCGTGTACAGCCCCATCGGCACGGTGTCGGCGAGCTTCTTCTTGAACTCGATGGCGAACATGTGGCACGCCGCAACGCGGCCCTGTTCCATCGAGGTCGAAGCCAACGCCGGGAAACCAATCACGTCCCCGGCCGCGTAGACGCTCGGTACGTTCGTTTGGTAGTGCTCGTTGACAAGGACCAACCCCCGCCGGCCGGTCTTGATCTTGACCTGCTCAAGCCCGATGTCCTGCGTGTTGCTGGAGCGCCCGGCTGACCACAACAGCACGTCGCAGCGAATCTCATCGCCATCGTCCAACTCAGCTGACACCGATTCGTCGCCGAGCGACTTGACGGCTTTGACTGATGCGTTGAGACGAACGTCGATGCCCTCGTCGGTCATCGCTCGTAGCAGATGATCACGGCATTCGGGATCGAGAAACGGCAGCAGACCATCGCGCGGATCGACGAGTGTGACTTTGACTCCGATCTCACTGAACATGCAGGCATACTCACAGCCGATGACACCGCCTCCCACGACGAGCATCGACGAAGGGATGGCCGTCAATTCAAGGATGCCGTCAGCATCAACCACGCTCGGATGGTCGAATGGGATGTGCTCGGGCCGGACCGGTGAGGATCCGGTCGCGATCAGGATAAACTTCGCTTTCAATGCTGTGGTTTGGCCGTCAACCCCTTCGACGGTGACCGCGTGTGCATCGGCGATGCGCCCGCGCCCACGGTAGACATCGATCTGCTCACGATCGATCGACGATTCGATCCGATCGTGCTCCTGGTACTGCACCCGATAGCGTTGGGCCATCAACTTGGTCACGGACAGGTCGCGATTGACCATGTACTCCAGGCCGGGCAACGGACGTCGGCGAAAGGCCGAGCACAACAGGGCCGTCTCGCGCAGGGCTTTGGAGGCGATGGTGCCGGTGTTGACCATGGCCCCGCCGGGAAAGGCCTCGCGCTCGACGATCGCCACCTGGTAGCCGAAGTATCCGGCCTGGGTGGCCGCCTTTTCTCCGGCCGGACCGCAGCCGATGCACACCAGGTCGTACTCGCGCATAGGACGGATATCGGCGCGCTGAGTCGCCCGGTTCACCCGGACTTGGCGGTGCCCGGGGGGATTACCGGCCGGAGTAGCCACTGGTTGGCGTCGTCTGGGGCTGCGGCGACATCTCCAGCGTCTTGGCGAGGAAGGCCCACAAGTCCGCGTACTTCTCGATGATCTTTTTCGTTGGTGTGCCCGCGCCATGGCCGGCCCGCGTCTCTATTCGGATCAGGACCGGAGCGTCGCCCGCCTGCGCGTGTTGGACGGCTGCGGCGAACTTGAAGCTGTGCCCGGGCACCACGCGATCATCCGTGTCGGCGGTGGTGATCAGCGTGGCTGGATACCGGGACCCGTCGCGCACGTTGTGGTAGGGCGAATACGCGAGCAACGTTGTGAACTGCTCGCGATCGTCGGAGGATCCGTAGTCGTCCACCCACGCCCAGCCGATGGTGAACTTGTGGAAACGGAGCATATCCATCACGCCGACCGCGGGCAGGCAGGCGCCAAAGAGCTCCGGTCGTTGAGTCATGCACGCGCCCACGAGCAGGCCCCCGTTGCTGCCGCCTTGGATCGCGAGCTTGTCGCTGCGCGTGTAGTTGTTGGCGATAAGCCATTCGGCGGCGGCGATGAAGTCGTCGAAGACATTCTGCTTGTTGGCCAGCCTGCCGGCATCGTGCCATTGGGTGCCGTACTCTCCGCCGCCTCGCAGGTTGGGCATCGCGAAAACGCCGCCCATTTCCATCCACGCCAGGCGGGTGGTCGAAAAGTACGGAGTCAACGACACGTTGAACCCCCCATATCCATACAGCAGTGTGGGGTTCTCACCATTGAGCACAAGGCCCTTGCGGTGGCAGAGGAACATCGGGATCCGTGTGCCGTCGGAGCTCTCATAGAACACCTGTCTGGTCGTGTAATCGTCGGGGTTGAAATCGGCATCGGCCTGCCGCAACAGCTCGCTTTCGCCGGTGATCATGTCGTACCGGTAGATGCTCAGCGGGGTCGCAAAGCTCGAGAAGCTATAGAAGGTTTCGGTGTGGCTGCGCTTGCCCCCGAAGCCGCGGGCCGAACCCAGCGCTGGGAACTCGATATCGCGCACGTGTCGGCCGGTCACGTCGAACATCCGCACATGCGTCACCGCGTCTCTGAGGTATCTGGCCACGAACATGTTGCCCACCAGGTTCACGCCCCGAAGCGTGTGTGGGGATTGAGCAATCACCTCGGTCCATTTCTCCGCTGAGGGGTGGCGGATATCGATTGCAATCAGCCGGCCCCTGGGCGCGTCCAGGTCGGTCTTGAAGAAGAAGACCGGTCCATCGTTCCCGGCGAAGCTGTATTCAGCATCAAAGTTGTCGATCAGGTCGATCGGCAAGCCGTACGGCTCGTCCAGGTCCTTGTACATGATGCGATACTTGTCGTCGGTGCCCTTGGAGATGGTGATGACCAGGTACCGCCCGTCCTCGGTCACCTTTGCTCCGAAGGACCAATCGGGCTGGTCCGGGCGGTGATACACCAACACGTCGTCGGCCTGGGGCGTGTTGAGCCGGTGGTAGTAGAGCTTCTGAAACTTGTTGATCGCCTGAAACTCAGCGCCCTCGGTCGGGGCATCATACCGGCTGTAGAAGAAACCCTTGCCGTCCTTGGTCCACGACGCGCCGGAGAACTTGACCCAATTGACGACATCAGGCAGATCCTGCTTGGTCGTGAGATCACGGACCCGCCAGCGGCGCCAATCCGAGCCGGCGTCGGCAATCCCGTAGGCGACATATCGGCCGTCGTCGCTGAACGCCATGCCTGCCAGAGCGACCGTGCCGTCTTCGGACCACGTGTTGGGATCGAACAGCACGCGCGGCTCACCATGGAGCGTATCCATCATGTAGACCACGCTCTGGTTTTGCAGGCCGTCGTTCTTGGAGTAGTAGTACCGCCCGCCGGTCTTGAATGGCGCAGAGTACCGTTCATAATCCCACAGCTGGGTCAATCGATTCTTGATCGCTTCGCGTTGCGGGATGCTGTTGAGATATGAGAAGGTCACCGTGTTCTGGGCCGCGACCCATTCGGCCACCTGCTCCGATTCCCGGACGTCATCTTCGAGCCAGCGGTAGGGGTCAGCGACGCGCGTACCGTGGTACTCGTCGTAATGATCGACGCGCAGTGTTTGGGGGTACTCGAGCTTCGGGCCCGCGGCGAGGGCGAACCCTACGGCAAGGACGACGCCGAACGGCGCGAAGCAGGCGATCTTGCGTTGCATCATTGGATTCCTCCAGTCTCTTGGCTGATCCGGCTACGAACGAACCAGGGCCAGCCCTGGCTGTCGAACTTGTATGATAACATCGCCGTGATCGAAGAGGGGGGAGTCGATTTGCTCGTCAGTCCTCGTAGTGAGGCCGAAGCCAGGCTCCGCCCCCGGCGAGCCGGCTGTCAACCAACGATGTCAGGCAACTGCTGCATACCCTCAGTCAGATCGCACTGGCCGGATTCGGTGATGAGAATACCCGCCTCGTAGTGGGCGCTCAGCGAGCCGTCGGCGGTGGAGATCGGCCAGCGCTTGTCATCTGAGGTGACCTCACGCGTTCCGATGGCGAGCATCGGCTCGACCGCCAGGAGCATGCCGACCTTGAAGGTCAACCACGCGTCCGGCCATTCGCCCGGGTGCGTTGGCACGAGGTTGGAGACAAATGGTGCGCCGTGGAGCTTGCGGCCGTATCCGTGCCCTCCCAGGCCGCGAATGAGGTGAAAGCCGCACTCGCTTTCCACGTACTGCTGCACCACCTTGGCCCAATCGATCAGCGGCCGGCCGGCCTGCATGGTCTTGATGCCGCGCTGCAGCGCTTGGCGACCGCAGGCCATCAGCCGCTGCGCGCCCTCGGACGCCTCTTGAATCGCGTAGGTCCACGCCGCATCGCCGATCCACCCGTCGTGGATCACACCGATGTCAATCGACAAAAGATCTCCCGGCTTGATCGGCTCGCTGGTCATATTGTGTGTGCCATGAACGACGCAATCGTTGAGCGACAGACACGCGTGCGATGGAAACGGCGGCTGCCCCTTCATCCGGTATCGAAGGAAAGCGCTTCGGCAATCGATATCCGCAAGCGTCTCGGCGACGAACTGATCGATCTCGGCCAACGTTTGACCCGCCCGCAGGTACTCCACCAAGCGATGGTGTGTCTGCACCACACACTGCGCCGCGGCGCGAGCGCCCTGGATATCATGCCGGGCAGTGATGACCATAGCCTCAAGTGTAGCGATATAACCTGCCGCGCACGTCAGTATGCGGCCTCGGTGCGTCCGTTGCCTTGCGGTCGAGGCTCGTGACGATGCACGATTCGGCCGTCGATGATGACCAGCCGGGGGCCGGTCGTGGCGAACTCATAGGCCAGCTGGCGCTCATCGGTACAGTCCAGCAGTTGCAGATCAGCTCGCTTACCCACCTCAATCGTTGCCAGCTCATCCTGGAGACCCAAGACGCACGCAGCGTTGACCGTCGAAGCCACGATCGCCTCGGCTGGGGTCAGATGGAGTCTTCGGCACCCCAAGGCGATCACAAACGGCATCGACGGCGTCGGCGCCGACCCGGGGTTGTAGTTGGTGGCAATCGCCAGTGCTCCACCGGCATCGACCAGCTCGCGCACCGGCGCATAACGATCATCGAGATGAAATCCGCAGGCGGGCAGTGCGACTGCAATCGTGTCACTTTTGGCCAGGCATTCAAGATCGGCCGGGATCGTGGCTTCCAGATGATCGACGCTGATCGCGCCCATCTCCACGGCCAGCCTTGTCATACCCAGGCTGTTGAACTGATCGGCATGGACGCGAATCGGGCAGCCCAGCGACTGAGCTTCTTGGAAAAGTCGCTTCGAGTCATCAACCGACCACGCGCCCTGTTCGCAATAGGCGTCGCAGACGATTGGACCGAACTCATTCACCACGGCTGGCAGCGTCTCGTTGATCGTCTCATCAACGAAGTTCGGGTTCTCGGGATCGATCGCGTGGGCGCCTAGAAAGGTGGGAACGATCTTCTGGGTCGTGCGGCTTGCCGCTTCGCGAATGGCGCGCAGCATCTTCAGTTCGTCGTGCGTGGTTAGCCCGTAGCCGGACTTCACCTCAACCGTTGCAGTGCCCAGCGCAGCCATGCGTCCCAGACGATGCAGCAGCTTGTCGGCCAGTTGCGTTTGGGGTGCGGCGCGGACTGCCCGCACCGTAGCCATGATCCCGCCGCCGGCTTCGAGGATCTCCAGATACGATGCCCCCGCCAGCTTCATCTGGAACTCGTCGAACCGTTCGCCGGCCCAACAGGCGTGGGTATGACAATCGACGAACGCCGGCATGAGTACACAACCCACGGCATCAATCACTTCGTCTTGCGATTCCGGTTGACCCTCCGCAACTTCGGCAATCCGCCCGTCCTGGATACGCACAAACCCGCACTCAATGACGCCAAGCTCGCGCAAAGCATCACCCCGCCGCGGTGCCGCCTCGCCCGCCAGCGTGAGAATCCGTGCATTGATGATCGTCAGGCCGGCCACGCCGGCCATGGTACCGGTTCGCCGGCCTCGGCTCCCGGCCCCTTCCTGATCGTGACGTCGCTTCCGACTTTTCCCGCGTTACGCCTCGCCCTAGGATGAGGTTGTCATGCGTGCAACAGATATCAAGAATCTGATCAAGACCGAGCCGTTCGCCCCGATTCGCGTTGGGCTCTCCGATGGCCGATCGGTCCTGATTCGACACCCGGATCAGGCCGTGGTGAGCGAACGGCATCTCTTTGTTGGATTGGCGAAGGTCCAGCGTTCGCGCCCGCTCGCCACCCCACGCTCCGGCGACGTGTTCGCTCCCGACTGGCTGCTGGTCAATCTGCTTCAGGTCACGAGCGTCGAACCCGACGACGGCGCGGCACGAAAGCCCAAGCGCAAGCCCCGCAAGAAGCGGTAACGAGACTCTATGCGTTAGATCCCCCGCATGGGAATCCTGACATCGTGCTCGTCGGCGCACTTTTGGGCGATCTCATACCCCGCATCCGCGTGGCGGAAGATACCCAGCAATGGGTCGTTGGTGAGCACGCGCTGCAGCCGCTTGTCGGCTTCGCGTGTGCCATCGGCGACAACAACCTGCCCGGCATGTTGGGCGAAACCAATACCCACGCCCCCGCCGTGATGAAAGCTCACCCAGCTTGCTCCGCTGGCGACGTTGACCATCGCATTGAGAAGCGGCCAGTCGCTGATCGCATCCGACCCGTCAAGCATGCCCTCGGTTTCGCGGTTCGGTGACGCGACGGAGCCGCAATCGAGATGGTCCCGCCCGATCACGATGGGGGCCTTCACTTTGCCATCACGCACAAGCTCATTGAATTTCAACCCCGCTTTGTCACGCTGGCCCAACCCAAGCCAGCAGATGCGGGCGGGCAGACCCTGAAAGGCGACGTGCTGTTGAGCCATGGGAATCCAGCGTTGTAGCGACTCGTCCTGCGGGAAGAGGGCGAGGATCGCCTCATCGGTTGTGCGGATGTCGTCCGGATCACCCGAAAGCGCGACCCATCGAAACGGCCCCCGACCGAGGCAGAACTGCGGCCGGATGTACGCCGGCACAAATCCCGGGAAGGCGAACGCGTCCTTGAATCCGTTGTCGTACGCCCGCTGGCGAATGTTGTTGCCGTAGTCGAAGGTTCTCGCGCCGCGCTTCTGCAAGTTGACCATCAGCTCGACGTGCCGAGCTATTGAACTCAGCGCGCGCCGGGTGTACTCATCGGGCTCGCGAAGCCGCAAAGCGTCGGCATCCTTACGCGATAGACCCTGTGGGTAGTAGCCGTTGAGCGGATCGTGCGCTGCGGTTTGATCGGTCAGAACCTCCGGTATTATCTTGCGCGCGATGAGCGCTTCGAGCAGATCGACGGCGTTGCCCAACCAGCCGATCGAGACTGCTTCGCCGTCATCCTTGGCACGCAGCGCCCGCTCGATCGCATCATCCAGATCGCAATGAAACTCATCGAGGAAGCGTTTTCCCACACGCTTCTCCAAGCGCTCGATACACATCTCGGCCAGGAGGCAGACGCCCTGGTTCATGGTGACGGCTAACGGTTGCGCCCCGCCCATGCCGCCGCAGCCGGCCGTGACGCACAGCCGGCCTTTGAGCGATCCACCAAAGTGTTGCCGAGCGCATTCGGCGAACGTCTCGTAGGTGCCCTGGAGGATTCCTTGGGTGCCGATATAGATCCACGATCCGGCCGTCATCTGGCCGAACATGATCAGGCCCTTCGCCGCCAGCTCATCGAAGTGCTCTTGGGTGGCCCAGTGTGGGACGAGATTCGAGTTGGCGATGATGACCCGCGGCGAATCGGGCGTGGTGCGGCAGATGCCGACGGGCTTGCCGGATTGCACCAGCAGTGTCTCGTCCGGTTCCAGGTTCTTCAGCGATGTGACGATGGCGTCGAAGGCTTCCCAGGAGCGGGCCGCCTGACCCCGCCCGCCATAGACCACCAGCTCCTGCGGGTTCTCGGCCACCTCGGGGTCGAGGTTGTTCATGAGCATCCGCATCGCCGCTTCCGCCTGCCAGGTCTTGCAGGTTCTTTTCGGTCCGCGAGGCGCCCGGACGGTGCGAGGGCGGCTTGAGGAGTCCGTGGCGATCACCATGTTCCAGCCTCCTTCGAGAGTCGTGGCCAAGGAAAGTCTAGCGATCGAAATCGAACTCTGTCTCGGCGAAGAATGTATCATGAGGCTGCCCAAACCTCCCACCGAAAGGAGACACGATGGCTGAGCAAGCCGCCACGGCCACCAGCACCTTCTGTTGGAACGAGTTGATGACCCCAGATCCGGAGGCCGCCATACGCTTCTACACTCAGCTGCTGGGCTGGACGAGCCGCGAGTCGGATATAGGCGACGCCGGCTCCTACACCATCTTCACGGCTGGTGATAAGGATGTCGGCGGGGTGATGAAGACTCCAGATGCAAATGTTGGACCGCACTGGCTCTCGTACATCGCGGTCGAGGATGTTGATTCCAGCACAAAGAAGGCTGAGCAACTCGGCGCAAAGCCCTGCGTGCCGCCCACCGACATTCCCGAGGTCGGACGGTTTTCTGTCATCACCGACCCGACCGGGGCCACGATCGCTCTGTTCCAGGGCAAGTGATATACCATCGCTCTTGGGGCGAACGACAATTCGCGCAAAGCCCACGGCGTGCACGCCGTGGGCTTTCTTTCATGCGGTGCTGGTTGTCAACGCCCCGTCGCGAATGAGCTGTGCGATCGCGGCAATATCAGGCGCAGGTGGACGGTCTTCCGTGAGTCGCGCCACGACCCCGCGGACCAGCTCATAGGTCTGCTCGACGCTCTCGCCGCTGCGCAGGGGCCGTTGGTACTCCATGGCTTCGGCCATCACCAGAAGCTCGATCGCGACGACGTCGGTGGCGCGCTCCACCGCCGTGCGAGCCTGGTGCGCCGACGTGATGCCCATCGAGTTGTAGTCCTCGATCCCCGCTGATGTGGGAATGTTGGCGACGCTGGCCGGGACGGCCAACGTTTGCAACTCGTTGCAGCAAGCTGCGGCAGTGTATTGCACCAACATGAGTCCACTGTGCAGGCCGGGCTGCGGCGAGAGGTAGATGTTGACCGGATTCTCACTATCCGAAGCGGTCAGAAGCCAGTTGATTCGGCGCTCAGCAATACCGGCAATGTGGCAGAGTGCGATCGCGAGACTGTCCAGGGCGATCGCCAGCGGCATACCGTGGAAGTTCGCCCCGGAGATGATCTCGTCGGTGTCAGCGAAGACCAGCGGATTGTCAGTCACCGCGGCGAGCTCACGCTGAAACACGTTGCGGACGTGCTCAATCGTGTCGAACGCGGCGCCGAGCACCTGGGGGATGGCCCGCAGACAATAGGGGTCCTGCACGCGCGAATCGTCCGTCTTGTGATCCACAAGAATCTGTGAGCCGGTAAGCTGGCGACGGACGGCTTCGGCCACGCGGCGCTGACCTGCCTGGCCCCGCGCCGCGTGCAGACGGTCATCGAGGAATGCATCCGTGGCCCGGCAGGCGTCGACAGCCAGCGCCGCCGAGGCGATTGCCGCATTGCACAGCCGTTGCACATCACACAGCGCGAGCACCCCCATCGAACACATCAGGTGAGTGCCGTTGAGCAGAGCGATCCCTTCCTTGGGCTCAAGGATGATGGGTTCCAGATCGGCTGCGGCCAGAGCTTCAGCACCGCCGTGGAGCCGTCCCTCGATCCGCGCTTCGCCTTCGCCGATGAGCACCAGTGCCGCGTGGGCAAGCGGCGCAAGATCGCCCGACGCACCGACCGACCCGCGCGAGGGGACTACCGGCGTGATGCGGTGGTTGAGCAGATCGACGATCCGCTGGACGAGTTCGAGTCGCACGCCGGAGAATCCTCTGCACAGACTCGCCGCGAGGATCAGCAGCATCCCCCGCACCAGCTCATCGCCCAACGGCTCTCCCACGCCGGCCGAATGAGACCGCAGGAGATTCCGCTGCATCTGACGCTGTGCACGAGGCTCGATGCGGCGGCTCGCCAGCGATCCGAACCCGGTGTTGACGCCGTAGATCGCTTTACGGCCCGCTGCGAGCCGTTCGACGACCGCCTGTGCCGACGCCATCGCTGCTCGGGCGCCATCGCCGATCCGCACCGACCGGCCGCTCCGCGCCACCGATTCGACATCGTCAAACGTCAGCGGCTGACCATCCAGCACCAGCGGATCCTCGGACATGGCCGGTAGGATAGCCGACAGCGCCCTGCGGCAGCGCATTGGGCTGCTGCATGACACCGGCTATCGTCGGGTTGTAGCTGCGGATGCACATCCGCGGGCGCCTCCCCGACGTGCCGGCTGCAAGAACCGTCGGTTCTCATTTCGCGGGTGGGCCATGCCCTTTCGCGGATCGGCCGCAGAGTTGTCACCATCACCATTTGCGTGTACCAATGGCGGAATGAAGGGCGAGCTGTACGGCTGGCGACGGTATGGGGTGGTCTTGCTCGGGATGCTGCTGACCGGCGGGGTGTGCTCGGCGGCGATCCCGTTCACGATCGACCAGCGGGGTACCTTCGGCCCCACGGCATTCCAGGCGCAGTCGCAGGTTGAGGCGCTCTTGGCCCTCGCCATCTGCTTTGCCATCGCGACCGGCATCGCCAGCGTGGTCGGCCGGCTTGTCAATGCCGCGGTGGGGCTGTTTGTGCTTGGGGCGGGATTGTGGGTGATCCGGATGCGGTCGGGCACCATTGAGGATCTCGCCTTCGCCGAAGGATCGCTGGGGCTTGTGGCGCTGGAGACAGCTCTTTGGGGTGTGCTCGTCGCGGGGGCGACGATCGTGATACTGAGAATCGCCGGGCCGCTGACTGATATCGACGCTAAAGATGACGGCAACTCATCACCGCCCGAGCCGAGCCGATGGGGCCTGCGGGGCGCAGCAGCCGGCTTCCTCGTGCTGCCAGCGGTATGGCTCATCGCGCGATCGGAACTGCAAGGTCAGACGATGATGGCGGTGGTCCTGGGCTCGATGGTGGTGGGGCTGGTCGGTCGGTTGCTCTCACCGCATGCCCAGCCGCGGCTGCTGTTCGCCTCGCCGTGCCTGTTCGGAGCCATTGGACACGTTTTGGGGTTGCTGTTCGTGCATGACCCGTTGTCGGTGGCGTTCGTGACGCAATCGATACCGGCCGTAAGCCTCCCCATGCCGCTCGATTACGCTGCCGGTTCGCTGATGGGCGTGGCGATGGGGCTTGGATGGGCAAAATCATTTCTGCACGACGAAGATGAAGCCGCCGAGGCATCGGCACGTGGCCAGTGAGCCGGGTCCGCCTGCGGCGGATCAACCCGGTGGACGCCCGATGTCATCGTGTTATCGAGCGCGAGGTGTATAACACGTCCACCGGCCCGGCACGGGCCGGCTCGCAAGGGAACACTTCGCTGCGTACGGTTGTGCAGTTAGGTTTTGCGCGGCGGATGGAGCAGCGGTAAACGTGGCCAGATTGCACGAATACCAATCTAAGGCTCTGCTCGCCCAGCACGGGGTCGCAGTGCCCGAAGGTGGGCCGGCTTCATCGGCCGCTGAAGCTGCCCAGTTGGCCGCCCGGCTGGGTGGTCCCGTCGCGGTCAAGGCACAGGCATGGGTCACGAATCGGGCCGCAACCGGCGGTGTCCAGTTCGCCCAGAACCCCCGCCAAGCCGAGGCCAGGGCGTCAGAGATTCTGCAGATGAGGTTCGGCAACTTCGCCGTCAGCGAAGTCCTGGTCGAGCGGATGCTCGATATCCACCACGAGCTGTTTGTCTCCGTGACGATCGACGACGCCGCCCAGGCCCCGGTTGTACTGCTGGATCTGCATGGCGGATCGGGTATCGAATCGCGGGCCGAGTCGGTGCAGAGGCTTCCCGTCGATACCCGCAGGGGAGTCGATGCGCAGGCGCTGCGGGCAGTGCTCGGTACATCGGCGATCGACGCAGGCCTGCATGACGATGTCGTCAGCGCAATCGAGGCCGTCGTGGATATCGCCCGGCGGTATGACGCGAGGTCGCTTGAAATCAATCCGCTTGCCATTACCAGCGATGGGAACGTGGTGGCTGCGGATTGTCGCATGACGATCGATGATTACGCCGTGTTTCGACATCCGGAGTTGCCGATCGAGATCGCTCGGGAACTCGATCATCCTGCGACCCAACTTGAACGGATCGCGTATCAGGTTGAGCAGGCCGATCACCGCGGCACGTTCTATTTCGCGCAGCTTCCAACGGACGACGTAGAGGGCTCGCGGGGCTTGATCGGCTTCCACGGGGCCGGCGGCGGGGGGTCGATGATGTCCATGGACGCCGTTACGAGTGTTGGATTCACGCTCGCCAACTTCTGCGACACGTCGGGCAACCCGTCGGCGGCGAAGGTGTACCGCGCCGCCCGCATCATTCTCGCGCAGCGGGGCCTTGTGGGATACTTCGGCTCCGGCAGCGGCGTGGCCAGCCAGGAGCAGTACCACTCAGCCTACGGCCTGGCGAAAGCCTTCTGGGAGATAAACCTCTCGATCCCCGCTGTCGTTCGGCTGGGGGGCAACGGCGAGGATCGTGCCGTGGACATCCTCCATGGCGTCTGCCGTGACGCTGATTCCATTTCGGCGCCGGTCGAAGGCTATAAGAAGGATGACACGCCCGCATTCATCGCGCAGCGGTTTGCGCAGCTCGTAGACGAAGCGGCCGGCCGTGCGTGGACCCCGCAACCGCGAAGGGTGCCCGCGTTCGTCGATCGGACGTATCACTTCCCGATTCACCACGGAACCGTATGGATCGACCACGAGCATTGTGATCCGGCCACCACCACGTTCGTCGTTGAGCACAGCGGTGGATTGCTCACCCAGCGAAGCAGTCTGCCGGTGCTGGCGGTGAGCGAGCAGACCGTTGCGGGTATGGACTCGGAGCTGGTCGCGTTGGAGGTGGAGTGTCGCCTGGCCCGGCGGCCGGTCGTATTCGTCGATCTGCCGATTGAGGGGCTGGATACGGACGGCTCTGTTTAGCGGCGGGGCTCGCCCCCGCGCGCCGCTCCGCGAGCGGCGGCTAAACTTGACAAACCGATGGCGATCATCATCGACCAATCCAAGCGGGTGCTCGTGCAGGGAATCACCGGCCGCGAAGGGCAGGCCCGTACCAAGCTGATGCGCGACTACGGGACAAACGTCGTCGCCGGGTGCACCCCCGGCAAGGGTGGGGGGGAGGTCGAGGGCGTGCCGGTCCTCGACACTGTGGCTGAGGCGATCCAGGCGGTCGGTCACGTGGATATCTCGGTCGTCTTCGTGCCCGGGCCCCGGGTCGAGACCGCTGCGACCGAAGCGATCGAAGCCGGCGTCAAACTGCTGGTTCTGGTTCCGGATCGTGTGCCGCTCTGGGATACGATGCGGATCGCCGCGGCGGCAAGAGAACATGGTGCCGCATTTGTCGGTCCCAACACTTTGGGCGTGCTCAGCCCCGGCCGGGCCGTGGTGGGCATGATCGGAGGCCGGGCCGAATCCGCTCAGCAATGGTTCAACGAACCGATCCCCCGACAGACCGTCGGCGTCGTCTCCCGCAGCGGCGGCATGACCAGCTCCCTGGGGTATTACCTCAGCCGGGCCGGCGTCGGATTGAGCACCCTGGTCCACGTCGGCGGTGATTCGGTCGTTGGCCTGCCCATACCTGATGTGGCCGAGATGTTTCAGCACGACCCGGAAACCGATGCGATCGTACTCTTCGGCGAAATCGGCGGCACGCAGGAGGAACGCCTGGCCGAGTTGATCCGATCGGGGCGAGTCACCAAGCCGGTTATCGCCTATATCGGCGGGGCGGCGGCGACCGAGGGCACGCGATTCAGCCACGCTGGAGCCATCATCGAACATGGCCGAGGCACCCACGCCGCGAAAGTGCAAGCGCTGCGTGACGCCGGGGCCGCAGTCGTTGACGATTTCGGGCTCCTGCCGCAGACGACATTAGATATCCTGGCGAACCGCAGCGCCCCCGCGGCGCGTTCCTCCTCCGCACGTTGAACTGCCCAAGACGAGTCCCCAATGAGTGACGACAAGCCAACCACCTGGACAACCGCCATCACTCAGATCGAACCGAACCACGTTCGTCTGCGCGGCTACGACATCGGCGAGCTGATGGGACCGGTGAGCTTCGGGTCGGCCGTGTACCTGATCCTTCGCGGCGAGTTGCCGGATGAGAAGGTTGGGCGGCTGATGGAGGCGATTCTTGTGTCGTCGATCGATCACGGCGCGACGCCGCCGTCGGCCCTGGCCGCCCGGACCGCCGCCTCCACGGGCGCCAGTCTCAGCGCGTCCGTCGCCGCCGGCCTGCTTGCCATCAATCGCTACCATGGCGGAGCGATCGAAGACTGCGCTCACCAGCTTGCCCACATCGTTCGGCGGTGCGACGAGACCGGGCAAAGTCTGGATTGTGTCGCCGAGGTCATGCTCGATGAGATGAAGCAGGCCGGCCAGCGCATGGCCGGGTTTGGCCATCGCATTCACACTGACGATCCCCGAACGAAACGACTGTTTGACCTCGCCGTCGAGGCGGGTGTCGATGGCCCGCATATGGAGGCCGCCCGGGCCGTGCATCGCGTCTTCGCCTCCGCCGGCAAGAACCTGCCGATGAACGTGGACGGGGCCATCGCTGCCGTGCTGGCCGAACTCGGCTTCGAGCCGTCGGTGATGAACGGCCTGTTCATGATCGCCCGCCTGCCGGGATTGATCGCTCATGCCCTGGAGGAGCAGGCCCGGCAACGACCGATGCGGCGAATCGACCCGACCAACCACACCTACGACGGCCCGCCACCGCGCTCCCTAAATCCTAACCCCTAACCCCTAACCCCTAACCCCTGACCCCTTCCCATGTCCTCGACCAAACGAATCGCCGAATTGTTCCCCGACCTCGTGTCCATTGGCGATTCATCGCTTCGCGATAAAGTTGCGGCCGTCTGGAATGAAGCAATCACCACTGGCTGCGGCGGCAAGGGTTGGACGATCGAAGAGCTAAGCTCGATCCCCTTTACGCTGCTCGCCGGCGACATCAACCTGACCTTCATCGAGCACATCAACTCCTGCGTCAAGCAGTGCATCGTCATTGAACAGGTGCTCAAGGAAACCTACGGCGACCGCGTGCCGATCAATCATGATTGTCTCGTGGCGGGGGCACTGCTCGCCGATGTCGGCAAACCCCTGGAGTACGACAAGGATGAGCGCGGGCAGGTGATCAAAGGCCGCTTCGGCGAAATGTTGCGTCACCCCTTCAGCGGCGTGGCTCTATGCTACAAACACGGCCTGCCGCCTCAGATCATGCACATCGTCGCCACCCATTCACACGAAGGCGATAATGTCCAGCGTTCGATCGAATCGATCATCTTCCACCATGCCGACTTCATCGACTTCGATATCGCCAAGTACCTCGGCGCAAAGGCGGTAAAGAGCTGATTCACCACAGAGTCGCAGAGGGCGCAGAGAAGATCCTAGGGTTCTTCCCCTTAGCCCCCGGCTCCGCCGGGGGATTCTTCTGAGCGACGATGGACGCATCACTGCGCCGACAAATCCCCGGCCTTGGCCGGGAAGAGGTTACGATACGATCTGGAGATAGCTATGGGTAGTACGCGCGCGTGGGCAGTTCGCTCGAAACCACACCACATCCCGCGCATGTGTGAGTTTCTTGCGCATGGCACGGTCGCGATCGGTTGGCCCGGCCTCGGTGATCTGACAGGAGTTGATCGAGATGAAATCCGTCGTCGATTGAAACCGCAGGCGTATACGCGCGGAGGTCCTCATCAAGTCGGCCGGGAGTCGGGGGAGCTTGATCGCTTCGTCAATGAAATGGGAATCGGTGACTTCGTGGTCGTGCCGGATGTGGCGGACATCTACGTGGCGGAGGTCCTCTCAGATTACATCTACCGCGCGGATCAGGAACGGCCCGATGATGGGTACTCGCACTGGAGAATGGTGCGGTACCTGAATGACCGGAAACCCTTTGCGCGCGAAGATCTGCCGGATGAATTGGCTCGTGCGCTCCGTTGTCAGATCACTGTGTTCTCGGTTCCGATTCCCGATGTGTGGTCGCTCCTGAACGTCCCGGGGCCTCCTCCGGCGGAGCACTTCGTTCGCCCGCCTATCTCCGGCATAGAGGAGCTAATGGAACGCATTGAATCGGGGCGCAATCTTCCTGAGCGCAATATGGAGGCCGCCGTCGAGGACCTGTTGCGGCGCCTTGGCCACGATGCAAAGAGGATCGTGTTCCAGTCTGGGCGGATCGACGTCGCAATCAATGATTTGTCGGGTAATCCAGAATTCGTGTTCGAGGTGAAACGGTCGATTAGCCAGCGTACGGTGCGTGACCAAGCAAGGCGACAAGCATTCGATTATGCTGCACAAACAGGCGCGAGATTCGTGGTCCTGACCGATTCTGATCGGTACGAGATCTATGATCGGCAGGCAGGGCCTGATTACGACTCGACGCTCATGGGTTCATTTCAACTCACAAAGTTCCGCCGGGAAGATGTTGCGTTGCTTGATGTGCTCCGCCCGACAGCCGGGCCGATCTGACTTGCCGCGACGAGCCTGGATGAGCCGTGGCACCGACCCGTATGGAGCAGATCGACTCCTGATATGCGATCGGCCGGCCGGCGGCTAAATGATGGCTCCACACGCGGGTTTACGGCCCTTTGACTCTGTGTCCTTTGAGGCTCTGCGGTAATATCCTTTTCTCATGGGCCAAACCCTCGTCGAAAAGATCGCCACCCGATATGCCGACCCCGGGAGTCTCAAGCCCCGGCAGAGGGTCTACGCCGGGGACTTCATCAACATCCGCCCCAAGCACATCATGACCCACGACAACACGTCGGCGGTTATGAACAAGTTCAAGACCATTGGGGCGACGAAGATCCACGATCCGCGCCAGCCGGTCTTCGCCATCGACCACGACATTCAGAACACGACGCCGGAGAACCTTGGCAAGTACGCGAGGATCGAAGCCTTTGCCCGCGAGCACGGCATCGACTTCTATCCGGCCGGCACCGGCATCTGCCATCAGGTCATGGTCGAGCAGGGGTACGTGATCCCGGGAAGTCTGGTCGTGGGAAGTGATTCCCACTCGAATCTCTATGGGGCGGTGAACTGTCTCGGCACGCCCGTCGTGCGCACGGACGCCGCATGTATCTGGGCCACCGGGCAGACGTGGTGGCAGGTCCCGCCGGTGGCCAAGGTGACGCTCACCGGCGAGCTACTCCCCGGCGTCATCGGCAAAGACGTGATCATCGCCCTGTGCGGCCTGTTCAACCACGATGAAGTCCTCAACATGACCGTTGAGTTCCACGGCGATGGCATCGCTTGCCTCACGATGGACCAGCGCCTGTCGATCGCCAACATGACCACGGAGTGGGGAGCGCTGGCGGGGGTGTTGCCGTTTGACACCGTGCTGCGCGACTATCTCCATGGCCGGGCTGAATACCTTAGCAGGAGTGGCACGCCTCGATACACACGAGAAGATGTCGATCGGTGGTGGAACAATCGTCTGGAACCCGATCCTGATGCGCACTATGCCGTCGAACTCACGCTCGATCTTCCGACCGTCATCCCGCACGTTTCCGGCCCGGACCACGTCAAGGTCATGCACACTCTGGGGGCGATCGAGAAGCGGCGCATCAAGATCAACAAAGCGTACCTGCTGAGTTGCGTCAACGCCCGGCTGGAGGATCTGGCCGAGGCGGCACGGATTCTCCAAGGGCGGAAAGTGGCCCAGGGCGTCGAGTTCTACGTTGCCGCGGCATCCGCGCAGGTGCAAGAGGAAGCCCAACAGCTCGGCCATTGGCAGACCCTCATCGACGCGGGGGCGATTGTGCTTCCATCCGGCTGCGGACCCTGCATCGGTCTGGGCCGAGGCACATTGGAGCCGGGCGAAGTCTGCATCAGCTCCACCAACCGCAACTTCAAAGGTCGCATGGGTTCGCGCGAGGCCCAGGCGTATCTGGGCAGCCCGGCCATCGTCGCCGCCTCCGCCGCCGCCGGCTACATCTGCGGTCCGCAGCCGTTTGACGACACCGAGCCACGTTTCTCCATCACGGTGCACGAGCGTCCCGACCGTATGGGCGAATCGAGCGAGATCATCGACGGCTTCGCTTCTTCGATCACCGGCCGGGCGCTGTTGCTGCCCGTCGACAACCTCAACACCGATGGAATCTACTCGAGCAAGCTGACGTATCGCGACGATGTGACGGCCGCGGAGATGGCCGCCGCCGCCATGGCCAACTACGACCCAAGATTCAACGAGATCGCTCAGGAGGGCGACATGATAGTCGCCGGGCGAAACTTCGGCACGGGCTCGTCGCGCGAGCAGGCCGCCACCTGCCTCGCCGCCCGCGGCATCCGATGCGTCATCGCCGCCTCGTTCAGCCAGACGTACAAACGCAACGCGTTCAACAATGGCTTCCTTGTCCTCGAGAGCGTTTCACTCTACGACGGTCTGCGTGAGCGCTTCGGCGACGGTAACCAACCGACCGTACCCGGCCCGACGATCACCATCGACTTCGCCGCTTCGCAGATTGGGGTAGAAGGGAAGTCATTCGGGTTCTCGCCGCTGAGTAGGGTCGCCCAGGAGCTGATCGTCGCCGGCGGCGCGGAAAACCTGGTCAAGCAGCGGCTGGGCTGACGTGACGGTGGGGCAAGACCGCCGATGCCATCGGCGGCTTTGTGGTGTTGGGTTCGCTATACTCGCCGCCCGGTCGGAGACGGCGAGTGCGGCCGCGCATCCACCGGGCCGAGACGGCCGGGATCGCTTGTCGACCTCTGTCGTTTTCTCTGTGTCCTGTGCGACTCTGTGGTGAATCCCCTTTCTCTTCGAGTGTAATCAGTGGCCACATACAAGATCGCCTGGATGCCCGGCGATGGGACCGGCAGAGATGTAATGGACGCGGCTCGCATCGTGCTCGATGCGATCGGGTTCGACGCTGAATATATTCCTGCCGACATCGGCTGGGAGTTCTGGTGCAGCGAGGGCGATGCTCTTCCGCCGCGGACGATCGACATTCTCAAGACAACCGATTGCGCGCTGTTCGGGGCGATCACGAGCAAGCCCAAGGACGAGGCGGCCTGCGAGCTGGCGCCGCAGCTTCAGGACAAGGGGCTGTTGTACTTCTCACCGATCGTCAAGCTCCGCCAACTGCTCAACCTTCACACGAACCTTCGGCCGTGCAAGGCCTACGCGGGCAACCCGCTGAACTTCCGCGACGATATCGACCTCGTGGTGTTCCGCGAGAACACGGAGGGAATGTACGGCGGGGTGGAGTTTCATCCGCTGCCGCAGAGCGTGTTCGACGCCCTGTGTCTCAACCCCAAGATGAAGAAGTTTGGGGACAAAGGCCTGGAGAACCTCGCCCTCTCCACGCGGATCATGTCACGCCAGGGTTGCCAGAGCATTGTCCGCCAAGCGTTTGAATATGCCAAGAAGCACGGCCGAAAGTCGGTGACGCTCGTGGAGAAGCCAAATGTGCTGCGGGAGACCGGCGGATTGATGACGCGCGTAGCCCGCGAAGTTGCCGGCCACTATCCCGACATCCCCCTGTGGGAGACGAATATCGACGCGATGTGCATGTGGCTGGTCCGCAAGCCGCAGGAGTACGACGTACTGGTGGCGGAAAACATGTTCGGCGACATCATTTCCGACCTCGCGGCGGGTCTGGTGGGCGGCCTGGGATTTGCATCCGCAGCCAACATCGGCGACGACTACGCCGTCTTCGAGCCGACGCACGGGTCCGCCCCGAAGTATGCCGGGCAGTACAAGGTAAACCCCACGGCTATGCTGCTGACCGTCAAGCTCATGTTCGACTGGCTTGGTGAGAAGGAGTTGGCTCAGCGTCTGGAACACGCTGTCGCTGCCGTCATCCGCGAACACAAGGTCGGCACCTACGACGTGGGCCTCGGCAACACAACACTTGAAGTCGCCGAGGAAATCGCGCGGCACATTTGAGCAGGCAGGCAACAGGACGCCGAGTACTGTAAACTCCTAGCCGCGGATGCATATCCGCGGGATTGGTGTACGAGCAGCACGATGTCTCACGACGACAGATCCAAGAAACAGACCGACTTCATCTCGTGGCGGCTCGCGCAATGGGCGAGTAACCTCAAGTATGAAGATCTCAGCGCCGACGCGGTCCGCAGCGCGAAGCTGTTCCTCTTTGACAGCTTCGGTTGCGCGCTGGGTGGATCACAGCAGGAAGATGTGCGGATCATGCTCGACTACGCCAAAGCACAGGGCGGCAAGCCGGTCTGCACCGTCTTCGGAAGCGGATATAAGACCGATCCCGTCATGGCGGCGCTCTTGAATTCGCTGTGCATCCGGGCGATGGACTACAACGACATCTACTGGAAGCAGGATCCATCACATCCCAGCGACATCATTCCCGCGGCCCTGTCGATCTGCGAAATGAAGGGACTCGGCGGCAAGGACCTCATCCTCGGCACGATCATCGGCCACGAGCTGGAGATGCGCTTCTGCGAAGCGGCCGTTCCGGGGGTCCGCGAGTACGGCTGGCATCACGCGACGCTGACCGCGTTCGTCTCGCCCGTGGTTGCGGGGCGAATGCTTGGATTGTCTGCCCAGCAAATTCAACACGCCATGGGTATTAGCGCATCACATTCGTGCAGCCTCGGCGCGGTCACCGCCGGCAAGCTCACCATGATGAAAAACACGGTTGATCCAATGGCCGTTCGTGGGGGCGTCGAAGCGGCGCTGCTTGCGGCTCGCGGTTACACCGGCCCCGAGCACATCATGGACGGCAAGGAAGGCCTCACCCACGTCTTCGGCCATGCGTGGAACCTGGCGAAGCTGACCGATCTGCTGCCCACCGCATCAGGTTATCACTACAAGATCCTCGATTGCGGGATGAAGAGCTTTCCGATCGAAGCGCTCAGCCACGCCCCGCTCACCGCCATGATGAAGATCGTCAAAGAGCAACGGATCGACCCGGATGATGTTGCCCAGATCAAAGTTGAAGTCATCGCCCGCGCTGCGGACATCCTCGGCGACCCGGCGAAGTATCGCCCGACCGGCAAGGAGACCGCCGATCATTCATTGCCCTATTCGCTTGCTGTGGGATTGGCTGACGGGATGGTCACGCCGCTTCAGTTCAGGTCGCAGCGCATCAGCGATCCCCTGTTGATTCCGATCATGGACAAGGTCAAGGTTGTTGCCAACGATGAGTTCGAGAAGCTGTTCCCGGAATACCAGCCGAGCCGGGTCACGATCACGCTCACCGATGGCACGCAATACCAGCATCGCGTCGATGTCCCCAAGGGCGATCCGCGTGATCCGATGACCGAGGACGAGATTGCCGTCAAGTTCAACGCGCTCGGCCGGGACGTCGTTGGTGAAACCAACTGCAACCACCTGCGCGAGCTGATTTTGAACATCGAGCACCAAGCAACGCTCGGGCGGTTGTTTGGCCTGATGACAAAGCAATCCATTTAGCCCGGCGCCAACACACGCCGGGCTTCCTATCGCGCCAACACACGCCGGGCAATTACCCACAATCAGCGGCCCGCATTCGATCGCCCAATGCCCCCGGTGTGTTCACCGGAGGCTCAATGACCAGTTCGGAACCGGCGTACATGATCGCTTATACTCTTCACATGTCACTCATCGTTACGGGCACGATCGCCATCGACACAGTGCACACGCCCTCGGGCAAGGTCGAAGGCGTGCTCGGGGGCTCGTGCGCCTACTTCGCCGCCGCCGCCTCGTTCCACGCGCCGGTGCGCGTCGTGGCCGCGGTGGGAGGCGACTGGCCCGATGAGCACCGCAAGATCCTCCACAGCTTCAACAACATTTCTCTGCAAGGGCTGGAGCATCGCCCGAACTCCAAGACCTTCGCGTGGGGCGGGCGATACTTCGAGGACATGAACCGACGCGAGACGCTGTTCACCGATCTGGGCGTCCTCGACGAAGACCCGCCGCCGGTCCCGACCGCCTATCGCGACAGCGAGTTTGTGTTCCTGGGCAACACCCATCCCCACGTGCAGGCCCAACTCCTGGGCCACTTTCCCAATCGCAAGCTCGCAGTGGCCGACACCATGGACTTGTGGATCAACGTCGCCCACGATGAGTTGCTGGCGTTGCTCAAGCAACTCGACGGCCTAGCACTAAACTACGACGAAGCCGAGCAACTTACCGGCACCCGCAATCCGATGACGGCCGCGCGGAAGATCCTCGAGATGGGTCCCACGTTCGTCACCGTCAAGAAGGGCGAACACGGAGCCATCCTCGTGCATCGAGACGGCGTGGCGGTCGTACCCGCGTATCCAGCGGAGCTGGAAGACGTCGTCGATCCAACCGGAGCGGGGGACGCCTTCGCCGGCGGCATGATGGGTTACCTGGCCTCGGCGAACAAGACCGATTTCGCCTCGATCCAAACCGCCCTGGCCTGGGGCACGGTCACCGCGAGCTTTGCTCTCGAATCATTCGGGCTCGATCGGCTCACCGAAATATCCCGGGCGGATATCGATCAGCGAATGAAGGCGTTCCGAGCAGCCGCCCGCGTCGGCTGAATGACGAAGATCCCCGCCAACGGACGGTCAGCTGTATCGAAGTGATTATCCCCCCGGCCGGTGGTGCTCAGCCGGGATCACCCGATGCCCCGCACGCCACGCACCAGCCGCCTCCGCAAAATCCTTGGCCGCTTCAGGACGATCTCGTGCCGCGATAAAGTCCCTGATATACTAACCCGACATTGCTATTGAATTGAGGAGGTCGAAGAGATGGCCGACCAGTGGACACGTCTATTGCCGCTGGGCCTGCTGGGGCCTTGCCTTGCCCTTGGGGGCGCGGTGAATGCCCAAGATTCACAGCTTACCACGGTCCTGGTCGCCAACATTGGGTATCCGGTATTCCTGACCCACGCCCCAGGTGACTTCGATCGCCTCTTTGTCCTTGGCAAGCTCGGCCGGATCTCCATTATCAAGGATGGGGCGGTCCTCGATGATCCGTTTCTCAATCTGACCAATCTGGTGCTGAGCGTTGGGAATGAGCAGGGCCTTCTCGGCCTCGCTTTCCACCCCGATTTCGAGACGAACGGATTTTTTTATGTCAACTACACGCGCACCCCGGACGGGGACACCGTCGTTGCGCGCTATGCGGTGACCGCCGATCCTGACGTGGCGGATCCTGACAGCGTGCAACCGGTCATTCTGGTTGACCAGCCCAGTCCAAGGCACAACGCCGGCTGGATCGGCTTTGGTCCCAACGACGGCTACCTCTATATCGCCCTCGGCGACGGCGGGGGCGGACCTTACGACCCCGGTGACAACGCACAGAACCTCGACAACCTGCTCGGCAGCATCCTGCGCGTCGAGGTTGATTGCGACGATTTCCCGGATGATCCGGACCGAAACTACGGGATCCCGCCTAACAATCCATTTGTCGGAATTGACGGGGCCGACGAGATCTGGGCCTACGGCTTGCGGAACCCATGGCGGTGCAGCCTCGATCGCGAGACCGGCGACCTGTACATTGGAGATGTCGGTCAAGATTCCTGGGAGGAACTCAACTTCCAGCCGGGCAACAGCACCGGCGGTGAGAATTACGGCTGGGATTGCAAGGAGGCGACCCATTGCACCACCCAGCAGACCTGCGACTGTGCCGACCGCACCCTTGTGGACCCCATATTCGAGTACGTGCATGTGGGGCTGGCCGCGGTGATCGCCGGCTATGCGTATCGCGGTTGCGCAATCCCCGATCTGGTTGGCGCCTACCTGTTTGCCGACCACTTCGGCCGCATCTGGCGGCTTGACCACGACAACGGGACCATCATTGAACTGCGAGAAATCCAAGACGAGCTTGCCCCCGGAGGCGGGCTTTCCATCGCCAGGGTGACCGCGTTCGGCGAGGACGCCTTCGGTGAGCTCTATCTGTGCGACCGCACAAACGGTGGCGAGATCTTCAAAATTGTTCCCGCCGCCGCGGTCACACCTGACTGTAACATGAATGGTATTCCTGATGACTGCGACATCGCCATCGGCGCCAGTACGGACGGAAACGGCGACGGTGTTCCGGATGAATGTGACTGCCCGGCCGACCTCGATGGCAACGGAAGCGTCGGCATCCTCGACCTGTTGATGTTGCTCGCGGCCTGGAACGCTGACCCCGGCGGTCCGCCCGACTTTGACGGCGACGGAAACGTCGGCATCCTCGACCTGCTCATCCTGGTGGCCAATTGGGGTCCGTGCCCGTAGACGTTTAGCCCCGCCGGCCACGGCGGGGCGATCGTCAACGGACGCTCGTCGGCGCGTCGGCGCCTCCAGCTTCGCGTCCCCGCGCGCGGGCATCTTCCAAACACAATCAGTCGTCACTCCCGATACGATCGCCCCAGTTGACGTTGGCTACGCGGTTCGCCGCATCGGATCATGGCGAGGTCTGATCCGAGCCGCCGGCACTCTCAGCGTTTTGCAGAAGGAGCTTGAAGTGACGCGGCGAGCCTGAAACCTTGTAGATCATCTTCTCGAGCATACCGCATCTTCCGGTGTAATAATCGTGGTGAAGCACGGACAAGTTGGCGGTGCTTGTGATCCGCTCGACCAGTGCCTTGTCGTCGAAGCCTCGGCCGGCGTGGAATTCCGCGATCATGCCGACGTTGGCATCAGTAATTTCGAGCTTTCGCCTGTCCTTGTACTTTTGGCCCCCGCGGATCATGTTTCTTAGAACAGGTATCGGCCTCGTGAGAATGAGTTTCGGCGATGACATAGCCCGTCTGATCCAGAGTAAAGGCTTCACCGCCATGTTCACCCATCGCGGCCGCTTGACCGGATCAAAGATGGTGACGATCAGTCCGTTGGGGCTCAGTGTTTTCTGGGCCAGTTGCAAGACGAGAACGGGGTCCTCCAGGTGGTGCAGCGCTGAGCGGAAGACGATCAGGTCGAACCTGCGTTGGGTGCGGGTGAAGAACGAGCCGATCTCGCTGCATTGGGTCTCTGCCCCAAAGCCAGCCGTTGCGCAGGCTTCCTTGTAAAAGCCGATCATCTCCGGTGAGATATCCACGAGCAGCACATCGCAACCCAACTGTTGGAGCATCAAGGCAGCGTCGCCCGAGCCGCCGCAGGCATCGAGCGCCACCGGCTTCCGGCCGAGATTGCCTAACCTCCCTAGTGCTCGGCGCAAATCCTCCGCGAGAAGTTCCGGTGAGTCTATCTTCGCCATGTATTTCACGTAATGGCGGGCGACGTTCGCGTAGTTCCGGCGGTTTGCTTCGGCGACCGTCAGGTATCGTTCAGAAAAGAGTTCCTTCGCGGCCACGACGTATTCCAACCCAACATTTCCCATATGACCTTCGCCCGGCTCCATCGCCGGGCCGGTTTTGCTCCAGCATAACGCCCGTCTCACGACATTGAAGCCCAATCTGCTCGCCTGCGGACGAGATCTGCGCCCAAAGGAGTCGCGACGGGGGCGAACGGACCGCTCCTTACCCGCAGGCAACGACTTTGGATTTGGATCGTCGTTGGGGGGGAGCGTTACACTGGTATGGCATATGGTTGGGCGATCGGAGCCCTGACGAAGCCATCGGGGCAATGTCGGTTCATGCACAGGGGACGGACATGCGACATCTCATGCCACTTCTTGCCGCCGTGGTAGCATCAGTCCTATAAGCATCGCCCCCGCCGGCATGGCCCAATGCCTCACCATTTGCAAAAACCTATTGACATCGACGCATCGTCGAGTATTTTACTCTCGTGTGCGAACCGCCTATCCTAAGCACCCCGTGGGGCACACATTATGTTTCGGATACGAAGTTCCAGGAGAACTCAGGAACACCAGAGGAGGAATGGCCCATCAATGGTCATGACTTAGGTAGAAACCGGCTCGACCGGGGCCCGCACTTTGGGGCCTGGCTCGGCGTCACAAGAGTTGGTCCTGCCACGGACGGGGAAGAATGCGTCACTTCCAGCCGCATGTGAACGCGGCGGCGAGCCAATGAAGGCCGCCGAGAGATGCAGCAATTGAAGAGAGAGCAGTTGTGAACGGCCGACCGGGGCCCGGGGCGAAGGTAGCTCGGCGGTAGCCGGTCGGAACACGGCGATGTCGGCGCGCGGCGCATCCGCATCCAGGGTGTCGCCGATGCGGCGCACATTGTCGGCGCGGTTATTTCGCCTCTGCTACTCCGTATGAAACGTCTTTCCCCAGTGCATTCGAGGATTTGGAGGTCTTGAAGATGAATCACCGGTCGAAAACGAGACTTTGCTACTGTACCGCCGGAGGGCTGCTGATTGCGGCCGCCGCGGGCGCCGTGGGCCTTTCGATGACGGCCCTGATGGCCCCCCGCGCCCACGTCGGCCAAGTCGCTCTCGCCCAGGGCGCGATCCCCGCTGCCCAACAGCGCCGCGTCCCCGAGGCCCGTGGTGGCGGGGTCGCCAACGCTGCGGCAGGTGCCTGCTGCTTGCCCGATGGCACGTGTGTGGACGTTCAAAATGCAAACGCGTGCAATAGCCTGGGCGGCACGTTCCAGGGTGGTGGGACCAGTTGCGCGAAGGTCGACTGCCCACAGCCACAGCCGTGTGTGTTCGACAGCGACTGCGACGACGGCAACCCGTGCAACGGTCTCGAAACTTGTGTCGGCGGCATCTGCCAGCCCGGTATTCCTCTGGATTGCGACGACGCCAACGCGTGCACGGTGGATACCTGTGACCCCCTAGTCGGATGTATCAACACCCCGATCAATTGCGACGATGGCAACGCGTGCACGGTGGATACCTGTGACCCCCTAATCGGATGCATCAGCACCCCGATCAATTGCGACGATGGCAACGCGTGCACGGTGGATACCTGTGACCCCCTAATCGGATGCATCAGCACCCCGATCATTCCCTGCTGCGGCAACGGGGTGCCTGAAGCCGGGGAGGACTGCAGCAACTGCCCGGCGGATGTCCAGTGCCCGCCCGACACCCTGTGTATCGCCGGCATCTGTGAAGTGCCCTCTGCCGCCGACTTCACCGGGCCGGACGGCGTGCCCAATGGTTGCGTTGACGCGTTTGACCTCGCGGCTTTGCTCGGGGCGTGGTGTTCCGACTTCGTCCCCGGGGTGCCGCCGGACCCGCCGTGTGAGAGTTGCCTGCCGGCGAATCTCTTCGCGGACATATCCGGTGCGGGCAATGTGCCTGACGGGTGTGTGGATGCGTTCGACCTGGGGACGCTGCTGGCCGACTGGTGCTCCCTCGCCGGCGGCAACCCCTGCGGCACCTGCTTCCCGTAAGCGACTCGACGCCTATCGCGGGAAAACCCCAACGCTCGGCCTCCTCACGCTGGCGGCCGTCGGCATCCTCGACCTGCTCGCGCTGCTGGTCAACTGGGGTCCGTGCGCGAAGACGTCTAGCCCCGCCGGCCACGGCGGGGCGATCGTCAACGGACGCTCGTCGGCTCGTCGGCGCCTCCGGGGTTGATGGGGACAGGCACTCCGCCGCGGCGGGCAGAACAGGAACCAGTCCCCTGGCTTGACCAACGACACCCAGCGCGATGACCGCTTTCCTTGAGACGCTGTCCCTTGTTTCACGATAGAATCGTGGCGAACTTCCGGTTGACCCGATCAACACCCGATCCATGCAGTACCAGCTCGATGACTGTGCCGCCGCTCAACGAGATACCAACGAGTAGCAGCCGCCGCCACGCCGTGGCGACGGCGGCGCATCACCCGGCGCGAAAGATCGTCAAGCCGATCATCCTCATCGGCAGCGGCCGATCCGGCACAACGCTGCTGGGGCACATCATTTCGCTACATCCCGATGTGGCCTATTGGGTGGAGCCCAGACCGGTCTGGATGTATCGCAACGCCTATCGATCCGATCACCAATTGCTCTCCGAAGACCTGACACCCGCCATCGCCCGCCATATCGACCGGCGGTTCGCGCGGTTCCTGGCGAGGTCCGGCCGAAGTCGCTTTGCGGAGAAGACGCCCAGCAACGGCCTGCGGATTCCGTTCATTCACGCTCTGTATCCCGATTGCAAGATCATCAACATCATCCGGGACGGTCGCGCGGTGGTCGCCTCGACGCTCAAGATCCAGGTCCATCGTCCACAGATGAAGCGACTGTTCGCCCGCATTGTGGAAACGCCGCTGTGGGAGTGGCCGGCGTACGTGCCGATCTTCTTCCAGACCGTCTGGAGAACACTGATCCTGAAGAAGCGGTCAGTGTTCTGGGGCGTGAGACCCGCCGGCTGGCAGGAATGGGTCGGCCTGGCCCCGCACATCATCGCTGCGAAGCAGTGGAGACGAGTCGTTGAGATCTCCATTGGCGACGGCCGGGCGCTGCCGGCTGAGAACTACCTGGAGCTGAGGTACGAGCGACTGGTCCGCGAACCTGCGCAAGTGATGCGCGAGATGATCGAGTTCACTGAGCTGCCTCCCAGCCAAGAGATGATCGACCAAACCGTCGCCACCGTCGATCCGTCCCGTGCCGGTAAATGGAAGGCAAACCTGACCGAGGAGCAGCGTCGCGAGGTCATGCAGGAGATCGAGCCGCTGCTGGGCGACCTGGGCTACCTCGACGCGGCGCCCCGGTCGCAGGCACCCGCAGCCTCGAAGAGATAGAAGCCATTCGCCCTGCGATCGCGAGCACGATCATCGTATGGGGTAGTGGGGGACTTGCGAGCCTCTCGATCGAGTGTGACGCCTGCGAGCGATTCAACCATTTCGAATCGGTTTCGCAGTCAGCACCGCCGAAAGCATCCCATCGTGCCGTTTCAAGAGCGTGCGCGCGCCGCGGCAATCAACATCAAGACCTTGCATCACGATCGCGGTCTTGAGATCGCCTTCGGCTTGGGCTGACTTTTGGACCCATACGCCGTCGGTGAGACCGACCGTCCCCGTCTCGACCGGGACGCGGTGCAACCACGATCAGGTCGTGGACGAATGGAAGGGAGGGACGCCACAGGTTGGGGCGACAGACGAGCGCCCTGGTGGGCGTCGAGGCGTCTCCGGCTGAGATTCGAACCTGTCTGAATCCTTTGGAC
>JADFFQ010000034.1 GCA_022568135.1 Planctomycetota bacterium | reverse complement strand
AAGGCTGGTGGATGGGTGGCGCCCCGCCCTACGGCTACGACCTGGGCTATGAGAGCCAGTCGGGCCAGTTCCTGTTCATCCTCCGCTACATGCGCGACGGCACCAAGCAGATGTTCGATCAGAAGGGCAAGCGAATCCGCACGCTCGAACGCGGTGAGTCGATCAGCGTCTCCCGCAAGGACCGGTGTAAGCTGATCCCCAGCGAGAACAACAGGGTGTCAACGATCCGGCGGATCTTCACGATGTACGTCCAGGAGCGCCGCGGCTTCAAGGCCGTTGCCGACGCCCTGAACCGAGACGGCATTCCACCGCCCAGAGGCCCCGAATGGGCAGTGCACTACAGCGGGAAATGGTCGCTGACCTCGGTTCGTGGAATCCTGATCAACCCCGCCTACAGAGGCGACATGGCCTGGAACCGGCGGACCGATGCGCGGTTCCACCGCATCGTCGATGGACGGGCGGTCGAACGAAAAGGGGTTCATGGTCGACGTCTGGAACAGAACGATGAGTCGGATTGGCTCGTGGTCGAGAATGCCCACCCGGCGACGGTGAGTCGGCGCATCTGGGAGTCAGCCAAGCAACGCCTCCAGGAGCAACCATCATCAAGACTCCAACGCGGGATCAACCCCCGGACCGGCGAGTCGGCAGGCGAACGCATCGGCGGATGGACCGGTCCGCGGGCAAAGTTCCTGCTTTCGGGACTTGGCATTTGTTCGAACTGCGGAAGCCGCTACGAGGGCTACACTCGCTACGGCAGCAATCGGGGCGAAAATGGATCACGCAAGCGGACCTTCCACTACGCCTGCGGCGGCTACATTCGCCACGGGCGGAGCATGTGCACCCTTGGCGCTGTCCCCAAGGACGCGCTCGAGGAGGCGGTGATCAAGACCCTGGTGGACTTCTACGCTCGATACGCAGGCAAAGGCGCAAGGAAGCGGATCGCCAAGGCGGTGGGCATCCACATCAACGAGGACCGCGACCAGATCGTCAAGCAGCAGAAGAAGCTGGAATCGCGCCTCAAGCGCATCGACAAAACCACGCGCAACCTGCTCGACAATATCACGGCGACGAACCGTCAGCTGGTCGATCAGCGGCTTGAAGAACTGAACAAAGAGCGCGAGCGACTGGAGACCCAAATCGAGTCGCTGGAGCGCCTGGCGCTGACGGAGGCGGAGGTTCACGATCTCGTGGCAGAAACGGCACGGGTCGTCGCATGCCTTGAGCCGTCACTGCGCGAAGGACCACTGGACCAACGGCAGGCCGCGGTGCGACGGTGCATCGACCAGATCGTGATCGATCGCGAGGAGCACGAGGCGAAGATCGAGGTGAGGGTGCTGCCGACGAGCGTGGGCGGGCCGGTGGGCGCGGCGACGGAGACGGTGGCCGTGAGATTGCCCGAGGTGCGACGGGGCCGGCCACCGGGCAGCCGGCGCGAGCGCGGTTGCAGCCAGTAGACAATAGCGTTGACCCGGACCTTCTTCGTCGGCCGAGGCGGAGGCACAGTTGCAATGCGCCGGACCGACCTAGACTTACGGCGATGGCAACTTGTCTCTTTACCGGCGCTACTCTCGGCCCCACGACATGCGTCGAGCACACGATTCCGTCTAAACTCGGCGGACGTATTCGCTCCCAGAGCGTAACATCCGACGCCTTCAACACCCAGTGTGGCTCGACAATCGATCGGGATCTCGTGGCCTCATACTGGCCGATGATGATGGCGCTCGCTCCCCTCCTAAGCAAGGAGCATCGTCCTGGCAATCAGGAAGTTGTGTTCCCGGATCGCTCGGGGCGCTATTACGTAGACGGAAGAGGAGTGCTGAACGCAAGAGGAATGACGATCACGGCTCGGGATCCAGAAACTGGCCGTCCAACAGGTGTGGCGGCCAAGGACGAAGATGCCGTCTTGCGTGTGCTAGAGCCGAACAAGCCGGACAACGCGACAATCAAGACCTCTTACGAACCTGAGGTCACCGGCCGAGCCAAGCTCCCGCAATCCCAACTCTCAGGTCCCAGCATTGAGTTAGCGGTACTAAAGGCAGGCTTGCTTACATTCGATGCACAACTCAATGCCGATCCCAATCGGTTCACAAGATCTCCAGCGCTCCAAGAAGTTCACAACGCGATCCGAGCGGCGGTTGTGGATGGGGCCGAGTTAGGATCGTTTCTCTACATAGTTTCGCTCGGTATCCAGTACGAGAAGATTGACCTATTGCGTGGGCTCCGAGCACAATGCGATTTCCCGCACTCAGAGTTCGAGCACGTACTCATCGCCTCAGCAAATGTTGCGACTCGGACGCTCGATCTCGTTGTCTGGCTGTTCGAAACCGACCCCTACGGTTTCCGGCTAACGACCGACTGGCATGGGAAGGGATTTACCTATTGTGTAGTCAATGGCGTTCGTCGAGGAACCGGAGTCAGCGAGGCAACGGAACTGCCCTCAACACACTTACTGTGCCAACGAACACTGAGACGATGCACAACGCCACCCGCGCAAGAGGATCCGGAAAGACGCGTGGCCGAGCAGGAGATCATTGATGTGCGATCTGATGCCCTCCGTCGAGCTGTACACCTGACGCTACAGGAATCTGACGAGTTCCTTCGGAAAACCTTGTCTAAGGCCGCACTACCTCATGGTGAAAAGCTTGTCACTGTTAGCGTGGTTGTTCGTAGCAAGCTCGCCCAACTCTATGATCTGCGGCTTGAAGATCAGGCGCAGCGGGATAAATTCAACAGTATCGTTGATGGGCATTTCAGCAAACTGCCAAGGGCTCTTAAGGAAGAGACAGCTAGTGATGAAGCAGACCTTGACGGACTCTCTTGGGAGACTTGGATTGGTGTGTTTCGCGCAATCTTGGACGATCTATGTGACGTTCTTGGTCTTCCAGGCGACTTTGAGATGAAGGTTGGAGCAGCCAAATCGGCTGGATAATCTCAACGCATCGCTAGCTGCGCAGGACGACATTCTACGCCTACCGTACGCGCTATGCACGTATCAATATCAATGGTAAGCACCCTAGATAGGTTCGAACCCCTGCTTTACAAGTAATGCGCGCGCTGCGTAACGGTGTAGCGCTACGAACCCCTGTTTGCACCGGCCTTCGCGCATATGCGAAGGCCGATAGGCACCTATCAATCTCCAAACAAGGTGACCCCAAGGGGATTCGAACCCCTGTTTTCAGGATGAAAACCTGATGTCCTGGACCTGACTAGACGATGGGGTCGCTGGGCTATGAGGTTATGGTACCCGTTGCGGAGACTGCCACAAGCTGGCCGCAGCCGCTGTGTACTGTTACCATCGCCCGGGAGATGACCGATATAACCTCCATGAAGGCTTCCCACTCTGTCAGGCACCGTCTCGTGGCGTCGGTCATTCTGCTCATCGCCTTTTTGGTCATGGCCAGCGTGTTTGTGCCCCGTCGATCGCAAGCGCATGACCGCCCCGGGCCTGTCGGCGATGCAACATCGTCGCATTCAACGTCGCCAGAGAAGACCCTACCGTCGCTGGGCCAGTTGGAAAGCGGTCGTTTCACGATCAAGCTCTTCGCCACGCATCGCGGCCCGCGGTACAGCGTTTTGGATGACAAGGGCACGGAGCTGGCGGGGCTGCTTACCGCTGAGCAGGTCGCCGAGCGGTTTCCCGATCTGCCTCTGCCGGACGTTTACGCTGACGCACCGGTGCACCTGATGAACACGAGCACCGTCGGCTCTGACTGGTAGCGCCCGTTGAACCGTCGCTCCAAAAGCGACAACGCACACCGAGTCGAGTGCTTTGGTACGGTGGACGGTTGTGGACGGCCGCAACGTCGATTCGCGCCCGATCATTGTCAGCCCGCTGGAGTTTGAGCGGCGTGCGCTTCGCCGGGCCGGGCTCGGGCAGCGCTGCCGGCTACTCTGTTGCGGGCCGGGGTCTCGCGGAATCCAACATTGGGCGGCCAGCGTGACGCTGGTTGCCCCGGCGACTCAGCCGGTGATTCTGGCGGGGCTGGCCGGGTCGCTTCGCAAGACATACATGACACGATCAGCACACCTGATCAGCACGGTGATCGGCGACGATGGACGGCGATGGGCGCCAACCTTCGGCTCACCGCTGCAAATGACCAACCGATCTGATTCGATCATCGCCTCGTCGGCCACCACGCTGACCACGCCCATCGCAAAGCGGGCATTTGCGGACCGCAGCGGGGCGGATCTGGTCGATCGCGAGTCGGCCGCATTCGCTGATGCGGCCACACAACGGGGCTGGCGGTGGGCGATCGTCCGCGGCGTCAGCGACGGTTTGCAGGAAACGCTTCCGCCGCAGATCGACGACTGGATCGACCAGACCGGTCGCGCCAAGGCATCAGCGGTGCTGGCCGGAATCCTTCGACATCCGGCCGTGCTGAGAGATATTGGCCGACTTCGTGCGGACGGTCTCGCCGCGATGCAGGCCGTCGCAAAGTTGATTTGCACTATGCTGAGTTGAGCCGCTTCGCGCGCTCGCCTTCGGCTCGCGGCTCAACGTACCTCCATGACTCGTCCAGGCATCCTTATCTTTGGCGGCACGTTCGATCCACCGCATCGCGCGCACGTTGTGCTGCCGCCGTTGGTCGCTAAGCAACTCGGGTGTGAGCGGATTCTGTACATCCCGGCAAGGTGCAACCCGCTGAAGGCGGATGAACCAGCCACACCCGCCGAGCACCGCCTGGCGATGCTTCGACTGGCCGTGGCGCCTCTGCCAACCGCCGAGATCAGCACGATTGAGCTCGATCGGGCCGGGCCCAGCTACACCATCGATACACTGCACGCCCTGCGCCGTCAGCACACATCAGGGGCGGCATTTCACCTGCTCATCGGCTCCGACCAGGCCCTGGATTTTCATCGCTGGAGGGATTGGCGGCGAATCCTCGAACTGGCGATGCCCGCGGTGATGTTGCGCCCGCCGATGGACGAACCGGGGTACCACAAACAGCTCGTGGAAATCCATTCGCCCCCGGAGGCCCAACGCTGGCTGCGATGCACGGTGCACGTGCCGCAGATGGATATCGGCGCAAGGGAAATCCGCCGGCGACTGGCCAACGGTGGCGACGTCAGCGATCTACTGGACGACGCCGTGGCCGAGTACATCCGAATGCACGGCTTGTACGGCACATGATCCGCGCTTCACGAGGCGCGACAACCCACGCCCCCGCATCTTCACGCATGGCTATGATCCGGCGGTCATCGCCTGGGCGCTGGAGGTGTCGCAGTGATCTCCATCAAATGGTGGTCCGCCGGGGTTCTTGGCGACGGTATCACGCTCTCGCGAGAGCAGCGGCGCACGGTCGGTCGCAGGGCGTTGGTGGATTTCCTGCGACACCCGTTGCGTGTTGCGGCGTTCCTTGGCGTCCAGATGGTGCCGATGCTCATTTTGATGGTTGTCTGGCAGAACGCCGGGCCGCTCTTGATCGGCCCGACGGGTCCGATCAAACACATGATGCTCATCGTGAATCTCGCGGTTCTTGCGTATTTCGTAGCGCAGATGGTGACAACGCTGTGGGTGTTGAGAAATATCTATGGGCCTCATCTACGAAGAGCGATGCAAGATATCGGTTGGGAGGTCTGCATCAAGTGCGGATACTCGCTGCGCGGGCTCGAGGACGTGAAGCGGTGCCCCGAATGCGGGGCCAAGCGCGAATCGATGGCGGAATCATCAACGGAAGCCAGACCTGACGACCGAAGGGAGGAAGGTCCGGGTGGCGACGGCGCGTGATCCGGGTCTTCCTCGTCCGCCGCGGCGGGCTCGTCAGACCCGGCTTCGTTACTACAATTCACTACGTCGCTTCGTGAAAGCCTTCAAGCCTCTAAGCCTCAAGCCTTCCGTGCCCATACGCAACTTCTCCATCATCGCCCACATCGACCACGGCAAGAGCACCCTGGCCGACCGGCTGCTGCAACTCACGGAAGCAGTCTCGCAGCGCGACGCCCGCGAGCAACTCCTGGACACCATGGACCTCGAGCGCGAGCGAGGAATCACCATCAAGGCCTCCGCGGTCACCGTGCACCACACCTATCACGGCGAGGAATATCAGCTCAACTTCATCGACACCCCCGGCCACGTGGATTTCTCCTACGAGGTTTCGCGAGCGTTGACGGCATGCGAAGGAGCGCTGCTGGTGGTGGACGCCGCTCAAGGCGTCGAGGCCCAGACCGTGGCCAACGCCTATCTGGCCGTGGAGAACAACCTGGAGCTGATAGCCGTCATCAACAAGATTGATCTGCCCACCGCCCGGCCGCAAGAGGTTGCCATGGAGATCGAGCAGGTGCTGGGCCTGCCCGCTGATGAGTGCATGTATTGCTCGGCCAAGACGGGCGAAGGGGTGGCGGCGCTGCTCGATCGCATCTGTGAGAAGCTGCCCGCCCCAGAGCCGCCGCAGATCGATCAGACCCGGGCCCTCATCTTCGACAGCCACTATGACGATTACCGCGGCGTCATTATCTATTTCCGCGTCTTCGACGGCTCGCTTCGCGTCGGCGACAAGATCCGCATGATGGGCACCGGAAGGCGGTACACCATCAACGAGCTCGGGCGATACACGCCCGCGCCCGTCAAGCTCGACCGCCTCGACCACGCCGAGGTCGGCTACATGGTGGCGTCGATCCGCGCGCTGTCTGATGTGCGCATCGGCGACACGATCACGCTCGACAACGATCCCGCCGCCGAGTCGCTGGCCGGGTACCAAGACCCGAAGCAGATGGTCTTTTGCGACTTCTATCCGGCCACCACGTCGGACGCCTCCGGCAAGAGAGGCGATTATCAGACCCTACGGGAGGCGATCGAGAAATTGCGCCTCAACGACGCCAGCTTCACCTACGAGCCAACGCACTCTGATGCGCTGGGATTCGGATTCCGCTGCGGCTTCCTGGGGCTGCTGCACATGGAGATCATCCAGGAGCGGCTTGAGCGCGAAGGCGGGGTGCAGATCGTCCAAACCGCCCCGACTGTGAGTTATGAAATCGAACTACGAGACGGCTCGCTGGTTGAGATTCACAATCCCGCCGACCTGCCCGATCCTTCCAACATCAAATCCATCCGCGAGCCGATTGTAAAGCTGGAGATCATCTGCCCCAACGAGAGTGTCGGCGACCTGATGAAGCTGTGCGACAGTCGCCGAGGTCTTGCCAAGGGTCAACAGTTCGTCTCCCAGACTCGCCTGATCCTCGATTACGAGCTTCCCTTGGCGGAGATGATTTACGACTTCTACGACAAGCTAAAGTCGATCACGCGCGGCTACGGCACGATGGATTACGAGATCATCGGGTACCGCGCGGATCGACTGGTGAAGGTGAACATTCTGGTCAATGGGGTGCCGGTCGAGGCGCTGGGCCTGATCTGTCATCGCTCCCAGGCCACCCGGCGCAGCCGTGCCATCCTGCAGAAGCTCAGGCAGCAGATCGATCGCCATCAGTTCGAGATTCCGCTACAGGCGGCGATCGGCGGCAAGATCATCGCCCGCGAGTCCATCAAGGCCGTTAGAAAGAACGTGACCGCCAAGTGCTACGGCGGTGATGTGACGCGCAAGCGCAAGCTGCTGGAAAAGCAAAAGGCTGGCAAGAAGCGAATGAAGATGATCGGCTCGGTGAGCATTCCTCAGGAAGCGTTCCTGGCCGTGTTGCAACAGGGGGAATGATTGTGATTCGTGATTGGTGATTCGTTTCGCAGCCGGGCTTGCCACGAAGCGTCGAGCCGCAATGGGCGCGTGAACCCCTAGCTAGAGGATACCCATGAACACTCGTGAACGGATCGTCATCTATGGCACGTTGACCTTGCTGCTGGGGATAAACATCTCGGCGATAACCGGCGGAGGCGGCCGGCACGCCCTGGCCGCGGACGACCCCTCGGCCGACCGACTCGGTCCGGCCGATGCGTTGACGCTGGTCGAGAAGGATCATCGGCTTGTGCTGCGCAACCAGGCTGGCCGGCTGAGCTGGGGCAACAGCGATCATGCCCGGGCGTACAGCATCGGGTTCGTCCACGTCGGCAAGGCGGTCGGGCCGTTGCTGGAAGCCGAGCGATACGCCGAGGAACGCGACCAGCTGGAAGAAGAGATCAGAGCCACCGACGAAGAACTTGACGCGTCCATCGCGGCGTTCATGGAGGAGCACCGCGATCTCGACCGTGACGATCCCCTGGCGGGGGATGTCGCCAGAGCGTATCAACGGCTTGTCCAGGAGCGGGAGCGGTGGCGACTGGTGCGGGCCCACCGGCGAGGTCGGCTCACCGCCGATCACATGGAGCGCGCCTTTCGCGATATTGTGGCCGCGGTCGAGGTGGTCGCCGATCGACGCGAGATCGACATCGTCTATCGCTTCGTTCCCACCGCAGACGAGTTTCCGGGCGGGACCCCATCCCAAGCCTCCATGGCGATTGGGGCCCGTCTTGTGGTTCGATACCCCGAAGCGCTGGACATCACTGACGAGGTCCTCCAGGAACTGGCGTTGGAAGTGGAGTAGGTGGTGACTTGAGACATAGAGCCCCCGGCATGCCGGGGGCTATGTGGTTTGTTGTGCGATGCCGTGGCTGAATTGCTCGACGATCACGCGCTTCACCAGGCTCATCGCAGGACAGCGATCACCCAATTCCTGCTGTAAGCTGGTGACCCTTCGGCCGGCGAGTCCGCAGGGCACGATCAGGTTGAAATGATCCAGATTGGTCGTCACGTTGAGCGCCAAGCCGTGCATGGATACCCAGCGTGAGACGCGCACGCCGAAGGCACAGATCTTTGGCGCGGCTTGGAAGCCCACGGACTGGAGTCCGTGGGCATCGGTCGGCAATTTCTGCCGCCCAACCCACACGCCGGTCGCGGATGAATCGCGATGCGCCTCGACGCCGAAGCCGGCCAGCGTGTCGATGACGATCCTCTCCAGCAACCGCATGTAGCCGTGCAGCCGCAGGCCAAGGAGGTTCAGATCGAGGATGGGATAGACGACGAGCTGGCCCGGGCCGTGGTAGGTGACGTCACCGCCGCGGTCTGTCTGGGCGACCTCGACCCCGGCGTCGCGAAGCTGCTGCTCGGTAGCCACGACGTGCTGCCGGGCCCCTTTGCGGCGAGTAATGGTGATCACCGGCGGAACATGCTCGACCAGCAGCAAATGCCCCACCCCACCTGCACAGGACCCCGTCCTCGCCTCGATCACCTGCCGCTGGAGGTCCCGCTGCAACGCAAGCGACTCCGCGTAGGCCAATGCGCCAAGATCGCGGACCACAAGATCGATTCCGGCGGCATGTCGAGAGTCAATCGCAGACATACGGCGTCGTTGAACGCTTTCGCAGTATCCGCGGGCTTCCGCACACGGCCAAGTGAACAAAAGAAACCCGACGCAACATACGATCATAGCGCCTCGGTCGCCCCGACAGATCGTGTACAATACGCACATCAGAATAGGGAGACATGGATGTCGATTTCATTGAGTGTTCTCGGTAGCGGCTCCGCGGGCAACTGCTCACTGCTGATTCTTCATCGTCCCGACGGGGCGCGACATATCCTCATCGACGCCGGCTTGTCTCCACAACTGACCGCAACGCGACTCGGTCCCCTGGGCGTTTCGCTTCAGCAGATCGGTGCGATCCTGCTGACGCACGTCGATTACGACCACTTTCATCCTGGGTGGATCGCGGCGGCGGAGTCCTTGAAAACCACCTGGCACATTCATCGGCGGCACCTGGACCGTGCGGTACAAGCGGGACTGCCGATCCGCAGCGCCGAACCCTTCGACGACGCCCCCAAGCTGGGCGCCGCAACCATCATTGATCCGGTGTTGCTTCCACATGACCAACTCGGCACGACCGGCTTCGTGATCGACCACGGCGGCGCCCGGCTCGGGTATGCGACGGACCTCGGGCGAGTGCCGGCAACATTCTTCCAGCGGTTCATCAACCTATCAGCCCTGGCGATCGAGTCCAATTACGACCGGCGGATGCAGATGAACAGCGATCGGCCGGCAGCGCTCAAGCGGCGGATCATGGGCGGTCTCGGTCATCTGTCCAATGAGCAAGCATTGGACGCGGTGCTTCGATTGGCCGAGCACAGCGATCTTCGTCACATCGCTCTGCTGCACCTGTCGCGGCACTGTAACGACCCGCGGATCGTGCAGAGGTTGTACGCCCGGCGGGCGCCGCATCTGCTGGACCGGCTGACGATCAGCAACCAGCATCAGCCGACGCTGTTGTTGCACATCAGCCGGGCTAGGGGTCGTCCGACCTCGGCGGCCCAACCGCAGCGCCAATGGAGCTTCCAGGAGGTGCTCCCCCAATAGAGCCCCGCATGGCATTGCGGGGCTTGTGGCAGGCCCGCCCGCGAAACACCTCTCGGTTCCGAGTCCGACCATTGCAGCGGACGGTTGCCGGGCATACCCTTGCGCCCGGATGAGTGATGCGATCGGCCACCACTGCGGTCTGGCTCTGCTGCGGTTGCGGCAGCCGCTGAGCTATTACCGCCAGCGATACGGCGACCCCGCCTGGGGATTGCGCCGGCTGTATCTGCTGATGGAGAAGCAACACAACCGCGGACAGGACGGCGCGGGCGTCGCGGTCGTCAAGTTCGACATGCCCCCGGGGGTCGAGTACATCAAACGCGTCCGCTCGGACAAGCACAACGCCATCGAGCGCGTCTTCGACATTGTCATGGAGGACGTCAACGCGCTGGGCGACGAGAACCTCGAAAACCTCAGCGACGACGAATTGAAGCGACGTTGTGACTTCTTCGGCGAGGTGTATTTGGGGCACCTTCGCTATGGGACGCACTCGGGCAATGACCTGGCCAACTGCCACCCCTATCTGCGCACGAACAACACCGCCAGCCGAAATCTCGTCCTGGCCGGCAACTTCAACATGACCAACTCCAAGGAGCTGTTCGATCAACTGGTCGAATTCGGGTTGAACCCCGTGGGCGACTCCGACACGCAGGTGATCCTGGAGCGCATCAGCTACTGTCTTGATCGGGAGCATAATTATCTGCGAGCCACCATGGGCCCGGAGTCGCTGCGCGGCCTGGATGGGAAGGACCTGGCCAGGGAGACCTCTCGCCAGATCGATCTGATTCGGATCCTTCGCAAGGCATCCGAAGACTTCGACGGGGGATACGTTTTCGCGGGACTCTTGGGCAACGGCGATGCGTTCGCGTGCCGGGATCCGGCCGGCATTCGCCCGGGGTTTTTCTACCTCAACGACGAGGTCGTCGCCGTCGCCTCGGAACGAGCGGCCCTGGCCAACGTCTTTGACGTTGATCCCAGCGACATCGAGCCGATCGCCCCCGGCCACGCCTTGGTCGTCAAGCGCGACGGCCGGATCGACCATCGGCCGTTTACCCGCGCGCTGGCGCTGAGGCAGTGCACGTTCGAGCGGATCTATTTCAGCCGCGGCAATGACCCGGCGATCTATCAAGAGCGCAAGGCCCTGGGTTACAACCTGGCTCCGCGTGTGCTGGAGGCGCTAGGCGATGAACTGGGGGATGCCGTGTTCAGCTACATCCCTAACACGGCTGAAGCCGCGTACGTCGGGCTGGTGGAGGAGATCGACCGGCTGACTCGCACCCGCCGGGTAGAAGAGCTCTGGCAGCGAATCGAAAGGGGAACCGCTACCCGCGCCGACCTGGAGCGATCGCTTGACGGCCGGCTTCGCACCGAGAAAGTTGCCCACAAAGACCAGCGGCTTCGAACATTTATCGCCCACGACGCTGCCCGGCGCGATCTCGTGGGGCACATCTACGACATCACCCGAGGCGTGCTGAAGCCCAACGAGACCCTGGTCGTCGTTGACGACTCCATCGTGCGGGGAACCACGCTTCGCGAATCGATCATCACCATGCTCAGCCGACTCAACCCCAAGCGGATCATCATCGTCAGCTCCGCCCCGCCCATCAAATATCCAGATTGCTACGGGATCGACATGAGTCAACTCGGCCGGTTCATCGCGTTTGAGGCAGCCGTCGCCGTTCTGCACGATCGCGGTGAGGAGCAGTTGCTCGACGATGTCGAGCAGCGCTGCATCGCACAAGCGGAATACCCACCGAAGAAGATGGTTAACCAGGTCGCAGCGATCTACGACCGCGTCACCCTTGATGAGCTATCGGCGAAGGTCGCGCAGCTGGTGCGCTCGGAGTCGCTCCGCTGGACAGGTGGTGTCGAGATCATCTACCAGACCGTCCAGGGGCTGTGCGCTGCCACCCCCGACCACCGCGGCGATTGGGCCTT
Source organism: Planctomycetota bacterium (assembly GCA_022568135.1). GTDB lineage: Bacteria > Planctomycetota > Phycisphaerae > Phycisphaerales > SM1A02 > JADFFQ01. Next base: position 30,885 of record JADFFQ010000034.1, on the reverse strand, counting down.
CACAGGCGACTACCCCACGCCCGGAGGCTACAAAGTGCTCAACAGGTCCTATCTCAACTGGCGCGCCGCCTGCGACGTCCGGGCCTATTAATCAACTCGTTGCGGGACCATCGGGTCCGGTATTCGGCCTCAACCCAGAGGGTGGTTCGTCCGATTACACCCTCCATAGGGGTGTGGGCCCCTCAGCCCTCACATCCCACCCTCCCAATGTTCCCAAGCGGGTCGTTTGCCCTACCAGGGAGTTCGTTCGATGCCCGGTATCCTTTCCCCCATCATTGGCGGTCTGCGGCGCTGGGCGACGACGACCAAGAGCAGCCGTCGCCCCACGACACCACCGGCCGACGATCGGAATGTTGTCCTGCAACTCACGAAAGCGATCGACCAGGCCATGGCCATGGGGATGTGGGACCATGCGGATCAGCTCGCCAGGACGGCAGCCCGGCTCGCTCCGAGACATGCGAGGGTTTCCGAGCGACTCGCTCGGCTGCGCCTCGCCCAGGGCGATCCCGAGACGGCGCTGGGCATCATTGACGCGTGCCCAACTGGCCAATCGTCGGGCACCGCTTCCCTTCGACTGTTGCGCGTCGCGTGCTTGCTGCACCTCGGCGCCAAAGCCGAAGCCCATTGCGACCTGCTCCCCTGGTCCGCGCGAGCATCGGCGCCGCTGGACGCCAGGGTCCTGCTGGGGCTGCTCGAATGGCAACGAGGCGACGATACTGCTGCGGTCCACGCACTGCTGCGCAATCTCAAGCATCTCGAAGATCCCCGAACGCTGCAAGCGTTGCTGCTGATCAACATGCAACGAGGCCGCCAGGACCAGACTGAAATGTGGGCCCAACGGCTGCGGACTTGCTGCGCGACCGTTGGTGCAGAGCCGGACGTGGATGTCTTTCTCAAATCACTGGGGATGGCCGGCGCTCGCCAGGGCATCGAACCCTCACCTGAGCAGGTCAATGCGCTGGCCATGGAACTGATTACTTTCGAGGCGGCGATCGGCACGTTGACGGAAGCACAACGACGGCGCCCGCATCTACCCACCATCCGACTGCTTGGCAAGGCCCTGGAGCAGGCCTTGCCCGATCTGGGCGAACCTGCGGCGGCGCTGCATGCACTGGCGAGCCTGTCGATCTTGCTTGGGGATCACGTGGCAGCGCGACGCTGGGCGCTGCGAGGACTCAAGGAAAACCCGATGTCCGTCGGGCTAGCCCTGCTCCTGGGGGAGCTGCCCGCTCCGACGCCGGATATCTCCGCCGACGATTCGGGCTCGGTAATTGCGACCATTGGGCGCAAGGCCGGCACCACCGAGCTGCCCGCCGAGCAGGAGAAAGCCGCATGACCCGGGCGCCTCACAATGTTGCCTCCATCGTGACCGGCCAGGGCCAACCCACCGTCGATCGGGTCATGGCGGCCCGCCTGCTCCGCGCGGCGCGCTCGGCTGCGGCCGATGATGATGACTCCGTGGAGTGGGCCCTTTCGGCCATGCCTGATAGTCCCTGCACACGAAAGCTGAAGATCGAGCTGCTGCTTCGGCGGGGCGATATCGAATCGGCCTCCGCTCTGATCGCGCAGGGGCTGCTGCTGCGGCCGACTGATGCGGCGCTGGGCCTGCTGCGGGCGCGCAGCTTCTACGCCCAGGGACAATTCGATCGCGCCGGCCGCGAGCTGGGCCTGGTGATCGCCAAGCGGCCGCATCACAGTGGGGCATTGGAGCTGGCCGGGGAAGTCGCCCATCAGACGGGCGACGCGAAGCGGGCTGCAGGATTCTTTGAGCATGCCGATCAACGCCGCCCCACCGACCGGATCAAGGGCCGGCTGGTCGCCGCCTGGCTGGACGCGGGTCGTCCCGATCTGGCGCGCGGCGTATTGCAGCAGATACAGATGCCCACGGCGCTGCTGGGGGCCCGGGTCCTGCGGGCCGAAGGGCGGCTGCTGGAAGCCACCGAGACGCTCTTACAGGCCCATCGGGACCAGACGCATAGCGACGACGACGCGATCGTGTGCGAACTGATCGACGTTCTGGAGGAAACCGCGGACTTGAAACGACTTCGCCAGGTATTGGACCCCATCGACACCAACCATCCCGACGCGTTGGCCAGGGCCGGCCGGGCATGGCTCGGCATGGGCGCGTTTCACACCGCGGCTCTGCGGATGGCGAAGCTCGCCCGGGTCTCCGGGTACCGCGCAGGAGCGCTGATGGTGCTCTTGATCGCAGCTGCGATGATCAACCGACCGACCCTGGCTCGGCGAGCATTGCAACGACTCCGCCGGACCGAGGAGCCCGTCGAGCCCAAAGCCGTCGCGGAGACGTGGTGTCGGGGATTGCTCGGTCGGATTCTGTTGAATCAGCGAAGCGCCCGCAAGGCTGGGGCCGATCCACACACCGGCCGGCTTCAGGAACTCTTGGAGGATGCGGCCAAGGTCTTCGACCTGGAGCTCTCCGCCGGCGAATCATCGCTTTCGCCACTCCAGCGGACGGAGCTTCACGAGCACCGGACTGCCTGTCGAGCGGTGCTGTCCCAGTTCCACGACGAAGCCGCCGGCTCCCCGGAAACCGACGCGATTGCTCTCTCAACCGCCCAGTCCGCCCGCAAGGCTGCGTAGTCCAGTTTGCAGTCGCGTGGCTCGAGCTGCGACCGGAAGGTCGCTGGGGTGGGGACCCTCAGCACCCGGCGATCTTCGGCCCGCAGATATGCATTCGCCGCTATCGACCACTTCCCGAAACGGGCCCACAGGTACCACGGCTCGACCCGTAGGGCGAGCCGTGTTTTGCCAGACAGTGCTTTTGACTTCTGCGCTGCTCTCCGCTGCGCGGCCGAGCAGTGGCACCGTTGCAAGCTCCCCAGCCTGACGATCCCGCTACGCAGGTAATTCGCGGGGTCGCTTGACGAAATGGGCGAATCATGATTGCATATAGGGTTTCGCACGCGCTACCAGGCGCCGGGGCCCCCCAGCGATGCCCTGGCGGGGCAAGGATCAACCTCAATGGCTCGATATCTCGGTCCCAAAGTGAAGCTTTCCCGGCGGGTGGGGGTACCCATCGCCGACATACCCAAACACACGGCCAAGCGGCAATTGACGCCGGCGGGCATGCACGGATACCGCGGCCGACGGCTGCGTGACTACGCCATCCGGCTCAACGAGAAGCAGAAGCTGCGCTTCCACTACAGCGTGCTGGAGCGGCAGTTCCGCCGCTACATCCAGCTCGCGTCGCGGGGCAGGGGCAACACCGGGGAACTGCTGCTGCAACTGCTTGAGCAGCGCCTGGACAACGTGGTCCGACGCGCGGGCTTTACCCGAACGGTCTGGGCCGCCCGGCAGATGGTCACGCACCGTCATGTGCAGGTCAACGGCCGAACGGTCGATCGCCCCAGCTACAGTGTGCAGCGCGGCGACACGGTATCGCTACGGGAACGGATTCACCCCCTGGCCAAGGAGAACATGGAGTCTATGGCCGGGCATATCGTACCGGGATGGATCGAGGTCAACCCGGCCGGGCTCTCGATAAAGGTTGTGTCGTCGGCCACGCGTGAGGAGATTCCCTTCGACGTCAACACGAACCTGATCGTCGAGTTCTATCGATAAGAAAGGCATCGAGGCATCCAGGCATCGAGGCACCTCGGGACGGCGTCGCCCGCCAACCGTATGATGACCTCTTGATGCCTTGATGCCTTGATCCCTTGGTGCCTTCGGCATGTTCAAGTTTCTCCGCAAGTACAACAAGTACATCCTCGCGGTCGGCGGGACGCTGCTGATGATCACCTTCCTGATCCCAGTTGCGTTTCAGAGTCTGCTGCCAGTGGTCGGGCAGCAGCGGGCCACGTGGGCGCAAGTCGGCCAGGAGAAGGTCACCGCCGCCGATCTGGCCCAGATTCAGCAGGAGCTGCAACTGCTCCCGGCCCTGCCCCCGCTTCGCGGCGTAGGCACGATCGACCAGCCGGAGCATTGGTATCTGCTGGTTCGAGAAGCTGAATCGGCGGGTCTGATCGGCGGATCCTCCAGCACAGCTGGGATTGGACAGCGGATCGCCCAGATTGCCTCCCGGACTGGCCAAAGCCCCCGGCTGATTCACGACACGGTCGCGAAGTGGGACGGCGTCGGGCGGACGATCCGGCTGTATCAGGATGCCACGAAATTCTCCGACCGACGCCTCAAACACCACGCCCGTCGGGCCTTCCACCAAGCGTCCGTGCAGTTGGTGGTCATCGAAGCCTCCGCGGCGGACAACCCGCCCCAGTTCAGCGAAGCGCAACTCGCCGAGCAGATGGCCAAGCACGCCGAGGACCCTCCCGGCGAAGGCGAACAGGGTTTCGGCTACCGCTTGGGGCACCGCGCGAAGCTGCAGTGGCTTTCGATCCCCGCCGACAGCGTCCGTAAAGTCGTCGAGGACAGCGATCAGCTCAACCCCGTGGCGCTGCGAAAGCACTGGCGGCTGAACCCGGTGCAGTTTGGGGAGCCGGAGTCGGGCGGTGAGGTTCCCGACGACGTGCGCCGCGACTTGCTGGACACGCTCACAAAGCAGACGTTGGACGAGATCGCCAAGTACGCCAGCGACCAGCTTCGCATCAAGCGGCGCCGTCTAACCCGGCGCGGTGGGTACCTGGAGCTCACCGACGATTGGCAGGATATGGACTTCGAAAGGCTCGCTTTGGACATCCAGGAGAAGTTCCTGATCGCACTGCCGCAGTTCCACTCAGTCGGCGACCGCTGGCTTGAGATCGACGACCTTGCCCAGCTTCCCGGGATCGGCCGGGCGGCGACGTACAAGTTCGGTGAAATCCCGGTCGAGCTGGGTGAGCTGGTGTTGGCCGCCCGGGAACTGGGCGGATCGCAAACCATGCTGATCCAGCAGGACGTGGCCGGCCCGCCGTTGCGGGGCGACGACGAAAGCGTGTACCTGTTCCGCATCATCGACACCGATGCGTCGAGACCACCGCGATCCATTGATGAGGTTCGTGAGGCTCTCGTCGCCGGTCTGACCAAGCTTGCCCATTATCAGGAACTGGTGAGGTCAGGCGAGACGCTTCGGCAGCAGGCGATAACCGGCGGTTTGCTGTCGGTGGCCATGGCTCACGACACGTTGGTCCATCGAGCTGATCAAGTGTCGCTGACCGATCTCCAGTGGCTGGAACTTCAGGTTCAATTTCAACTGCCGCTCTCGTCGAGCCCCACGCCGCTTCCCACAATCGACGTGCACGAACCGACGGTCGCCGCGATCATCGACCATGCGCTGGCACTGCCGCAAGACGTCGCGATACGCAACTTGCCCAAGGAGCAGCGGACGTTGGTGATTCCGGTGGAGGATCGACTGTGTATGCTGGTGGTGCAGCTTACAGATCAGTCCCCGGTGACCGACGAGGACTATGCCTCGTTCGCGGGTAACGGCCTCGTGCAGGCACTGCTACAGGCCGAGGAGCTTGACCAGGGCAAGCGAACGGAAGATGAGTTCAGCTTTGACGCGCTGGCGGCGCGTCACAACTTTGTCATCGCCACTACGCAACCCGCAACGCAGCCCGCCGCGACGCAACCGGATCAAGGCTCCGCCGAGCAACGACAGTCCGGCGCCGGCAGGTGATTCTCCGCCCACAGCCGTTCTCGGCGAATCAGCTCACTGTTGATCCCGCCTTGGCCGGCCGATCCAAACCAAGCAGCACGACGTCCGCCTCGCCGCCGGGGGTGTCGCTGGTCGCGGCGAGAATCATGCCTTCGCTCAACTCGCCGCGGATTTTCCTCGGCTCCAGGTTGGCTACGATCACCACCTGCTTGCCAACCAGCTCCTGCGGGTCATACCAGGCCCTGATCCCGGCGCAGACCTGCCGCCCCGACTCCGTCCCATCGTCGAGCTGAATCTTGAGCAAGCGATCAGCGTCGGGATGCGCTTCGGCCGCGGTGACCGTGGCCACCCGCAGATCAACTTGGCTGAACTGCTCGAACGAGATCTGAGGTTTGTCCGCTGAAGTCGTTGGGCCCATTGGTGATCTCTCCTGGAGGTCAGCCATGGTAACCGATCGGCCAGTCCCACTTCTTTCTCGCTTCTCGACGCAGCTGGCATTACAGCATCACACCCCGACCACTTCAGCGCAGCGATCGCAGAGCATGCCTCCGTCGCTCCGCTGGGTGACGGTCTCGACGCGCTTCCAGCAGCGATCGCAGCGCGGGCTATTGCGCAAATCGTTCACCAGCACCTCGTCGCCTTCGGCCGGGATAACTTGCACCCGGGAAACGCCGAGTAGGTCGGCGAGATCCGGCTCGAACTTCGCCAGCACACGATGGGGGTCCGGCAAGACGACCTCGGCATCGAGCGGATTCTCAATGCCGCGGGCCTTGGCGTGCTCCAGCGCCTTGCGGGACGCATCGCGAATCTGCATCACCCTCGGCCAGTCGCGGTCGATCCCGATCTCAGGGACCGCGGTGAATGTCTGCACATGCACGCAGCGATCGTCCTGGGGCCTCAGCGCACGATACGCCTCATCGGCGGTGTGGGGCAGGATCGGCGCCAGTAGCCGGCACAACTGCTCCATGATGCTCCACATCACCGTCTGCGTGGACCGGCGGCGCGGCGAGTCCGGCCGGTCGCAATACAGCCGATCTTTGACGGCGGCGCAGTACAACGCGCTGAGCGTCTCGTTACAGAAGCCGTACAGCAGTTGGTGTGCCGTGCGGAACGCATACGATTCATACGCCGCCAACACCCCTGCTTGCAGCTTCGCGCTTTCAGCGAGCACGAATGCGTCGATCGAGGTTCCTGCGATGCCGCTCACATCCACACCCATGCCGTGGGAGCGACCCTCGGTGCTCGGCTGGAAGTCACCGAGATTGCTCAGCAGGAATCGCAGGGTGTTGCGAACCTTGCGGTAGGTCTCGCCGGCGGCGTCAAAGAACTCCAGGTCCATTTTGACATCGTTCTCGTAGGCCAGCGAGCTGACCCACCACCGGCAGACATCAGCCCCGTACTTCTTGATCACCTCTTCCACATCGATGGTGTTGCCAAGGCTCTTGGACATCTTTCGGCCGTCCTTGGCGACGGTGAAGCCGTGGGTGAGGACCGCTTTGAACGGCGACCGCCCCGTGACCGCCAACGAAGGCAGAAGCGACAGTTGGAACCATCCTCGGTGCTGGTCGGAACCTTCCAGGTACAGATCAGCGGGGAAGCCGAGGTTGCGCTTTCTCATTACCGCGTGCCAGGATGAGCCGGACTCGAACCACACGTCGAAGATGTCGTACATCTTGGTCAGCTTGGCGAGCGAGATGGTCCGGGACTTGGACTGGTCACTTAAGTGACCAGTCCTCAAGAGTTCGGGCGCGTCCGGATCGTTTGCGGGGTCGTAGCCGTCCAACAGCGTTTCCGGGGACTCGGTGAACCACGCATCGCTTCCCTTGTCGCCGATGACCTCAGCGACCGCGCGGACCGAGGCCGCAGTCAGGAAGACCTCCCCATCCGGCGTCTTGAAGGCGGGGATCGGCAAACCCCATGACCGCTGGCGGGAGATGCACCAATCGGGGCGCGACTCGAGCATCCCGCGCATCCGATTGCGCCCCCATTGGGGGATGAACGTGATCTGAGAGGCGCATGCTTCCAGCCCAAGCTCGCGCATCGTCTTGTTGGCGCGCTTCGTCGGCCCGTCCACGCTGATGAACCACTGCTCGGTCGCGCGGAAGATGACCGGCGTCTTGGAGCGCCAGTCGTGCGGATAGCTGTGCACGAACGGATTCGCATGGAACAGGTGCCCGGACGCCCGCAGGTGATCGACGATTTTGTCGTTCGCCTGCCAAATGTTCATCCCGCGCAACCAATCGGGCACGGTATCGTCGTAGCTCCCGTCTGCGCGCACCGGACAGTAGATCTCCAGCCCCTCGCGCACGGCGGTGAGTTGGTCCTCGGCGCCGTGGCCGGGCGCGGTGTGGACCAGACCCGTGCCATCTTCAAGCGTCACATAGTCAGCATGCACGATGGGGCTGGTGCGATCGCAGAACGGATGGCGATAGCTCAGGCCGACCAGCGCCGCCCCCTGGGCTTCGGCCAGAACTTCCACCGAGTCACACCCGGCCTCGTCGGCGACGCGGTCCACAAGCTCGCGCGCGATCACCGTGAGGCTGCCATCGACCTGCACCAGAGCGTATCGGAACCGCTGGTGGACGGCGACGGCCAGGTTGGCCGGGAGCGTCCACGGCGTGGTGGTCCAGATCATCAACGACGGCGTCTGATCAAGTTCCACGCCGAACGCTCGCGCGACGGCCTCGCGATCGGCTGCTTCGAAATCCACATAGATCGACAGATCCTCCTTGTCGTAGTACTCCAACTCCGCCTCGGCGAGCGCGGTCTGGTTCTCGATCGACCAGTGCACCGATTTGAGCGCCCGGCAGACCAGCCCCTGCTCGACGAGGTCGGCAAAGACTTCGAGCACCGCCTTCTCGTACGCCGGGTCCATCGTGAGATACGGGTGGTCAAAGTCCGCCAGAGTCATCACGCGCTTCATCTGGGCGGCCTGGACCTTCTGGTATTGCTCGGCGTACCTGGCACACGCCCGCCGAACAACCATCCGGCGATCATCTTCGCTGAGCGTGTCAAGCTTCACCATCTCGCCCGAGTCGATGAGATCCAGCATGACCCTGTGCTCGATCGGCAATCCGTGACAGTCCCAGCCGGGGATGAAGCGACATCGCTGGCCAGCCATCAGCCGGCTGCGAACGACGAAATCCTTGAGCACTCGGTTGAGCACGGTCCCGACATGCAGAGGGCCGCTGGTGTAGGGCGGGCCGTCATGGAGAATGAACGGCTTGGCATTCTCACGGGCCGCGATCACTGTCTCGTATAGCGGCATCCGCTCCCAGCGGGCCAGCGACTTCGGCTCGCTTTGGATCAAGCCCGCCCGCATGGGAAAGGCCGTCTTGGGCAGGTTGAGCGTCTTCTTGTAGTTGGTCTTGGTGGTTTGGGGCATCAGGGGTCAGGAATCAGGGGTCAGGGGTGAGGGGTGAGGGGTTCGGTGGTAGCCGCGGATGCATATCCGCCAGCGGTGTGCATCTTCAATTCATCGACCGGCCGAGGCTGAATTCCCCAGGCTCGAACCCTTGATGCTTGACGGTAGCGGGGTTGGAATGTCGCCATGACCGTACGCGGCTATTGATGTACGTCAAGTTGGCCGACGGCCCAAGCCAGCCCAAGACCCCCGAGCAGCGCCGCGGAGAGTTTGACCCGGTCGTGCTGGTGGAACTGCAGCTCCGGCAGCAGATCGCTCAGCGCGATACACAGGAACGTCCCGGCGCAGAACGCCAGGGCGCAGCTGACCAGTCGCGGCGCTTCACTGGTTTCGTACCCGGCTCCGAGAAAGAAGAGGCCCACACCAAGCGGGACCACCAGGGCGAACAGTGCGTTGGCCAGGTGCCGGGCCCGCATCGACCGCCGGCCGAGGGCCATCAACGTCCCCAGCGTCATCGAATCGAACGGCCTGTGCAGAACGATGGCCAGGAAGGTCCCGAGCCCGGCCAGCGCGGCGCTGTGATCGTCACGCCCCTCGGCGGCAACGCTGGCGGCCAGCGCCACCCCCGCGATGACGCTGTGCACCGACAGCCCGATCGCGGCGCCGGTCCACGTCAGCCGGTGGCCGTGGTGAGCAGTGTTCAACCCGCCGTTGGTCCCGTTGTGCTCAGGAACATCGTGGTGGTGGAAGCAGAAGAACCGCTCCATGAAGAACATCCCGAGGAACCCCCCCAGCAACCACCACAGGACGGGGTCGATCAACTGGTGGTTGATGACCCCATCACCGGCGCCGGCGTTCAGCCAGGCGGCCCGTTGCATCCAGGCGTGCGGCAACAGCTGCAGCAGCGCCACGCCCAGCATCACGCCGGAGACAAAGCTGACGGCAAGCTCCATCCGCTCGTGCGTAAGGCGGATCAGCAATGGAACCCAACCGCCGATCAGCGACGCCGCAAGGATCAGCCCGCAATACATCACCAGGAGCGCGATTGGTGACATCAGCGGCCGTCAACTCCTCAATACGGCGACGCGGCGTGCCGGCCCACTGCGCGATCAGGTCTGCCTACGATCGAGGTTGAGGTGGCGAAGATGCAGCTCAAGCGGGCCGGCCGAAATGGCCAGGCCGCTTCCACCGCTCGGCTGCGAAACCGTCTGGCCGTTGAGCGAATAGAACACCCGCTTGCCGTCGCGGCGATTGGCCACCAGCCCCGCTGAGCGCAGCAGCCCGAGGTGGTGGCTCACCGTTGGTTGGGAAAGATCAAGCTGCCTGCATAGCGTCGAGACGTTGCGCTCGCCGTCTTGCAGCGCGCCCAGCAGACGCAATCGCGTAGGGTCTGCCAACAGCCGCAGAAGCCCAACCACATCACCGACCGGGTCCGGACCAGCCGCCAGCTCATCGACCATCGATCTGATTCTCCTCCGCAGCGATAATTGTTCGAATGCCTGAGGCAGTCCGTTCACTGTACCGCCGAGAAGCGACGATGGAAAGTCCCGGGCCGTGGCTGGGGCGTCACCAAGAGGTCGCCCGCGGGGCCCGCGGACGATAAGATGGGGCAGCAGACCGCTGTACACACTGCGCATGGGGCAGTAGCTCAATTGGGAGAGCGCCTCGGTCGCATCGAGGAGGTTGTGAGTTCGACTCTCATCTGCTCCACGTGAAAGCCCACGGCGTGCACGCCGTGGGCTTTCCCTACAATTGCCGGCGATGACCTCGACCACCGGCACGACCCGGCCGCCGCGGACACCCTCTGGCGATCCACGCGCAACCCCGGCCATGCGGCAGCATGCCCGCTTCAAAGCGAAGTACCCCGACTGCGTGCTGTTCTTTCGCATGGGCGACTTCTATGAAATGTTCGGCGACGATGCCGTGCTGGCGAATAAGGTCCTGGGAATCACCCTCACCCAGCGGACCGAAGGCGTTCCTATGGCCGGCGTGCCCTATCACGCCGTCGAGACCTACCTGCGGCGGATGATCGAGGCCGGCTACCGCGTAGCGGTCTGCGACCAGATCCAGGATCCGCGGGAAGCCAAGGGTGTCGTCGATCGGGCGGTGACCCGCGTGCTCACGCCGGGCACACTCGTGGACGAGACGCTGCTCGATGAGTCCAGACCGAACCAAGTGGCCGCGATTCAGTTTCTCGAATCCGGCGAACGGTCGGCGGCAGCCCTGGCGATAGTCGAGCTTTCCACGGGATCGTTTTCGCTTGTCGATCTTCCCCCCGAGCGGGTCATGGATGAGCTGGTCCGTCTCAGCCCCTCGGAGTTGCTGCACGTCGAGACCGCCGACGGCGCGACGCCGGCGAGAATCGAGTCACTTCGCGCCGCAGTCGGCTGCGCGCTCACCGCCCGGCCGGCGTGGACGTTTCGTCTCGACGACGCCCGGGACTGCGTCTGCGAGCACTTCGGCGTGACCACCCTGGCCGGGTTCGGACTGGACGATGATGATCCCGCGCTGGGCGTCGCAGGCGCAATTTTGCGGTATCTTCAAGAAACCCAATCCCCCGGTGCCCGCGCCAAAAGCGATCGGCTGGGACATCTGTGCCCGCCGAAGCGCGAACCAGCGGACCGCTACCTCACGATTGATGCGACAACGCTGCGGAACCTCGAAATCGAGTGCACGCTGCGTGGCCAAACGACCGCTGGATCGCTGCTATCGATCTTTGGGCCCGGCACGGCAGTTCGCACCGCGATGGGCAAACGGCTCTTGCGTCGGTGGCTGTGCTTTCCGCTTCGCGATCTCGTAGCGATCCGGGCTCGTCACCAGGCGGTGGCTGCCCTGACCCGGGACCGCCCATTCGCCGACGCCCTGGGCAAGCCTCTGGCGGCAGTCCAAGACGTGGCCCGCATTGCCGGGCGGGTGTCGATGAATCGCGCTACGCCACGCGACGTGGTGGCGTTGGGCAAATCGGTCCGGGAGCTTGGGGCGATCACCGACCTGCTCGACGGCCGCCCGCCTTTTGTCCAGTCTCACGCACGACTCCTGGCCCTGGCCGGGACGCTGGCGCCGCTTGGCCGGACCATACAAAAACAATGCATTGACTCTCCACCTGCGCATCTGCGCGAAGGCGGCCTGTTCCGCGATGGCATTGATGCCGAGCTCGACGAAGCGCGGACGCTGCAGCGCGACGCCGCCGGCTGGCTGGCCGCCTATCAACAACGCCTCGTCGAGCAGACCGGCATCAACACGCTCAAGATCGGCTACAACAAGGTGTTCGGGTACTACATCCAGATCACCCACACCCATGCCGAGCGGGTTCCTGACACCTTCTCACGCAAACAGACGCTCAAGAACGCCCAGCGCTACACCACTCCCGAATTGAAGGTGTTCGAAGACAAGGTGACGACCGCCCAGGCCCGGGCGATCGACCGCGAGAAGCTCCTGTTCGAGCGGTTGTGCCGCGAGGCTGCGGCCCCGGCGCAGGCGCTGTCGGAGTACGCGGGCATCGTCGCCGAGCTTGATGTGCTGGCGTGCTTTGCCCACGCGGCGCGTCGCTACGGCTACACCTGCCCGCAGCTCACCGAAGAGCCGATGCTCGACATCCGCCAGGGCCGGCACCCCGTGCTCGATCAGACGCTTGGCGAGCGGTTCGTGCCGAATGATTGTCTGCTTGGGCCGGCGAAACCGTTCGCACCCGGCTGCAGCGGGCGATCCGACGACGGTCAGGCCTCAAGCCTCAAGCCTCAAGCCTCTCTTGCCCTCATCACCGGGCCGAACATGGCGGGCAAGAGCACCTATATCCGCCAGGTCGCACTGATCGTGCTGCTGGCCCATGCCGGCAGCTTCGTCCCCGCCGAAGCCGCCACCATCGGCCTGGCGGATCGCATCTTCACCCGCATCGGCGCCTCCGACGAGCTGCATGCGGGGCGGTCCACGTTCATGGTCGAGATGATCGAGGCGGCCAATATCCTCCACCACGCCACCGACCGCAGCCTGGTCATCCTGGACGAGATCGGCCGGGGCACCAGTACGCTGGATGGGCTGTCGCTGGCCTGGGCGATCACCGAGGCCTTGGCCCAGCGCGGTTGCCGAACGCTCTTTGCCACCCACTATCACGAGCTGACCGCTCTGGCGGACCGAGTTGAAAACCTCCGGAACCTACACGTTTCGGTGCGTGAATGGGGCGACGAGATCATTTTCGTCTACCGCATCCAGCCCGGGCGGACCGGCCGCAGCTACGGCATACACGTGGCGAAGATCGCCGGCCTGCCGTCGGAGACGATCCACCGGGCGTCGCAGTTGCTCGAGACCCTCGCCGTGCAAACGGAACCGCCCAGCGACGACGACTCACCCCCCACCGCCGGGCCCAATTCCCAGCTGGGCCTGTTCACGGAATACCTCGAACATCCGGTGGTCGAGAAACTTGCCAACGCGGATCTCGACACCATGACGCCGATAAAGGCGTTCGATCTGCTGCGACGGCTACACGAGCAGGCATGCGGTCCACGTGATCCGACCGGTTCCGCCGAGGCCTGACATTGGTCCATCCCACGCTCCCCACCCCGACCGCGTAAACCGTGGCACGATCGCGATCCCACCGAATCACAACAAGAGTCGCTGGACAACCTGCCAAGTCAGCCTACCCTGACGGGCACCATTGAATCAGATTCGCGATCGTGGTCGCGCATTCGCTCATGGACGCTACCTACCTCAAGACCAAATTTGACGCTGCGCTCGCCTGGAGCGACTATCTCGCCACCGACTCGGCCAAGGCCGGCAACTGGCGGAAGATCTACGACCAGGTGCAGCTTTCCGATGAGCAGCGCCGCCTCATCGAAGGGTTCGTCCGCGAGATGAAAGTGCTGTGCGTTTCAGGGATCTGGTGCGGGGATTGTGCGCAGCAGGGCCCGCTGATTGAGCGGATTGCCGAAGCCAACCCGTGCGTGAGCCTGAAGTGGATTGATCGCGACGAGCATCCTGATCTGGCACAGCAGATCAAAAGCAACGCCGGCCTGCGGGTGCCGATGGTGATTTACATGGCTGAGGACTTCGAGCCGGTGTCGATCTTCGGCGACCGCACACTGAACCGCTACCGTACGATGGCGGCGAAACAGCTCGGGCCGGCCTGCCCGTTGCCGGGAGCGCCGGTCCCCGATCAGGAATTACAGGCCACGCTCCAGGATTGGCTGGACGAGTTTGAGCGCGTGCATCTGTTGCTGCGCCTCAGCGGCCGATTGCGCCAGAAACATGGGGATTGAACCCTTAGTCCCCGGCTCTGCCGGGGGACCATGCTGAACGCTGACCACTGAACGCGACCACCATGCTGCTTACCTCAGACATTCTCCGCCGGAAGTTCGACCAGGGCCTGCCCTTCGCCGAGTTCGTCTCCAGCGGTGAGTCGCAAGGCCATCGACCGCCATGGGACCAGCGCTACGGCCAACTCGAACTCACCGCTGAGCAACATGCCCTGGTCAACTCGTTTGCCCGTGAGATGAACGTGCTGTGCGTCTCAGGCACGTGGTGTGGTGACTGCGCGCTGCAAGGCTCGGCCATGGCCCGCGTTGCCGAGGCGAATCCCCAGCGCATTCATCTGCGATTCATTCTCCGCAGTGACGAGCACGCCGATCTCGTGGTCAAAGCCCAGATCAATGCCGGCCTTCGGGTGCCGGTGACGTGGTTCATGGCCGAGGATTTCGAACCGGTGTCGCGGTTCGGTGATCGCACGCTGAGCCGGTACCGCTCGATGGCCCGCAAGCAGTTGCCGCCGGATCAGGCCAATGTTCTCGCGGCGCCTCCGGCCGACCCGGTCCGCGAGGTGCTGCGGGAAGTGCTGGATGAGTTCGAGCGGGTGCAACTTCTGCTGCGGCTCAGCCCCCGATTGCGCCAAGAGCACGGCGACTGAACCCTCAGCCCCCGGCTCTGCCGGGGGATTCAGATCCACCAACCGGTTCCAGGACGGGCGGCCAGAGGACCCAATCGCCGTCCGTGGCCTTCGCCGGATCTTCGACCACCCGAGCGGCCAGCTTTGGAACAAATCGGCCCCTGTCGTCGAGCGGCGGTCGCCCGCCGTCATCGTTACGATCCGAGCCGATTGAGTAAAGCAGCGGCTTTCCGTCAATGAGTCGGTAGCGCAGTGGCTTGCCATCGAAACGGTCCGGCGGAACCGTCGGCAGCAGATCGGGCACGAGCATGTCCAGCGACTGCGGCCAAGCGCCGTTGTGACGGCGATACAGCTCCAGCCCAATCGCCACCAACATCGCATCGCGCTGTTGGATGACCATTTGAGGAGAACGGCCCGCCTTCGCAAATGCCGGCATCAACAGAGCAATGGGCAGATATCGCGCCATGTGAATGAATGACCCTTTGTGCTGCTCAACATTACGGTCGACTTTGAAGAGATCTTGCTCCCATAGTGGCTTGGCGACCTCAGCCTCGGCCAGTGCAAACAGACGCGAAGACTCCTCGGTCATTTCGCGCCGGCCGGCCATGAGTAACTCCATCGCTGGGGCAAGCGCACGGTCACGAATTGGCGGGACATCCGACGATTGGGCCGCCATGCCGCCGAAATAACCCAGCGACCGCAGCCCCTGGGCCGTGAGGTGGCCGTCACCCTGGCCGTCATCGGTGTACAGGCGTTGTACCCAGTCCTGGAACACCAGCTTCTCGCCGTCCAGGCGAAGCTGGATCCGCCCGCCGTGCACGTCCGAGAAGTGATGGGCCAACGCCTGGAGCTGCGGGTCGGTAAACAGTTCGGGGTGCTTGGCAAGGATCTCGCCGAACGTGTTCAGCGCTAAGGCGATTTGCGCAAGCGACGCGAAGTCGTTGAGGAGGAACGGAGTCTCGCGCGCGTGTTCGGCAATACCGAGGCTCGCTTCGATGTCGGCCGCTGCTAAAGTGCCATCACCCGTTGCGGCCGCGCGATGCGCATCCAGCGCAAGCAGCCGGCTCAGCTTGCGCAGCTCTAGCAGGTACCCCAGCTGGACCCCAAAGGGCACGAACCCGAGGTTGCGGTTGTCGGAATCGCTTGCCCGCTCAGGCCACAATGCAAGATCGGCTTCGTCGATCACATAGCCGGCGACGTAGCCTAACCCCGGCCCGGACGCCGCCTGTCGCACAACCTCCAGCGCCTCGCTATGCGTCTCGATGTAACGCGCGACCTGGTCCCATTCTTGTTGTCCGGGGCGAACGACGTGATATTTCACCTCCTGCGGCATTTCACCCAGGGCGATCAGCGCCGAGCGATACATCGGCCAGGCCCGCTGCGTCCTGGGCACGGCACGGGCGTCGGCAGTGACCTCGGCCAGGTAATTGTGCGACTGGACAGGTATGCCGGTGAATAGACGGATCGCGGCGGCGATATAGATCACCACGCCAAAGCCGATAAGCAGTCCCACGGCCTGCACCGACCGTACCCAAGCCTTCCAGACCAGCGGACGATTGCGGCGCTTGGCTCGGCGAATGAGCCTCGCCGCCTGCCGAGCGGGTCCGAACGCATCCGCCAGGGCTTGAGGCGAAGAGCCTGCCCTCAGGCCGTCAACGAAGTGCGCGATCAGCTCATCGGCAACGTCCGCCCGCTCCACTCGCCACAGCCGCGACCGGCGCGCAACCTCAAGCACGATTCCCGCAAGCGGCACAGCCAAGCCAGCTGCAGCCACCAGGCGCTTCACGTCGGCCCGGCCACTGAGCCGGCCACGCACGATGTCGCGCATCGGCGTATGAGCAAGGCGGCGCAACAGGCTCGGCTGTGCACCCCCACGGGAAGTGGATGTCGCTGCGCTCATGCCGGCGCTGCCTTGGCAACGGATGCACCGTGCTCCCGGGGGGCGTCGATGCCCAGAGCACCCATCGCCCGCACCAGCGCCTGCCACTGCCTGGTCTCAGAGGCAAGACGCCTAGCCCCTTTCTTCGTCAGCGCGTAGTAGCGGCGTTGCCGGCCGGAGTCGGCCTGCCGCCGGCGGCTCGTGATCAGCCCCTTCGCCTGCAGGTTGTAGAGCATCGGATACAGCGTGGACTGGCCCATGCCAAGCACGCCCTTGGTCTGCTCGGACAACGTCTCCACCATCTCGTATCCATACATCTCGCCACGCTGCAGCAGCTTCAGCACCGCCACCGGCCCGGCCCCTCGCATCAACTCGCGTTCAATTCGCATCTGCATTGCCTCAACCGTGGGGTTCTTACTATGTCTCGCATAGTATCCCATGCGATCCTCCGGATCAAGCCCGAATCCGCACCGGTGCGCCGCGACTTCCTTGGCTACCTCAACAGCATCTGCCCCCCACGCCGGCGCACATCAGCCCCCGGGCGAGGCCGGCCTACACTGTTGGCGATGACCGACGCGCGTCGATCCCGCCGACCGGCATTTCTATCGCAGGTGGTCTGCGTCGCCGCGGCCCTGGGCCCCGGGGGAATCGCCAATGGCGAGCCGAGCGAGGATCGTCGGCCCATCGAATCGACGCCCGCCGACGACACCGCCGCCGGCCAGACCGCGCTCTCCCATGCACCGCAAATCGAGAAGCAGACGATCGACCGGCTCCTTGGCGGCGAATCCTGGCCGAGACGAGCCATCGCGGCCATGCGCCTGGAACGCTACGCTTGTTTGGAAAGCCGCCATATTTTGCAGACCCTCCTTACCGACGAGGCATGGCAAGTGCGGGCCTTCGCTGTGCGCACGCTTGGCCGACGACGAGTGCCCGCAACCGAAGTGTCGTTCGCCACGGAACACGAGCCGCGCGTCCTGCGCACTGCACTACGGCACCGCTACCCGCTGGATGCCGAACGGTTGGGCCGCGGTATCCGCTATCTGGCGAGGGCCCGCAGTCTGGAGGACAAGATGCTCGCGGTGGAGCTCGCCATCGCGAGCGGCGATGAGGAACTCAGCGCGTTCGCGAAGGAGACGGTGAAAAAGATCATTCTGCGAATGACCCGCACCGACGCTGGGTTGCTTTCACCGCGACTCGCGGTCGTGACCGGCCAGCCGAACATGCGACGGCGGTACCGCTGGCAGCAGTGGCTGCGCAAGACAGGGCGGCGGTTCGACCTTCAACCGGCCCACAGCATTCCTGAATCGCCCCACACACCCATCGAGCCGGGTCTCTTCGCTACGCTTGAACCGAATGACTTCGCAGCCTTGGAAAGCTACATCGAAACGCTCAGCCGCCGGAAGCTGGACCTGGCGATCTGTCTGGACTGCACCGCCAGCATGTGGAGCGAGCTCGCGGAGGCTCAGGGCGGAATCGACGACTTGATGGTCTTCGTCGGCGACATCGTACAGACGCTGCGGGTGGCGTTGATCGCCTATCGCGATCGACGTGATGAGTTCGAGACCAGAGCCTGGGACTTCACGTCGGATATCACCCTGGCCCGCCGGCGATTGTGGTCCTTGACCGCAGGCGGCGGCGGGGACCGTCCCGAAGCGGTCTACCCGGCCATGAAACTGGCGTGCAATCGGCTGAGTTGGCAGCCCGGCAACACGAAAGTGCTCGTGCTCATCGGCGACGCCCCGCCTCGCGTGGGCACCGGCGCGCTGTGCGCACGACTGGCCCGACGCGGTGCCCAGGCCCAGCTCACCACGCATGTGATTCAAGCCGAAGGCAAACCGGTCAAGCACTTCCCCGAGATCGCCAAGGCCGGAGGCGGACGCTGCGTCTCGCTCGCCGACGGCGACTCTTTGATCGTCGAGATCGCCGGACTCACGCTCGGCGAGCGATTCCAGGATGAACTCCGAGAGTTCTTCGAAACCTACCTCGAATTGTGCCGGTAGCCCGAAAGATTCACGCCTGCCAACAAGCGCTACCAACAGTAGCGGCGGTAGCCGATGCCGAAGTGGAAGCTATGGCGAGGGTAGTACACCTCGCGCCGGCGCGTGAAGCTCGCGCTGCTCGTGACGGGTTGCCCGCCGATACGCATGGTCCAGCGGACGTTGAGACCACTGAGGTCGAAATCGGCTGGGCTTGCTTCATCCGGGAACGGGAAGAAGGCTTCGACGACGGCGCTCGCTTGAGGCTCGACGTTGAAGGGGTCTGGCGGCTCCACGATCGGAGCCGGGAATTGCTTGAGGTCTGCCGAGAACAGGGCGAGCGAGGTCGGGTCGAACGTCACGCTGGCCGGGGTGGTGTTCTCCACCCGAAAACGCACTTCGATGGATGCCGGTAGCTGCGCCTCGTCATCGGCCCGCCGGACGCCGACCACCGAGACCAGCGTGCGGACCGGCTCAACATCCGTGGCACCCGGCACCGCCGACTCAACATCAACCGGCTTCGGGCCGAAGACGTAGCGACTGTCATAGACCGAACAGCCACCCAGCAACGCAACCGCCCAACCCGCGACCAAAACCTTCCGCAGCCAATCCATCAGGCAATAACACCTTTCAAGAGACCAAGACAGTTGCATCTCATGGAATCGTTCTCTGCTCGAGCGGTCTGATCAAGTCCGGCGCGGCAATCTTCGCAACTGCACGTGGCGAAGCGGCGTCCATGGCCTCTCAGGGCACCCACCCCCCTCCCCGGCAACCAGGGCATCGCGCCCAAACTGGGCCTCAATCTAGCCGCCCCATCTGCGCGCGCAGCAGTCTGCGGGCGCGTTTCGTGTTTCCGGGAGCCTTGATTCTGAGGTACAAGTGAGGGTCGGTCCTTCTTGCGCGCGCCCAGGCGGCCGTGCGGACCACTCAGCGCGCGCCAGCCATGCCGCGTGCGCCATAACTTCGGCTAACCGAGGCTTATCTCCGCGCAACTCGCGCTAAGTGATCGCTTCGGAAGCGCATCGAGCCTTATCTTCGACCAACTCGTGCGCGCCGGCGCGACCTCAACCCGCCGTGCGCGCAGAGTCGTGGCTGCGTCGCGCGCCTACGGGCCGCAGGTGCCGCAGGGGTTGCCGCCGGCGACGGAGCACCACTCGGCCAGCAGCTTCGCCAGATCGAACGCATCCACGCACCCATCCGGCACATTGGCCACACCGGAGATGTCCGCAACGGCGAGATTCGCCGGCGTGCAGTTCTCGCACGGTGGGCTGGGCGGGTTCGGGTCGTTGACCGCAGAGCACCACGCCCCGAGCATGGCCCCAAGGTCAAACGCATCAACGCATCCATCAGGCAGACCGCCCGGCCCGGTGATGTCGGCTGGGGAGGGAGGGATGCCGTCGAGGAACAGAATCCACACCGCACCGCGGCTCGGGCCCCCGTCGTCATCTCCGTGTGCCCCGACGGCCAGATCGCCCACGGCGTCGCCATCGAGATCACCTAGTGAAGCCACCGAGATGCCGATGTGATCGGAAGCATCCAGCACGCCGGTAAAGCCGCCTTCCGTGTCGCTGATCTTCTGGTGCGACTTGACCGTTCCGTCGCTGTTCAGGAACAGCACCCACACCGCGCCGTGGTTGTTGCCCCCGTCATCATCGGCGTATACCCCCACGGCCAGGTCGCCCACGCCGTCGCCGTCCAGATCGCCCAGTGAAGCCGCGGAGGTGCCGAACCAATCGTCATCATCCAGCACGCCGGTGAAGCCGCCTTGGGTGTCGCTGATCTTCTGGTGGGCCTTGACCGTTCCGTTGGTATTGAGGAACAGAATCCACACGGCACCGCGGCCCGGGCCGCCATCGTCATCGAAGTATGCCCCCACGGCCAAGTCGCTCACGCGGTCGCCGTCGAGATCACCCAGCGAAGCCACCGAGCTGCCGAAGTCATCGTCATCATCCAGCACGCCGGTAAAGCCGCCTTCGGTGTCGCTGATCTTCTGGTGGGACTTCACCGTTCCGTTACTGTTGAGGAACAAGATCCACACCGCGCCGCGGTTGTTGCCCCCGTCGTCATCCGCGAGTGCCCCCACGGCCAAGTCGGTCACGCCATCGCCGTCGAGATCACCCAGCGAGGCCACCGTGGTGCCGAACTCATCGGAATCATCCAGGGCGCCGGTGAAGCCGCCTTCGGTGTCGCTGATCTTCTGGTGGGACTTCACCGTCCCGTTGGTGTTGAGGAACAGCACCCACACTGCGCCGCGGTTCGTGCCCCCGTCGTCATCGCCGTTTGCCCCCACGGCTAGGTCGCCCGCGCCGTTGCCGTCCAGATCGCCCAGGAAGGACACCGAGCTGCCGAAGTGATCGCCATTACCAAGGGTGCCGGTGAAGCCGCCTTCGGTGTCGCTGATCTTCTGGTGGAACTTCACCGTCCCGTTGGGGTTGAGCAACAGAATCCACACCGCGCCACGCTCCGTGCCCCCGCCGTCATCGCCGATTGCCCCGACGGCCAGATCGCCCACGGCGTCCCCGTCGAGATCACCCAGTGAAGCCACCGAGATGCCGAAGTGATCGCCATTACCAAGGGTGCCGGTGAAGCCGCCTTGGGTGTCGCTGATCTTCTGGTGCGACAGAACGGTCCCGGGCTGAACAATGCTGCACCTGAAATTGGCGACGGTGAATGCGGTCTGGTTGATCGTCAGCGCGTTGTGGGCTTCGCCGGGGTCGCCGGGAGGGACGCCTGTCGGTTGCCCGTCGTATAGAACATCCGGGTTGGAGAAGTTCTCGACGCGCGTGCCCGGCAAATAGGCCATCACAGTGCGCCACTGGGTGCCGCTATTGCCGAAGAAGCGGTAGCCGTTGGAGTAGGCGAACAGTCCGCCCTGCTCGCAACCACCACCGTCACCAACGGCATGGCAGGAGCCCTGGTTGTGGCCGAGCTCGTGGGCGAAGACGAGATCGGCCGCGGCGCAGGACCAGGTCGTGACGCTGAAGGCGTATTGCTCGAAGGCCGGCGAGAGGGTCAGCATGAGCCACGCAATCCCGCAGAACTCATTGTCATCAACCAAGAGGGCGACCATGTCCGCTCCGAACTGGTCACGGAGGGTATGTACGGCGTCCATGGAGCCGTCGGCCGGATTGGTGAGGCGATCGAGGTGATCCCCGTAGGTCCCGACCTCGTCGTAGGCGATCTCCTGGGCGTAGACGAGGTTCAGTTGCGTCCCGATGAGACTGTTGTTGTAGGCGCTGTTGGAGTTAGCGATAGCCAGATCGATCTCAGCCTCAATCGCCGCCGTTCCCCCCGCCGCAGTTCGGGCCAGGGCCGTATAGACCACGAGGACATCGATCACCGATCCGTCGTCGCATCCGGCTCCACCGGCCACGCCGCCTCCGCCGAGAACTCCCTGGGCGGGTCCCGTTCCGCAGGGCGGAAACTTGGTCTCGTCAATCTCCTGAATAACCCCGAGGCCGTCACCGAGCGAGCGAATACGGTAAAGACCCTGGCCCGGCCCTCGGATGATCGCGGCCAAGCCGCCTTGCTTCACGACCAGGGTGAATGTGCCCCCGGGGTCACCGTCGATATGCCCAACCCAGGTATGGCTGTTCGTGCTGCGATCAAAGACCACGAGAAACGAGGTATCTTCGAACAGGTCCAATACGACGCGCTGTGTCGGCTGTATTCCCGACAACAGATCAAAGTCGATCCGCATGAGCCTGCTACGAATGACTGTTGGATCGGATGATTCGTTTGCAAACGCCTGCCCGCCATGCGCTGAAAACAGCTCCTGCGGCACGCCTGCAATGGCCCGATGGTGCGCTGCAGTGGGCGATGGGCGCTGTGCCGCGGATGAAACCACCGTCATCGAGGCCAGAAGGCAGAGCATTGCGACCGGCAAATTCCACGTGAAATGGCGGCTCAAGTTCATCGCTGGACCTCCTTGGGGCAAAGGCGGCGTGCGGGGGTGGGTATGAGGTTGTTGGCCGAGTCCCTGGCCACCGCGAGATCCCCTCATGGCCGTTCCCTCCTGGCTGGCCGGGCTCATTGGAACACGCCGGGCGGGCGATGTCAACGAAAAAATGCGTGGATTGTGGGACGGGGCGACAAAGCAATCCCCCGGCGGAGCCGGGGGCTGGGGGATTGGGTGGGCGGATTGTTCGGCGACGAGGATCGTTGGCGCCGAACAGAAGACCGCGACCATTGGTCGCGGCTTTGCAAGGAGCCACCGCCCAGCGGGTCAGCAACGATACTGGGGCACGCTGCGCTTAGCCCCAGCCACCCCGTCGCTGGAAACAGAAGATGGTCCGCACAGCGGACCCTACGACTGAACGGCGGGCGCGGCTCGTCAGTTGCTGCGCCACCCGCTGGGTTCGCCCTTGCCCAGGTGGTTCCAGCAGGCTTCGAGCAGTTGGGCCAGGCCCTGGCCGGTCGCGCCGCTGGTCACGAGAGGCTCTCGAGCATCGGGCGCGTTGAGCATGCGTGCGATGCGCTCGATCATTGCAGCGCGTCGGGCCTGGGGGATCAGATCGATTTTGTTGAGCGCGATGATCTCGGGCTTTTCGGCCAAGGCCTGGGAGTACCGGGCAAGCTCGGTGCGGATCGCGTGGTAATTCTCAGCCGGATCGGAGCCATCGGCCGGCGCGACATCCAGCAGGTGCACAAGCACCCCGGTGCGCTCGATATGCCGGAGGAAGTCGTGGCCTAAGCCGGCGCCGGCCGCGGCGCCTTGGATCAGGCCGGGGAGGTCGGCGACGACGAGGCGGCGCTCGCCGGGCAGTTGGGCGATTCCCAGGTGCGGGTAGCGGGTGGTGAAGGGATAGTCGGCGACCTTGGGGTTGGCGCGTGAGATCGCCCGGAGCATGGTGGACTTGCCGGCATTGGGTTTGCCGACCAGGCCCACATCCGCAATGAGCTTCAGCTCCAGGCGCAGGGTGCGTTGTTGTGGGAGCTCGCCCGGCGTGGCGGATCGCGGCGTCTGATTGGTGGGGGACTTGAAGTGCTCGTTGCCGAAGCCGCCCTTGCCGCCGCGGGCGACGACCAACCTCCGGCCGGGCAGGTCGATGTCGGCCAGTATGGTGGAGTCGTCGGCGTCGAAGACGATGGTGCCAAGCGGTATGGGGATAACGCAGTCGGTTCCGTCGGCTCCGCGCATGGACTTTCCCATCCCCGGTCGGCCGTTGGGGGCACGGAAATGCGGCGAGTAGGTGAAGGATGCGAGTGTGTTGAGGCTGGGATCACCGACGAGGACCACATTTCCGCCGTCGCCGCCGTCGCCCCCGTCCGGGCCCCCTTTGGGCACGAACTTCTCCCGCCGGAGGCTCACGCAACCGTCGCCACCCTTGCCGGCTTTGACGTCGATGGTGGCCTGGTCGATGAGCATGGGTTGAGGAAGGCATCGAGGGATCGAGGCATCAAGGCATCAAGGGATGAAGAGACTGATAGCGCCGGGCGAGGATCATATGCCCGCGTGAGGATTCAGCGTTGCAACACAAACGGGTGAAGCCTGCGGATGTGCGTCCGCCGCTGGAAGAATTGCGATCACCAGCCAATGATCGTTCAGGACACTGTGAATCGGTGCGTCGAGATGGTCTCAGCCGGCGGCAGTGCGCTGGACCGCGGCATAGTGCTGGATCGCGGGATCATCCGGGATGATATCGACGAATCGGCCACGGAAGCGTACCTTGCCGGCTGCGATCGAAAACAGGGTGTCATCCCGGCCGCGGCGAACGAGATATCCGGCCTTGAACGGCGTGCCACACTGGCGGACGATGATCGACCCCGGCCCGGCCGCCTGGCCGCCAAACAACTTGACGCCGCGGTATTGCGCGTTGGAGTCGCGGCCATTCTTGCTTGATCCCTGTCCCTTTTTGTGAGCCATCGAGGTGCTCCGATGAGAGGCTGGTAGCGGGAGGCCGCCTGTCGTATCCGCCTAGCGCATAACCCATTGCTGGTGAAGAAGGTCCACGGGTTTGCTGCCACGAGCCGGCGCATCGCCCGGGATCAGGTAATCGCGCTGTAGCGTTTTTCGCAGCAGCACGTCCTCGCCTGAGACGGGGTTCTTGACCTTGGCGGTCTCGCCGCTGGTCCCCGCGATGAACAGCGAGAGCTCGTTGACCTCAAGATTGCGGGCCGGCCAGATCGCCAACCCCTCCTTGGCATGTTCGCGGCCGTGGAGAATCTCGCCGATAACCTCATTCTGACTCTCCAGCAGTTCATTGCCAAGCAGTTGCATGAGATCTTCGGCGATCCGTGCGGGAACACCTCGGCCGGACGAAAGGATCTCTCCGGCGTCGGTGAACAGCGTGAAGGTGGGCGCCCACAATTGGTCGTCGCCGGTCCGATTGGTGACCATGTAGGTGAAGTACCAGTATGCGTCGCCGCGTGCCTCATCCAGGTAGAGTCGCAGATGACCGGGCTCGAACCGCAGCTCCCATCGGTGGGGCACCGCGGCCGGCTTGGGAAACGCCGATACGCCGTAGACCACAGCCAGCACGGCGCAGCCCGCGAGGGCGGCTGGAATGGTTCGACATGACCAAGGCATGGACCGGACTCCGTACAACTGGCACGGTCGCTATTGTATGACCGATGCCCACCCGGTCAACGAAGTGCGACCATGACCATTTCGCAGACCAACCCTGAGCAGTTGCGTCCATCTGAGGACGACGATCCGGGGCCGATTGTGCGCATCGGGCCCCCAAGACGGGCGGAGGCGATCGAGCGGCTCGTGGGCGTCGGTTCGCAAGGGGATCGGGCTGCGGTGGACCGGTTCATGTACTATGCCCGAACGAGCGCGATCCGTCTGGATGAGCTGTGGTCGCGGCTCGATCGAACCGGGCGGATCGCCTTCAGCGTGCTGGCGGTGCCCAGCCCGGGTCGGACCGCGATGATCTTCGCCAGCCAGGTGACCTCGTCCCGGCAGGTCCGTTCCGTAGCGGGGCTGATCGACCACGTCTGCCAACAGCTCGCCGACCTCGATGTGGACCTGGCGCAGGCGCTGCTGGACCCTTCAGAGGCGCTTCATCGCCAGACGTTCCTTGCGGCCGAATTCACTGAGCTGGCAATGCTGAGCTATCTCGAGCGGCCGTTGTCGAGGCGGAACCCCCCCCCGCCGCCGCAGTGGCCGCAGGGAGTGACGACTGAGCCGTATTGCGCGGCGCTGCGGGACGACCTGATTGCGGCCATGGAGGCCAGCTACGAGCAGACGCTGGATTGTCCGGGCCTGTACGGGCTGCGCCGCACCGCCGACATCCTGGCCGGTCACCAGGCGACGGGCCGGTTTGACCCATTACTCTGGACGCTGCTGCGAGTTGAGGATCAGCCGGCCGGGGCGGTCCTGCTCAATCCGTTCCCCGACCACAAGACAGTGGAGCTGGTGTACATTGGCCTTGCGCCTGCGGCCCGAGGACGCGGGCTGGGAGCCCAGTTGCTGCGGCACGGCCTGGGGCTGCTCACCGGCCGTCGAGAACGGACCGTTACGCTCGCTGTTGACCAGCGCAACACGCCGGCGCTCGCGCTGTATCAGGCCCAAGGGTTCGAGGCCGTGGTTCATCGATGGGCGTTGATTCGTTCGCTGCGCGGCGTCGCCTAAAAACGCTGAGCGGTTGTGGCGCTGCTGGGTGACGCTGATCTTTTCCACGGCGCATTGACAGCTGCGCCCACGACGGTGGAAAAAGTTTTTTTCAAGGCGACAACTCTTCGATGTAGCAGGACATTGGGCGCGATTGACCTCCTTGCGTTTGAAATTCGCTCTTGTGAAACCGCCCAGCCGGTCGTAGTCTCCATTGCCCGCCCAGGGAAGGACGAGTCACACTGATTCGCGGCCGATGGCGGTGCTCGGCACGGGCCATGATCGCTCACGATCGTTACCGACCAGACATATCCAGCGAGGGCGACTCATGAAACTCGGCGCCTCACCCCCGACGGTCACCCGCGGTATCAGTGAGCAACTGGCCGATCGCATCGGCCACCACACATACGAGATGTGGTTCGGCCACAGCTCGACGCTACAGGTCCAGGGCAACCGTGTGGAGGTCGCCGCCAACACCCAGTTCGTCGCCGACTGGATTGACAGTCACTTCCTGGGTGACCTGCATGGCGTAGCCCGCGAGGCGCTGGGCGAGGGTGCGCGGGTTGAGGTTCGTGTCGCGCCAAAGCGATTTCGAGGCAATGGCCGAGAGTCACCGGACGGTGCTGGCGGAGGCCGCAACGAGAGGCAAGCCGCCACCAGCTCAGCCAGCGGATTGTCGCCTCGGCCGACGGGCCGTCGAGGACCTCGTCGAAACGCCGGCCTGCGACGCCTCGACGACTTCGTGGTCGGCCAATCCAATGAGCTTGCATTCGCGGCCGCCAGGCGGATCGCCGAGGACCGCACAGCAACGTCCGCCGATGGCGGATCGCCGTTGTTCATCCACGGGGAATGCGGCGTGGGGAAGACGCATTTGCTGCAGGGAATCTCACAGCGATATTCCGAACAGTCCAAATGCCCTGATGAGATCACAGTCCGCTACATCACCGCCGAACAATTCACCAACGAGTATATCAACGCGGTGCGCACCAACACGATCGACAAGTTTCGCAAACGCACACGAAAGCTGGACCTGCTGGCGATCGACGATGTGCACTTTCTATCGAATAAGGTCGCCACGCAGAACGAGTTTCAGCACACGCTCGATGCGATCGGTCTGGCGGGAGCGCGGTTGGTGCTGGCCTCCGACGAGCACCCCCACTGCCTGGGGTTCAAGCGAGCGTTGAGCAGCCGGTTCGTTTCGGGCATGGTGGTGAAGATCGAGCGACCGGACCGCACGGTGCGGATCAAGCTGGTGGGGCAACTGGCCTCGGCCCGCGGGTTACGAGTTTCCGACGCCGCCATACAGGCCATCGCCGCCCGCTGCGCGGGATCGGTACGGGAGTTGGAAGGCGCCGTGAACAGGCTGGCGGCGCTTCGGCTGGTGTCCGATTGGCCGGAGAATAGCCAGATCGGACTCGTCATGGTCGAACAGTTATTCAAGGACCGCTGCTGGCGGCCGAACGCTCCGCTGCGCATCGGCACCATCGTGGACGTTGTCTGCGCTCGGCTGGCGGTGAATCGGGCCGACCTGATCGGCTCGGGGCGTCATCGGCGGGTCGTCGTGGCCAGAGGAGTCGTCGCCTATCTGGGCAGAGAACTGACGACGATGAGTTACCCCGAGATCGCCCAGGCGCTGGGGCGCCGGCACCATTCAACATTCCATACCGCCGTCAAGAGGATCATCAAGCAGCTCCGCGAGCAGCACACAGTCAACCTTGCCGAGAATGGGGAATCGATGACGCTGAACGAACTGGTGGATCAGCTTCGGCACGAGATCCTGCGCGCCTCGGGCAAGCCGAAGTAACCCCGCCGAGGCAGGGAGCGGATACACTGCTGACATGCGTCGATTCCCCCGCCGATTGCAATTGGTCCTGGTGCCGACGCTTTGGGTGCTGCTTGGCTGGGCGCCCGGCGATCGTGCGGTCGAGGTGTCGATCCGCCAATTGCGTAAGGCCGTGGCCCCGCGCGGCGATGGCCGCCACCTGCTGCTGCTGTCTTCCCTCCGCCAGCTGCGCGACACAAGCCTGCGGTCGTTCTTCCAGCAACTGGCGCAGCACGGTGGACCGCCGCTTCGGGTCCACGCAATCCTGGGCTTAGCCGAGATCAACGAATCCGGGCACATTGACCCCCGGCTGATCGCGCAGCTCGACTCGCCGATGGCACGGCAACTGGTGATTGCAAGTGCCCTGGATATGGAACTGATCGACTCCGGCCGGATCAATGAGCTGCTGCGTTTGGACGATCTCGAGCCGAAGTCCCGCGTGCTGCTACTGGCCGAGCTTGTCGCCCGCGGCGAACCGGTCCAGACGCACACCCTGACCCGGCTGGCGGGAAGCCAGAACCTGGCGACCGCGGCCCTGGCGGCATGTGTTGCGGCGCAGATGGGCGACGACGCCGCCTTGAGCTCGTACCGCGCGCGCGTTGATACCCTCCGCGGCAGCGACCGCACCCGGCATCTGTTGGAAATCTTCGACGCCATCGCTGCGCGCAAGCTCACGGCGGTTGTCGATTGGGTGGTGCAGACAGTCAAGGAGCCCAACGCCGATCCAGACGTCATCGCCAAAGGCATCTCGACGGTTCTCGCATTGGACCCGGCTGGCGGCGTTCGGCTGTGGAGCCACGTCCTGGGAGATGACCCGCCATATGACAAATGCGTTCGCTACGCTCATCTCCTGCTGGCGTCGGGATCACGGGTGCCGGCCTCGGCCTACGATCACCTCCCCGCCGGCGATGCAGTGATCGACCTGTTGGTGCGAGCGGGTAAAGCGATCTCCAGCGGCGCCGACCCCACCGGTGCATTGATCGAACTGGTGGAACTTGGTCATCGCCTCACCACGCGGCGGGTGATGAACATCGTCGAGAACCTGGACGATGAACAAGCCGCCCGCGTGTACCTGCACCTCATCGACAGCGTCGAAGGCGAATCGCGAGGCCGTGACAGCCGGGCCGAGACGGCGACAATCGCGGCCGCCCGCCTCTTTAGAATCGATTCCGGCGCGGTGTCCAATCGGCTCCTGCGTGCGGAAGATGACAGCCTCACCCAGCAGGCGATCTTGATGGGGCTGCTGGAATCACCGTCACCCGTAGCGGGCGACGCAGCACGCCTGGCCAAGCGCATCGGATTCGGGCGGGCTGACTCACTGGCCATGCTTCTCATCGCCAAGCACACCCCGCGCCTCACCGCCGATGAGCTCCAAGAGCTTGGGGTGATCGCGTCGGGCGGCGGCCGTGTCTCGGACATGTTGCAGATGCAAGCCGCATGGCTGTACCTCAAGCACACGTCCACGATCGAACGGGCGCTGGTCGAGACCTTTGCGATGGCCCCACCACCTTGAACGTGCGATACGCGAGCTGTGCCGTGTCCGAACCCATACCCCTCAGCCAACCCGATATCACCGAAGCGGAGATACGCAGCGTCGTCGCAACACTGCGCAGCGGCCGCCTGAGCCTCGGCCCACGATTGGAGGAGTTCGAGCACCTTCTCACCCAGCGTGTTGGGCGGCGCCACGGCATCGGCGTGAGTTCGGGGACCTGCGGCCTGCACCTGAGCCTGGCTGCACTGGGCGTCGGGCCCGGCGACGAGGTCATTACCCCTGCCTTCAGCTTCGTCGCCTCGGCCAACTGTATCCTGCATGTGGGAGCCACACCGGTCTTCATTGATTGCGATCCGCGCACATTGAATATGCGCTGCGACGAGGTCGAGAAGCGAATCACGCCGAAGACCAAAGCAATCGTCGCGGTGGAGGTGTTCGGCAATCCAGCGGGGATGGCTGATTTGGCCGCACTGTGCGCCAAACACGAGATCCCTATGGTCGAAGACGGCTGCGAAGGTCTTGGCGGCCGGGCGGGCCTCGGCGACAAACGTTTGGGTGCAGGCGGCGCGCCGCCTGCCCGGCCTTCGCACCCCCATCCCCGGTCGAGATATTGTCGTATTTCATGTTCCCGGTCACATCGATCTGAGCTCGGGGGATCCCCAGCGCGGCAAACCTGTCCGCCACCTCCTGTGTCTGCACGCAGTAAGAACGCACCTTCCGGAAGGGACGGAAGAGAGGCCAACGCACGATAGAGTACAGGCGATACGATCGCTGGCTGATGCGACCGTTCACGAGGATCGCCGGGATACCTGCACGGTCGCAGTGATGGAGAAAGTTCGGCCAGAGCTCCTGCTCGATCAACACGACCGCCGTCGGACGGATTCGTCGTAGCGTTCGCCGGATCACGAAGGAAAGCTCCATCGGGAAGTAGAAGAGCATCTTCCCGGGATAGGCCCTCTCCACCACGCGATGCGCTTCCAGGGTCGTGGTCGACAGGACCACATCCCATCCGGGATGTCGCTTCTCCAGCGTCCGGACGAACGCCCGGGCCGTGAGGATCTCCCCGACCGAAACTCCATGTATCCAGACGCATGGCTGCTTCCCTTCCCGCTTGGGAACCCATCCGAGCCGCTGCGGCCAGCCGGCCCGATACTTCTTCGATCTGAGCAATTGAAAGATCCAGAACGGGGCGGTGAAGGCAAAGAACAGCACGAAGAGGATATTCAAAAACAACGCCATTCACGACTCCGGTGAGGATCTCGGTCGGCTCCGCGACCAGGAAGTCGTTACACTATAGCAGGAGCGGAGTTCCGGTCAACCCCGACCCCTGAAGATGACCCGGCCGAGGAATCGGGAAGACGGTGTCAGGCG
>JADFFQ010000033.1 GCA_022568135.1 Planctomycetota bacterium | reverse complement strand
ATTGGCGGGCTCTAAAGCTGTGGTATCGACGCATGCGTAATGATCGGCGAAATGCCGCTGTGCTCATGGCCCTGGCCGAGGAACTGCGAGAAAGCGGCATTACCCTCATCGATTCGACGACGCACATCACCGATCATCTCGCAGACGATGGCCCAATGACTCCGGCGGCCCCGACACCACAACAGCAGTCGGATATCGCCCGCGGTTGGCCGACCCTCAAACGCCTGGTCAAGCTGGATATCGGCCAATCGATCGCAGTGTGTCAGGGCGAGGTCATCGCGGTCGAGTCGCTGGAGGGAACGGACGCCATGATCGAGCGGGCCGGGCGGCTCAATGGCCGCGGCGGTTGGACGTTGCTCAAGGCCCCCAGTGACGATCACGATATGCGCTTTGACGTCCCTGCGATCGGCCCGGTCACCATCGAGCGTCTCGCCGGCGCGGGGGCGGGGTGTGTGGCTGTGCGTGCCGCCGAGGTGATCATGATCGACAAGCCACAGGTCATCGAAGCCGCAAACCAAGCCGGGATCGCCATCGTCGGCATCAGCCGAACCGACCCGCGCACACCACGGGCCTGAAAACTCCTGTCACATCTGCGCGCGCAGCAGTCTGGGCGCGCACTTCGCACTTCCGGGGGCCTTGATTCTGACCGCCTATCGAGGGTCGGCCTGTCTTGCGCGCGCCACGCTTGCCGAACGGGCCTTTGGGCGCGCGCCGGCCGGGCTATGCGCACAATAACTTCGGCTAACCGAGGCTTATCTCGGCTTATCTCAGCGCTAAGTCAGCGCTTCGGAGGCTTATCTCGGCCTAACTTCGACCATCTTGTGCCCGCCAGCGCGACCTCAACCCGCCCCGCGCGCACGGATGGGGCTGTCAGGCTGTCGGTTTATGGCTGAACACTCGTGCCCCATCGCGGCCGGTTGGCCTCGCCATATTGGCCGGCGGGGGCCGCCGATCGTGCTTCGAAGTGTTGCCACAAGATGATGGCGTGATGACGCGGCGCATGCACCCCGAAAGAGACTCCCGTCCCTTTCTCTTCCCCCAAATAAATCAACCTGACACGTACGCCCTCCCGTGTGACCCATCCTACTCGCTACCTCCTTGGAGCGCCAATACTTCTTGATAGAGCTTCTTCAGATGCTCAGCGGACATGTCCACAATCGGCTCGTACATGAATGAATTCAGGTGAATGTTCTCCGGTGTCATGAGTATCACACGCTCAATGGTTTTGATGTTGCCAATCTCACTGCTGAACATGTCCTTGAATTGTTTCAACAGCGTAGGTGTTTGATTGGAATTGATGGCGGACACGAACTTGGCGTCATTAATTCGGTTTGCCATAAATTGCTCAGCAGCAAGTCGTATGGCAATTGAGAGTACAATCTTGTTTTCAAAGTTGAAACCATCGCCCGCGCTGAGGCATTCACTCGCTTCCCGACGGATTACGTCAATCACTAGACTCGATCCATCAGCAGAGGCTCCAGTTGTACCAAACACTGTGTTGTAAATGGAATCGAGCTCTGTTTGGGTGATGACAACGGAGTCGGGTTTCCAATGCAACAGGCAACTGAGCCTAATGAAACCGGGATCATCGTCTCCCTTCGTATATTCGATGATGTTCCGAATGAAGGGGATAGAAGCAATCCTCTTCTTGGGGTCAGTGAAGAAACTGGGCTTCCAATCGTTCACGAACACGTTCTTGATGCCTGCTGCTTGTTCTAAGGCAATCCCAGTACTGCTCTTGGAAGCCATGAGACAGTGCGAATAGCGAACGAATCTGCTGCTTATAGTGCGGAAGAAGTCAAAGTTGTGCGTCAGGATGATCTGCTTGAAGTAGGGTTCTTCCGCAATGTCCTGCAAATACTGAATGATGGCGTACTTGTTCTGGTAGTCGAAGGAGTCGGCAATGTCGTCCACAACGAAAACGGTTTCCTGCCTCGTCTTCTTTCGAGCCTCAACCTCAAAAATGATGTTCAGGACGTAGAAAGCCTTCTTCTCGCCCGTGCTTAGCACCTGCATCAACGCGGCCCTCTCCACAAGTGTCTTGCCGTCTCCATCCTCAAAGGTGAACCCCAGACTGAGCATTGGCTCCTGACCCAGAATGACAGAGACTCTATTCTTGGGAGTTAACTTGAAGGGGACAACAAATCGGTCATTGAACATCTCGATTACCGACTCCCACTGCGTCCTTTCTTGACGAGCTTCTTTCTCAATCTGCCTTTTCCTTTCCTCCGCAGCCTGGTAATCCGTGATCAAGTCCGTGTAAAGCTGATTCTGCGCCTTGAAGTACGATTTCCACACCTCTTCCTTGAATGCATCGATGTTTGCCAGTTTTGAAAGAAGCCCCTCCTGATCTGCCACATAAGCCCCGAAGCTCCGAAGATCCACGTTCTTGTAAATCAGCTTGTCAATGTCGGCGAACTTCTTTCTGAGTTCCTTATCTTTCGAGATGCCCTCCTTCTCCTTCGCGATCAGTTCCTCAAGCTGCTTCTGACTGGTGATTTCCAGCTTTGTTTCGGCATTTAAGCTTACGGTATGCTTGGCATTGAAAAACCCATTGTCAGCCAGGCTTTTCGCAATGGTGCTGGCGTTATAATAGTTGAAGGTACCCTTCTTGAAATAGGTTGAGCCTGCCAGGAGCTCATTGTATCTCTTGATGTAGCTCTCTATTGCTGTCTTAACGTCCTTCGTTCCGAGGAAGGTCAGGACCTTGTCATTAAAGATTGTATCGTACTTGATGTCGGCGTATGGAGCGTCGTGTTGGCTTGCTAGTTCATCTTTCACCCGTGTCAGCGCGACGTAAAACTGATCATCACTCCTAGTGAACGCGGAGGAAATCTCTTTCTCCAAATCTTTCTTCGAACCGGATTGCTTCTTTAGAGCCTTCAGGAAAGCCTCAGTGGACTTGTCAATCTTGGTGTGAAGTTGTTCGTATTCCTTTCTCAGCGTGCTGTTCACGAGCAAAGTAGAAGTCTTTTCGGTGTGACCAACCTCCTCATCGTAGGGACGAACAACAAACACGCTTTCCATGGGTAGATCAACCTCGTTCTCATCGGTGATCTTCCTCTGGCACACTCGATCCGGAAATATTCGATCGTTTGATTGCGCTCCGGCAGCTACGTCCTTGAAGGTCTGTGCCAGCGAAGACTTCATCGAGGCATTAGGCGCATAGATGGCGAAAACTGTGTGCTCGGAGAAATCAAATTGCCTCTTGAGTGTCTTTATCCCGTAGCAATTCTTTAGGTCGATGTTTAACTTGTCCATCTCGTCCGACATTCCCTTCTTCGACATCAGCACCCAGTTGTGATGCTAGTGAACGTGAATGTATGCTGCCGGGAGCGGATGGACAATCGAGCCGGGTTTGGAAGAAGATGCGGTGGCCGTCGGTGTCGGTGCGTGAAAACGCGCGCATCCACGGCCGATCGATCAAGTCGTACCGCTGCTCTAACCCTCTGTCCCTCCGTGCCTTAATGCCATTCTCACACGCATGAGAAACGCCCAGGGATAGGAATCCCTGGGCTTTGGGTATATCAAGAAAACAGTTGGGCAGAGGCGCTTGGCGGCACGTTGCCGGGCCGCTGTCCGGGGCGTGAAGCGAGGCGTGGACTCCGGAGGGCTACAGCTTCTCGTCGTCATCGAGGCCGAAGGCGTCAAGGGCTTCGCGCGGCGGTGGTTCCGCGGCTCGTCGTCGAGGGGAGCGTGTTCTGAACCCCTCACCCTGCCCTCTCCCCTTGGAGGGGAGCGTATTCTGACCCCTCACCCTGCCCTCTCCCCTCGGAGGGGAGAGGGAACGGCAATAGCGGCCAGGATTTGGCGGGGGGCGGCGTCGGTGAAACGTTCGTCGTCGAATTGGGCGGCGACCTCGGCCAGGGCGGAGCGCTGACGCTGAGCAACGTCCTCGTTGTTCAAGAGTGTTTGCAGCTCGCGGACGACCGGCTTGACCTGGCCGAAATGCGGGACTAGCTCCGGCACGGCGCGGCCGAGGCCGGCCGATTGCGAAACAAGGTTCGGCAGAGTGAACGTGCGGGTACGGACCATCCAGCCCATGGCCACGATGGACAGCCAAGGCATGTTGTACATGATCACCATGGGTTTGGCGCGCCGGGCCAGCTCGAGCGTGACGGTGCCCGAGGCGACCAGGGCCAGGTCGCACCAGTCCAGCACCGCGTCGGTCTGAGCGGTGAGCAGGGTCAGGTGCTCAGGCCAGTCGGCGCCGCCACATTCTTTCTGCGAGATCTGGCGCAGCAGTTGTTCGATGCGATCATTCAGCGCGGCAACCGTACCGTGCAGATGTGGGTGCGCTTGGCGCAGTTGGAGGAAGGCCTTGAGCATGGTCGGCCAGTTGCGTGTTACTTCACCCTTGCGCGATCCGGGCAGCAGGGCGAGGCGCGGTTGGCCGGGCGGCAGAGCGTCGCTCGATTCGGGCGAGCGGCGGCACGAAGGATCGAATACGGGATGACCCACGAACGTTGCCCGGACACCGCGTGCGGCGAACCACTGCGGCTCGAACGGGAGAATGCACAGCACGTGATCGGTCAGCCGGCGGAGGCGACGAACCCGCCACGGCGCCCAGGCCCACAACTGCGGCGCGACCAGGTGCACGATCTTCGCCTCTGGCTGCACGCGGCGCACGAGCTTGCAGATGGACCAGTTCCCGGCCGGGCTGTCAAGCGGAACCAAGGCGTCGATGCGGTGCCGCGTGAGCCAAGCGCGCAGCCGTTGCAGCCGTTTGCGATGTGACCATACCTGGGCCACCGTCTCCAGGAACATCGAGCCGCGGTCGGTCGTGTGCTCGATCAACTCGGCCCCGGCTGATTGCATCTTCGCGCCACCGAGGGCGTAGATCATCAGCTGAGGATTGCGTCGGAGCATTACGGTGATCGCGTCCGCCGCCAGGGCATCGCCGCTGGGTTCGAATGTGGAGAATAGGATACGCAGGCGCTGGGCCGACACTTACCTCACCGGGTTGCGCTTGGTCTGGCCGTGACCGAGGCACAGGCCGCGCCGCGATTTCTCAAGAAACTCGATATACTCGGCGACCATGGGCCGGTCGGCTCGCTCCTTGAGCGCTTCAAGCGCGAGTGGCGGCGCGAGAGGCCGCTGATGTGGTTTTGATTTCCGGCCGCTGCCGGGCGTCGGCCAGGACGTTGCGGGCAGCCTCGACCACAAAGGCGTGGGCCTGGAAGGTTGCGGCCACCGCGTCGAGCGTGCCGTGAAGCAGAAAATCAGTCCCCAGACGATGGCTTGCGGCCCGTCGGATGAGATCGTCAACTTCATCGGCCGTCGGGCGGTAGCTTCCCGGTACATCGCCACTTCTGTCGGAATCAGTCATTGCAGGGCATTCCTCGTGATGCAGGATGAGGCTCCAAGACCGGGCACTATCGCCCTACCGCCGCCGTTGTCAAGTACCATACCGGCCGGGGGGGATTGGTCCACATGTCGGCGTATCGGTCGGCAGCACCACTGCGCATCAACAACCGGCGAGGAAACACGATGACCCTACCCGAATCGGTGACCATGTGCGAATGTTGGGCCCGCGACGGGCTTCAATCCATCCCCAAGATCATCCCCACCGAGCAGAAGATCGAGATGATCAATCGCATCATCGCCTCCGGCGTAAGGAAGCTGGAGGTGACCAGCTTCTCGCATCCCGGGCTGTTGCCCCAATTCGCAGATTGCGTGGAGGTGCTGAAGCGTATCGACCGCTCGCCCAACGTCAGCTACGTGGTGCTGATGCCCAACGCCAAGGGGTTCGAGCGCTTCGAGGTTTGCCAGAGGGAGGGTTACGGAGCCGATGAGATCATCCTCATGATCTCGGCCAGCGAAGCGCATAACCTCGTCAACTTCCGCCTGTCCCACGATGACGCCAAACGCGCGCATGCACCGATCATGAAGCGGGCCCGCGATCTCGGCGTCAAAATCATCGGATGCCCCGGCACGGTCTACGGCTGCCCCATCGCCGGTGATGTGCCGATCGAGAATGTCATCGACCTGACGCAGTTCTATCTCGATCACGGCGCCCAGACGATCATGCTCGGCGACACGACCGGCGCCGCCAACCCGCTTCAGGTCCGCCGGCGCATCGGCGAGCTGCAATCGCTCTTTGCGGATGTCGAGTTCATCGCCCACTTCCATGACACTCGCGGCAATGGCATCGTCAACACCTTCGCTGCGCTGGAGCTGGGCTTGAGATATGTGGACACCTCGCTTGGGGCGATCGGCGGTCAGCCCGCCACCGGTGCCGACATGTATCAGTTCGGCTTTACCGGCAACACCTGCACCGAGGATCTGGTGTGCCTACTCCAGGAGATGAGCGTGGACACCGGTATCGACATCACCATGATGATCGAAAACGGCAAACGAGCTGAAGAGATCATCGGCCGGCGTCTCCGGGCAAACGTGATTCACTCCGGCCCGGTGAACCATGAGCCGACGCAGTACACGCAGGACTCCAAGCCGCACAAGCCCCAAAGGCAACCCGCCCTGACCTGAGCAGAAAGTGATAACTGTCCCGGCATTTCCTCCCGGCATCTCCGGTTTCGGTGCCGCTGCGGCGAGTCATGGAGATTCGATGAGGAAGAGGCCAAGCCGGCCCCGGCACAAGGCGATCACAGTATCATTCCATCGTGCCCGAAACACCGGTCAAGACGCCGCGAACGTTCATCTCATACAGTTGGACGTCGCCAGAACATGAAGCATGGGTGCTAGCACTCGCAACAGACCTAGTGGAGAACGGCGTTGATGTCGTTCTTGACAAGTGGATCCTCAAAGAGGGTGATGACAAGCATGCATTTATGGAGCGAATGGTCACCGATCCGACTGTCGACAAGGTGATTGTTGTCTGTGATGCCGCCTACGCCACAAAGGCAGATGGCCGTGAAGGGGGTGTCGGAACTGAGACACAGATCATTTCGAAAGATGTGTATGAACAGGTCGATAGCATAGACCGCCCACAGCGGTTCGTTGCACTCGTGGTAGAGCGCGATGACCACGGTAATGAGTGCGTTCCAACATTCCTTCGGAATCGCATTTACATTGACATGACTGATCCCGTTCTACGGGAGGAGCGGTTTGAGCAGTTGCTCCGCTGTCTGTTCAACAAGCCCGTGTATCAGAAGCCCGCGCTGGGATCGCCTCCGTCCTATTTGCTCACAGAGAGCCAGACTAGTGCCGTTTCCAGTGAGAGTGTTTCGCGCCTGAAGGTGTGAACAGAAGTTGCGCCATTTCAAGATGTTGAGTAAAAGAGGCTCCGTCTCAAGTCAAACGAGAACGGAGCCCCAAGATGGACAAGGTTGTGGCACGGAGGTTGCGACCGTACGAAGGCAGGAAGCTGCAGCGGTTGAAACGGCAACTGTCGAATGCGGTCAACAGCCGTCGAGCGAGAGTGATTCTGCTCTCTCGTGGCGGATTTCGCAACCGGGAGATCGCGGAGCGAGTCGGGCTGAGCCCCCAGTGGGTCAGAGAGATCATCCATCGCTTCAACGATGCCGGGATCGACGGCATCACCTGGTATCCCTACTTCTGCTGTTGCGGTGGACCACGGCAGTTCACGGCGGACGTCGTCGAACGGATCAGCGAGGTCGCGCTCTCGCCGCCGCGGCAGCTCATCGGCATGAGCGTCTGGTCGCTGGCAAAGCTGCGCGACTATCTCGTCGAGCAGGAAATCGTCGCGTCGATCTCGTTGGAGTGGCTCCGCCAGATCCTGCGGAGCCATGGCCTCCGGTGGCGGCGCACGAAAACCTGGAAGGAATCGAACGATCCCGAATTCTGGCCGAAATACCGGCGAATCCGGCGGCTGTACGACCGCCCGCCACCCGGCGGTGTCCGACTCTGTATCGACGAATTCGGGCCGCTGAACCTGCTCCCGCGACACGGGAAGCACTACGCTCGCACCGGACACGTCGATCGGCTCTCCGAGCGACCTACCGACGCACGGCGGGCGTGCGTCACTTCATGGGCGTCTACGACCTCGATCGAGACACGCTCACTGGCTACTTCGTCAAGAAGAAGAACCGCCGCACCTTCCTGTCGTTCCTTCGGTGGGTGCGGCGACGATATCGCCATCGCGGCACGCTCTCCATGGTGCTCGACAACGCAACGTTCCATTCATGTCCCGAGGTTCTGGCGTATGCTCGAGCCAACGCCATCCGCTTCTACTGGACGCCGACGAACGCTTCGTGGATCAACCGAATCGAGTGTCACTTCACCGCGATGCAGAAGTTCACCCTTGACAACACCGACTACCGGAGCCACGACGAAATGCAGACCGCGATTCTCGACTACCTGGCTTGGCGGAACCACCGCCGTCAGATCAGCACACAGGACTGGATCACCTACCGTCGAAGGCGAGCCGCATGAGCCGTATCATGGGCGCGAAACTCTCTCACTGGAAACGGCACTAGTCTTGGCACGGCATCCAAACATCGCCGCACCATTGAATCACTGCGACAGCAGAAGCCGAATGCGCTGGGAGCCGCCACAGACTTCTTCGAGACATTCGTAACGAACATCGAGCAGATGCGTGTCACTCAAGACCCGCGCGATGATCTAGACGAGCGCATAATGGCTTCCATCAAAGACACCCTCCCGTTTCGAAATGAAGTTATTGATGTGTTCATCGCGCTTTCACAGTACGCCACGGACGATGGCACTTCCGACGTGGTCAGACGGTTCCTTGAACGACTACTCCCGCTTGGGTATTGGCCAAAAGAGTCTGGTTCGTGGATCAAGGGCCAAGCCGATAACTTCGCCTTCCTGAATCAGGAGTTGTTTCTCTATTGCCTTGCGGCTTTCCTCAAGTTCGATCGATTCGAGACTGTGAACGATCTATTAGTGCGCGAATTCTACCTCCCGCCGGTCTCGAATGAAGTGCAAGCCAACATGGTTTCCTACTCCCAGTTCAATGCCGATTTTCCCGCGATTAACCGGAACAACCAACGTCAAAAGCCGCGCTGGCTGAGTCCAGCAGGGGCTCTAATGAAGGAGCGCGCTAAGCGGACAGACATCCGCTTTGATGATCTGATGCAGGCTGATTTCATCCTGTTCATACGCTCGTTGCTACACGGGGGGCGTTGGTGGCCGGACACGCTTGTTTATGCATCACATCACTATGATTGCGCTTTCGAGGTCTTCGCGCGATCGCAGTCATCGACGTACTTCAACCGCGCCAAGATTGCCCTCGGCGTTGCGGAGACGGCAGAGCTACAGACGCTCATCCGCAGCATGACGGAGGGTTCTATCCAATTGCCCAGATGGGAGCATGAGACGTTTGATCCCGCAGTGCTGTCGAATATCAAGCGGATTGCTACACAGCCTTAGACTATGGCTCCTCGGCACCATGACGCACTCCGTGGCTACTGCAAGATGAGAATCGTGATGGCGGTGATGAGAATCGTCGTGGCGGTAATGTTAAGCATTATCGGGTCGACGGCGATTGTCCTCGGCGTCGACCATCTTCTGTTCACGCGCGGAACGTGGAGCAGCTGGCAGTTGGTCGTCGTCCCTGTCGTCGGCCATGATGAGACTGCCTGGTGGAAATCGCGGGTAGGTCCTCTACCTCCCGCCGGTACCACGACCAACATCGTTGCACCAGCGACAGTCCGCGGTCGTGACGGATTGAACGCCGACGGCGCCCCCGCCCCACACGGTGCGCGTCTGCTCTACGGATTGATCGCATATCGGATGAAAACGCAGTTCCCCATGATCCGCGGTGGAGTGCTGATATCCCCGACCACCCATGCCTGGCGCGTTGGCGTGGAGCTGCCCGGCGGAATAGCCGTCGAGCGTATTTACTTGGGCCTTCCGGGGCAAGCACCGCCGCATCCGACGTTCGGAGGCTGGGACCTCAGGATCCTACCGGTCGGACTCCTAATCAACTCCCTGTATGCTGCCGCCCCGCTTTGCGTGGTGGTGACCGTATTGGCGTGGTTCTCACGGTGGGCGTTTCGCAGGATCAGGGGAAGCATCCGTCGCGCCCACAGTCGATGCCCGGCGTGTGCGTACGTGCTTCTGCCGGAACAGAACACGTGCCCGGAGTGCGGGTACCAGGGCGGATAGTTGGAACGCGGGCGGCAGCTACGGCGTCGCGTTCCGTCTGTCGATAGGCGATACCGACAGCGATGGTGATGCGGCCGGCACCTCCGGGCCAACGTGATTCACGCGGGCCCGGTGAACCATGAGCCGACCCAGTACACGCCGGACTCCAAGCCGCACAAGCCCCAAAGGCAAGTCGCCCTGACCTGAGCAGAAAGTGGTAACTGGCCTACCATTTGTGACTCACCAAACGCGACGGGCGATGTCACTCTTGGCTGGCACCTCGTAGAGGCGATCAATCCTTTCGAATTCCTCCCGCATTGCTGAAGCCACTGCGGCGAAGTCGACAGTTGGAGGCAAATGCGTGTGGACGACAAGGACCGATTCGCCCTCACAGAAGCCTGCGAACTTGGAGATCGCCTCCGTGAAGATCGGTTCTACCTGCTCTCGACAACTCTCGTCGTTTGTGATGAATGCTTTAGGACTGCAGCGCCAATGCGGATCATCGACGCTAGTGCACCACGATAGGTCATCGCCTTCGTCGGACATCTTGATGAGCAGGCTGTTGAAGGGAAGGGAACTTGACTGGGTGACGGTAAGTGAAGGTCCCTTCGCGATCATCGCGCTTGCAATCTTGCCACACGCCGCATTCAGATTACTTCGGCTGATCGCTCCGTATTGCGGCAGCACTAGTAAGTAGCCTCCCTCGATGTTTCCATTGAGAAGTGGGCAGAGGCGAGTGATCACGTTGATTTCGAACATCAGGCGCTGGTATTGGTTCGGATGCGCAAAGAGTTGTGTTGCCTCCACTGTCAACGTAGCCCCTGTCGTGTTGTTCCGGAGGATGCAGTCCGGTCGAGGTGCCTGGCGCTCGAGTTCGTCGGGGCGCTCGCAGATTACGAAACGGCCCTCACCGTTCTGGTCGAGCGCGACCACAAGGCGAACAATGGCCACTGACTCTGACGTCGGGCGATTCCTAGGCGCGCGAAGGTGGGACAGGAGGTCGGTTACCTCCTGAAGCAGATCTATGGATCTTGGGGTAGTAGGCATGGTGACGAGGGGTCGTCCCTTCCGATACACAGTCATGGAGGCAAGATCAAGCTTCAAGGGCTGACCACGAACGAGGACGGGTTCGTCGTTCCAATGGAGTGGGAAAAGTGCCGGCATGGGCTAATCGTACGCTGCCCCTTGCATTCCGGCGGGGAGAAAGTCGGGACGGCAACGTCGGGTCAGTTGCCACTTTCTTCTGCCACAATCGGCGCTGCGATGTCTCCGAGCTGATCTCCGGCACCGCCTCGATGGTCGAGTGGGTCAAATGCTCCAGCTAGGGCGTCTCCTTTGGTCTGCCGATGGGCGATACCGACAGCGGTGGTGATGCGGCTGGGGGTGAATGCCGGAATTGTGATTTTTCGCTTGACTGCGGCGTCTCATCGTTTATAAAGATATACATAGGCTCCGCTTATGGAACACACCGTGCGTCATGCATTCAGCATCTCCGGCCGTTGCTGCAGTGAAGCAGCTGTGAGATCGGCTCGGGTTCAACGGGCTGTTCGGCTCGCCTGCATCTGTATGAGCGGTTGTCGGCCGTAGTCGCGGCTACGCATCGGCAGCCGATCCCCTGCGCAATATGACGATGACCGGCGTCCTCGACGTGCCTGGAGTCGAGCGGACGCTACCGATTGGCGCCGACGAACGCAGCGCCACCAGCAGCCGGAACTTTTCGGCGGCGATGAATGACACGAGGAGGAATGGTGAACGACTTCCAAAGCACCAATGAAACGATCAAGGATGCTCCGATCTCACGAAGCCGGCTCGCCGAAGGCGGTGACGATCAGGGTCTCGGCATCCTGTACGAGAACGATGCCTGGCTCGGCGATCTGTTCGACGAACTAGCGAGGCGGAGCATCCCTTACACGGCGATCCGAATGGACGATGCAGCGATGATTCTCGAACAACCGCCGGCGTATCCGGTGGTGTTCAACCGCGTCAGTCCGAGCTCTTATCTTCGCGGCCATGGCCCGGCGATTCCGTACGCCCGGTCGATGCTGGAGTTGCTCAGCGCTGAGGGGCGCCGCGTGATCAATGGAGCTGTATCGTTCTCTTTAGAGACGAGCAAGTTCGCGCAACTTCTGCTGTTCAAGCGGCTGGGGGTTCGCGCGCCGCGGTCGATTCTATTCAACAATCGCAAGCAGATCGCCCAGCTCGCCCGTGACTTCCCATTCCCGGCGATTCTGAAGCCGAGCTGCGGTGGCAGCGGCGCCCTCATTCGACTGATTGAAAGCTACGAGCATCTCGTCTCACTGCTGGAAGGTGATCTGAATCTGTTCGGGCCCGACCATCTGCTGCTCTTGCAGGAGCGACTCGTCGCGGACGATGGAGCAATCATTCGTGCAGAGTTCATCGACGGTCAGTTCGTGTACGCGATGCGCGTTCGCGCGACGAACACGTTCAATCTCTGCCCGGCGGATAGTTGCGTGCGACAGGTCGCCGACCCGATGTGTAGCGAGCAGCCGAAAGTCGAATTCGAGCCGTATCCCGATATTGCGCCGGCCGCCGTCGCTCAGGCCCGTCGGATCGTAACTGCTGCGAATCTGGAGGTTGGGGGTGTGGAGTTTGTTGAGTCGGGCAACGGGACGGCCTGGTTCTACGACATCAACGCAACGTCGATCTATCGGCGGGAGATCGCCGATGCCGTGGAGGTTGATGCGATGGGCAAGCTGGTCGATTTCATCGAACGCGAGCTGCGAAAGGAGTTCCTCAGGCGTTCGCTGCGGGCTGTGGAGGCTTCGGATGCCGGGCTGCCCGATGGCGCCGCCAAGGACGCCGACGGCTCAACCAGGCGAGTGGTGATCGCGCGGCCCGCCAGATCGCCGTATGTGGAATGACGCGACTGGGCGCTAATCGGCCGCAGCGGTCATGACCATGCTCGACTTCGTTCGATAAGAACGGTAGGAATCAGACCGCCGGTGACAGGAGTATCCACGGTGATCACTGTTGGCATGAATTACAACATCATCCAGGGCAAAGATGACGAGTTCATCGCGGTCTTCACCAAGGTGATCCAGATCATGAAGGACATGCCCGGCCACGGCGAAACTCATCTCTACCGGGATGTGTACAGTGAGCACGATTACCTGATCATCTCCGAATGGACGGATGAAGCTGCGTTCACCGCATTCATCGGGTCTGACCGCTTCAAGAACGTGACGGACTGGGGCAAGAAGAACGTGCTGGCGACACAGCCGAAGCACGAGATCTACGGCAGCGGCCAGACAGGCCAACCGTCGGGCAAGACGTGTCCAGCTCACTAACACGGATTATTCATCACCACAGAGGCGCAGAGAACACAGAGGTTTGAAACAGGGGACATAATGAATCACAAGGCGCAGGGGACAAGATTGCGCTGTGCGCTGGCGCAGAAACAATGTGTCCCGTCGCCGATCGAGACATCTGTTCCGCTGGGTGCCCTCTGTGGCTCGGTGGTGAATCTTTCGGGCTAATCAGGCGACGCAAGCCGGTGGTCAGGCGGCCCGGGCGCGGAGCTTGCCGCGGGCAAACTCAATGATCCGACCGGGGATGTCAAGCAGAGGCGCGACGATCGCGGCGGCATCCAGTCGAATGGCCTCTTTGGGCATTCCGAACACAACGCACGATTTCTCATCCTGCGCGACAGTGACGGCGCCGGCCTTGCGCATTGAAACTAGGCCGCTTGCGCCGTCATTGCCCATTCCGGTCATGATCACGCCCATAGCGTTGCGCCCGGCGTACCGAGCGGTGGTCTCAAAGAGCACCTCAACCGATGGACGATGACGACATACCCGCGGCCCGTCGCTGAC
Source organism: Planctomycetota bacterium (assembly GCA_022568135.1). GTDB lineage: Bacteria > Planctomycetota > Phycisphaerae > Phycisphaerales > SM1A02 > JADFFQ01. Next base: position 29,336 of record JADFFQ010000033.1, on the reverse strand, counting down.
TCGAACGATGTAGCGCGCGCCATCGCGGGCCAGCCGCATATGCTTGTTGCCGGGGGCGAGAATGGCCAGCCCCGGCACCACGGAATCGCCGTCGGCGGCTTCACGCACCTCGATCTCACACAGACCGTTCAGGCGCTCGGCAAATGAGGTGGTAAACCCTTCCGGCATGTGCTGGGTCATGATGATGCCGGGAGTCTGCTTGGGCAGCGCGCACAGGACGGACCGCAATGCCTCGGTCCCGCCCGTGGACGCGCCGAGGGCGATGACCTTGTGGGTGGTCTCGATCATCGCCTTGCCGGATACCCGCTTCGCCGGCGGCCGGTGATCGGTGTCCGGGGGCCTGGAAATCTTGGCACGGGCCGCGGCACGAATGACCTCGCCCAACTGCTGGGCCATATCGCCGATGGTGTACGACTCGCCGGGCTTGCAAATGACGTCGATCGCCCCAGCCTCCAGGCAGGCGATGGCCGTATCGCATCCCTTGGGGGTCAGCGAGCTGACAATGATCGTCGGAATCGGATGGTATTTCATGAGCTTGCGCAGAAACGTCAGGCCGTCCATGCGCGGCATTTCGATGTCAAGCGTGATCACGTCCGGTCGGGCGGTGGCAATCTTGTCGCGGGCGATGTACGGATCCGGGGCGGTGCCGATCACCTCGATGCCGGGCTGCTTGGCCAGTTCCTGGCTAAGGGCTCGACGAACGATCGAGGAATCATCGACGATCAGCACTCGCACATCCGAGAACACTGCGGGTAATCCTTTACTCAGGCGACCGTGGGCACGATCTGGGTGTCAGGGATCCACATCACCTTGAGCAGCTCGCCCTCGGATTCGAGGAAGCACTGCTGGCCTTGATCGGCCACCGACGGCATATCGCTCGAATCGGCAAGCTCGGGCAGGCCGAGCGATAGGCGACATTCTGCGCCGCCGAGTTCCAGCGTGACAGAACCGGCGACGATGTTGGCCAGCTCCTTCAGGGCGTCGGGGCCTTGTGTTTCTAGGTCGATCTCGTCCGGTTCCACACCGAGAATGCTGGAGGCCAACTCACGGATAAAGCCCTCGCTGGCCGCGAGGAACACCTCCCCGCAGGATGGACCCGTGTAGGCGATCCTGGAATACCGGGTTGGCTGGGGCATATTGGCAGCTTCCTCGGCGCTAATGGATTCGGCGAGCACGAATGCCGTCCGCTCCAGCGTTTGGATGGCGAGTTTCGCAAGTCGATCCGCGTCTAACTGGTTCATAGTTTCACTCCCAAGACTTTCTCGATCAGATGGCAGAGATCCTCCGGCTCGAACGGCTTGTGCAATGTCTCGATGGCGCCCAGTTCGAACATGCGATCGAGGCGCTCCTTGTTGCTTTCAGTACTAACGACCACCACGGCAACGTCGTTCAGCTCGGGCTTCTTCCGCAGCTCGCGTGCGAATTGCTCGCCGTCCATCACCGGCATGTTCAAGTCCAATAGGACCAGATCGATCCAAACGGTTTCGAGCACTGCAAGCGCTTCTTGGCCGTTGCCGGCCTCGAAGATGTGGTCCTCGCTGATGCCGGCGAGCTTGACCACCTTCTTGATGGCTGAGCGAAGGAGGCGCGAATCATCCACAACCAGTACCTTGCAGCTCATGTGCTCTTCCCTTGAGTTGGCGAGTCGTCCATCATCTCTTCCAGTTCACGAAGGCGACCCCAGGTAATCGTTATATCCAGCTCCGCTTCTCGCCGGCCGAGCCCAAGACCTTTGCGAACATGCGGCGCCAGCTTGTACTGCAAGCCATCATGCCCGATAGCCAGCCCTGCCCAGAGGCAGATGATGTCGCCGGCATGGACGATGTCGAACAGCAAGTCATGATCCGGCTCTTCGGCCGGCGGCTCGTGGTGGTAGCGAATGGCGTCGGCGATGCGCTGCGGTAGGCGCCAGCGCAGGGCCAGCTCGGCCCCGATCTGGGCGTGGTCGGCTCCGAACGCCGCTCGCTCACCCTCCACCGCCGTGCGGCCCGGCGCGATATGCGGCGACACCATCGGCAGATAGTCCGCTCCGTAATGCGCATCCATGACCAGCTTGCCGACATCTCGAAGCAGGCCGCACAGGAAGCAGAGGTCCACGTCGGGGAATGCATGCTTCTTGGCCATTTCCTCAGCCGCGAACGCCCCGCCAACTGAGCCGCGCCACAATGCGCCGCGGCGCAAGCCGTATGCCTCGCCCGCGCTCTCGAACAGCTTGCTCGCTTGCTGCTCCAGCGCGATCCTCAGGAGCATCTTGCCCCCCAGCCGGACAATGCTCTGGCGAAGGTTGAACTCTCGTCCAGCCCTACCATACAAGGCCGAATTCGCAAAGCGCAGGATGGCCATGCTCAGCGCTTCATCGTGCCGGGCGACCTCCTCGATTTCTCCGAGATCCGCCTGGTCATCTGTGAGCATCGCGGTGAGGCGGATGACCGTACTCGGTAAGGCGGGCAGGCGGTCCACGCTTTCCAAGATGTCGGCTACTGCGGCCATAGCACACGCTCCTTACCTTGGTTGCGAACGATCACCGAGCCGTCAGCCATTTTCAGCCACAACGTTCGACTGATTGACCCTCCGGTTTCATCGGCCGCAAGAAGAATATTGTTCTTCCAGAAGATCTTGCGGATCATCGTCCGGTTGCGCGACCCGACCTTGAAATGACCGTCATCGTCCAGCACTTCGGCCCCGCCCGCAGCGCACACGATCAAGCGCTGCTTTTTGGCCCCGAGCTCGTAGGCGCTCTTGAACAGCCGCGGAATACCGGTGTCGGCAAACATGGCGGGGCTCTGCTGGGCCTTCTCGGCGTTGATCCTCGAGTCCGGCAACATGAAGTGCAGTATTCCGGCAACCTTTGCCGCCGGATCGTAGATGGTCACGCCGATGCACGATCCGAGCGCATAGGTCACGAGTGTCGCGGACGGGTTGTTGGTCACGGCGAAATCAGCCACTCCGACAACGACCTTGCCGTCAACCTCGGTCTTCGCATATGTTGTCGGGGATGCTGGCACGATGGTCCTCTGGGGGTCACTTCACATAGAAGGAGGGTTCAACGGTACGAAACTGTGAATCCAACCCCGACAGGGTTTCGGCGCTGCCGACGGCGAGCAGACCGCCGCCTCGAAGCAGGTCATAGAGGCGGGCGACGAGTCGTTGCCGCGTCGGCTTGTCGAAATAGATCATGACGTTGCGGCAGAAGATGACATCAAACGGACCGCGAACGGGCCAGGGGTCCATCAGGTTGAGCCGGCCAACCGTCACCAGCCCCCTGACATGCGGGGCGACCCGGACCATCTTTGCTTGTTTGCCTCGACCGCGAAGAAAGTGGCGCTTCAGCAGGGGGCGCTCGAGGTTCTCGACCATCTTGTAGGGATACACGCCGCGCCGAGCCTCCTCGATCGCCGAGTTGGACAGGTCGGTAGCGAGGATCTTGAAGTCCCACGAGTCGAGGTTGGACAGGTGTTCCCAGGCGTGAATTGCCATGCTGTACGGTTCCGCACCATTGGAACAGGCGGCGGACCACATTCGAATCCTGCGGCGGGGTAGAATCAGATTCTCTTGGGCCAGTGGCGTGTAGAACTCTCGCTCAAGACAGTCGAAGTGTTGATGTTCCCGAAAGAAGCTGGTGACGTTCGTGGAAAGGATGTCGAAGAACACCAGCATGTCCTCTTCATCCGCCTCGGCCTCGAGGTGCTCAAGGTACTCCTGGACATCGTTGAACCGCGACTTGCGAAGGAACTTCGCCAGCCGGTTGGAGACGAGCTGCATCTTCCGATCGGTGAGGTTCAATCCCCATCGCCCCATCGCGATCTCGGCGATTTGCTCGAATTGTGGCGGAGCGAGGGTGGTCATGGAGTATCCAGCCGTGATGGAACTAAGGGCTCCGGTTCTCGATGAATTCCAACCCGGTGCGAGACGAACGCTTGGGGGCATAGATCATCGAAGAATGCTCCGCCGGCCGATCAAGACCGGAGGAGCGAGAGGCCGTGTGAACTCAGAACGACTCGAAGTTGTTATCGTCATCCATGGGGATCACTACCTTGGGGTTGTCTTGGCTAGCCTTCTTTGACGCAGGTTTGCCAGCCATGTGCGGGCGGAGCGCCGGGGCGCCGGTAGCGTGCTGGCCACCAGCCTTCGACGGCGCCGTAGCGGTGGCGACGGCCTCCCCGCCTGAGACCTTGAACTGGCTAATGAGGGCACGCAGTGACTGCACCTGAGCGGCGGTTTCCTCGGCGGCCGAGGCAAGCTCTTGGGCATTGCCGGCGTTCTGCTGGGTGACCTTATCCATCTCGCCCACGGCCTTGTTGACCTGGCCGATGCCGTCGGATTGCTCCTGAGAGGCCGAGGCGATCTCGCCCAGCAAGGTGTTGACCTTGTTGGTGCTGGCCACGATCTCCTGGAGCGCTTCACCGACGCGCTGAGCGATGGCGACGCCGTTGTCCGCCCGTTGGGTGGACTCCTCGATCATGGCGGAGGTGTTCTTGGCCGCCTCGGCTGAGCGTTGAGCAAGGTTGCGCACCTCTTCAGCGACAACCGCAAAGCCCTTGCCGGCTTCGCCCGCTCGGGCCGCTTCCACCGCCGCGTTGAGCGCCAGCAAGTTGGTCTGGAAGGCGATCTCATCAATGACCTTGATGATCTTGGAGATCTCGGCTGAGGACTTCTTGATCTCATCCATCGCCTCGGCCATCTGAGTCATCTCGGTCTGACCCTTGTCCGCGGACTCCTGGGACTCCTGGGAGAGCCCGGCGGCCTGTTTGGCGTTCTCCGCGCTTTGGCTGGTCATGCTGGACATCTCTTCCAGCGAAGAGGTGATCTCTTCGAGGTTCGCGGCCTGCTCAGCCGCCGCTTCGGAGAGCGACTGGCTGGCGCTGGCGATCTGCTGCGCCCCGGCGTCGATCTGCCCGGTCCCGGAGCCGACCTCCGCAATGGTGGGCTCAAGCTTGCCTGCCAGCATGTTGAAGGACGCTGCCAACTGGCCCACTTCGTCTTTGCGGTCCATGTCCACGCGTTGGGTGAGGTCGCCCTCGGCGATCTCTTCGAGCTGGCTGGCCACCTGCTGGATCGGCCGGGCAATGCCGCGGGCGATGGTAATCGCCAGCAGCGAGCCCACGATGCCGGCAAAGATCATCATGGCCACGCTGGCTCGGTTGGCGTCAGATTGGGCGGCAGCCATCTCCGCCTCCGCCCGTCCGGCCAACGCCGTGCCTACCTCTTCGATCTGCTCGATGTCAGCCGCGGTCCTCTCGATGTCCGCCTCGATGGCCAACTGCGCCACCACGACTTCTCCCAGCACCTCTGCGAACTCCTCGACTTCCTCCTCGATCGTTCGCATCATCGCCAGGTCGGCGGTCTCTTCGGCCCGATCGATAGCGACGAGCGGGATCAGCCGCTTGGCTTCAGCCATCAGCGAATGAACCTCGCTCAGCTCCGCCTCGACGTTGGTGATGTGCAGTTGCTTCTTGTCGAGCATGTATTCGATCGCGTTCTTCTCGGCCTTGGTCCATTGGACCTCAATCTTTTCCAGAGTCGAGATTAGGTCCATTTGGAGTTTGAGGGCTTGGATGTCGGTCCCGGCCGCTAGCATCGCCGCTTCCATCTCGTGCAGTTCCGACTGATGCCGATGGAGCACGGTTTCAAGCTGTTCCTCGACCGCCTCGCCGACCTCGTCCAAAACATCCTTGTCTCGTTGGAGAATGTGGAACTGTTTGGCAAGGTCGCCAAACGCAGTCGCATAGTCCTCGGTGACCTCATCCAAGCGGTTGACGGCCGCCGTCTGCGCGGAATCCAGATCGAACTCGTGGATGGAAGCAAGTCGAGCGTCCATCTCTTCGGCAACGCGCTCATGCTCGCGGAGGAGCTCTTCGCCCAGCGCGCGATCCTCGAGGCCGTGGAGCATGAACTCATCCTGGAGCCGGCCGAGTTGCTCGGCCATGAACTCGACGTCGTCGATCTGCTCGACAAAGTGCGCTTTGTCGATCACGCTGCCCAGGAAGTAGAACCCCGCGAGGCCCAAGGCGATCGCCAGTGCGACCAGCGAGCCGTGGCTGGCATAGAGCTTGGGCCCGGTCTTGACGTTGGCGAGTATCCCACTCTTGGCCACGTACACGACGCCGCCGATGAGCACCACGCCGACGCCGACGAGAATCCACATAAGCGAGCTGCTCCCGCCCTGATTGGCGGTCAGCGCGGCCATGAATGACTCGTCCTTGGAGCCATGTTTGGCCACAGCATGATGCTGCTCAAACATGGAATGGTCAACGATGGTGACCGTCTGGGCATGAGTCGGCGCATGAGAGGCGGTGGGCGCTGCGCTGCGTGAGGATCCGCGGGAACTGCCGTGGCCGGCGCCACGACTGGCGCTGGGAGTGGAATGTCCGCTCCCGTGGCCGGCTGTTCCCTGGCTGGAATGTCCCCCGTCGTGGCTCGCCGCGGGGCTGGAATGGCCACCGCCGCCATTAGTGCCGTCGCCATGATTCGACTGGCCGCCACCGTGGTTGGAGCTGGGGTTGGAATGTCCACTCCCGTGGCCGGGTGCGATTTGGCTGGAATGGCTGCCGCTGTGGCTGGCGCCGGAGTTGGAATGTCCCGTGCTGTGGCTGGCGCCATGAGTCGATTGGCCACTGTGTCCGCCGCTGTCGGCCATCGCGTTCATCGCCCGAGTGGGGTTGGATTCAACCCTCGCCAGGATCTGATGGGTCTTGGATTCCGACAGCCAGCGGACTTGACCGGTGCCGACATCGTAGATGGCGCCCACGACCTTGACCCGGCCGCTGTTGACCAGGTTACGAGTCGAGGGGCTGCTCATGAACAGGTCTTGGATGCCCTGCCAGACGTTCTCGACAATGGCGGGGGGAATGACGTCATCACCGTGGAGGTGAGCATTGGCCTGCATGGTGCGTTCGACCGCCGGCTGAATGTTGTCAACCAGCGGCGGAATGTTCCGCTCCAATGGGTGGCCGCGACCCTGGACGGCGTGCGTCACTGCCGTGACTGCGCCACATTGGGTATGACCCAGTACGACCAGGACGGGGGTGTTGACGTGGGCCAGGCCGTATTCGATGGACCCGACCTCATCCGTGTCACACACATTGCCCGCGACCCGAATCACGAAGATATCCATCACGCCGGCATCGAAGAGCCGCTCCACCGGAACCCGCGAATCGGAGCAGGTAATGACCGTGGCGTAGGCGTGGTCGCCCTGGTTCTCGGTCCCCGCCTGGAGGAATCGGGCTGAACCTGTGTTGGGGTGGATGGACGTACTGCTGACGAAGCGCTCGTTGCCCTGCTTGAGCATCGTCATCGCACCATCAGGCGTGCGCGGGTACGACAGCTCACCGCTCACTCCCACCGCCGCTGCGGTGACCAACATGAGAGCAAATGCTGAAAGTACATGCGTGATCTTTGCTGGACTGAACTTCATGGCGACATCTCCTTGATATCCGATCGGTGGTCTTTGACTGTTGAGAACCTCTTGTGAAGCCTTCGGCGCGGCGCCGGCATGCTTCTTTCCTGTGGGTGTATAACTTCTATTGTGATGCATGATTGCGGAAGCTCCGTGTCCGAGTAACCTAGAAAGTTAACTCCAGGCGAAGTGCGCCAATGACTGTGTCGGCTCCATTCACCCGCAAGAAGTGACTTGATCTCGTCTGCACGACGGTCTGTAAGCCACGATTCATCACCACCGGCGCGAAGCTGCTTGACCTCCTCTTGGAGTGCCCTGACTTGAGCCGTGAGTGCGTCAAGTCGTGCATCACGAGTCAGCAGTTCATCCGAGGGAGCCAGAGCGTCGCCGGCCCACGCACCTTCAGCAAGAATCCCTGCGGCTGCGGCCAGTACGAGTACAGCAGCACACTTAGGTAGCGAATTGGTATCCTGAGTCATTTCTTGGACTCTTAATTCCTGGCGAGGCACGGCATACATTGCGAGGCCGCCCGCACCGTTGTTTCTAACGATGGCATCAAGCAGCAATCGGCTCGCTCTCTCCGCTTGGTTTGTCCATGTCGCTGTCGGTTGATGCGCTCTGCAACGATTCGATCTCGGACTCCGTCATAACTTTGTTGATGTCGAGCAGAATGACGACTCGCTCCTTCACCTTCCCCATGCCCAGGATGTAGTCCGTGTTGATCCGGCATCCGAAGTCCGGCGGCGGCTCGATCTGCTCACGCGCGATATCCAGGACTTCACTGACGTTGTCCACGATGACGCCCATCTGGAACTGGTCCGTGCTGTCATCCTCGGAGACCTCGACGACGATCACACAGGTCTGCTCGGTGTAGGCAACGGAAGGCATGCTGAACTTGGATCGCAGCTCAATCACCGGAATGATCTTGCCACGCAGGTTGATCACACCCTTGACATAGTCGGGCGTCTGGGGCAGCGGAGTGATGTCGATGATCCCGATGATCTCGCGGACCCTTAGGATCTCCAAGCCGTACTCTTCATTGCCGAGATAGAATGACAAGAACTTGTTTTCGTTGTCGGCGTCGCGTCCCAGGACCTGTGACATTGCGGGTGCGACGCCTGGGGTTGAAGTGGTCATTGTGGGGCCTCCTTAGGTAGCTGGCTCACTATGCGGCGAGCTTTGTTGCTTCACTGACGAGTCCGCTGACGTCGATGATGAGCGCGATGCGCCCGTCGCCCAGGATGGCGCCGCCGGACACGCCGCGGATGGAATTGACACCTTGACCCAGCGACTTGATGACGACCTGCTGCTGGCCGATGATCTCGTCCACCAGCAGGCAGCAGCGCGAGTTGTTGGATTCAAGCACGATGAGCAGGGCTTCGGTGATGTCGTCGCAGCCATCATGCAGCCCGAAGACGCGGTTAAGTCGATAAATCGGCAGCAGGGAACCGCGCACGGAGGCCATTTCGCCCCGCTCGGTGACCGAGTGCAGCTCCTGCGGCGTGGGGCGGTAGCTCTGTTCTATAGATAAGGTGGGAATCACGTATCGCTGTGACCCGACGCAAACGACCATGCCGTCGATGATGGCCATCGTCAACGGCAGGCGCAGCACGAAGGTCGAGCCCTTGCCCAGCGTTGATTTGATTTCAGCGTGGCCGCGCAGGGCCTCGATGTTCCGGCGCACAACGTCCATGCCCACGCCTCGTCCCGAGACATCGGTCACCTTCTCGGCCGTGGAGAAGCCGGGAAGGAACACGAGGTTGTAGACCTCGCTATCAGGGATCTCGGCCGGGTCGCGATCGGGGGTATAGATCCCCCGTTCGATCGCCTTTTGCAGAATCCTGTCGCGATTGAGGCCTCGGCCATCGTCCTGGACCTCGATAACGATCGATCCGCCTTGGTGATACGCGCGTAGCGTGAGGTTACCCGCGTCGGTCTTCTTTGCAGCCCGCCTCTCTTGGATGGTCTCGATGCCGTGATCGCAGGCGTTTCGGATCATGTGAACCAATGGGTCACCGATCTCTTCAACAACATTGCGGTCGAGCTCGGTGTCCTCTCCCTCCATATGGAACTGGATCCGTTTGCCGGACTTTGTGGCGAGGTCACGAACGAGGCGGGCCATCTTCTGGAAAGTGCCCTTGACCGTGACCATGCGCAGAGACATGGCGACTTCCTGAAGGTCGCGGATGATCTTGCCCGCGTGGGTGAGGTTACGTTGGATGCGTTGCTCTTTGAGCGATTGGATGGATGGATCCTGCACAACCATCTGCTGCGCGATGACCAGCTCTCCGACCATGTTCACGAGGTTGTCCATGCGCGTGGTGTTGACCTTGACGGTCTGATCGCCACGGCGATGGGAGGATACGGTCGTCTTGTTTGCCGGGGTGCCACTGGAACCCGTGGCCCGAGCGGCGGGGATGGTCGCGGTAGCGGTCGTAGACTCGACGGTCGCTTCCCGGCGCATATGCCGCTGTTTGCGCAGCGCCGGCGCGAGCTGCTTGGGGCTGAGTTCGAGCAGCTGACCGATCCGTTTGTCCGAATCCCTCTTCGCCTCGATTGCGATATCGAGCTCCTGGGATTTCACCAGGCCCAGCTCGATGATCATTTCATAGATTTGTTTGCCCGTGGAGCTGTTCGGCTCGAGAAGGGCCGCCTCTACAGTGTCAGCGTCGGTGCGCCCAGCCTCGACGAGAAGATCGCGGAGTCGTTGTGCGCCTTCCGCCTGGCAATCGAGCGCCTCAGCCACCTGCTGGGGTGAGATGATGTGCATCTCGACCAGAATCTCGCCGAGCGGCGGATACGGTAGCGTCGTATCGGTCGCGGGTGGCTCGATATCGCGTCCCTCCGTTGCGGTTTCGAGTCTGCCGATGAGCGCTGCATGGGGGCCCGCTTGGTTGGCGATGGGGCTCCCTCAAGGGCGCCGATCAACTCAAGGAGCATGTCGCATGAGTTGAGAATCAGGTCCAGATAGGCCGAGTTCAGCGTGATCCGGTTGTTGCGAGCCCGGTCGAGTAGAGCCTCCGCGCTGTGCGCAAGTTTGACAATGGCCGTCAGGTTCATGAACCCAGCCACGCCCTTGATTGTGTGGAATGCGCGGAAGACCGTGTTGATCAGCTCGATCTCTTGGAAGTTGTCCTCGAGCCCCAACAAGGCCTGTTCCGCAGCGGCGATGTGTTCGCGGGCCTCGCACAAGAAGTCGCCCAGGTTCTCCTCCGAGTCGAGGTCGGATGGCAGGTCAACCGGTCCGTCATCATCGACATCTTCCCGGGCCTCGGAGGCTGATGGTCCTGTGGTTGGCGTGGGATCGTCTGAGGTCGGCTCAGCGCAACGATTGCCCGCAAGCTGCCGAAGAAGATCCTCGTGTGCGGGCGCCTTGGCACGTGGATCGTCGGCCAGTTGCGACACGTAGCCCTTCATCCAGTCGATCAGCCCAAGGATCGCATCAACGGGGAACGGCCGGCCATCGCTGTCGGCCTCGTCGATCGCAGATTCCGCCTCATGACAGAGTTTCTGTGCCACATTCAAGGAGAGAACACCACACTCGCCCTTGAAGGTATGGATCTTCCTTCGGATCTCAGCGATCACCTCACTCGGATCATCCGTTGACTCGATCGCCACCACCTCGCCTTCGAGGCTCTCCAACGAAAGCTCGCACTCCGAAATCCACTCCTGTAGGAGTTCGAGGTCCGCATCATCAGCCAGCGATTCGGCCAGGGCGTCCGGACTCTGGTCATCACCATCAAACAGCAGCAGGTTGAATGCTGCCAGAGGTTTGCCCTGCTCAGCGGCGGCGACCGCATCTTGTGCGTACCCAACGCACTGCCGGACGAGGTCAAGCGCAGCGTCCGCATCTTCGACCTGCCGAAGGACGATGTCCTCGAGCAACTGGGCCGCTCTGTCCGCGACGTCGACAAGCGGCTGCAGCTCGGTCCCGTCGATCTCCCTGCTCAGCTGCTGAAACTGCTCTTGCAGGCCGACGAGCCCGAGAAGATCCCGGGTGTCGGTCATCACAGCGGCCTTTGCAAGCTCTTCTATGAGTGCATTGGAAGACACTTCGGCCTCACCTTCCTGCTGATCTGCCATAGATCCGGCAAGCGCGGGTGTAACCGCGACGGGTCCGTGGCCGTCCTATCGGCCGACAAACTATCGACCCAAGTCGCACGCCAACTGAGCAAACCTGCCACTTCACACAGCGCTTCGTCGAGCTGGTTCACTGCGCCGCTCGAGCGTACACGGCTGGGACACCGGCTCGCCGCCATGCCACGTCACCGCGTCGAGCGCACGTTTGGCAGCAACCCATCCCGACGTGCACGGTTATCGCCCTCCCCGAGCGGCACAGACCCCGGCGCATCTCCTATACGCCACCGGTTCGCCGCCTTGCCGAGGAAAGAGATCGCCGGACACCGCCAGCGGCGAGCTGCGTAGCGGTTCGGACACAATGCGGCCGACATGATCCGAACGTCCTTGGCACTTTCGCGAATGTGGCGATCCTCTTGGACCGATTTCAGAACCAGCGCCACAAAGGGCGTGGCTGCCGTCACGACGGGCGGCGCTCGTCACAGCGCCCATTCCTGGTTGACCCTGGACAAACTGCATTCCTTGCCCTGTCCTGGGATTCGAGGGAGACACAATGGACACCAGCTACGTCACAGCGTTCATCGAGGCAACCCAGATCGTTTTCGATACGATGCTGCGTATGCCGATCACCTTCGGCCGTCCGGAGGTCGCTGAGTCTCTCCCAACGAAGTTTGACATCTCAGGGATTATCGGCCTGTCGGGTGATGTGGTCGGCGCCGTCGTGCTAAGCTTTCCGAAAGAAACGGCAGAAGGCGTCGTTACCGCTTTCGCCGGCGCACCCTTGAGTATCGACAGCGACGACTTTGCCGACGCGATCGGCGAGCTCGCCAACATGATCTCGGGCAACGCCAAGGCAAAGTTCCCCGGGAGATCCGTCAGCATCAGCTGCCCATCCGTGGTGATCGGCAAGAACCACCGGATTCACCAACCAAGCGATAGTACGTGTGTCAGCATTCCGTGCCACTCGTCTTGCGGTGAGTTTGCCGTAGAAGTTTGCATCAGGGAGGTCGAAAGCGCTGTTGGTTCTCAATCCGCCTCCGAAACCGCCTCGGCCGCCGGATGATCCACCACCGTTCTCCAGGAGCTCTCCTATGCGAGTCATGATTGTTGATGATTCGAAAACCATGCGAAACATTCAGCGGAACGTCCTTACCAAGTTGGGATATACCGAGCTGGAGGAGGCATGCGACGGCCAGGATGCATTGAGCAAGGCCGGTGCGTTCAAGCCCGAGCTCATCCTTCTCGACTGGAATATGCCCAATATGGACGGCTTGACCTTCCTGAAGACCTATCGAGGTCAGGGTCACGCCACTCCGATCATCATGGTGACTACGGAATCTGAGAAGCCACGAGTCGTTGAGGCGATAAAAGCGGGTGTGAACAACTATTTGGTCAAGCCATTCACGCCGGACGGGCTCAGCGGGCGTATCAAAGAGACATTGGAAAAGATGGCCGCAGCCTAAGACGCGGGAGACCTTCCTCGGCCGGGCATAACTTCAAGTGCAAGCTATGAGCTCATCTTCCGAAGGTAATCTCGAGATCGAGGTGAGGATTGAAGGCGACGGTGCGGTTGCCAAGGTGCTCATACCGCGCGACTTTCCCAAGCAAACGCTCGACGCGTCACAACTGGCGGCGGTGGTGCGGCAGCGCGGCGTCAGCATCGATGCGACGGTCGAGGCTCGGTTACAACAGATCATCCAGGCATTTCGCGATGAATCTGATCAGCTCGAGCACGTGATCGCTGAGTCAATCCCCGCGGTGAACGGCCAAGACGGAAGGCTCGAGTGGGTTGAAGGCTTTGATCCCGCGACCGAATCTCGGGCCGAGAATACTCCCGACGATTCTGACGCCATCAGTTACTACAACCGCGTGGTGTACATCCGCGTGACGGAGGGGTCACATGTCGCGACGCTCCATGAACCGACCGAGGGAGAGGACGGCCGAGATGTGACCGGCCGAACTATCAAGGCCAGGCCGGGCAAGAGATGCGACGTCAGGATCGACCCAAGTGTCACCGTTGAGGCAAATGGGCGCATCATTGCTCAGCTTGACGGTGTCCTGCAGTGCGAAGGCGGCCTGCTCAAGTTGAGTCGGCTCTTCGAGGTCAATGGCTACGTGGACTTTTCTACCGGCAACATTGACTTCGATGGAACCGTCAATGTACAGCAGGGAGTACGCGACCGCTTCGAGGTAAAGGCTACGGAGGACATCATCGTCGGCGGTCTGATCGAAGCCGCCACCATTCGCAGTGGGCGACACTTTGATTGCCGACAGGGGATGGCCGCGAAAGATCGAGGTCAGTTGCTCGTCGGCGGCGATGCCAACGCGGGATATCTCAACGGTGTTCGAGGACATATCAAAGGCAACCTCACCATCCGTCGAGAGTTGATCAATTGTGAGCTTGTCATCGGGGGAGATCTGATCTGCGAGCAGGGAGCGATCATCGGGGGAAGCATCGCGGTGGCCGGCAGCATTCGGGCGGGAGTGCTCGGATCGCCCGCCGGGACGCCGAGCGTGATCGTCCTCGGCACCGGCCCGCTGCTCAGCGATCATATTCGAAAGCTCAAAGGGCTTGCCAAGCAGCTCAAAGAGCAGCTTCGGGCCCAGAAGAGCAAATACGATGCGCTCAGTGCCGCAGGCAAGAGTCTTCGCCCCAGCGAGAAGGAGCGCCTCACCGAGCTAAGCTTCGAAATCTCTGAGACCGAGCAGAAGCTCGACGCATGTGAGGCCGAGCACGCGCAAATCACGCAGACGATCGACCGTGAAAGCGGCAGCGGAGCCGTGGATATCCGGGTCAGCAAGGTGATCCACTCGAGGGTCTGCCTGAGGATGAACAACCACGAGGTGACGTTCGACGCGCCGCTCAAGGGGCCGGTCACCATCGGCAGCGACGAGCAGGATCAGCCCCAGTTCCGCCAGGGAGATGGGCCGATCCAACCCCTGACCGAGGTGGCCAAGATCCGTAACCGCGCCGCGTGAATCCGCATCCGGCAGGTGTCACATCAGCCCCGCTTCGAGGCGCGCCGCTTGCGTCATCCGATCGGGCGTCCACGGCGGGTCCCATACCAGCTCGACTTTGGCATCCGACACGCCGTCGATGGCGTTGACTTTCGATTCCACCTCGCGTGGCAGCGATTCCGCCACCGGGCAAGCCGGGCTGGTCAGCGTCATGCGAATGGTGACCACGTCGTGGCGATCCACCTCAACGGAGTAGATCAGACCCATCTCATAAATGCTGACCGGCAATTCGGGATCGTAGATCTTACCCAGCACCTCGACCACCAGCGCCTCGGTTGCCTGTGCGTTGAGGTTATCAAGTGGTGAACTTTCCAAGGCTTTGACCTTTGATTCGCTGGGGTTGGTTGGACTCGGTACTGCCAGGCAGTCTATTCCGTCGAGACGATATCCTCACGGTTTTCGAGCGCTGCGTTGAGTGTATGCCAGACGAGCGTTGCGCACTTGACACGGGCGGGGAACCGCCGGACCCCGCCGAACGCTTCGAGCTTGCCCAGCTCAGGACCGCCATCGCCCACACCGTGCTCATCGGTGAGGAGACGGCGAAACTTCTCAAACAGCGACTTCGCTTCGCTGACACTCTTGCCTTTGAGCCGTTGAGTCATCATGGAGGCGGCCGCAGTCGATATCGCACAGCCGGAGCCTTCGAACGCGATGTCCCGAACGATATCACCATCCAGCGAGAGGTAGACCGTGACCCGATCGCCGCACAACGGGTTGTACCCCTCGGCCCGGCCATCCGCGGGCTCGAGCTTCCGGCGGTTGCGCGGGCTCTTGTTGTGGTCGAGGATGAGTTGCTGATAGAGATCGGTGAGAGCGGACATCAGCCAAACACCTTACGAACTTTGCCGACGCCCGCAACCAAGGCGTCGATTTCCGCGGTGGTGTTGTAAAGGGCCAGTGAGGCTCTCGCCGTGGCCGTGATCCCGAACCGCTGCATCACCGGCTGGGCGCAATGGTGCCCGGTCCGCACGGCGATCCCCTCCAGGTCAAGAATCGTCCCCACATCGTGCGGATGAATGTCACCCACGAGAAAGGACAGGACAGCGGCCTTGGCCCGCGCCGTCCCGATCAGACGCACGTCCGGCACAGCCGACAGCGCCTCCGTGGCATAGACCAGCAGTTCGTGCTCATACGTGGCGATGTTGTCCAGCCCGATCTGTTGGAGATAGTCCACCGTCGCGCCAAGCCCGATCGCCCCGGCAATGTTGGGCGTGCCGGCCTCAAACTTGTGCGGCACGTGGTTGTACACCGTCCCCTCGAAGCTGACCGACAGGATCATCTCGCCCCCGCCCTGGTACGGCGGCATATCGTCGAGAAGCTCGTACTTGCCGTACAACGCGCCGATCCCGCTGGGGCCGAACATTTTGTGCCCCGAAATCGCATAGAAATCGCAGTCGAGCTCCTTCACGTCAATCGCCAGATGCGGCGCGGCCTGGGCCCCGTCCACCAACACCGGGATATCGCGTTGATGGGCAACCTCGATGATCCGGCGGACCGGGTTGATCGTCCCCAATGCATTAGAAACGTGGGTCACCGCGACGAGCCTCGTCCGCGAGCTGAGGAGCTGTTCGTATTCCTCGAACATGTACTCGCCGGCGTCGTTGATGGGCACCACGCGGAGCACCGACCCGGTCTGTTCGCAGACGATCTGCCAGGGCACGATGTTGGAATGATGCTCCATCGTGGAGATCAGCACTTCGTCGCCGGGCTTGAGCGTCGGTCGCGCATACGCCTGGGCGACGAGGTTGATCGCCTCGGTCGCGCTGCGGACAAAGATGATCTCCTCCGGGCGGGCGGCTCCCATAAAGCGCTGCACCTTGGCCCGGGCCCCCTCGTAGGCCGCCGTGGCATCGACGCTCAGCCGGTGAACGCCGCGGTGAATATTGGCGTTCTCGGCCGCGTAGTACCGGCTTATCGTGTCGATCACCGCCTGCGGCTTCTGCCCCGTCGCTGCATTATCCAGGTACACCAGTGGCTTGCCGTTGATCGTCCGCTGCAGAATCGGAAAATCGCGCCGCACCCGCTCGACGTCGAAGCTGTCCGGCCGATGCTGCGCAGAACCGGGCTGGGCGGGGATCGCAGTCGTTCTCATCGTGCATCCTGCAGCCGATGACCTTCCGGTAGCCAATCGAACAACGTCTGGCGAAGCTGGGCTCTCAACAGCTGAGGCTGAATCCGGTCGATGGCTTCACTGGCGAACGCATAGACCATCAGGCTCCGCGAAGCCGGCTCGCTGAGCCCGCGAGAGCGGAGGTAGAACATCGCGTTCTCGTCGATCTGGCCGATGGTCGCTCCGTGCGTGCACTTCACATCATTCGCGAAGATCTCGAGCTGCGGCTTGGTGTCAACCTGGGCGTGGTCCGACAGAAGCAGGTTCATGTTGGTCTGCTTCGCATCGGTCTTCTGCGCGTCTTTGCGGACGATGATCCGCCCGGTGAACACGGCCTTACCGTGCCCATCCAGCACACCCTTGAAGAACTCACGGCTGTCGCAATGAGGCTTGGCATGCTCCACCCGCAGGTGGTTGTCCACGTGCTGCCGGCCGGACACGAGGTACAGGCCGTTGAGCGTGCACTGGGCTCCTTCCCCATCGAGCACGGTATTGATGTCATTCCTCACAAGGGCTCCGCCGATCGTGACCGCATGCGACGATGCGTTGCTCGATCGATCCTGGTAGATCTGTGTGGTGCCGATGTGATAAGCCTGCTGGGCTTCGCGCCCCACCTTGTAGTGATCGATCACGGCATTCTCACCGACGACGATCTCGGTCACGGCGTTGGTGAAATAGACACCGTCGCCCAAGCCCAGGTAGCTCTCGATGATCGTCGCCTGGCTTCCGGTCTCGGCCACGATCAGGTTGCGAGGATGCGAAACCACCGGCTCGGCGTCGGCGGTCGAGACAAACACCAGATGAATCGGCTGCTCGAGATACACCCCCTTGGGGATGTGCACGTACGCGCCATCTTCCATGAAGGCGGTGTTCAGGGCGGTGAATGGGTGGTCTTGATAATCCGCGTACCCAGCCAGGTGCTGCTGGAGCGCTTCAGGATCGGCGTGCGCGACCGCGGCAAGGCTTTCCAACCGAGCGCCGCCGGGAAGCTTCCCCACCGAGGAAAGCTGTGGCGCGACATAGCCGTTGACAAAGACCAGCCGGGGCCAGTCAGCCTGCATCAGCGCGGATGTCGCCAGTTGCTGCGCCTCGACTGCCTCACCATCGCCCGTAGCCGCCCCGAAGGCGGTTCGCGCAATCGGCGCGACATTAGTGAACCGCCAATCCTCCTGCCGCGTCGTGGGGAACCCAAGCTGGGCAAAGCGCTCGATCGCCTTCTTGCGAATCGGCAACAAAAACGTCGCGCCATCACCCGCCAGGCGAGCCTCGAGCTGCGCAAAACGGGAAAGATAGTCATCCGTCTTCTGGGCTACTTGAAGCATGGCACGACACCCGTGGGCTGGTCAGGAAGTAATCGGCTCCGTGGCGGCGTTCTTCTGTTCCACCCCGGCGTACCCCTTCTCCTCAAGTTCAAGCGCCAACTCTTTGCCGCCCGACCGGACGATCCGCCCATCAATCAGCACGTGGACGAAATCGGGCACGATGTAGTCGAGCACGCGCTGATAGTGCGTGATGACAATGATCGCCCGGTCGGCGCTGCGCAGGGTGTTCACCCCCCGTGCGACGATCTTCAGGGCGTCGATGTCCAGCCCGGAATCGGTCTCGTCCATGATCGCGAGCTTCGGCTCCAGCACCGCCATCTGGAGAATCTCGCCGCGCTTCTTTTCGCCGCCGGAGAACCCTTCGTTGATCGACCGGTTCAGCAGGCGCTCATCCATGTCCACGAGCTTCATCTTGTCCTTCACCCAGTCGAGGAAATCAGCCGCGTCGAGCTCTTCGAGTCCGCGGTGCTTGCGGATGGAGTTCAGCGCCGCGCGCAGGAAATAGGCGGTGTTCACGCCGGGGATCTCAACCGGATATTGAAAGGCCATGAAGACCCCCGCACGGGCCCGCTCGTCCGGGTCCATCTCTAGGAGATTGCGACCCTCATAGAGCACCTCGCCTTGGGTGACCTTGTAGGTGTCCCGGCCGGCAAGAACCTGCGCCAACGTGCTCTTGCCGGAGCCGTTGGGTCCCATGATGGAGTGCAGCTCACCGGCGTTGACGGTCAGGTTCACCCCTTTGAGGATCTCGTGGCCCTCTACAGATGCATGCAGGTTTCGAATCTCGAGCATGAATGTTCCTTCAGTTCGTTAACCGACGCTGCCCTCGAGGCTGACTTCCAGCAACCGCTGTGCTTCGACGGCAAACTCCATGGGAAGCTCGCGGAAAACCTCCTTGCAAAATCCGTTGACAATCATCGACACCGCGTCCTCGGTCGAGATCCCCCGCTGGTTGAGATAGAACATCTGGTCCTCGCCGATCTTGGAAGTCGTTGCTTCGTGCTCCATTCGCGCGGTGCTGTTCTTGACTTCAATGTAGGGGAAGGTGTGCGCGCCGCACTTGTCGCCGATCAGCAAGGAATCGCACTGCGTGAAGTTCCGGGCGTGATCCGCCCCCTTATTGATCTTGATCATCCCGCGATAGGTATTCTGACCGAAGCCGGCCGAAATGCCCTTGGACACGACGTTGCTGGTCGTGTTCTTCCCGATATGGATCATCTTGGTGCCGGTGTCGGCTTGCTGGTGGTTGTTCGTCAGCGCGATCGAGTAGAACTCACCGACCGAGTTGTCGCCAATCAGGATGCAGCCGGGGTACTTCCAGGTGATGGCCGCGCCGGTCTCGACCTGGGTCCAGGAGATATGGGAGTTCCGACCCTGGCATTTACCGCGCTTGGTGACGAAGTTGAAGATGCCGCCCTTGCCGTCCTTGTCGCCCGGATACCAGTTCTGGATCGTGGAGTACTTGATCGTCGCGTCGTCCAGCGCGATCAGCTCGACCACCGCCGCGTGGAGCTGATTCTCGTCGCGCATCGGAGCCGTGCACCCTTCGAGGTAGCTGACGTAGCTGCCCTCGTCGGCGATGATCAGCGTGCGCTCGAACTGCCCAGTGGACAGCGCGTTGATGCGGAAATAGGTTGACAATTCCATCGGGCATCGAACACCCTTGGGTATGTAGGCAAATGAGCCATCCGTGAAAACCGCGGAGTTGAGCGTGGCAAAGAAATTGTCCGAGTACGGCACCACCGTCCCCAGATACTTCTGGACCAGATCGGGATGCTCCTGCACCGCATCGCTGAACGAGCCGAAGATGATCCCCAGCTCGGCGAGCTTCGCCTTGAAGGTTGTCGCCACCGAGACGCTGTCGAAGACCGCATCGACGGCCACGCCGGCAAGCGCCTCCTGTTCCTGAAGTGGTATGCCGAGCTTTTCGTAGGTTTCAAGGAGCTTGGGGTCCACCTCATCAAGGCTCTGGGGGCGATCTTTGTCCTGCTTGGGAGCCGAGTAGTAGATGATGCTCTGATAGTCAATCGGCGGGTAGTGGACGTTTTGCCACGTCGGCTCGGTCATCTTCAGCCAATGCCGATACGACTTGAGCCGCCATTGCAGCATCCACTCGGGTTCGTTTTTCTTCGCCGAGATCAGCGCGATGACATCTTCGTTGAGGCCGGGCGGAAGGCTGTCCGTCTCAATATCGGTGACAAAGCCGTACTTGTATTCCTGGCTGGCCCAGGTCTCGAGTGTGGCATCCGTAGCAGTGGTCATTGGGCGTTACTCCGTTTATAAAGGATTCAAGGCGTCACGACCTCTACCTGTTCCAAATGGCTCACCCGGCCGGTGGCAGTCGCGGTCGGTTCACTGGGCCTGTCACCCCAGGCGATCTGGGCTAACGTCACCTGATCGAGAAACCGCAAGAGGCTCTCGTGAACCCGGCGAATGCTGCCCTTGATCTGGCAGGAGGGCTCCAGGTGGCATTTCGGCTCATCCTCATCGGCCCCAACCGGGCAACACAGCGCCAGTTGGACCGGTCCTTCAATCACCTCGAACACCTGGGCCAAGGTGATTTGTGAGGGCGTCTTGGCCAACCGGTAGCCGCCGCTGGGCCCGCGTGTGGAAATGAGCATCCCCCCGGCCGTCAACAACTTCAGAATGTTCCTCAACACCGGCAGCGGCAGGTGAAGCTGTTCGGCCAAGTCACGGGCGCTGCAACTGCGGGTGCCCTGCTGAGCCAGTCCCGCCAGAGCGACCAGGGCATAGTCGGTTTTCCGAGTCAGCAGCATATCGGACCGTTTCCAGGGGCCCCAGGGCCGTTCCCTTCCGCGAAGGGTACCAATTCAGTATCGTATATGTATAGCCCCCACTCCGTACTATTTCAACCTGCACTCCAGGATCGGCTCGCCCAGTTCGCCGAGGTGCCCGTGCTACCCCTACGCCCCGGCCCTCACGCCGGGCGGCGCGCGTGCGGCATGCGCCCAAGCTGCCCCCCGCCGGCCGTACAATCACCCGCGACGTGTATGAGACCTTCGAGCACACCGCCGACCTCGGGTTGCGGGCGGTCGCCGCTGACCTGGACAGCCTGTTCGCCGAGGCGGCTCGCGGGCTCTTTTCGATCATTGTGGAGAACCTCGATCAGGTGGAACCCCAGTGCAATGTCTCCTTCAACATCGAGGGAAGCGATCCAGCCTATCTCCTCTTCGACTGGCTCAATGAGTTGCTCATCACCTTCGACACTCGGCATCTCCTCTTCGCAGAGTTCGACGTTCATGTCACCGACCAAGGGGTCCAAGCAACGGCCAGCGGCGAGCAGCTGGACACGAATCGCCATCACCTCGACCATGAGATCAAGGCGATCACCTACCACGGCCTGAGCGTGGTACGGATCGACAACGGCTGGCAAGCCGAGGTGATCGTGGACATTTGATGGAGCAGGAGTCAGGAGTTAGGGATCAGGGGTCAGGAGTAAGCAGCAACGGATCAGAACAGCCGCGGGCGAAAGTCCACGTATCGCGAGACGACAAAGGCTATGCCGGGCACAAAGTTTCAAGGCAAACTCGAACAGATCGATGCGTGCTGTTGGAGGATTCCGCGCGACTACAAGCCCGGGATGCGCGTGGACGGCTTGATCTACGCAGACGAACGGCTCATCGACCACATCAAAGCGGACCAGGCGCCGGAGCAGGTCGCCAACGTTGCCTTTCTGCCCGGAATACAAGGCGCGAGCCTGGCCATGCCGGACATCCACTGGGGGTACGGCTTCTGCATCGGCGGTGTGTGTGCCACTGATCCCGACGAAGGCGGGGTCATTTCGCCCGGAGGCGTGGGGTACGACATCAATTGCGGGGTGCGTTTGATGCGGACCAACCTCTCCGAAGAAGAGGTCAGGCCTCGCCTCAAAGCGCTCGTCGATCAGTTGTACCGAGATATCCCCACCGGCGTCGGCCGATCGGGTAAGTACCACTTCAGCACCGACCAGCTCCGGGAATTGCTGCGCGACGGTGTGGGCTACCTGCGCAGCCGGAACCTCGCTACGGACGATGATCTTGAGTGCACAGAATCGAACGGCTGCATTGAGGATGCGCAACCGGGCTACGTCAGTGACCGGGCGCTCCAGCGAGGAACAAGCCAGTGCGGCACCGTCGGTGCGGGCAACCACTTCCTGGAAGTCCAGGTCGTCGATCGAGTCGTCGATCCGGCCAAGGCCGAGGTCATGGGGCTCCAAGCCGGCGGGGTGTGTGTGTTGATCCACTCCGGGTCGCGCGGCCTGGGATACCAGGTCTGCGACGACGCCCTGCGAATGCTACGGGACGCGCCGGCTGAATATGGCATCGACCTGCCGGACCGGCAGTTGGTCTGCGCTCCGATCAACAGCCCGCAAGGGCAGCGCTACCTCGGGGCCATGCGGGCGGCGGCGAACTACGCCTTTTGTAATCGTCAACTGCTCATGTGGCAAACTCGCGAGGTGTTCGAGCGCATCTTTGCCCGGCCGTGGCGGGAAATGCAGATGCAGCTCGTCTATGACATTGCCCACAACATTGCCAAGTTCGAGGAGCATCAGGTCGGCGAGCAGCGCAAGATCGTCTGTGTTCATCGCAAGGGCGCCACCCGGGCGTTTCCGCCGGGCAGCGCCGACATCCCCGCTCGCTACCGTGAGATCGGCCAGCCCGTGATCATCCCCGGCGACATGGGCCGAGCCAGTTGGATCCTTGCCGGAGCGCCCGGCAGCATGGCCAAGACCTTCGGCACTACCTGCCACGGGGCCGGCCGGGCCATGAGCCGCACCGCCTCCATCAAAGAGGCCCGCGGCCGACGCATCGACCAGGAGCTGGCCGCCAAGGGCATCATCGTCCGAGGTCGAAGCTGGAAAGGCCTCGCCGAGGAACAACCCAAGGCGTACAAGGACGTCGATATCGTCGTCGACGTGGTTCATAACGCCGGACTCTCCACGAAGGTCGCCCGACTGCGCCCGATGGGGGTGATCAAGGGCTGAATGCCCGCACGCTCCCCGCCTCGCGCACAAAGCTGCTCTGAACGGAGGCGCCTCATTCGCGCGCGCAGCTCTCTGCGCGCATACTTCGCACCCGAGCACGACCTTAATTCTGAGTTGCCATTGAGGGTCGGAATCTTCTGCGCGCACAAAGGCGGCCGTGCGGGCCAGTCAGCGCGCGCCGGCCATGCCGCGTGCGCTATAACTTCGGCTAACCGAGGCTTATCTCCGCGCAACTCGCGCTAAGTGATCGCTTCGCCAGCGCATCGAGCCTTATCTTCGACCAACTCGTGCTTGCCGGCGCGACCTCAACCCACCGTGCGCGCAGAGACGTGGCTGCGCCGCGCAGCTACGGGCCGCAGGTGCCGCAGGGGTTGCCGCCGGCGACCGAGCACCACTCGGCCAGCAGCTTCGCCAGGTCATACGCATCGACGCAACCATCCGGCACATTGGCCGCACTGGAGATGTCCACGAGGCAGAAAATCCCGGGGTTGCAGTTCTCGCACGGCGGGCTCGGGGGATTCGGGTCGTTCACCGCTGAACACCACGCGCCGAGTAAGTCGAACGCATCGACGACACCGCCGCCGCTAATATCGCCGGGGCAGTCGCATTGCATCGTCGCAGGTCCGAACACATAGGCCGCGCCGTCAGATCCCCATTCTCACCATCGCTCGCCAGTAGAGTTGGGTCACATCCGGGGAGCGATGAACCGTCACCCATAGGCTTGACCTGATGAAGTGGAATTGTCCCCAAGGCTCAAAGAAAGCGGGTCGTGACATGCCGCTGTCACGACCCGGGCTGTCAACTCGCCGAGTGGTAGGACATGGGGCCTTAACCACGCACCGTGCCGAGCTCTACGGTGAGTTGCCTAATGACTGCACGAATTCGATCGACGTTGCCCTCGTACTGGCTGACTCGATTCTGGATCGCTTCGAGGACTGCCATCGTCCACTTCACCTGCTGTGCGAACCTGAATGCGTTCATTCGCTCCGCCATGGCACCGATTCTGCGAAGCGTCACTCCGATCGACTCGAGATCCCTTGCAATGCCATCGAGCTCCTTCTCGATCTTGTCGAGGCGGTAGGTCGCTGCTCTCAACTCAGCAGCAATTACCCTCAGGTTTTTCTTGTTCTTGTCTTTGAAGGATTCCTTGAGCCGTGCAACATTCGAACTCTCCTTTGCGATTCGTTCCTCGACGGACGTGAGTTCGGCATCGGCTACACTTAGCGCCGCTTGCGCCCTCTCGAACTCTCTGTAGAGGTTGTAGAGGTCGCTATGCCGGCCCGTGGTGACATCCACGTCCTCGTGGACCAGGGTCTGGGCCCGGGCCGCAGTGGGGATCAGGCAGCAGGCGACGCAAGCCACGGCCAGATTCCGGGTCCATACGGTTCTGGAACCATTTTTCGTCTTTGACGTCTTCATGATCGTGCTCCTTAGGTTGGGGGTTTCGAGTTGCCGTCACCCCAGAGAGCGAGAAATCGCAGCGACCGGCTACGGATTTGTGGTACCTTTTGTGTGTGAGCAGCGAGCTTCCGAAGGATGTGACCCTGCTACTGGAGGCGATTCGGGGCGGGGATGAGCGGGCCGAGGGGCGGCTGTTCGAGATGACCTACCGCGAACTGGGCCGCCTGGCCGGATTTCTCATGGCCCGGGAGCCCCCCGGCCACACGCTCCAGGCCACGGCCCTCGTCAACGAGGCGTACCTGAAGCTGGTGGGTGGCGAGCCGGTAAACTGGACGAACCGGCGTCATTTCATCAATACGGCGGCCCGGGCCATGCGGCACGTTCTGACCGATCGGGCCCGGCGCTACGCCAGTGACAAGCACGGGGGCGGCCGGAAGCGCGTTCGCCTCGGCGACATCGCCCCCGGCGTGGCGGAATCGTTCCCCATGGACCGGATCAACGAGCTGGAACACGCGGTGGATCGCCTGGGACAATGCGACCTACGTTGTGCGGAGATCGTCCACCTGCGCTACTTCGCCGGGCTGACGATCGAGCAGACGGCCGAGGTGATGAACATTTCGCCCGCCCTGGTCAAGAAGGACTGGAAGTTCGCGCGCGCCTGGCTGGTACAGGCCTTAGCTTGATCGTCGGATGATTTGGCCGCACGGGAGCTGTGCCGTGACAGAGCAACGGATCGAGCTGGTGTATGAGTTGTTCAACGAGATCGGCTCGCTGCCCGAGTCGGAACGTCTCGGCGCGTTACGCGAGCGCTGCGGCGATGATGAAGCGCTGTACAACGAGGTGCTCGCTCTGCTCAAGACCGGAGCGGCGGACGAAGCCTCGTCGCTCGGCGAGGTGCATGATGAAGCGGTGGCACCTGCAAGCGAACGGTCGGATGCCAACTTTGCTGCCGGCTCCACCGTGACGAAGAAGTCACTGGTCGAATCGGATCAACGGTTTGGCCCCTACCGGCTCCTTGAACAGATTGGCGAAGGCGGCTTCGCCGTCGTGTACCTCGCCGAGCAGACCGAGCCGGTCAAGCGGCGCGTCGCCCTGAAGATCATCAAGCCGGGCATGGACACCAAGCAGGTCATCGCCCGCTTTGAGGCCGAGCGCCAGGCCCTGGCGATGATGGAGCATCCAAATGTGGCGAAGGTCTTCGATGCCGGCGTCACGCCCCCGGCAGCAGGGAGCCGCCCGTACTTCGTGATGGAACATGTCCCGGGTGTGTCCATCACCGAGCATTGTGATCGACAGCAACTGGACATCAAAGGCAGGCTCAAGCTGTTCATGCAGGTCTGCGATGCCGTTCAGCATGCCCATCAGAAAGGGATCATCCACCGCGACCTCAAGCCGTCCAACATTCTTGTGACCGTAAAGAATGGACAGGCGGTCCCCAAAGTCATCGACTTCGGCGTGGCCAAGGCGCTTCACCAGCGGCTGACCGAGAAGACCCTCTACACCGAGCAGGGCCAGCTCATCGGTACACCAGAGTACATGAGCCCCGAGCAAGCGGAGATGACCGCCCAGGACATCGACACCCGCTCGGACATCTATTCGCTCGGCGTGCTGCTGTATGAACTGCTCACCGGCGCCTTGCCGTTTGATCCCACCACTTTGCGACAGGCAGCGTTCGCCGAGATCCAGCGCATCATCCGCGAAGAGGACCCGCCCAAGCCCAGCACTCGCCTCTCCTCCCTCTCCCTTGAGGGAGAGGGCCGGGGTGATGGTGAGTCTTCCGCAGTTCACATCGCCCGCCACCGCCGAGTCGATCCGCGAACACTTCTGCGCGAGCTGCGCGGCGACCTGGATTGGGTCACGATGAAGGCCCTGGAAAAGGATCGCACGCGCCGTTACGCCACGGCGTCGGACCTGGTCACTGACATCCAACGCCACCTCAACCACGAGCCGGTCCTGGCCAGCCCGCCCAACGCAGCGTATCGGCTGAGCAAGTTCGTGCGGCGGAACCGAACGGGCGTCATCGCCGGTACAGTGGTGGCCGGTGCGCTGATGGTGGCGACGGTCATCTCGATCGGATTCGCGCTGAGCGAAGCCGAGCAGCGCCGGATCGTCCAGCAGTTTCGAGAGGCCGAGATCCAGGCCGCGATCGCACAGGCCGTCAATGACTTCCTGATTCACGACCTGCTCGCCGCCGGGACGCGCCAGGCGCTCGACGCGGCCGCCGAGCGCATCGAGGAGGCGTCCATTCCGGGCGGCCGGTTCGAGGACGAGCCCCTGATCGAGGCGTCGATCCGATTGACACTGGCGAATGCCTACTGGGGCCTCGGCGAGTACGAGGCGGCCGAGCCGCATGCGGAGCAAGCACTCGAGCTTCGACGCGTGGAGCTCAGGCAGGAGCACCCGGACACGTTGGACGCCATGAACAGTCTGGCGGTCATATACAACTATTTGGGGCGATGTGACAAGGCCGAGGCGCTGCACCGAGAGGCGCTGGTGACGCTCCGCCGCGTCTTGGGCGATGAGGACCCGCTCACCCTCAGCGCGATGAACAATCTCGCCGTGCTGCTGCGGACCCAGGACAAGCTCGACAAGGCCGAGGCGCTGCACCGAGAGGCGCTGCAAACCCGGCGACGCGTCCTGGGTCACGACCACCCGGACACGCTCAGTTCGATGACCAACCTCGCCGTCGTGTTAATGGACCTAAACCAGCTGGAGGATGCCGAACTACTGGTCCGCGAGGCGTTGGAGATCCGCCAGCGCGTCCTGGGCGAAGACCACTCGCGTACGCTCCAGTCGATGCATGTCCTCGCCACTGTTGTGCTGAGGCAAGACAGGCTTGCTGACGCGGAGGCGCTGTACAGGCGGACGCTGCAAAGCGCTCTCCGAGTGTTCGGTAGCGACCACCCCTATACCCTTTTGTCGCTCCAAGGTCTCGCGCTGACGCTGTTCCGCCAAGACAAGCTGGACGAGGCGGAGCCCTTCGCGATCGAGTGCTACGAGAGGAACATGGGGCGCTACGGCCCGGTGCACGCCGAGACGGTGAAGGCGATCAACATCCTCATCGATCTCTACGACGCCTGGGGCAAGCCACACGAGGCCGCCGAATGGCGCGCACAATTGCCATCAGCGGACACCCTGATGAAGGACCAGGCTGATAATCATTGATGCCGACTGTTGGCGCGCCCACTCCCTCGGTCGTTCAGACGACGGACGCCGTCCATGAGGCGGTCTACCCAGCGTCGCAGGGCCAGGCCCGCCAAGAAAGCTCGCGAGTGAGAAGCTCCTAAGGACCGGGCTTCGGCCCGGTAGGGACCGGCGAAGGCCAGTCCGGGTTTTCGATCGTCTGGGTCAGCCAATTCAGGACGTCGTCAGTGGCATTGGCGAGCCCGTCAACGTTAGAGCCATGGCCAATCCCATCGAGCCACGTCTTGACGTACGCGGGCATCGGCTTGCCGTAAACGTCCCGCCGTAGGCTGCACCGAGCCGTTACCCACTTTCCCATCGTGTCTTCGTATTGCTCATGCATTGTCACTAGCGTACCCGATGGTCGCAGTTGATGCAATGCAAAAAGCAAAAACTCGATAGCCGCTCATCCGGTCCGCAGGATGTGCTGGCAATGACGTCAAGATGCCAAAGAAGACGCCCAGTGCTGCGAACAGGACGACCCGATAACGCTGGGCTACATAGGCAGGTTGGGCTGTCTGTGGGGCCACTGCGCGCCGGTGCGACAGATTCTCGTCGAACAACAGCTTCACGCCGGGATGCTCATCAGTCGCCGTTCCCGCCGCTCGTTCGATGGCAGACAATTTCATAGCCGGCATATTGGCACCGCCCCCGGCGATCGCGCCGCGAGTGACGCCTGATTGTGTTTGGAAGATACCCGCGCGCTCAGGACGTGGCGACTCGCTGGGGCGGTGTGACTCGGTGCGCGACGATCGCGTCAACGCGGCGCGTGAGAGAAGACCGCGACCGGCCCCGTTGGAATCGGGACGGCTGTACAGTGGAGAAGCGGAGCGCGGTGGGGATCAGGCTTTGATGATCGGCGCCTTGGAGTACGTTCGGCCGAGGATCTTGGTTGCGGGGGCGGCCATCCAATCTTCCAGCACGGCGGAGTAGACGCTGCGGAAGTCAACGTTGAACTTCAAGTCGCCTTGATCGAGATCGGTCAGCGAGGGATGTTCGCCGAGCAGACCCGGGCGAATCATGTCGCCGACGAAGTACATCGGGGCGGCGGTGCCGTGGTCGGTTCCGCCGGAGGCGTTTTGGCCGACGCGCCGGCCGAACTCCGAGAACGCCATGGTGAGCACCCGGCCACTGTTGCCCTGAGCCTTGAGATCCTTATGGAACGTGTTGAGTGCGCCGCCGAGCTGCCGCATGAGGTTCGCGTGCCGGCCGATCTGGTTCGCATGGGTGTCGAATCCGCCGAGCGAGACGTAATACACGCGGGTCTGCATCTCATCACGGATCATGGCGGCGACGATCTGCAACTGCCGGGCAAGCTGCCCGCCGGGGTACCGCACCAGCGGTTGCTTGGCGACCGCGGCGCGGATGCGGTCCGATGAGATCTGGGCGTCCAGGGCGGTCCGCATGAGAAAACCAAGCTGGCTGTCGGGATCGACGTTGTCCAGTGTTGAGCTGCGGTTGATCTGTTGATACGGAGGATTGAGCGAGCAGCCCGGCGCGGGCAGGTCTTCGCCCAGCCAGCGGAACAGGTCGGCGGTCTCGAAGGTGACGGGCTGCTGGCGGGCGCCGTGCATGGCCAGCGGTGCGGTGCGGCCGATGGCCACGGCCCGTTCCGGGACGGGCGAGCCGTTGCAGGTGTTGTCGAAGTACCGGCCGATCCAGCCATAACCCTTCGCGCCGGCGTCGGCGGTATGCCAGATGTCCATTGACGTGAAGTGGGAGCGATTAGGGTTGGGATATCCGACGCCCTGGACGATGGAGGCGACACCGTCATCCATGAGCTCTTTGAAGCCGGCGAGGTTCGGATGCAGACCGATGCCGGCGGAGTGATCCAGCGGAAGCGCT
>JADFFQ010000032.1 GCA_022568135.1 Planctomycetota bacterium | reverse complement strand
GGACCGCCGCATCGACCGGTGCGGTGTCGTTGGCCAGCACCGCCGGGCGGTTGACAACCTCGACATTCATCGAGCGGGCTGCCTCGGCAATCTTCTTGCCATCGGTCGAGACAACGATTCGATCGACTGTCTCGGCGGCGCGGGCATGCTCGATCGTCCGGCAAATCATCGGACGCCCATGGACGTCGATAGCGTTCTTGCCCGGCAGACCTTTGCTCCCCGCACGGGCGACCACCACAGCCAGTGCCCCGCCTTTGGCCGTCATGGGCAACACGTCCACAGCGCCTCGGCGTCCTGGCCCTGCTCGTCTTCCAGTCGCCGGCGCTGCTCGAGCAGATCATGCCACAGCTCGGCCAGCGGTGCATCGAGAACGTTGCCGATGGACCCTTCGCCAGCCAGGTCGAGTTCACTGACCGGCACTGATCCATCACTGTAGACCGTCATGCGCCGCCGGCCTTCGTCGAGCATGACCCGTCGCGGCGCGTACGTCGGGATGAGCATATCGGCGGGTCCGCCTGCGCCGGGTGGTGCGGACTCATGCGGCCCGGGACCTTCCAGCACGGCTGTGCCCAAGGTTCTCTGCCAGCGGTCGAAGAAGCCTTCGATGTCTTCGTAGGTCTCCATTCGCCGTTGCAGTCGCCCGACGATCCACGGCAGATCCAGCGCAGCGCTTGGAGAGTGATCGGTCAAGCGCCGGCGGTTGGACAGGAGGTATTGGATGTTTGCCAGCACCTCGTCGAATCGGTCGAGCCCCATCATCAAACGATAGGTCTCGGCGCAATCGGCGTGAATATCGACGCTCACCACGTCGGCGCCGCAGGACAGTAGCCGGTCGAGGATGGTCTGATCGACGAGCAGCTCGGTGCGCACATGCACGCCGCGAACCCCGGCTTGCTTTGCGAGGCGCACAATCTCGTCGAAGTGCTGGTGCAACAATGGATCGCCCAGCCCGCCCAGGGTCACCACGGCATCGCCGGCTTCGGCGAGTTGGCCGAAGAGGTGCTCGGCCAGGGCAAGCGAAAGCGGGGGGCGCTTGGCGGATGCGATTCGATTCCGGTTGAATACACCACAACTTCGACGTTGGGTGCACAACTCAAGGATGATGTGCTGGGGCAGTTGATCCGGCTGCTCGAGCCGGTGGCGCTCGAGCGCAGCCACGATCTCGGCCGGGGTCGGGTCGCCCCGGCGGCATTGCGCTTCGATCGCTTCGCGCAGCCGCCGACGGTATCGCGGCGCATCGAAGGTGGCGCGGATTCGCGATCGGCTCACGCGGTGGTCGATCAGCACGTTGATGTTCCGCGCGATCGGGTCGTGCTGCGGGGCGTGCGGCTGATACACCAACAAGCCGCCGATGGTGGACAGCCGGTTGCGCTGCGCCAGCTCATCCATGAGCGTGGCGGTGACCACACATCCGCACAGCCCCGGTGGCGCCTGGTTGAACACCAGGTTGTGACGCTGCGGCAGCTCAAGATGCCGGGCGATGATCGCATCGCAACCACCCTCGGCCGAGACGTCCACCAGCGGCCAATCCGCCCCGACCAGCAGGGCTGCGGTCAGCGACTGCTGCTGCATGATTCGGCTCATGACCTTTGGGCAGAGCACTTCGTCGTAGATGCTCATGCCCGCGATGCCGCCGCGCCAGCAGGTATCCGACCACAAACGAGCGGCGGCGATCACCGGATGCTCGGGACCATAGGGCGACCCGTCACAGTGCTCGATCCGGACCGGCAGGGCGATTCGGCTGGTGTCGATGATTGCTTGGGCGTCGAATCCGCGAGGGACGATGAGGATGATGGATTCCAGCGCTTGCGACCGGCCGAGCCGCTCAAGTGTTGCCTGGAGTACCGGCCGGTCGGCGAACTGCTCGGTCAGCGATCGCGCCACGCCCAGCGCGTTGTGGTGAGGATCGACCGGCACCAGGGCCGCGATGCGCGCCGCTCGTTCGGCGGCCGGCGGCCCATCGATGTCGAGCAGATTGATCGTCGGTTTGGATCGCACGGAGACCGGATCGCCGGCCAGCAACCGTTCGGCCTCGGCGAGTTGATCGATGATCTCCTGAGCTGAATCCGCGATCCAGGTAACGTTCTCAAGATCGCGCTGCAATTGGGCCCGCTGGTGCTGCATCGGATCACCATCGCGCTGGAGATTCAGCCGCCGATCGGCCTTGAAGCGCTTGAAGACGCCGAGCTGGTTGAGATGATCGAGGATTCTGAATGCGGCGAACCGCTGCTGGACCTGGTTGCGATACTGCTGGATCTTCTTGAAATGGCGAGTCATCTTCGCCGGGTCCGCCTGATCGTCAAGCATCTTGCGAATCAGCGTCGCGGTCTTGCGGGCGGTGTCTTGCAGGGCGGCGATGTCACGCCGCACCGAGGCGACTCGGTTGCGGACCTTCGGCAGGAGCTTAGGGTCCAGCGGGCGGTCGGGCAGCGGCAGCGCCCCAATCGACCTCGTCGCATACCGATCAAGCGCCTCGGCCAGCGGCATCGTCTTGGTGTGTTGTTTGGCGATGCCGCCCTCGGTGGCGTCGATGATCTCGATGCCCTCCTGTTCATAACGGGCGAAGTCGCGCTCGAACTGGTGCAGGTACGTCTGCATCTGCGTGTCGGTGTAGATCGACTTGCCGTGTACGTCGCGGCATTTGTGCAAGATGAGTCGATGGCGGGCGATGCGCTGCCATTCCATCATCTCGATCGTGTTGAACGGGTTCAGCTCGGGGGCCCACACCTCGTGGATGGCGGTACCGGGCGTGTAGTACAGCCCGTCGGAGAATGCGAGATCCTGGCCGATCAGAATGATGGGGTCGCAGCCGAGAAACCGCGCCACGTACACCGCCAGATGCGCCACCGTCGCCCCCTGCGGAAGTGTCCCCATCGGCCGCTTCAGGTCGCCCAGCAGTTCGTCGAGGAACTTTGATTCGCAGCAGCGCACCGGCCCGGGAAAGGCGTCCAGGATCACCGGATGAGCCTTCGCATCTGCAATGAGCGTGACATCGGCGACGTCGTCGGCGGTGATCCCTTCATAAAAGCGACGCGAGATCTCGTGATAATCAAGCGCGGTGACAAAGTGGGGGCGAACACCTGCCTGCAACAACGGCCGAAGCGTGGTCTGCACCGCAACGATCACGCATCGCTGTCGAACATCGCCTTGGGCGAGCAGGTGCATGTTTTTGGCGAGGCTGGGCCCCGCTGAGACCACCACCGCCGGATGGCCCTTCGCTGTGTCTTGAAGTTCGCCAATGCCCGCCCCGGCGGCGTAGTGATCGAGGTTCAGCAAATAGTTGCGAACCGTGTCCACCGAGCGGATCAACGTCGTCATCAGCGTGGTCTTGGCGGCCGAGACATACTCGCTGAACATCGTCGTGAACTGTTTGCTCTCTTGGGCGAGTCGCTGACGGCTGGGAGGATGCTCCAGGAACGCGACACCCTGGGCGATGATTGATTCGGCGCCTTCGAGCTTCTTGCCCAGTGCACCGCGATCGGTGGGGTCGGTGATCCACACCAGGATCGCATCTGCAAGCCACGAGGAATGGTCGATCCGTTCGAAGACGGCTCGCATCAGCGCCACGTCCGGTTCGAACACGACGATGACGCCCGCCTTGCCGTATCGCTGGGCCAGATGTTGCACGTGGTATCCAGCGGCGAACCCCAACACGACGACCACCGCGTGTTCGACGAGGTCGATCCCCTCGGTGAGGCGTTTCGCCTCATCCAGCGGACGGTGCCGGCTGCAAAGCGGCATGTCGGCGAGGCTCACCGCGGCCACGCCCTGGCGCGACTGGACGAATGTGACGTCCGGCCGTGGCTGTACTTCGCCCAGCTTCTGAGCGAGGTCGGCATTGCGCTTGGCCAGAGAGCGAAGGTTGCTCCCAAGGGCCGACGGTGTAACGATGGTCTGCGGCATCTTATTTACGATTCAGCGTTGTTGGTGCTCAAACATGAGCACAAGGCGTTTGGGTTATCGGAACACTCCCTGGTGAGGCTATAACAATGCCCCAGCCGCCGCAGGTCGGACTGATCACGCGATATGTGTTGGAGAACCCGTATCCGCTGGCCTTGGTGCTGCTGGCGCTGGCGGGCGGTCTGGCGTGGACGGCGGTGCGCAATGAGCGCCGTGATCGTCTGCGGGTGGGCGGGGCCCTCGCTATCCTGGGGGTCGCGGTGCTGCTGCTCGGCGCGGTGGTGGTCACCTCAGGCGAGCACGCCCGCCGCATCACCCGCGCGCTGGTCGAGGCCGCGGTGGCCGCTGATGTATCCGCTGCGATGCAACTCTTCGCCGACGAAGCCACGCTGTCCTTCGGCCGAGCCACGAACCCGGGCTACGCGACCGACGAGATCCACTGGCGACTCGAACGGCTTGATGACCAGTGGCGTATCGACTCCAACCGTATCACGATGCTGCGGTCATACAGCGAGTCATCGGATACGGCGACGGTGCATCTGGCATGTTCAACGATGCTCACGCGCGGATACGGCGCTACGCCGACACAATGGGTGCTGCGGATCCAGCGGCAGCCCAGCGGGGGCTGGAAGATCGCGCACGTCACTTGGGTGTCAATCAACCGCCACCCGCCGAGTCGCGACCTCGATAGGTAAGCGGTTGTGTTTCGGCGCGTATCGGTCCCGTGGAATGAAGCATCGAAAAAGCCCACGGATTGGAATCCGTGGGTTCTCTCGCGCGGTGGGGTCACTCCGCATCGTCGCCGGCCGCCAGTCCATCTGCGATGGATGCGGGTAGCGGCGGAATCTCCAGGACCCGGTTGAGCCGCGCGGTGCCGTCGCGCTCGATGACGCCGAGGCGGACCTGCCTGCCGGCCAGCAGAACCACGCCGTTGGTCAGACGAAACGTCCGCACCGCGGTCTGGCCGGGCTCCAGGGCCGTGATGGCGCGTCGCAGTCGAGTCGCTGCCTCACTCAAGACGAAGGCATCGAGGGTGACCGGTTGATCGCCTCTATTGGTGACGTATTGGGTGATGATCAGGTCGTCGGCCTCGCCGTGGTCATTCTTTGCCACGTGCCACTGTGCTGAGAATTCGATGCCCATCATGCCGACCTCCAGATCGGCATGCACTTGCAGACGGTAGTCGCGATCGGCCGTTATCTCGACCTCGGCCTCCACGCGCGTGTGGCCGGGAAGGGTGCTGCGTCCGAAGACCAACCTGATGGGCAAGCTCATCTCCTCATCCGGGCGGATCACGAACCGGTGCAGGCGGGGAGTAATCCGCCAGCCGGCGGGCGGGCGAAGACGAATCGTGCCGGAGATCGTGGTGTCCCACGGGTTGGCGAGTACGAGATGGCCATCGTGGACTTCAGATCGGGCCGGGATGAACCCGGGACGGATCGCCACGGCCGCGCGGAACCTGGCCAGCCGGCCGTCCACATGTTCGATGAACACCGGCCGCGGGCCCAGCGCGATCGTGTGCAGTCCTTCGTGCCGCTGGACCGTCCGACGGTTGCCGAACGCATCAACGACGTCGACGTGACCCTCAGCGAGCAACATCGCCATGACTCCATCGGTCGGATTATCGGCCGTCGGCTCGCACCACGCGACAAGGGCGGTCTCGTCTTCGCCCGGCCCGCTGAGAATCCAGCAGCGCATTGGGTCGGCCATCGGCAATTCGGCGACGAAGGCTCGTCCATCGAGCTGCTGGGCGAGCACACGCCACACGCCGAACGACGGATCGGGCATAATCTGGCCTCGTCGTTCGCCGGGCCCGGTCCAGGGGGCGGTGATCACCATTCGTTGTAGACCTGCCCGCCATCCATGCAGGGCCCGCAGCATGAGATTAATCACGCGCACACCTGGCGGATCCTGTTCGGCGGGCCGCCGGTCAAGCAACGCAAAGATCGGTCGCTGACCGATTGGCCAACCCGACGCATGCGCAGCCAGCGATTCTGGGTTCATCTGGTACGGCACGGTGATCCAATAGCCATGCCGAGGCGGCAGAGCAGGCAGGGGCAGCTCGCCCGGCCAGGGGACAAGGATGATCGGCTCCGGCACATAATCCGCCAGCGCTGCCGCCGCGGCCTCGACCAGGCGGTGCATCTGCTCAACAGGCATTCCCTCGATTGTTCCCGGAACGCCGATCTGCCATCGCTGCACGTTCAGGCCGAAGGTCATCAACGCCTCGCCCAGCTTGTCGGGCCAGTTTGCCGGATCGCTCCCCACCAATTGAAGCACCGCCCTGGAGTCGATGCCGAATTGCTCTGCCAACGGCCGGGTGACGTGGGGCAGGGCCACGGTGAGCTCGATGTTGCGGCCACGCATTTCGCGAATCATCTCTGCGATGGCGGGGATTACCTCGTGCTCGGGGCCGAGTCCCGAGGCGCCGATCGACAGCCCGATGACGGCACTGCCGATGCCGAGAAGTCGGGTCAGTTCGACTGCGGTTGACCGATCGCCGGGCCGAATGGGCGGCAGCACCACACCGAAGCGGTTGTCTTGCAGCTCGCGCCGGCCGGCGGTGGCGGACTCGGGCAGCACGACGAAGTTCAGCGTTTGGCTGGCCACCACCATGTCGCTACGAGCAACGTCCAGCACGGCGCGATACCAGCCCCCGTCCAGTTGCCCGAGGTCAATGCTCCTGAGCCACGTTCCCCCCGTCAGCGTAAAGGTCTCTTCGTGCACGGCTGCGCCATCGAGGTCGTACACCCGCAGCTGCGCCGTCAACCGGTCGGTGGTCAAGTCGCGTACCATGACGTTGAGAGTCGGCTTTTCGCCAGGCGCAACGACATTGCCCGTTGAATCAGTGGACAGCTCGATCCGCGGCTGCTGCCAGATGGTGACATCGTCGAACCACGCTCGTCCCGATACGTCTTGAAGGAGCGGCTCGTCAGGGTTATCGCTGATCCAGGTGAACTGCTGGGGCTGCAGGAGCTGCAATTCGACGACAAGGTCAGCGGCGTGTACGTTATCGCCACGGACCTCGACCGATACGCGCTGCCATCGGCCGTGGGTCTGTAGCAGCGGGCTCTGCGCCCGGCTTTCGGAAATAGCGTTGCCGTGCGTGTCGTGCAGCCAGGCCGCCAGCCGGGCTCGCGCATGGGTGAGCCCATCGGTTCGTATCCAGGCGGAGACGACGCAATCGCCTCCCGGGAAAACGGGGATCACGGCAGTCGGCACTCTCGCCGACAGCGACCCGCCGTCCAGCTCGAACCCGAAGGACCAGTTGCCGAGGTGGGCAGCCCCGTTGGTCAATTGCATTCGGCCGAAGGGCGGAAAGCCCTGGTCCGCCGCAATGTAGCGGTAGAAGTTGATGGGCATGGTGTAGGGCGCATGCTCAGCTTCTTCGAAGTCGAACTGCCGCAGGAGGCGATTCTGTGCCGACAAGATGGACGCACCGTCCGGAGCCGGGGTCGGCTGGCCGGCGGCGATGCTGGTCAGCGACGCCACCCACAGCGGTGCCCCAAGCAGTACAAAGCGCAGCACATTGAGTTTGGCGCGATTCATCCCCACCCGTTATCGGCCGATTGGCCGAAGGGCTCCACGTTTGCCGATGTCAGTAATCGAATCCGCCGATCTGTTGCTTGGAGACGGTTGACATGCTTGCGCTACTTCGTACATCGCTCATGGCCGGTGTTTTCTGCGGCTTGGTGCTCGTGGTCTTTTGGCGACTTTCCGTCGATCAAAAGCAGCGGGCGATCGAGGAGCTGGAAGCGCTCAACGAACAGATGCAGCAGCGGCTGGCGGCGAAAGACGAGATGATCGATCGTCTCAACCGAGGCCGGCGCCTGGCCCATGTGCGGATTCTCGACCAGAGCACGGGCGCCGACGGCCAGGTGCTCGATACGGATCTGGTGTTCATCGAGCTCGACGATGACGGCGGCGAACTCGCCCGCCAGCGGTTCACGCTGCCCGGCGATGTGCTGTTTGTTGACGCGTGGTCGGTGAAGTTCGATCGCCAGGACGTGGCCCAGGGCCATCCGCTTCGCGGTCGATCCCTTGTGCTTCTGCGACGGATCTATTCGGATCGTATGGCGCCGATCAACGGATATGCCATCGACACGCCGGGGGCGGTTCCGCCCGGCTACGCGACGGGTGAGGTGGCCGAGTTCGAAAAGCGGCTGTGGGAGCATTTCTGGCAGATCGCGACTGATGCGAAGCTCGCCAAGGCGATGGGCGTGCGGGTGGCTCAGGGCGAAGCGGTCTACAAGCCGGTCCGCAAGGGCCAGGTGTTCGAGCTGATCGTGGATGCGGTGGGGGGGATGAGTCTGGCCCCGCTGCCCGCCGAGGATCTCGCTCTATCGCCCGGCGAGTGAATCGATACACTTGCCTCCGTGCAATGGAGCACCAGTTTAGCCGCGGGTCGCAGACCCGCGCGTCGCTCTACGAGCGACGGCTAAACTGCCGTAGCCATGACAGTCATGGGTCGGCATCAGGCAGGGCCATCGAGGCGATCGGACCAGGCACCGCCGTCGCTGGATGCGATTCAGCGCGCGGTGCCAAGGTGCAGGCGGTGTCCCGAGCTTCGCGCCTATTGCGCAGAGATTGGCGTTGTGAAGCGCCGTGCGTATGCGGGCTGGGACTACTGGGCCAAGCCTGTCCCCGGATTCGGTGACCAGGGCGCGCGGATCATGATCGTCGGTCTGGCCCCAGCGGCCCACGGGGCCAACCGCACCGGACGGATGTTTACCGGCGACCGCTCCGGCGACTTCCTCTACGCCGCTTTGCATCGTGCCGGGCTGGCCAACCAGCCGCTTGCGGATTCGCGCGACGACGGTTTGGTGCTTTGCAACGTCTACATTACCGCGGCCCTGCGCTGCGCGCCGCCGGGCAACAAGCCGACCCCCCGACAGCTCGACCGCTGTTCGTCATACCTGCTCGACGAGCTGGCGATACTTCGGCCGGCGGTCACGGTATGTCTCGGTTCGTTGGCGTGGAATGCGGTGCTCGCTGCTCTGCGGACTGCCGGAGAACGGCTGCCCAGGCCCAAGCCAAAGTTTGCCCACGGCCTGGAGTGCCCCTTGGGGTTGACGGTGCTCCTGGGATGCTATCACGTGAGCCAGCAGAACACGTTCACCGGCCGGCTGACCGAGCCCATGATCGACACGGTGCTGAGGCGGGCGAACGCAATCGCGGCGAGCAGGCCGATGTGCTAAACTTGTGGTGGCGCACGTTGGATGCGGCGGGGCAAGCCCGCCGGCGAAACTTGCTTGTGCGCCCCTAACCCCGTCCGCACCCATGCGCATCTTCATCACCGGCGCCACTGGTCTGATCGGCCGACGAGTCGTTCCTGATCGCCTTGAGAGGGGCGACCACGTGGTGGCGGTATCGCGCGATGCCAGCCGGGCCAACCGTCTCTTTGCCTCCGACGCCGACCACGGTGTTGAGGTCATCGAGGGCAACCCGGCGATCCCCGGTGAATGGCAGAAATCTATCGACGGTTGCGACGCGGTGATTCACCTGGCCGGGGCCGGCGTCGTCGACAAACGCTGGACGGCCGCGTACAAGAAGTTGCTTGTTGATAGTCGTATCGACAGCACGTATCAGGTGGTGCAGGCCATCGAAGCGGCCGACCGCCGGCCAGGCGTGCTGATCAATGCCTCGGCCGTGGGGTATTACGGCGACAGCGGTGACAGCCCGGTCGATGAGACGGCCCCACCGGGCGACGACTTTCTGGCCAACCTGGCTGTGCAATGGGAACAGCAGGCTCTGCGGGCTCAAGAGCATGGCGTGCGCGTGGTGATGCTTCGCATCGCCGCGGTGCTCGACGAGGGAGGCGGAGCGCTGGCGAAGATGGCGCCGTTGTTCCGCTTCATGCTCGGTGGTCCATTCGGGTCCGGGCGCCAGTACATGCCCTGGATTCACTGGCGCGACGTGGTGGGGCTGATCGACTTGGCGCTGAAGGATGCGCAACTCTCGGGGCCGATGAACGTCGCCGCGCCCGAGGCGGTGACCAGTCGCGAGTTTGCCCGCACATTCGGCGCAGCGATGCGTCGGCCGGCCTGGTTGCGCACGCCCGGCTTCGCCATGCGGATCGCGATCGGCGAACTGGCCAGGTACGCAATCATGAGCCAGCGCGTTCGACCGGCTCAGGCCGAGCGCCGCGGGTATCAATTCGTGCATCCCGAGCTTCGCGGGGCGTTGGAGTCGCTTCTGCGCCCGGGGCCTGGTGGTGCGTCAACGACGACGACGAACCCGGGCAATCCCGCATCGCCTATGTCGATCTCCACCACCGCCGGCAGTGTGGGCACGATCAGTCATTCAGCAAAGCCGGGGGTGCCGCCGGTCCCGGTGCGCCTGCTCGTGATCGACGTTGACGGCACACTTCTGCGCTCCGACGGGCGTCTCAGCCAGGGCGTGATCCAGACCTGCCGGGCCGCTGAGCGGGCGGGATGCGTGGTGGTGCTGGCCACGGCCCGAGGCCCGCGCATGACCAACTGGATCACGCAAACGCTCGGCATCACCGCGCCCACCATCAACTACAACGGCGCGGTCATCTGGAATCCACAGCAGAACACGCCGCTGTTTCATCAAACGTTGTCACCGCAGATCGCGCAGCGCATCGTCGCGCTGGCCAGATCGACCTCCCCGCGGATCATGGTGGCGGTGGAGCGGCTTGACCGGTGGTACACCGACCGGATCGATCCTCAGTTCGAGCAACTGGCCGAGCCGGACGCCATCGGACCATTGGATGCGTTTCTTTCGGCGCCGGTGACCCGGCTGACGCTGCTGGGGGCGCTGGGGCAAGTTGAGCCGGTCCTGCGCAAGATCCGCGAGTCTCTCTGGCAGAGCCGCGACATTGCGCTGTTCCATCCCGATCCACAGGTCATCCAGATCACCCATCCCATGGCGGACAAGGCGATCGCGTTGCAGCGAGTCGCCCGCCGAATGACCGCCACCCAAGAAGAAGTGATGGTCATCGGTGATGCGCACAACGATCTGGGCATGATGGAATGGGCCGGATTTGCGGTGGCCGTCGGCAACGCATCCGAGGAGGTCAAGCAATTGGCCGACGCCGTCGTTCCCAGCAACGACGATCTCGGCGTGGCCAGGGCGATCGACCGCTACGTGCTCGCCAGGTGACCGCTGTAAAGCCGCGACCGCTGGTCGCGGCCTTGGGCCGTCCACTCCCGGTTGATCTCGGCGCGGTACACTGCGCCGCTGGTCTAGTGCGAGGAGATTGCATGCCCAAGATCTGGCTCAACGGCAAATTGGTGGATCACGATCAGGCCAAGCTGTCCGTGTTCGACCACGGGTTGCTGTATGGCGACGGCTGCTTTGAGGGCATTCGTGCATACGGCGGGCGAATCTTCAAGCTCGCCTCGCATCTGCGGCGCATGTACCAGTCGGCCGAGAGTATTCGCCTGACGCCGCCGTGTTCGTGCGACGAGATCGCCGAGGCGATCCGCGAGACGCTGACCGCCAACGACCTGATCGATGCCTACATCCGTTTGGTCTTTACTCGCGGCGTCGGCACGTTGGGCCTGCATCCATTCCGCTGCCCGAATCCCTCGGTCTTCATCATCGCCGACACGATTGAGCTCTATCCGCCTCAGCTCTATGAGAACGGTATGGAAGTCATCGTGGCCAAGCGCCGGCGGATTCCGATCGAGTGCCTCGATCCTTCGACCAAGAGCCTGAACTATCTCAACAACATCCTGGCCAAGATCGAAGCGATCGACGCGGACGTGCTGGAAGCGATCATGCTCAACACCGACGGGTATGTGAGCGAGTGCACCGGCGACAACATCTTCACCGTGACCGATGGCCAGATCGCGACACCTCCCGCCGAAGCGGGCATCCTGCACGGGATCACCCGGCAGTTCGTGGTTCAGGAGCTCGCGCCGCACCTGGGCTACAACGTGCAGCAGCGGATGATGACGATGGATGAAGTCCTTGCGGCCGATGAGGTGTTCCTGACCGGCACGGCTGCGGAGATCATCGGCGTAAGCAGGATCGACGGGCACGCCATCGGCTCGGGCACGGTTGGGGCGGTGACCAGAGCCCTGGTGGCAGAGTTCCGCAAGCGCGTCAGCCATAATGCCTCGGAGGACTGACGAAGCAGGCTTGAGGCTTGAGGGCTTGGAGGCTTGGGGTATGGTTGACTGGGATTGATCGACATGAGTCGGGACCATCGGAAGCTCAAGGCGTTTGCTTTGGCCGATCAACTCGTCATCCGCATTTATCAGGCAACGCGTGACTTCCCAAGGGAAGAAACGTTCGCCTTGACCTCACAGCTGCGGCGCTCGGCAGTGTCGGTGGCTGCCAACATCGTTGAAGGCGCTGCACGCGAGTCGCATCGCGAGTATCTGAATTTCGTCAACATAGCATTTGGCTCGCTCCGTGAAACTGGTTACTACATTGGTCTGGCAACTCGCCTGGGCTATCTTTCTCCTGAGATAGGCGAGCAACTTGAGGAACAGTACTCAGAGGTCGCGCGCGTCACTGCTGCCCTAATACGATCACTCAAGAAATTCAGCTGATTCTCGCCTTGAGCTTGCAGGCCTCAAGCCTCAAGCCTCCAAGCCTCCAAGCCTCCAAGCCTTTCTATGCGCTGCAAGAACTGCGATTACGCGTTGTGGAACCTCAAGGCCCGGCTATGCCCGGAGTGCGGCACACCCTTTCGGCCCAGCGAATATGAGTTTGCGCCCGGGAAGATCCAGTTTCGCTGCCCGCATTGTGAGCAGAAGTATTTCGGCACCAGCGATCGAGGGCATTTAGAGCCAAGTCATTTCGAGTGTTCCAATTGCGGCAACCGAATCCACATGGACGAAATGATCGTCGCCCCTGCCGATGGAATCACTGAGCAACAGACGGCAGTTGATCGGATGCCGTGGCTGGAGCGAGGCCAGGGCCGAGTTTTCAAGGCGTGGTTCGCGATGATCAAGTGGGCGATGATCGAGCCGCACCGGGTCATCCGTGCAACCCCAGCGGATACATCAATCGGTCGCGCGTGGCTCTTTGGGTTGGTTACGGCGGTTATCTTTTTGACATTCGGGGCGTATATCCCGCTGCTCGTCTACGGAACGGCCGTGTCGTTTGGCCCTGGGCAAAGCGGATTCAGCGGCTTGTGGTTTTCCATAGGCGGAATCGCGACCATCGTCTTCGGATCACTGGCCGTAGGTCTCTATATCTTGGCATGGGCCGGGATCGCACACGGTATTCTGCGAGTCACCGGCGGGACTGCGCATACATTCCGAAGAACGTGCCACGCAATCTGCTATAGCGCGCCAGCAGGTGTCGTGTTGGCGGTGCCGTGCTGCAACATTCTGTTTGGCTTGGTGTGGTGGATCGCCAGCGCTGCGATCATGGTGAAAGAAGCGCACAAGGTTCACGGCGCTCGCGCTGCCTTGGCGGTTTTCGTTTGGCCCGTTCTCTCGGTCTACATATGGCAAATCCTGTCAGGGGTGCAAGGGTTCATCATCGCAGGCATGTTGATCCCGATGTTCGTCGGCGGCGGACCATTCGGAGGAGGTTTCGGTGGCGGCGGGATGGCGCTATCCAATGAAACGTTTGTCATCATGCAGGCCGTGTCATCGTATGACATGCAGGCTAATGGACAGGGACCTGCCCATGCGATTGAACTGGTGGTGACCGATAGCATTTACTTCGGACCATTGGGAGGCGGCTTCTGTCACCAGGGAACGAAGACAACTACGGCTGATATTCCCGTGGGCGACGGCACGTTCAAGGACTTCACGAGCAGTTCGCGCAGTGTACAGTTCGGGCTCGTGAAGAATGCCTTGGAGTCGGTCCCGGCCAATCTCGTCGCCCATCGGTTTGGAGATTTCGTTTTTGTCTATCACGGCGCCACACTCAACACATGGGACGCGCAGCTGTGGACTGTGGTGATGATCCCCGATCCGGATGTCAACGGCTCGCCGGCCGCCAATGATCCGATCTATATCGGGACCGCTGGATACACGGTGTCGGAGATTACATTCAGCCAGCTTCCCGCGCAGATCAAGCAGCAGAATCAACACCGAGCAACGCTGGGTTTGCCGCCGCTGCCGGACTTGACGACGGTCACGCACGACAAGCCGGCTGTGGCTGGGCAACAGCCGACGGGTGGCGATCCGAATGAGGAGTAGCGGTGGGGCAGGTGACGATCGATCGAATATGATCGGCCCGGCGTTGCCGTGCGTCGCTTCGGGAACTTGATGTGCATTGCAGAACTTGTGATTATCCGCTGTGGAACCTGACCACGGGCACGTGCCCGGAGTGCGGCACCGCGTTTCGGCCCAGCGAATATGAGTTCGTCGCCAACAGTGTCCGGTTTTGTTGCCCACATTGCGATCAGGCCTACTACGGCACCAGCGTGCAAGGGCATCTCGTTCCCAGAGAGTTTGATTGTGTCAGTTGCCGCAACCACATTCACATGGACGAGATGGTGCTTCGCCCGGCCGAGGGTGTGGCAGAGGAGCAGACCCAAGTCGATCACATGCCGTGGTTGGAGCGACGAGAGCGTGGGCGCTTCCGTGCGTGGTTCTCGATGGTGGGTTTGGCGCTGGTCCAGCCCGGCAAGTTGATGCGCGGGACACCGCCGCAAAGCTCCCTCGGCCAGGCGTGGTGGTTCGCGATCCTCACAACCTCCCTGATTACGTTTGTCAGCGTGATTCCATTGGTTGCCTTCATGATAGTGCCCCTGGCTTTCGTGCGGGCTGGCCCGGGCGGTCAAGGGCCGGGCCCGGGCATGTTTCTTGGTGTGGTGGCCGGCAGCCTGGGCATGATGGCCGCAGCCGGCATCGTCTTCATTGTGATCTATATCGCATTGTGGGGCGCGGTGAGTCACGGCATCCTGGCCATTACCGGAAAGACCGCCGAGGGCATCGGGCGCACCTATCAGGCACTCTGCTACAGCGCTGGCGCCAACATCCTCACCGCCGTGCCGTGTGTCGGCTTGTACGTCGGGTGGATCTGGTGGTTGGTCAGCGCGGTGTTGATGGTCAAACAGGGGCAGAAGGTGCATGGTGGCCGAGCGGCGTTGGCCACATTGACGTTCCCCGTCGTGCTAGTTCTGCTTGTGATCGGCGGATATGTG
Organism: Planctomycetota bacterium; assembly: GCA_022568135.1. Lineage (GTDB taxonomy): Bacteria > Planctomycetota > Phycisphaerae > Phycisphaerales > SM1A02 > JADFFQ01. Next base: position 28,308 of record JADFFQ010000032.1, on the reverse strand, counting down.
GTGTTCTATGTCGCGATGGTGAATATGGGCGCCATGTCGGCACGCATGATGATGCCGACCGCGGACACCCAGATCGTCCTGGACGGGGTACTTGACTTTGCCTCCGGACACGATGGACAAGGGCCCGCTCATGCCCTGCAACTGGTGACGTCCGCCGGGCTCAGCGAAACGGACTTTGTGACGTCGGGCAGCGCCACCGGTATTGACGATGTTCCCGCGGGGGACGCCGACCTCGTTGCGTTCATGCTTCTTCCCCCCGGTGATCAGGCTGAGGTCGCGGATGCGGCCGCGGAAGCGCTGCCGCGAGGGACCATCGCGCACCGCCTCGGCGACTTCGTGTTCACCTATCACGGGATCGGCTTCGCCAACGCCGATGGGGAGTTGTGGATCGTGGTGATGTCGGCTGATCCGGACGTCAACCCCTCTCAACCACCCTCCGGCATGGTCTCTATTGGTAGAGCCGACGGCACAGTGACGATGTTCACCGTGAACCAGATGGCGGTTCAGCTCCAAGGGCAGAATGCAATTCGCGATGCCAGCGATCTGCCGCCGCTACCGGACCTGGCCACCGTGACCCATGATCAGCCTGCGGTCGCGGATGCTGACCGCAGTGATATGTGATGAGTGATGAGGTTTAGCGGAGGCCGCCAGGCCGCGGATTCTCATAAGGAACTTCAGCCGATCGGCGATCAGTGTTTCGCGGGCGGGCTTGTCCCGCCGCGTGCAGCGCATCATGCGACGATGACAGTACAATGCCGCGATGCGCCTTCGCAAGGCTTTCCTGTGGTCGATGATCGTGTCGCTGGCGCTGGCGGCGCTGCTGGGCATTTCCGCGCTCATCCTGCCTCGATGGTTTCGATACGACGATGAGATCCTGCTCTCGACGGTACTGTTCGGTGCGTTCAGTCTCGTGGCCTTGGTCTGCGCGAGTGTGCTCGAGAAGCGCCGTCTAGTTCCCGCCATGTGGATCGGCATCATGGCTGCCGTAGCGGCGCTCTTGGTGTGGCTGGTCCTGATCTGGTTTGATGCAGCTCTTGATTGGCGGGCCGAAATGCGCGGGGCGCGGATCGCGGGCACGTTCACTATCATCACGGTCCTGCTCGGCCAAAGTGGGCTGCTGACGCTTCCGCGATTTGATCATCCCTGGGCGGGTAGCGTGCGGTGGATGACCATCGGTGTGTCATCACTGCTGGCAGCGACCGGCATCGCCCTGGTGTGGTTCAATTGGATGAACCAGCAGATCGACGAAGGGCGTGTGTTGGGTGTGCTGGGGATTCTGGCGGCGTGCGGGACAGTGGTCACGCCCATTCTCTGGAAGGTGCAGGTGGTTCGCCGGGCCGAGTCGGCCGAAACGATCCCCGCCAAGATCACGGTCTCATTGACATGCCCGCGGTGTGCAGCGGGGCAGCAACTCATCACCGGACCAACCAAATGTCGCCAATGCGGCCTGCGGATTACGATCGCGGTCGAAGAGCCGCGCTGTGCCTGTGGATACCTGCTGTACCGACTGGAGAGCAACCGCTGCCCGGAGTGCGGGCGGGAGATTGCCGAAGCCGATCGTTGGGCGGCCACTTAGCCCCCGGTGAATACGCCGGGGGGGGTTTCTTGCGCCCCATACACCGGGGGCGTGCGGCCCGGCGTGTGAACACGGCGGGCTAAATGGGGGTTCGATGAAGGTCCACGGTCGGGCCGACCGGCCTAATTGAAGATTGTGGCGCTCAACATATGCGATCCGGCGGTACACGGAATCTTGATCAAAGCAGAAGCGTTTGTCGTAACCGGTCGTCCAAATGGGCTGCAGTGCTCGCAACCCCCACCGTACGGCGTCTTTGGCGCATTTGACGATGCTTTGGATCTCGCGCGGTGTAGGCGCGATGATGAAGTGCACGTGCCAGGTCTGTACGGTCATCGCCCACAGATGCACATGAAGCCGTTCACGAAGCGAGTCACCGATCCATCGGCCGACATCGAGAAGATGGTCAAGATCGAAGACGAACACCGGATGCTTCATACGGTCGCGGTCAACGGCTTGTAGAATCGGATCCGGGGGCATCAGCGTGCCGTTGTCAATCCAGCCGCGCGCGTCACCGCGCAGCCACGTCCCATAGGTGGTCATCGTGATCAATGTTGCCAACGTTCGGCCCACCGGCGCGCGGTACACCATTTAGCCCCCGGTGAACACACCGGGGGCATCTTTGGTGGTGAACACGCCGCGTGCATGCGGCCCGAGGTGTGAGCACGGCGGGCTAAAATGCCCGCTCGCCGGCGCCGACGGTAAGGGCTACCGGCGGCGCGTCGGATTGTTGTCCGTGGAGCTGCTGCGTCCGGAAGCGCGACCAGTCATCGACGCGAACGTCCGGCGAGTCGGCGTCAGCGTGGACCTTGAGCAGATTATATTCGTTATCGCGCTGGGCGGGGATGAAGCCGGCGTCGCGGATCAGCCGGCAGATCATCGCCTCGTTGAGGCAGTACGTGGTGCCGGCAGCGCTGACGACGTTCTCTTCCATCATTACCGAACCCATGTCATTGGCGCCGTAATTCAACGCAACCTGCCCGATGTGCGGGCCCATCGTGACCCAACTCGACCCGATCGAGTAGATGTTGTCGAGATACAGCCGGCTCAGCGCCTGAGTGCGCAGATACTCGCTCGATCCGGCCAGGCGAACTCGCCGGCCGAACAACGGGTCCTGGTCCTTGTCGCCCGAGCCGTCGAGCCTGGCGACGACGTCTCCGGGGAACGGCCGGCCGGGATCGTCGCCAACGCCGCGGCCCCACTCTTTACAGCGTCCCAGCGGGGTGTTTTCGCGCTGAAACGGCCAGGCGATGAACGCTTTGTACCGCCCGCCTCCGTCGGGGGCGAAGTCGGCGATCGAGCGGTCCTGCCAGTGGCGGATCAGCTCGAGGTGGTGGATGCGATCAGCAATTCCTTCGATGTGGCCGAACATCATCGTGGCCGAGGTGTTCATGCCCAGCTCGTGCGCGACGCGCATGGTCGTGAGCCACTCGTGAGCATCACACTTGCCCAGGCCGATCTTTCGCCGAACGGCCGGGGCGAAGATCTCACCGCCTCCGCCGGGCACCGAGTCCAATCCAGCCAGTTTCATCTGCTGCATCACCCATCGCATCTTCTTCTCCAGGCCATCGCCGGGCGGGTCGAAGAAGCGCACGAACTCGACAAACTCCGGCGGGCTGAAGGCGTGCACGTGCACCTGCGGGAAACGCTCTTTGATCGCCCGTAGCAGATCGAGGTACCACGCAAGCGGCAGGTCGGGGTTCATGCCGCCCTGCATGAGGATCTGCGTCCCCCCGATATCAACCAGCCCCTGAATCTTCGCAAGCAACTGGTCGTACTGGAGCGTATAGGCGTCGTCCTCATCGCCGTCGCGTCGAAAGGCACAGAAGGTACACCGTGCCGTACAAATGTTCGTGTAGTTGATGTTGCGGTCGATGACGTAGGTACGAATGTGATCGCCGTGCATATGCCGGCTGCGAGCATCGGCCCAGCGCCCCAATTGGTGGATTGACATCTCGTGGTACAGGCGCAGTGCCTGCTTGGGGCTGAGGCGGAGCTCGCCGACCACCACGTCGCTAAGCACTGCCTGGTCGAGAATGTCCAGCTCGTCTCTGATTGAGGCAGGCATTGATCCACCCCGGCGGGTTATGGGCGAGCCGCACCCGCCCGGACTAGCTCGCATTATTCATCACCACTGAGGCACAAAGAGCACAGAGGATTGCCACAGAGGAAGCTCTGGTCATGTGGGGCCTTTGTCGGACCAGCCCACACTGCCCCGATTCAGATCGAGGCTGCCGTGTTCTCTGAGCAGGTCTTTGCTGTTCTCTGTGTCCTCTTCTGTGTTCTGGGTGGTGAATCTTGCGGACTAGCCGAGCGTTGGGCACGGGGTCCATCATAAGCAGCGATGCGTGGCTGTCGAGCGATCGTCGGGAGCCGGGCGGAAGGGTCTGGGAGACCCCGATTTGGCTGGTCGGACGGCTGAATTGGGCCGATGTAGCCGTACCGCCGGCCCCTGTGCGGTCCGTGGGGTTGTGGTCGATGGAAACTAAGGCCGTCTTCCAGCCTGAGAATCGTTCGCTCTGTGACGCCCTGAGGCGGCTACGGCTCGCGATCGTTGTGTCCTGCTGGGTTATCAGCCTTTCGCTGGGTGTGCAAACGGTGATCTGGTCGCTGGCCACATTTACCGACGTGCGCTACGGCCAGCCGGAATCCTCCGCCGATGTTCCGCTGATCGTCACGGCTCAGGACCGCCCTGACCAATCCATTTACTCCTCCGTTGGTGCCGGGAAGGACCAGCGGCTGCGAGGAGCGGCCTCGGCGACGGGCACCCCTGACCCGGCCGGCGTCGAACGCACGCTAAGTTCACACGATCGGACGTTCAGAATTGTGGTCACCACAGCTCGGGCGCTGGGTCTTGTATCGGTGTTGCTCATTGGTCCGCTGCTGGCTTTGGGAGTGGTGCTGGCCGTCCCCGCGGGCGCCCCGAAAGTGGATCGGGCAGTGACCGCCATGATCTGGGCGATCGTGCTGAGTCTCTTGGCAATGCCGGTGGGAGGGTGGCTGAGCTTGCCGTGGCAGGAGGGAGCGCTGAGCAGCTACTCGCTGATGATGGCGGAGGTGGAGGCCGCCCGCGCGGAAGGATTCTCCCTGGCGTTCTATGTGCGATTCCTCTTGCTGCCGGCGGCGAGCCTCGTGGGGTTCATTCTGGTCGGTTTCCAGTTCGGCTCGGCGGTGGAGGCGGTGCTGTTGAAAAGCGAATCGATGGGACTGGATCCCGCCTTGGAGCGTGAGGCGGCGAACATCTCGGCCACGAGCCTGCATGGAGACGCAGGGCGAATGTCCGGGGCCCTAACCCATGCGTTGCACGCCCAGGAGACTTCAAAGGCTTCGCACCGCGAGCGGATGCCCGCCGCCACCAAGGTCTCGCCCGGCGAGATGCCCAAGCGCCTCATCTGATAGGCATCCCGAATAGATCCTGCGCGTCTGAAGCTGAGGCATCAATCCGCCGCAGGCGGAAAGGCATCCAGGCATCGAGTGGAAGAGACCTGGCGACTTGTCTTGCCGAGCCTTGCCTTGATGCCTCGATGCCTCAGTGCCTTCGCAGTGACCGCGCGGCTCATAAGCAGAATCCGTTTGAATCCTACTGTGCTTCAAACATCCTTCGGTCGGTTCCCCCCGGTCCGATGAGGGCCCGCACGAACGCCCCACAGCGCGGGCATCGCCCCAGATACGTCATCTCCTCGGCATTGCGATACATCCGCCCGTAGACATGACAGCAGCGGAACCAGACCGAGAGGAACTTACGCTTCGGCCCGGTCTGCCTGGGCGGCGCTAGCGGCTGCCCGGCCGGCCTGGTTGGGTCACCGTGCTCCACCATATCCTGCGCATCAGCCACGAGCACAGTATCGGCCGGGCTGGATGCGGACCTTGATCGCGCTGGCTCAATGCGGCTGCGACTCCAGTGTAACGCCTTGACGAGCCGTGCAGGTCAGTAAGCGGCCGAGGTGCGTCCGCTGGTTACGGTCGCGGCTCCTAACCTGCTCAGTAACCGGGCTAGCCATCTCGAAGGGCTGGGGCAGATCCGCGCTTGGATTCGGCGGAACCCTGCGGGCGGAGGCTCATGGTGACGCTTTGCTCGATCGTTTCGCAGATGTGCCTGGCTCGCTGGAGCATGTCGGCCGTCTCGACTTCGAGCTGCCCGGCCTGGGCGCGATCGTGGAGCAGCGGGAGATTAACGCGGACGTTGTATGCTGCGGCTCGGCCGGCCGCCTCGGCAAGCAGCGCCGCAATCGCCAGATCGCTTCGGAGATTGGTGTTTGTGGTTCCGACCAGCCGGTCGAGCAGATGCAGCGTGCCGAGCGACGTTTCCATTACGCGCCTCGGGGCCTCGATCGCGGCCGCGACCGCATCCGGCCAGCCGGCCCGGCGACGCTCATCGTCGCGCTTGAGCTTCCAAAGCTCCGAAAGCCGGCTGAACGCCTCAGCGTCGGCGTCGGCGAGGTCTATCGATGCCTTTCGCAACTGCTCGAATGTTCGCAGCGCCTCCTGATGGAGCTCCTTGTGCTCAGCAGCGTCGGACCTGCCGGCGGAGAAGTGCGCGACCATCTGCCCCAGTGCCGCGGCCAGCGCCGTGGTGAGGGCCGCGACAGCGCCGCCTCCTGGCGCCGGCGTCTTGGCCGCCACCATCTCCAGAAGCTGACCGACGGTTCGTTCATCCATGGTCACGATCGTTGTGCCCTACGAATCTCAGCGCCAAGCTCAGCCTGCAGCGCCGCCATGACGGCCTCAACCTGTCTGTCAACTGACTCGTGCTTCAGCGTGCGGTCCGGCGCCCGAAAGCGGACCCGGAGGGTGACCGACTTCCTCCCCGGCCCAATCTGCTCGCCGCGGAAGCTGGAGAACAGATCGACCGCGTCGAGGTGATCGAGGTCAAGGGAATCAATCACGTTGTGAAGATCAGTCCATTGAACATGCTCGCCGACGATCGCCGAGATATCGCGCTGCACGGCGGGGAAACTCGCCACCGCGTGGGCCTCGGTCTGGGGCGGAAAGCGGTCGTAAAGCCGGGGCAATTCGAGTTCGGCGGCCCCGATCAGCTCGTCAAGCCCAAACATCCGCCCGACATGCGGCGCGATCACGCCCAACCGGCCGATCATCTGCCCGGAAACTTTCACGACTGCTCCGGGAGCGAACCACCGCGCGGTGTCGTCGGGAACAACCGCAGCAACCGCATCGCGGCCCAGCAGCATCTCGATGAGCCGCTCGACCACGCCACGAATGGATCGCAATCCATCTTCAATGTTCGCCAGGTCTGCGACCAGGGTCAGCTGCTCCTGCTCTTGGTGCGACTTACTCTTGCGCGTGTAGGTCGCGGCGGATTCGAAGAGCTTCAGCCGCCCGACGCCGCGGTCGTGGTTGTGAGCCAGGACGCCCAGCAGACTCGGGAGCAGAGATGGTCGCAGCGCCGTTTCGGCCGCATCCCCTGCGTCATCGATCCGCAGCATCTCTGTGCCCCCCGGCAGGAACGTCCCGGCCGCAGGCTCGCTGATCAACGAATGGGTGACGATCTCAACGTAGCCCATCCCGACCAGCGCATCGTTCACCGCCCGCTTCGCCAACTCCGTTGATTGCATCGGTGCGACTCGGATCTCAATCGTCTCGGCGACGGGCAGTTTGTCGTGTCCCATCATTCGCGAGACCTCTTCGATGAGATCGACCTCACGGTCAACATCGAGCCGGTGGATCGGCACCACACATCGAATGACGTCGCCATCTGCTTTCGGTCCAAACTCGAGGCGATCGAGCCACCGGATCATCTGCTCGGTGCTGATGGCGACTCCCAGAAGAGCGCAGCACCGATCGGGGCGCATCGTGACGTGCTTGGGTGGAGGCATCGGCGGGCCGTCCGCCACGGCGCCCTCGGCCAGCTCACCGCCGGCCAATTCAAGGATCAGCTCCACCAATCGTTGGGCTCCCGCGGTGACCTGCCCCGGATGAACGCCGCGCTCGAACCGGAAGCTTGAGTCGCTCTCGATTTGGTGTCGGCGGCTCGTGCGCCGCACCGTCGCCGGATCGAAGCTCGCCGATTCGATCAGCAGATCGGTCGTGGCTTCGGTGACTGCGGTTTGGGCGCCGCCCTTGACCCCGGCGATCGCCGCGGCGCGCTTCGCGTCGGCGATGACCAAATCCTCCTCGCTCAGGTTGATCGCCGAAGCGCCTTCGCCCAGCGGAAGGAATCGCTCGCCGCCCTTGGCCATGCGAACGATGATCTGCGGACCCGCGAGCCTGGCAAGGTCGAATACGTGTGTCGGTTGACCGAGCTCAAAGAGCACGAAGTTGCTCGCGTCAACGATGTTGTTGCGTGGAATCTGGTTGATCGCTCGCAGTCGCCCCGCCAGCCACTGCGGTGACGGGCCGACCCGTACCCCGCGAATGACTCGCGCCGTGTAGAGCGGACACAGCGCTCCCTTGCGGTTCGTCACCGTGACGAGCTGCTGGGCAGGCGGGCCGGTGGCGATCGCAGACGGCTGGGGCGGCTTCAATGCGCGGCCCGAGATCGCCGCGATCTCCCGCGCCAGGCCGAGGTGACTCACGCAGTCGCCTCGATTCGAAATCATCTCGAAGTCCTGACAAACATCTGATCCGCCGAGCGCCTCGCGCCCTTCAAGGGGAAAGCCGGCCCGGGTGAGCAGCTCAGCCTGTTCCTCAGGGGTGGCCGGCGGATCGAGATATTGGTTGATCCAGGTTGCGCTGGTGTACATCGGTCGGCTCAAGGTACCTTGTCGCCCCCAAACGCACAAAGTTTAGCCGCTCACTCGAGGATGCGCGCGTCGCGACGCTCTTCGAGCGGCGGCTAGACATGGGTCCCTTGCGCCTGATGAGGTTGCTACGCCGGCCGGTTTGCGTACACTGCCACGATGCCCGCAATCAGTGCGTCGAGGATAATGGTGTTGGTGCTCGTGACGCTCGCGGGGTGCCGGGCCGGGCCGCCGGGCTTGTCTGCGGATCCGCTGGGGGCCGTGCCGGCGGACTTCTCCGTTGATCTAACGATTCTTGCCGGGCCCCAGGTCGAGCAGCCGTCGGAGGCGCATGCTCGCCAAGGCCGGTTCGTATTATTTTGCGACGGGTCGCTGCATTGGGCGTCTGACCATGCCCGCCGCTCGGACTGGCTCCCGCCGAGGCGTCGCAGTCTGAGCCGCCGCCGGCTCGCCGAGCTTTGGTCGCTGGCTCAACACCTTGGCTTGGCCGACTCGGCCGACGCCGATACTCCTCTCAACGTCAACCTGGTTGAACCCGAACCCCGACAGACGGTGTATGTCGCGATCTTTACCGGCGGAGGTGATCGGTGGTGCCATGTGCGCCGACATGACGATGATGAGCAGCCCGATGCGGCGATGGTACGTTTTGTTCGCCGTCTCGCCGAGCTCGCGTGGGCGGGCAATCTACCGGAGGATCGGGCTCGCGTCTTCCCGCGGCGATACGACTTCGGCCCCGATCCCTATGCCCGGTATCGCCGGCCGTGAACGATCGTCGTCGCTGCTACGTGGCCCATCTGTTGCCGGCGCTGCTCGCGGCGAGCATGCTTCCCGGCTGCGCGCGGTTGGGTGCGGCCGAGCCGCTCTGGGGCACCGGGGGGATCGCCTTGGAGATGTTGGTGCGCGGTGAAGGCCACCTGGCGGTGCTCTATCGAGTGCAACCGGATGGCACGATCGGCTTCGGCGGGGGAACCGACGCCCGTAGCCGCAGGGTCAGCTGGAACGGGCAGATGACCGCTCAGGAGATCGAGCAGTTGCGAGGTCTGCTCCAGCAGCACGGGTGGTTCCACGCCGCGCCTGCATCAACCGCCAGCGCGGCCGATGCGAAGCGCTCCTACCGCATCAAGCTGAGCTGGCCCCAGGGGCGGTGGCAGCGCCTTGTCACCGGGATCAGCCCACACATCACACCTCTGCATGACCTGTTGGAGCAGATTGCCCGTCGTCGGCTCGACGAGGACGATGCGCTCAAGGCGCTTCCCCAACCCGGCCCCCAACCGAGGTGAATGAATCCCCCAAGCCGGACCTGACGAGTCCCGACTTGTCGGGACGAGGAAGGTCCGGATCATCAGCCAAGGAAGGTCCGCCTCAGCGGCGCATCTGCCGTTCGCAGCCGCGGACGAATAGCCGTGTGGGCAGCGCGCATCTTCCTAGGCGGCTATGATCTGCTGGATGACTTCCCGGACGACATTCGGTTTTTCGCTCATCGGCTTGCTGGTGTCGCTCGCGTGCATGCTCGTGCTTGCGATGTTCATGATGAACGCGCTGAACAAGGCGATGACCGGTGCCGGCACTGCTCTGCCCGGGACCGTCTCTTCCTATCTGGATCAGGAATACCTGCGGGCTGTGTTTCAATCCATGGCCGTGGCCGCCCAGTCGGGCGACGGCCGGTTCATCGTCCCAAGCGACCTCGCCCGCAGCCGTGACCGCAGCGACGACACTACGGCCAATCTCTTCTCCGCCATGCTCGCCCAGCACTACACCGTGCCCGGCCAGCTGATCTCGGGAAATGAATACAACCCCAACGTCTGGCGGGACGAGGACTACAACTACGCCGCCTACTACCCTGCCGGAGGCGTTTACTGGGACCCGACCTTCGTCGCCGACCTGGAGGTCGAATCAAATACTTCGTTCGCCCACGTGCCGCTGTTCGGCGAGCGATTCAAGCGGTCCTGGCGTTTCACCGCCGACTCGCGCACGCCGATCCTCGGTAACCGCGGCCCCAAAGCGGGCGTTGACGATCCGAATTCATACACCTATGGGCGCGACGGGCGGTGGGCCGGCCACATCGTCTTCGGCGACGGGCACGTCGAGTTCATTGACTCGTTCACGCCCTCCGGCCTGTTCTATGACCGCGGCGGCCAGCGCTATCCCGACAACATTTTCGCCTTCGATGAAGGTGAATCCGGCTCCGACGCCATCCTGACCTTCACCAAGGAAATGACCCCGGACGGCCCGATCATCCAGCACGATTGAGGGGGCGGGTCTGTTCCCTCCCTGCAAAGCCGCGACCACCGGTCGCGGTGTTCTTCCGGAACACCATGGTCGGTCTTGACGGACAACGTGCGATCCCGCCGCCACTGGCGGCGGCTTTCCATGATGAGGGGGTACGGCCGCGCCCGGGCGTAGCCGCGTGGCCGCTGTTGATCGTGCTGTGGCGGCGCAAGAAAACGCGCCGGATGTGATCACCCGGCGCGGATGGCATGTGCCAGACATTGCGTCTGACCCGGTGGTCAGCTGAACGAGCCGATTTCGATCGTCTGTTCGAGCTGATCCTGCCCCATGTTGTGCGGCGTAATCGGTCCCAGGACGGTATCCTTGGACCGTCTCAGCTCAGCTGAGTTGAGGCCCATGATCCACATCTCGCTGAACAAATCACGCAGGTCGTTGACGTAGACCAGGCACTCCTGTTCGTCGGGAGTTGATTCCAGGTACGTCCTGAAGTCGCCCTCTTGCTCGGGAGCGGGGGTATGGCTCTCATACCGCTCCCAGGCTGCGGCCAGCGTGGCGCGAATGTGCTCGCTTTGATCCTCTTGCTCGATGCTCTCGCCCGTCTCTTCGTCCAGGACATCCCTGAGGAATAGTGCGCTGTAGCGCTGGACCACGGCTAGTACCGAGGCTCTGCGCAGGCGATTGATCGCGATCCGGGGTTGTTCTCTGATGCCGCCGGCCTGGCTGGGGATATCGATGTACACGTCGGGCCCTTTGACCGCTCCGACCAGTTCATCCGCCCGTAGCGGTCGCAGGTAGATTCCGAGTCTCTCCAGCGCCCGCAGTGCAACGGGGTCCAGCTCGACCTTGTCCTTGATTCTCGCCTTCAGGTCGTTTAGGGCCTCGGCGAGGTCGTTGCCGGGCACGGGGGGGAACCCGTCACCATTGCCGAAGCCATTACCGCCGTTACCGGCGTTACCGCCGTTACCGCCGTTTGCGCATGGCCCGACGGTATCACCGTGATGCTCAATGTGCGGGCCGACAGCCGGTGCGCCCACGGTGATGGTGTGGGTGTTATCGGGATTGCCCGGTGGGATGTGGCAAATCGTCACCTTATCCTGGCCACCGCCGCCGGGGCCACCACCCGCGGTACCACCCTTACCGCCGCTGGTGCCGGCATGGCTCCGGACGTAGCCACCTGCTCTGCCGATGCCCCCGCCGACACCGCCGTCATAGTTGGCCGCGACGATCGCGAACCGCCCGGGCACGGTGTTGACGATGCCCGTGTTGCGGACGGCGATGGCGTACAGATCACCGGCGCCCAAGATGACGCCGCCTTGGTCGGCGCTGATTGAGCCGGTGTTCTCGACGCCCGGTCGAGTTGTAAGGTCGGACGTGGTCGGATCGATCGCCGCAACGTTGCGAGCGGCGAGATGGACGCCGTCGATCCTGATGGTGATGCGCTCGCCGTGCTGTCTGATGAAGACGGTATTGCCGGCGAGCATGGTGACGATGCCCCGCTCAGTGGTGATGGACCCGTGGTTGGCGACGTGCCGGCCGATGAGGTGAACGTTGCCGCCCTGGATCAGCCCCTCGTTGACCACCCAGCCGCTCAAGTCGGTGAAGTAATCCACCCTGGCGAGAAAGTCCGAATCCGCAATGTTTCCTGCGGCAGCATAGATGCCGCCGACGTCCACGACCGCACCGGCGGTAAAGAACACGCCGGCCGGGTTGACGATGTAGACCTGGCCGTTGGCCAGCAGTGTCCCTTGGATACTTGTCGGGTCGGGGCCGGTGATCCGGTTGAGCACTCTCGACAACTGGTCCGGTTGGACAAACTGAACGACCTCATGGGGGAGAATATCGAAGCTTGAGTAGTTGATGATGCTGCCGTCGCCGGCCCGGATGATGGTCTGGTTGCCATCACGACTGAAGGTGACCTCGCCGTGCACGACCTGTTCGTTGGCCGGGCCGGCGTATCCAGGGTCAGCCGCCAGGCCGGCCCAGGCGGCGCCGGCAATCACGGCAACTTTTATCGGGCGGGCAATGGAAGCATCTGCTGTGCGCGCATCCCTGGGCATCGCGTCTTCTCCTCTCTGTCCTGCCGTTGAGGCAAGTGGTTGGTAGTATGGAGCTTAGCCCAAGATTCGCTGAGTGAAAGGAAATGCTTGAATCCAGGTGCAGTGCAGGCCCTACAAAGCGAATCATCAGCCCAAATGGACATGAAAGTTGCGGACGGGGCCCGTTGCCAGCGAGGCCTGCGTGGGAGAGTGGGGCTCGTTGGGCCGGCGCAGGAAAACGCGCTGAGTGTGATCACCCGGCGCGAATGAGATGCTTCAGACTTTTCGCTTGGCCTTTCGTCAGGTGACCGAGCCGATTTCGATCGTCTGCTGCAACTGATCCTGGCCCATGTTCTGGGGCGTAACCGGTCCCAGGACGGTGTCCTTGGACCGTCTCAGCTCAGCGGAGTTGAGGCCCATGATCCACATCTCGCTGAACAAGTCACGCAGGCCGTTGACGTAGACCAAGCACTCCTGTTCGTCGGGATTCGACTCAACATACGCGCGAAAGTCTACTGGATCTGGGGCATCGGCGCTTGCGGAGTACCGCTCCCACGCTGCGGCCAGCGTGGCGCGAATATGTTCGCTTTGATCCTCTTGTTCGATGCTCTCGCCGGTCTGTTTGTCCAGGACATCCTTGGTAAACAGTGCGCTGTAGCGCTGGACCACGGCCAGCACCGAGGCTCTGCGCAGGCGATTGATCGCGATCCGGGGTTCTTCTCTGGGGCCCCCGGCCTGGCTGGGGACGTCGATGTACACGTGGGGCCCTTTGGCCGCCGCGACCAGCTCATCCCGCCGCAGCGGTCGCACGTAGATTCCGAGTCTCTCCAGGGCCCGCAGCCCAAACGGATCCAGCTCCACCTTGTCCTTGATTCGCGCCTCTTCGTTGAGCGCCGTGGCGAGGTCGTTGCCGGGCACGGGGAAAGGGAAGCCGTTGCCGTTGCCGAAGCCGTTACCGCCGTTACCGCCGTTGACGCCGTTGCATGGCCCGGCGAAGTCCCCATGGGCCAGGTGCGCCGGCAGGGCAGGCGCGCCCACAATAATCGTGTGGGCGTTAGCAGGGTTGCCCGGTGGAAGGTGGCAGATCTCGACGAACCCGCCGGGCGGATCGGCGTAGGCTGGATCGGCCATCAGGCCGGCCCAAGCGGCGCCGGTGATCAAGGCAACTCTTATCGGGCGGGTGACGGAAGCGTCTCTGCGGCGCGCGTTGCTGGACATCACGTCTCCTCCTGTTTGTCCTGCTGTCTGGGCGGGCGGTCAGTCGTTACATGGAGCCTCGTTCGAGATTCACTGAGCAAAAGATAATGCTTGAATCCTGGTCTATCTAGTAGAGGCCCTACAAAGCGAATTGTCAACCCAAATGAACATCAAAAGGTGCCCACGAGGCGCCTTGCCAGCCGCGCCGCTCTCGTTCAGCGTCCGGCGCGACCGATAAGCATGACGGCCGATCGCCGCTGACGGCCTCGTTCACAATGAGGCCCGCTTCAAGGTCAGAATCGGTTGGGGCTCTCGGTCAGGCTGTCGAGGGATGGCGTCCAGATCGACTGCGAACGTGGCGGTGATTCCGCCTAGAGCACGTTCGATTCATGTGTCGCGAGCGATAAACGAGCCGCGCGCGTCAGCAAGCGGTCCACCCCCGCTCCCTGACGATCGCGGCCCGTCGCAGACGCTACACCTCAAGGAGAACTGCTCTAGAAGAGAAGGGTGGCCACCACGTGAAGTCGATTTGATCCTGAGTTGATGCCCTGGGCTTCGAGTTCTTCCAACACGAAGCCCCAATCCAAGCGCAAACTGACGTTGCGCTTGAACAACAGCTCGACCCCGACGCCGGCCCCCATCAGTGTCTCGTCACTCTCGAAGGCAAACCGGTCGCTGACGATTGTCCGGCCGACGTCGAAAAACCCCTTCAAGATCAGGTCCCAATCGGGGCGGCCGTAGACGTACTGAGGAGCAGCTCGAAACGGCTCACCGAACAGCTCGCGCGGTTCCGGCTGGATCTCGAACGCTCGGGGGAAGTGATATCGATACTCGATGCTCCCGATAATCGCCGTATCGCCCGCGACGACGGATTCGGGATATCCGCGAACCGTATACAGCCCGCCGACAACCTGCTCGGCATGGGGGATCAGCCGTCGTTCAAAGGCGTATTGGCCCTTGAACGACAGGGCCAGCTCGTGGGCCAGCGTGGAGGATTTCGGGGTTGTGGGGTCCTCCCAGGCCTCGCGATCAAACAGCGGCTCAAGGTACACCGAGTGTGTGAGGCCCCATCGCAAGACGGCCCAGTCCTCGTCGGGCAAGACGCGTCCGAGTGCGTTCAGTTGGGCCAAGTCAATGTCGGTGACCTCACCAATGTTCCATTCCAGCAGCAGCGAGCCCTGAGTGCTGAACCACTCGGAAGTACGATCGATCCGAGCACCGACATGCGGTAGGAAGAAATCCTCTTCGCCTTTGATTCCTGCGGCCTTATTGTCGACCCGAACATTCAGAAACCGAGCGCCAGCCACAAGATCAACGAAGAGTTCCCTCTTTTGATAGATGTTGGCGATGAGCTCGCCGCCGAGTTCCCATGCTTCACCCGTGAAGTCGTCATCGAAGAACCCGACGTCGGTGGCGGTGAACTCGCTCCACAGGCCGTAGGCTCGCCAGCGCAGGCGATCGTTATCGAATAACGGCGCCTCGTACGAGCCCACCACCGCATTGGTATCGCTGAACCCCGCCGTGGTGTAGGAGAGCTCGAGGATATCGTCGTTGTTGGTCAACTGGGTGTGAAAGAGCCCGAAGCGTTCGATCCATCGCTCGGTTGACCTCGTGCCGGTGTTCGATACCTGGGCGTACAGCACCAAAGGCCTGTTCTCGGTGATCAGGTAGTCCAGAGCTACGCCCCCCGGATCCAGCCCGGCCGAAATGGATGCGTCAACCCGGCGCCCGGGATGGCGACTGAGATGGAACAGATAACGGTCGAGCGCATCCTTGCGAAGCAGGTCGCCCGGCGCCTCATCACCCTCTGCGGACGGCTGGATCGGCGAACGCTCCCGGATCCGATCGTGCAACGGGTTGTTGATCCGCTCTTGGGCCGCGATGCGCTTGCCGGATGCAAGCGTGCGAAGCTCGGTGACGATGCCGGTAGTGATCATCACGCGAAGCGCGGTGTGACCGTCTTCTCGGAGGTCGTCTCCCGCTTCATTAATCTGAAACGGGTCCGGCGCCACGTACACACCCAGTATCTCGCGCTGCGAGAAAAAGTCACGTATCTCTTCCAGGATCCGCTGGATGGCGCTGGCATAGTAAGGTTCAACCGGCCGATCAGCGATCTCAGCCAGGCGAAGTCTCACCGAAGGCACCTCCGCTCGCGGCGCGACAAAGCCTTGCGCGGTCTGCACAAGCGCCACCTCGATCTGCATGACCTCTTCAAGGGCCGGATGCTGCGGATTTTCTCGGAGGTATTGAAGAACGAGCGCACTAACGGGGTAGGACGGACCGTCGGCCTCAATGGGCGCCGGCAGCTCCTGCGTCGCCTCCGTGGCGGTGTCCGTCTCGGATGAGCCGGGGCCGGGGTCGTCGTCTTGGGCCAGCGCCGGGCTTGCACCCAACACCGCGGCCATGGCCACGGCCGCCGCCACCCGGTCTAGTGACCGCTGAGGTGAGTTGCTTGACCATCTGAGGATATGCTTTCCTGCCTGAGCCGATCTGATCTTCATGCTTGGTACTCGCTGGTTCGGACCCCTCCCCGGCACGTGCTCGATCACAGTGGGTCAATGCTCAAAGCGATCCGCCCGCCGCTCCCGCTGACAACATCCGCTCCGCCAATCTCATGCTCATGCTCTTTCTCGGTCGGTTGCTAATGAGGATTAATCGGCATATTTGGAAATGCTTGCCACGCTTGCCTTCTTTGGCTCATAGATGAGACAGCCTGTCGCGGATCACCTCGCCCTCGCGGAAATCCCGCTGCGAACCGGAGGCAGGAACGTCAGGCTTATCGGACTCCCACCTCGGCGGTGCAACGAGTGTATCAGCGAGCAGCCACCGATGCCAGACGACCGAGAAAAATCTGTCACACACCACACTTGGGCTGGTGATTATCCCCCCTCGATCCGCCCCGCCTCCCCCCGCCTCCCCCGGCCTCCCCCGGCCTCCCACATCGCGCCGCGAAGATTCGGCATTGTGCTGCGCCCGACCATTGCGGCTTCAGTGGTCCATGCCCTGTGTCGATAGCCGGTGTGCGCGAGGCCGCTGGATCGCCGCGCTGTGCATGGGAGGGCACCGATGAAACGCAATGGGCTAATCCTGCTCGTGTTGGTCTTGGGGGTCTTGGTCACCTCTGGATGTAGCGCCCCGCAGGGTGCGAGCCTCGTCGACCAGACGGTGTCCCTGGCGGTGTTTGGGCCTGCCGAATCGCAGGCCGATGCACGACCCAACATGTTCTACCTGGGCGCCGGCGACCCGCTGGGCTACGAGATCTTTGTCAACTACGTCGCCTTCGTCCGCGCCAACCAGGGCCGCCTTCCCTATTACGCGAACGTGAAACAGGGGCCGCAGTTCTCGAAGTAACCGGCCAACGCGCACCCGGCCACCCCCGTGCAAGACCGCAACCATCGGTCGCGGTTCTCCTCCCAGGCGACCCGGCCTGTGTCGGCCCGACGATCGCGAATCTAAACTCAATGCAGAACCCCCTGGGCCGAGACATGCCGGCTCGATGGGCGGTGTGCGGCGCCTTGCACTGGGCTGGGTCGGATTCGAACCGACGTCTGGCCGATTATGAGTCGGCTGCTCTGGACCGCTAAGCTACCAGCCCGCCGAACCGATTGTACGACGATGCTGCAGTCGCCGGCCCGGAGTCGCTCATCGAGGGTTGATGATGCAAGCTGGCCGAAAGATGAGCAATGACCGGCCCGATACGGCGACTGACAACGCCCCGGGCAGGACTCGAACCTGCGACCTGCGGTTTAGAAGACCGCTGCTCTGTCCGGCTGAGCTACCGGGGCAAACGGTGTTGATGATAGTGTGGCGCGGGATATGGGGTTGGATTGATGTGGTGGGTTCGACCGCGCTTAGCAAGCTCTTGACAAGAAACACTATCTGGGCGCACGAAAGGCCCGCCGAGGCGCGAGCGAGAACTTCGCAACCAGCGGTTACACGGCCTGTGCGCCAGGACGATACGGCACGTTCCACCACGTCAGCAAGAAGCACCTACAGCGGTACGTCGATGAGTTTGTTTTCCGCTACAAGCGCGGAAGATGGACGATGGAGCGCGAGTCGCGCTGGCGATCCGCGGTGCGAATGGCAAGAGGCTGAAGTATCGCGAGCCAGCGGGATTGCCAGGGTGACATCACGACTGCTTACGCCTTGGACTCGCCGTTTGGCATCTAGACGGGTCGCAAAGCGTCAAATTGGCAGAATGGCCACATTTTTCACGAATCTGCCCAAGAAGTACTTGCCAAGAGGGCTGGATGGGGCGTATAGAAGAATTGAGTTCGGTACCGCGCTTTTCACGCGGCCATAGGCTGCCTCAGCCGCCGGGCTCATTTTTGGTGCGCATCACCTTAAGACTAGTGATGGGCAACTTCCCGATCTCACAGTGATAGAGCATACGCCGCTGTACAATCCTCCATAGTGGCTGCACGGCTTTTTCGCCAGCGAATCGCTGAGCTACCACGGTGGTGATCAAATCAGCTAGTTGCATTCCGTAATGGTGCCCCCTTCCGATTGCAAAGAATGGAACCCGCACAATGCTGTCATACCCAGCCCCAAGATGGCTACGTGCGAAGAAGTTTGTGATTGCTCTTGAGTTCCGCTCGTTTGTTTGTCGTCCACGGTCATCGAAGATGAGCTTGGCAAACTTGCCTGGGTGTTCATTCTTCATATAACGATCTATGCGCTCAAAGAGGTATCTAAAGGTTGGATCTAAGAGTTTCTCGTCTGCACAAGAAAAGGTGTGGAACTCGGTCCTGAAACAGACAACGCCAAATATCTTGATGCGGTACTTTGCCGCATATTCCAGTACTTCTTGTACGAGGTTGTAGTGATACGAATAGCCATCTCTCTCGATTCTGCGATACGTAGTCCGAGTCAGTAGATCATGTCCCTTTAGTCCATGCTCTGGCTTGAGTATCATCTGATCGTAGGGCCTTCTAATCTGATAAAGTCCTTGTTGAATCGATGGAAAGAGCTCCTCTGGAATGGCTGCACCAGCTAGAACGCCGAATCGGGTTTTCAGTCTTTGGTGTTGTCTGAATGACTCATCAAGGAAAATCAACATCGTTGTCTTACCTGTGTCTGCTAGAACATCACATTGAGTGCCAAGTACCGTAAATGCCCCCGGCGGGATTCGAACCCGCACGGCGGAAAACCGCCAGCCGATCCCAGATCGGCCGCGTATACCAGTTTCGCCACGGGGGCTTTAGGAGGCAGGGCTGGCGTCATTCGCTAGCCCTGTCATTTTCGCTAAAGCGAATCGCTCCCTTCTGTCGATAAACAGCGCACAAACAGCGCCCCTGATGTGTCCTGCCAGATCATCAGGCGTGTAAAGATCGTTAGCCCTCGTTCACGAGAACGAGGGCCTTTTCATATCGGTCAAGCCCCTAACTTATCCGTAATTCCTGCGCTTTTCGAAATGCTATGATTCAGTGATGAGCAAACAGCACGAGAAGCCAGGTCCGGAGCCCGACCGCCTCAAGCTCCCCGAAAAGGACTGGAAAGAGGCTATCCGCAAGGTGTTCAAGAAGCCGCCCTTGTCCATCCGTCCGAAACCGCCGCGCCAGCGCAAGACGTAGCCCTCACGGGGCTGCATGGCGGTGCCTATGAAATAAGACCCCGGCGATTGCTGGATGCGCCGGGGCCAACGAACGGAGAAGGCAATGGGATGACCACTATAGCCGCCAAGGCCGGTTTGTAAACAATTCGGTGTCTAGTGTCTAGTCGGGTGCTGGGGTTGCGGTAGGTATATATATCCCGATCAGTGCTAGCCGCTGTCGCCTAACAGCTTACGGGGATCACGGTCACCCCGCCGCCGACAGCTTCGGCAGGCTGGCGAGAGCCGCCCGCTGGTCGTCTCCACGGACCTCGCTGTAGACATTCATCGTCAAATCCACGGAGCTGTGCCGGGCGAGGGTCTGAGCCACCCTTGGGTGGACGCCTGATCGGGCAAGGTTCGTAATGAAACTCACCCGCAAGCTGTGGAAGTCAACCACCTTGCCCCGCTCATCGCGGTACGGGATATTCGCCGCCGCCAGATCGACACGCATCATCTTCGCAGTTTTCTCTGGCAGGTTGAACGCGGAAGCGGTCGGCAGCTTCGCCGCAAGGTGTGCCCGCAGCCGTGCCGCAACGTCGGCGGTCAGCGGGACCACGTCCTTACGGCGGCGCTTTGATGATTTGGCCTCTACGGTCACACTCAGGTTGTCCAGGTCGAATGAGCCGCATGTCAAGGACTTGATCTCAGCGGCTCTGAGCCCCGTCGTTGCCGCAAAGGCGTAGATCAGCCCACGTTCCCGGCCGGTCGTCTTGAGGTAGTCGGAGCCTCTCTCGGCGGCTTGAATCAGCATCCGAAGCTCCTCAATCGTGAGCGACCGGCGCTCGTACCGCCGATCTGCCTGGGCATTGCCTTTCTTGAGTCCAGAGACGGGAGAACTGGACGCCCGACCATGTCGAGTCATCCAGGTGGTGAACTGTCGGACGGCGGTTATGTAGTGGTTTTTGGTCTGTCGTGAAAGCGACTGGCTGGCAAGCTGCGCTTGCACGGCCAGTTCGTCGATGTCGGAGAAGCGGGTAATGCCGCAATCAGCGATGAGACGCTCAACCTTGGTGCGGAGCCCGTTGACGTGCTTTGTGGTCGGCCCGTCAGCAAGAACAGAGCGTAGCCAGTCGTTGATATGTTCCGACAGCGGTATGGTTGCCATCGACGCCCGCTGGTCGAGGACTCCCCAAGCGATCAGTTTTCGACGGTGATCATCGGCCAAGCCATCAACCCACCTGGCCAACTCGTCCTGAGGCGCTTTGTCAGCGGCTCGAAGATCGGTCAACTGGCGGAGTTTGCGGGCAAACGCCACGGTTGCCGAGCGGTCGGTGAACGCGGTCAGTCGTCTCCAGACCCCAGCCTGATCCTTGAACCTGACATGCCAGTGCGGAGACTTGGACTTCTTCCCGTTTCGGCCCTTGTACGTGGGGCGGGTCAAGCAGAAGCCATCCTCAGCATGAGGGTTCGGCCTACGGTTGCGTTTCTTCTTGGGTCTGTGTTCGTCGGTCATTGCGGAGTACCTTTCAATAGGGCGTCCGCCTCGGCGCGGTACTCCGCAAAGAGAACGCCGGGAACGAACGCCCTGATTCTGGATGTCGTCGGGGAATTGCGGAGTACCGACAGCTTGAAGATACCATCGGATCGGGTGCCGTCCAGCCTGAAAGCCGAGATTTTGACAAGTCTTTGCCAAGCGCTTCACCGCCTGATTCACGAACACCGTAGACATAGGGGTTTCTCGCTGTACACCCCCGGTCAACCCAGCCGCTGCTGCCTTATTTGCTCCCACTTCGCCCGCGTCGGTGAGCCGCAGTGCGACCACTGCTTCAACTCGCTCACGAGCCACCGTTTCGACCGCCCAACACGAATCGGGGCTGGACAAAGCCCGCCGCTGCTGAGCCGTCGCCAGGTACGTTCGGAGAGTGAAAACAGCCGCCCTGCACCTCTTGCATCGACCGCGAGCGGTTCCAATTCACCGACGACGGCGACGACAGGTTGGCTGAGCTGGTGGCTCACCGCTCACCGGCTCCCTTCAACTCGGACCGTAGTGGCCGCTGTAACACACTGTTCGCCGCGAGGCCAACGGTACTCCCAACGCCCTCGGCCACGTCAGCCGGTCTCCGCTGCTGCTTGTTGCCGTTCTGGTGTGTAATGCGCGATGCGAGCCTGCCCGCGATCTCACGTCGGAACGCTCGATCCTGTCGGACCGCTTGCGGGGTGAGGCCACGAAGCGCCGAAAGCCCGTTGATGAGGGCCGACAGCTCGGCGTCGGGCATCGTGTCGATGGCAGATTCGGCGTCTAGGAGCCGCTGCCGTTCCGCCTCGACGGCCTGCACCTCACGCTCCCGCTCGGCCTCTTTGGCCTTGGCGATCGCGTCGTCCATCAGGCTGCCGATGTACGCGCCAGGGTTCTCCTTGTTGTATCTGTCGGCCCTTGCGAGCACGTCGCGCACCATCGCCGGCGTGGTAAAGGGACCGAAAGCCAGGTTGTGCGCCCGGCCGGGGTCAACGCCGTACTCCCGCAGAACTGCTTTCACGCGGTCAGGCCCGGCGCTGTCAGGCAGCTTCAGGACCAACTCGGCCTCCATTCGGTTCCCGTCATCATCATCCAGGCGTGAAGAATCCTTCCTCCCAATCGATCTGGAAGTCCGCTTGCGCCCGCTCCCGGCATGTTCGCTCGCGCCGGCCCCTTGAGAAGACTTCAATTGATAGGTCTTCTCTTGATGATGACTTTGTGACCGCGTTTGCGACCTACCCGCGACCGCGTTTGCGGCATACCCGTGACCACGTTTGCGGACGCGCGTATCTCGCCGGTTATGGCGATTGGCCTTCGGTTTGCCACGCTGGCGCAGGTTTGACAACACGCCGCCTAAGACCCTGGGGTCCGACAGGTCGGCCAGCTCGTACTCGTTTGTGTCAAAGTCGCCCCCGCCGGGCTTGCGTCGCTGTCGCCGCCTGCGAATGAGCCCAACGCTCTCAAGCTCCCTGATCCCGACGCTGACGGCCGAGCGGCAGAGCCCGGCAAGCTGTCCGATGCGAGCACGCCCTGGGCGAACGTTGGGGAGGTGCAGGAGCAATGCGGGCAGAATTGCCCGTTCACGCGGCGAGAAGTAGCGCCAGCCCTCGGCGATCAGCTTCCGGGGCAGCCGGATAGGGTAGTCCACCCTCGCGGGCTTCCGGTCCGTCGCGGCCTCTGAACAAGTTGAAGACCTGCTGCTCACCGACCCGGTCCCCGGTGTTTCTGTGTGTCGATGTAGCAGGCAAGGTCGCGCGGGTCATAGCGCACCGCCCGGCTGATGCGGACGCAAGGGATTTCACCGCCAGCTGTGAGGCTCCACAGCTTGCGGGGCGAGATCGCCAGAACCGTTGCAACATCGTCGGGCTTCAACAGCGCCGCCGGTGTAGTGGCAGCGGTCGAGGTGTGATTACCCATCATCTGCCCCCTCGTGATTGATACCGGCGGCACGGTCCAGCAACACACGCTCAACGGCACTGGAGTTGAACAGCAGCCGCCGGCCGGCGCGAAGGGATGGGATGCGTCTGGCCTCAGCCTCGGCTTTCAGCCAAGCAGCCGGAAGCTTGAGCCGATCGGCCAGGCCACGAACGGATACAAGTTTGGTCGTGTCAGTTTCCATGCCCTAATGATGGCGGGCATGGTGTGCGCGAAGTGTAGCCCAAACTGTGCCTATTCGGTGTTTCTTGGCACAACCAACCGAAAGACGCCCTTACCGTCATCGTGGATCATCGTTTTCCACGCCGGGTGCATACCGCCACGCTTCCGATCACGGAAAACATGCGCCAGTCGAAAGTAATCCGCTTGCGACTCAATCTTGTCACCGACCGTTTCCTGACCTAAGCCGTGACCTCCGCGTTCCCATTCAGCCCAAAGCACTCTAATCGTTTCGGCCTGATTGCCTTTGCTGAACCTGTACCGCGTGCCGTACCAGTTGACCGAAGTGAAGTCGGCAGAATGCGTTGGCTCCGATCCGCCGCCAGCTTCCTGTGGCTCAATCCGATCCGCATTCGCCAACAAGCGATCGGTTGCCGGGCTTGGCAGCGGCCTTACCGCCACGGACTTCAGCTTCCGTAAAGCATTGGCCACCGGCGGCATCAGCTCTAGTTGGATTAGGCTCTTTGTTTCCCTAGAACGAGCAACGAGCGACGACGGCTCTAAAAATAAGGGGGCGTACGGAATCTCGTGCTGAATCTCTATATCCAACACGAACAGGTCTGATTCTGTCTTTTCGACGATGCGGTTCAGGCAAGTCGCAAGCTCTGTGAGAAAGAGGCCAGGTTTCTCAATGCCGTATTCCAACCAGTGGCCAGCCGTACGCACTATCGGCAACGATTGTTCAACCAGTGAGCGGATGTTCGCTGCGAAGCGCCGAAGCTTCTCGCGCTCGGCGATCAACGTAAGGCAAGATGGAGCTTCCCCACGACGCTGGCCGTGGAAATGATCCAGCAGCGGTAGTGCTACCAATGGTCGAAGGACGGCGTAGGCCCGCAAGATTGTGACCAAACGATCCAGAAGGTCGACCAAGGTTTCGATGCGCTCTGGTTCCGAGCGCTTTACCGTAGATGCGCGTGAATCGGCCGGCTTCGCCTTGGACATATACACCTGCCGTCTACCGGGTCGATCCGGGCGGGGTCGCGGGGCAGGTGAATCCGCCACCGCCGCCCGAACCGCTTGGCCGATGATCTGTCGGCCGTCCCGATTGTGGTCAATCTTATGCTGCGGACACCGGACTGGAGACCCCCGTCCGCCGCGCTGCTACTCATCCGTCGCCTGCTGAATTGGCTTCTGCCTCAGAGGGCCAAATCCGACGGCGGCGCGCTCGACCGCCCGTGTCGCCGCTGCCATGACCCGGCCCATTGCCTGAGAAGGCCCCCGAACCGAACAACTCAGAGATGCTCCACAGTCAGGCCCGTTCGTCGGGCCAGTTCCTCGGCGACAATCTTCCGATGGCAATTGTTCGCATCAGCCTCGTAACACAGCAGGCATGTTGGCATCGACCGAACTCGCTCGCTGGCTGATCGAAGGGACTCCTCCTTTGACGAAAGGTATATCTGGTACTCGGCGTAGATATCTGGGTCGTAGCCACCGCCAGCCTTGACATGATCCATCATCTCAGGAGGTGTTCCAAGGTCACGGTCGTGTACGTAGATCATGCCACGCTCGGCACAAGTCTGCGCCAGGTTCGACTTTGATAATCCCGACTTCCGGGATTGTGGCCGATAGCGAACGTCCATCAAGATTCGCACACCCGCCACCTCCAGGCGGTGGAACACTTCGTCAGCGGTCTGGCCCTCGTAGCCCAATGTGAAAAGGACCTTGTGCACATGACTAACTTCGCTTTGTTTTTGCGTCACTGCTGTCATGGTGCCTGCTCTTCCACGATTATGACCGATTTTGGTTCGACCAGGTGACAGTTCAGTTCCAGTGGCAGGGAGAAGGTGACGTGAGCCTTTGCAGCTAATGCCAGTTCAGGTTCAACGTACAGATCCTTGTTCGCCTCGGTCTGTTCCCACATTTGGTCGTGCCGTTCCTGCCTCGGCGTGAGTGAATCCATGTCAGCCAGATGGACTTGAACTCTCCCATTCTCAAGCTTCCTTGGCGGGCGCGCCCGCAGCCTATCGCCAATCCGGAGAACCAGACCAACGAAGGGTCCTCTCCTGGTCAGCGGCATAGTCGAGAACGGTGCAAAACCCAACACGTGATTCACGCTCTTGTCGCTAGGCAGAATCCAGCGCAGGCCAACCAAACAAGTGTCCTCGGGTGCTGGTTCGAGGCGATCGTTCGTACAATACCATCGCTGGTTGCTACACAGCCGGTTGACGAGATCGACGACGCCTTCGGGAGTTCCAATGTCAGGGAAGATAAACATGACCGCCTCGTGACAATTGGAAGCGGCGTCAAGACGGGTATTCAGAACATCTCCCAAATCCGGAGTGCTTAGCGCATCGAGCTCGACGAATGGCACCCAACGTGCCGGACGAGGCTTTCCTGCTAATTTGGCCGCGAAGAGGCAGGCAGTTTGCCCGGTGCTAATCCAGTTGAAGAAGATTTCCCAGACGAGCTGCTCGTAGTTGCGGATTAGGTCTACCTTATCCCTGATCACCCCGTTGGCAACCAGCTGCGCAACATAATCGTCGAGCGTGGGGAAGGACTTCGTCGTCCCGTCATTCACCTGGACATTCAATGAACGGCGCAGGATCGGACGCTGGTCGTCGGGTTCGGGATCAGGGAGCGGCTTTGGGCCGATAGTCTCGGGCGCAAGTTCATCCGGCGTCTGTGCGTTTTTCCGGAGATCCCGCGTCATCAGGTTTATCGAGCTCATCTAGAGGATCGGGGTCCGGATCTTGAAAGAACCGAGTCCCGTTTATGCCGATGATTGAGCGGACTGTCTTGCCGTCAGGGCCGAGGACGGCTGTCTGTATTCCGTCAGCAGCATCGCGCAGGACAGCATCAGCCTTTTGTCGAAACTCTTCCTCCGTGATTGTACGGAGCGTGTGATGAGTCTGGACAGTGACGTTGCTCTTCGATGCCGGCAATTCGGGTTCCGCACTCATAGCCTGCCCTGCCCCATCAAAACCGCCGTGCAGCCGTTCCACGAGAAGCGTCGGTCTTGAGAGAACGCGTGTGTTTTCGGGCCTTCCCAGGCATCCGTGACACTCCCGAAGCCTGTCGTCTGAATCATACCGCCAGCCTAGCCCGCGGACGGGTTATCCACAAGAAAAAAGTGTCAAGCCCTCTTTCGCGGGCTATTTGCCCAGCTTTACAGGTGGTCGGCGGTTGTCGGCCTTGCGAATGTGCTCAGGCAGGCCCGGCGACGCCTCGACCGGCACCGTCATACCCGAGCCGGTTGAGCCTGGGCGACGGTGAACGGCGCAGCGATGACGACGTTCTACTGCCTTGGCCCGCGTCGTGCACGTCACTCAGGAGCTCAATGAGGAAGTGCCCGGTTCTGTATCGCTTCGCCTTTGTCCGAAATGCCTTCGCTCGCACAGTACCCATCGGGACCTACTTGAGAGGGTCAAGCAGCAGTACCCACACCTCTGCGATAAGTGGGATGACCACGTCTGTGAGGTTTGCGGTGCGCCAGCAGAGGTTACCGTGCTAAGTGCACATGCATTCGCCCCCGGGGGACCAGTCCGAAGCGGTGCGTCCAAGTTTTTCTGTCAGCGCTGCGCACGTCGGCGGTAGTCAGTCTTGTCCTCGCTTCCCTGGTGGGTGGCCTAACCATTCGCTTCAGCGGCCGGGCCGCGCCACCGCCCCGCACTCCGGGCACACATCATGCTCCGCGTGGCTCAGGTCGTAGCCGCAGGCGACACACAGCCCGCGCTTGCGGCGGATGACACGGCGAAGGGCGAACGGGCCGCCGATCAGCGGCCAGAGAATCGTCGCGTAGAAAAGCGTGTTGAGGGCAAAGCCGGGCCAGATGGGGCGGAGTGGAAGCAGGCGAAATGAGCTGCCGCCGAGCCAAGTCGGCCGATCAAAGCTCACCGCTGAGGTCTGTAGGTCGGCATCGCGCCACGTCGTTACTTTGTCACCGAGCATCGGGATCGGCGTCATCGGCGAGACGCCAAGGTCCCATCTCTCACCAGCGCCGCTTCGCCAAGGCCAGCCGGATCGCACCAGTGTCGCGCGATCCGTCTTCACGTTGACGCTGACGCGGTAGGCCACTTGTCCGCTTGGGTCCTCTTGGAAGACCGCTTCGCCTGATCGAACGCCAAATGTCCGCAGAGAGTCATAGCCGAAGCCACGGCTTTGCAACACCACGCTGGCCCTTGTGGCGGCCCCCGCTGGCACCACTTGCTGCCACCAGCTCTGATCGGCGTCGGTTGGCGGTCCAGCCCTCAATGATACAAGTTTGAGCGCAGACCACGTCGCACACCCCCAGGCCACGGCGACGTTGACCACCGCGCCGAGGAGCAGGAAGATCGCAACCATGAAGAGGCGGCGTTTCACGTCACAACGATAGCCGAGCTATGCCCTACCCGTCCTCCCACTCCACGCCAAGTATCTCACCCAGATTCCTGCCTGTTCACCAATCGCCGCTATTCAAATGGAAAATAGACCTTATTCGAATCGCGCTGGCGCACCTTCTCAAGTTCTTCGCGAAGCTCAACCTGTTTCGCCTCAAGCTCTTGGCGAATGTCCGAATTGCCTTCATGAATTGCGATGCTAATAAGAGCATCCACCCCGATCTGCCAGACTGCCAGCCGAGTCGGAGCGAGCAGATAGTCCTCTCCGTTTCGTGAGATCTGATAACCAAAGACGAGTATGCTCCGTGCAATGTCTCGTGCTATCGCTACGGAGTTGCTGTCCAGCATCTCCTCGCAAAGCAGACGCGCCGCCCTTGCGACATCAAAAAGTGCACCGTGCTCAACCAACTCGTTCTCACTGACGAGACCCGTTGAATAGATGTTTCCAAATTGATCAGGACTTGTCCGGTCTAGAGTGCCAGAGAAGTGCCGACATCCAGCCAGTGATACTAATGCACCTTCAAATGTTGCTTCGTATCTCGCAGCAATCTGACCATCGGCATCCAGTGTGCCTGCTGCCGCGGCCAGATGAGTGAAAGCATCGCAATCACCTGACGGCGGGGTCGCATACTTCCAAATCCAGAGTGTGTCGGAGCGTTGATCTCGGCTCCGGCACGAATAAAGACCAAGCTGCATAGACGAAATCAGTGTGAGCAGAGCGACTATCCCAAAGAAACCGCAGC
Source organism: Planctomycetota bacterium (assembly GCA_022568135.1). Lineage (GTDB taxonomy): Bacteria > Planctomycetota > Phycisphaerae > Phycisphaerales > SM1A02 > JADFFQ01. Next base: position 313 of record JADFFQ010000032.1, on the reverse strand, counting down.
TGCGAGCGAGTGACCCGACGCCACCTGGCCATGCGCGGACTGAATGGTGCGGCCGCTGCATCAAATTGTTCCTCTTGACATAAGGCGCGTGCCAGTAGCATCATCCTGATCAAATGTCTGTCCAGGATATCGCGCCTCAGCCCAGGGTGATGGGCGAGGCGTTCAGAGCCCCCGCCCCGCACTCCGGGCAGGCGGCGTGGTCCGCGTGTCGCAGGTCGTAGCCGCAGGCGAGGCACAGCCCGCGCTTGCGGCGGATGAATTGCCGCACATCACGCCGAGCGAAGAGTACGATCCACAGAATTGCCGCGTACAA
>JADFFQ010000068.1 GCA_022568135.1 Planctomycetota bacterium | reverse complement strand
GCGCACATCATCCACACGACCGAACCCGGATCGAAGAACGTCATCTCGATCTGGGCATGCACCACCAGCGCCACGACCGCCGCGGTCAACGTCCAATTGACGATTGAGCGCGGCGCTCGCGCGAGCACGACGCTCAATCCCGCGGCGGCAACCACATAGCCCAAGACACCAGCCCCACGGGAAAGCGTTATCGTGATGCTGTTGAGACTCATCGCCTCCTGTGCAATCGCGGGCAGCAACGCGAGTACCGCCACCGCCGCTGAGGCCAACAGCGGGGCTCTGGAGTTGGGCGATGATGACGAATGTTCATCGATCTCACCACGGCCCAACCGCCGTCCGGCTCGCCACAAGAGGATCAACACCAGCCCGATCAACGCGGCTCCACTAGGCCCGAGCGTCGAAAGCCAATCCGCAAACATGCTGTGGGCGCTGGTGACCTCTTCGGGGCTGCGCGGCAGGCGAACCGCGGCGTACGCTGCCTGGAATCCATCGGGTCCGACGCCGACCCCCGGATGCTGCGAAATCATTCTGGACGCGCCAACGAGGTAGTGCCAGCGGAACAGGAGGCTCTTTTCGCCGAGCCACGACTCGGGCAGCAGTGTTCCGCGGACTACAACGGCTAGCGGCGCCGCGAGCACCAGCGCGATCGCCACCGCCGGGCCGTAGCGCCCAAGCAGCGGGCCGGCCTGGCGAAACAGTAGTGGCGCCAAGAGCACTGCCAAGCCCGCCGCCGCGGCCAGCAACGCCCCTTTGGACTCCGACAAGAGCAATCCACCCGCAGCGACGGCTGCGCCAAGCGCGATCACCGCGAACCACCACTTGCCGGCTTTGGCCCGCGCCGACCCAACGGCCAGGCCAACGCCCATGATGAGCCCGAAGCCCATCATCGAAGCGAAGATGTTGGTTGTGGGAAACCACCCCCTGGGGTTGGATTGGCGAAGACGCCGTTCATAGATTCGTGCCGCGGACGATTCAGGCTCCCAACCGCGGTCGGCGAAGAACGCATCCCGGTTGGCCTCGAACTCGGCGACGGTTTGGGCGTATTCGGCGCCGACCACCGACCAGCCAAAGATCGAGACATGTGCCTGCATGGCGCCGCGAATCGCGATCGGGACAAGCACCGCCCAGAGCAGCGCGATCAGCACCATCCGCATCGAGCGGTCCCGGCTCAGGTGCGCGATAACCATGCAGGCGACCGCAGCGGCAACCCACGTCGATCCCCGCCACAGGTTGCCAAGATCGCCAACGCCGTGCCAGAGGACCACCGGGACCGGAACCAGCGCAAACACCACCAGCAGCCAATCGATCCCTCGCCGGCTCAGCACTTCGCCAAGCAGGCCGCAACCGCAAGCCGCCAGCAGCAGCGCATCGAGGAACAGGCTGCCCGGGGGCCCCAGCCCCGGCAGCGGCGAGGGATCGATGGCCGGGTCGATATCGAACACCACTTGCGGCGCGAACGCGATAACACACCGCATCACGGCGACGGTCACAATGCCCAGCGCGCCGATCCACCGCAGTGCCGAACCTATATAGCCCCGGGCTTGCCCGGGGTTCGCTTGCCCGGGGTTCTCACTCGATTCCAAGGAACGTGCAGTCACGTATTTCGATTCCCGGCAACCGCACGACGCGACGCATGTTCGAGCAGCGCGATCATCAGCAGCACCAGCAGCGTCTGTGCGCCGACCAGGATCGCCTGCCAGGCTTCGAGCCGGGCCAGGGCCACGCCTCCGATGCCAGTGACGGCGGTGGCCGCCCAGATCACCACGACCGCGCCGCGCGGAGACAGCCCCCGCTGCACGAGCCGGTGCGAGAAATGTTGTTGATCGCCGACAAGGGGATTGCGGCCTTGTGTGAGTCGTATCAGCGTCACCGAGACGAGGTCATACAACGGAATGGCCAGGACGATGAGGGGCATAAAGACGCTGTACCACCCCCCGCCGAGCGGATATTCGGCTTCACCGGTGTAGTACGTCGTTCGAGCGGTGAGGATCGCCAAAAGGAAGCCGACGACCAACGACCCGCCGTCGCCCATGAATATCCTCGCCGGGGGGAAGTTGAAAATGAGGAACCCGATCAACGCGCCGATCAGCAGCGCCAGCGTGGCCGCGATGAACCACTGGTGGTTGACGATGCAGGCAGCCATGAACAGCGCCGCGGCGATCGCGCTGACCCCCGCCGCCAGGCCATCCATGTTGTCCATGAAGTTGATGGCGTTGGTGACCGCGACGATCCAGAGGATCGTGATGATGATGCTCGGCCAGGCGCCGAGCAGTTCCAGCAGACGCACGTCGAACCACACCACCATCACCGCTGCGACGGTGAGCTGGACCAGCAGTTTCAACCAGGGACTGAGACTGCGTCGATCGTCGATCAACCCCATCAGGTGCAGCACGCTCATGGCCGCAAGCATGGCCAGGGCGGTCGGCATGGTGTGCCAGATCCGATCCAGATACGGCACAATCGCCGGCAGCCAGCGGGCCCAGGTTTCTTGATCGACCACCCACACCGCCGCCAGGCCACAAGCGATTGGTCCAGCGACGGCAAGAAAGATCGCCAGCCCGCCGGTGTTTGGCACGGCGCGCAAGACCTTCTCGTGCCCGGGCGCTCCGGCGGAATCCAGCGCCCCGCTTCGCCGCCCCCCCACCAGCATCAGCGCCGTCATCGGCAGGCTGATCGCCAGCCCAACCCCGACGAGACTCAAGACCAGCCACACCATCCCGTGCATGGTAGCGACCGCCGCAACCGACAAGGATCTCCCCCACGACAATCGCTAGGCAACAGAAGTTGCCTCCGTGCGCAACCGATCTACACTTTCACCAGCGATGAGGCAGGTCGTGCTCCATCCCGGCGAAGACGGCTACTGGGTGGCTGAGGTACCCAGCCTGCCCGTCCGCCGCGGCGGACAGGGCAAGAGCAAGGAAGAAGCCATCGCCAACATCCGCGAGGCGATCGGGCAGTGGATCGACGCGGCACGGAAGCTGGGGCGTCGAGCCCCAAGATAGCGCCCCGTGGGTGATCCTCGCCCGCAACCCGCTAGATTGACGGGAATGAAAGCGAAGTTGATATTAGCCGAAGCTGCAACAGGGCATCCCGATGGCACGATAAGCATGCTCAGGGCGGGGATCACCCATGTTTGGGGCGACAACCCGCCCATCCCGCTCAAAGCAACCTTGGTGGTTCGCATTGAGTCGGAATTGTCCGATATGGGGAATCACGACTTTGACATCAAATGTATGGACGAGGATGGCCAACAGGCATTACCTCCGCTGAAGGGGCAGTTTGCAGTACCCCAAGGTGGTGGCGTGAACAACTTGATTCTGGGCCTTGCTGTGGGTTTTCAGAAGCATGGTCGATACGTTTTCTTCGTGAGAGTGGACAACGTTGAGCTTGATTCGTGGACGATTGCAGTTGGCAGCCGACCACCCAAGAAGGAGCAGGAGCATGAGCGTGACTCAGACTAGCGGTGGGCTAGGGGTGATCGATGACAAGCGCGGAACACACCCGGTCGCGTTCTCGGCGTATCCGTCGGGGACTTGGCTTGCATATTCCCATGCGGTGTCGTCTGATGGACGACCTGTCTCTACTCGTGAATCCGCCGCAGATCTAGAGAGCCCGCGAGCAGTTGTCACGACCGGGCATCCGCTTCCAGAGGCGGTGAGGACACCCGCCCCATAATGGCCGAGCGAGACCATCCGGGGAGCACCACCATACCCGACCATCGGGAGCTCGACCGCGGGACGCTGCGGGCCATCATCCAGCAAGCCGGGCTGAGTGTTGGTGAATTCATCGCCCTGCTTCGTCGCTAAGAGACTGTTGGGCTCTGTTGAAATCCTTGTTCTCATGCGGCGATGAGCATGAGGTTGTGCGTGAGCACACGCAGGCGCAGTTCGCGGAACTGGGTGAGCTCGTGTCGAGCTGTCAAGGCCGAGCCGAGACGACGCTGGTGGCGAGAGAAGCCACTCTCGGCTTGTGAGCGTTGACGGTATTGACGCTTCGGGAATCGACGTTTCATCTGCCGTCGATATCGTGTCTTGGGCCAGCGGCGGCCCGACCGACGCTCCCTTGATGGGGATCACCGTGCTGCGGATGCCCAGCTCCTCGCGGCACAGCGCATGGTTGTGCTGGGCGTCGTAGCCCTTGTCGGCGAGCACGCGGCGAGGGTGAAGGTTGCCTGCCGCCTGACGCATCGCCTCGGCAAACTGCGGCGAGTCTCGCCTCAGCGAGTCGCCTGTGGAGACCTGACTCGCCCCTCGGCTCGTGACCACACCGCCAATCAGGTGGGTGGCCGTGTCAAACACCGCCGTGAGCTTGGGCCACGCCGCATGCAGTCCCTTCTTCAGGCCCACGCGACGCTGGAAGTGCATCGATGCGTGCCGCGTCTCCAGACCCGTCGAGTCGATGGCGACGGTGCGATCGCCCGACGGTTCGATCAGGCCGAGGCGCCGAGCGCGATCGAAGCACGCCGACAGCAGCCGAGCAAAAGCCCCCTTTTCATCAGCTTCTGCTCGGCATACCACAGCGTGGAGTAGTTCGGCACCTTGGGCAGCTTGAGGACCCGCCGCAGGTCGGACCACTCCCCAAGCCCGCCTCAGGCGGGCCGCGGTAGTCGGTGCGAAAGAACTTGCGCAGCACAAGGATGGCGAAGAGCTGCGGGAGCGTGAAGTCCTTGCGCGAGAACTTGCTGGCGTAGGTCGGTCCGCCTGAGGCGGATGGCCAGCGCCGCCCTGGCCAATGAGACGGCTGACTTGGTCATGTGTGGACCTCCATGTCCGGTGCCTGCCTTGCATCGACCGTTATCCTCCGACTTCGCCAGGGATTTCAACAGAGCCAAACAGTCTTCTAATCCGCGAGTCATAGACCGTCGCGTCGCGCCGCTGGGCGAGCGGGGGCTACACTGTCCGATACGTGCGAAGGTGCAGTGCAATGGACGTCAGCGATGTGTGGCAGGTTGGTTCGGACCGATCGCTTCAGCTCGATCAGCCGCGGTTGATGGGCGTGCTCAACGTCACGCCCGACAGTTTCTCCGACGGCGGATCATTCGTGACGGCGGACCGAGCCGTGGATCATGGGCTGCGGATGGTCGATGATGGGGCGAGCATCATCGACGTGGGCGGCGAATCCACTCGGCCGGGCGCACAGAGTGTCAGCGTCGAGGAACAGACCCGGCGAACCGTGGGGGTGATCGAACGCCTGCGGCGCGAGACTGACGTGCTGATCTCAATCGACACGACACGAAGTGCTGTGGCCGAAGCGGCGCTGGAAGCCGGGGCGGACATTATCAACGATGTCGCGGCCGGCACCGAGGACAAACGCATGTTCGAGCTGGCCCGCCGGCGGCGCTGCGGCTTGGTGCTTATGCATCGGCTGCGGCCCCCCGATGCCGACTCCTATAGCGATCAATACCGAAGCCCGCCGGTCTATGACGAGGTGGTCGCAACAGTATGTGATTATCTCATTGATCGATGTGAGGCGGCGATCGGCCAGGGGGTCGATCCATCGGCGATTGTGATCGACCCGGGGCTGGGGTTCGGCAAGACGGTCCGGCAGAACTACCAACTGATCGGGGGCATCGGTGCGCTGTTGGGCATCGGCTATCCGGTGCTGAGCTCCGCCAGCCGTAAGAGCTTTATCGGCGCGGTCAGCGGCGTGGCCGACCCGAGCGACCGAATCATTGGCTCCACAGCCGTCAGCGTGATGCATTGGCTGGCCGGGGTGCGGCTGTTCCGCGTCCACGACGTGGCGGCACATCGCCAGGCCCTGGCCGTGGCCGCCGCGGCCCGCCCAGCGCCGCAGCCCGTTTGATGCCGCCGCTGGGTCTGCTACGATGGGCTGATTACCCCACGGAGACCTCAACATGGCCAGCCCGGATGTATACGAATTCACCGATGGCAACTTCGAGACGGACGTGATCGGCTCCAGCGATCCCGTGCTGGTGGATTTCTGGGCCGAATGGTGCCAGCCCTGCCATATGATCGCCCCCACCATCGATGAGCTGGCCAGCGAGTACAAGGGAAAGATCAAGATTGGCAAGCTCGACACCGACGCGAATCAAAATGTGTCGATCAAGTACGGCATCAGCGCGATCCCGACCGTCATCCTGTTCCAAAGCGGCGAGGTCAAGAAGAAATTCGTCGGGCTGACCTCGAAGGATCAGTTCAAAGCCGCGCTGGACGAGCTGAGCGCGTGAGAAGAGTCCCGCTATGTCTTTGCGCGTAATGTTTCCGAATAGCCCCGCATGGAAATGCGGGGCTGCTTGTGCGCGCGGTGGTTCGCCTGCGCCGCGCCGGCCGGCGGGATAGGTATCGTACGCATCCCCAACTGATTCTGCGGGTCTGGAACCGAGGCATCAATCCGCCGCAGGCGGAAAAGCATCCAGGCATCGAGTGCCAGAGACCGCCGCGACTTCTCTTGCCGACCCTTGCCTTGATGCCTCGATGCCTTGGTGCCTTCCCACTGACCGCGCATGTCAATACCAGAATCAGTATCATTCGCCGATGCGAAGCTTGGCATGGACAGCGTTGATTCTCGCTCTTGTGGGCGTTGCGCCGGGGGCCTGGGGCGACCAGGGGCCGGTGGTCATCACCGATCTACTTCGCATCCGCACGGTTACATCGATCGACGTGGCGGCGGATGGTTCCAGGGCTGTGTTTGCGGTGCGGTCGATCGCCGCATTGCCCCCGCAAGACGGGCAGGAGGTTGAGCCGGCCTACGCGAACCGATCGCATCTGTTTCTGCTTGATCTGTTCGATCTCCAGGCGGCGCCGAGGCAGTTGACATTTGGTGACCGAAATGATCGCGCGCCGAGGCTGTCGCCGGGCGGCAAGCGCGTCGCGTTTGTCCGCGGCGACGAGGAGAGCGACGGCGACGCACAGGTGTGGGTGATGCGTCTTGACGGCGGAGAAGCGCGGCAGGTCACGAACCTTGATCACGGGGCGGGCGATCCGCAATGGTCGCCCAACGGCCGGACGCTTATGGTCCGATCGGAGCTGGCGATCAACGAGATCCAGGGCGTTCCGACCTACCCCTCCGAGCGACCCAACCGTGACTGGAAGGATGCCCAGCGTGCCGCCCACCTCCCGAAGGGGCTTCGGCCGCACAGCCCCCGAGCGGAGATTCGCGCGTGGCTGGCGGCGAACGCCGACAACCTGAATCCAACGGTCATCACGCGACTTGAGTTTCAAGATGAGCAGAAGCTGCGCGGCCGGATGAGGTTCGCCCATCTATTCCTGGTTGATCCTGACGATCCGCCCGCCGCCGGCGGGGCCGCGACGCGGATCACCAACGGGTTCTTCGATCATAAGCGTGCCGTGTTTATGCCGGATGGCCACAGCATGGTGTACGAGTCGAAGAAGACCCCCGATACGCACCCCGACCGCGTCAGAGGCACCGACCTGTGGAGGGTGAATGTTGACGGCAGTGATGATCGGCTGCTGTTGGCAATCGATGGGTGGTCGCTTGAGCATCCACAACCCAGCCGTGACGGCTCGTTGGTGGCGTTCATCGGCCGGCAGCTCGATGAGCCCGCGTTCCGCCAGCGGCGCCTCGGCATCGCCCCGGCCGAAAGTCCCGACGAATCGCAGCTGGTCTGGCTGACCAATGATGAGACGTTCGACGCGTCGGTGCGCAGGTTCCAGTGGATGCCGACACGGACCGCGGTCCTGTTCACCGCTGCCATGCGCGGGGCGTTTGAGCTGTTGACCATCAGCCCCGGCCTGCTGGAGCCGGCAACCATGATCGACCGGCACGACGACCTCCCGGTCGGCGTGCACGCCTTTGCAGCGGGCGGAGGCGCGATCGTCTACGCAATCACCAGCCCGGCCAATCCATGCGTGCTGATGGTCCGCGATGCTCGTGGCGACCGTATGGTGTACGACCTCAATCCGTGGGTGGCAGATCGGGCGCTGTCGGTCCCGGTCGAGGGATTGGTCAGCCGGCCCGATGGCACGACCGTGCAATACTGGCTCATGGAGCCGACCGACCGTCAGCCGAAGAAGCAGTATCCGCTTGTGCTGGAAATCCACGGCGGTCCGGCGGCGATGTGGGGTCCCGGCGAGCTGAGCATGTGGCACGAGTTTCAACTGCTGTGCAGTTGGGGCTACGGCGTGGTGTACGCCAACCCTCGCGGCTCAGGCGGCTACGGCTACCAATTCCAGCGGGCCAACTTCCAGGACTGGGGCGAAGGCCCCGCCGGCGACGTGCTGGCCGTCGTCGATCAGGTCATCCTCAACGAGTGGGTGGATGACGAGCGACTGGTCGTGACCGGCGGCAGTTACGCGGGCTATCTCACTGCCTGGATCGTCGCCCACGATCGCCGGTTCAAAGCCGCCGTCGCCCAGCGCGGCGTCTACGACATCGCAACCTTCTTTGGCGAGGGCAACGCCTGGCAGTTGGTGGAGTACGCGATGGGCGGCTATCCGTTCGATGCCCGCTATCGGGACGTGATCAACCGCAACAGCCCGTTCACCTATGTCAATCGCATCCGCACACCGCTGCTGATTATGCATGCGAGCGAAGATTTGCGCACCGGCGTGTCGCAGTCTCAGATGCTGTATCGCGCGCTGAAGCAGCTCGGCCGGCCGGTGGAGTATGTCCGCTATCCTGAGGCCGGGCACGACCTCTCGCGCACCGGCGACCCGCGCCAACGCCTCGATCGCCTGGCCCGCATCATCGAGTTCTTCGAGCGCCACATCGACAATCCCAGGCCAGCGCCGGTTGCCGGTTACGTTGAGTCGGAATGATGAAGGTAATGGTGTGAATGAACTTGACCGAGCGATCCTGACCGATCATGCCCGGGAGCAAATGGCAAAACGTGGCATATCGGAGAGCCAGGTTCGGACATCGCTCGGCAAGCCGTGCGATAGGTGACCCGTGCGGCCGGGGCGGATCGTGGTGCAGGGTATGATCTCCGTTGGAGAGCGGCCGCTCGATTACCTGCTCCGGGTTTTTCTAGATGTGGATCGCTCGCCGCCGGAGGTGGTGACTGCCTACCGTACGAGTAAGATTGAGAAGTATCGGAGCGATCGATGAATGTCACCTACGACCCCAAGACCGATACCCTCACCGTGGTGCTGACACCCGGCCCGGTGGCTGAAAGCGACGAAGACAAGCCCGGCGTGATTCTGGATTACGACGAGCGTGGCAACCTCGTCGGATTGGAAATCCTCGACGCTTCGAAGCGCATCCCTGATCTGAACAGTATGCAGTTCCGGGTGGCGATGTGACCGGGCAAGCTCGACGATGACGGCCCAATGGTGAGCCGCACGTGCGACGAGCTGTCACGCACCGGCGACCCGCGCCAACGCCTTGATCGCCTGGCCCGCATCATCGTGTTCATCGAGCGGCACATCGACAACCCCCGCCCGGCCCCGCAGATTCAATCAGAGCGACGCTCTGTCAGTGAATGAAGATTCGGCCGCAGGCGAGCGGTCGCCGCGATAGGATAACAGCATGGTTGCCCTCGCCGACATTCAGGCGTACGCACACGAGATCGCCCGCCGCTTCAAGCCGCAGAAGATCATCCTCTTCGGCTCGCACGCCTCCGGCGAGCCGGATGATGACTCCGACGTTGACCTGTTGGTGATCATCCCCGACGGCGGCGATCCGTTGGGCAAGGCCATGGAGATCTCGCGGGCCTTGCCCCACTACGGCTTCGCCCTGGACCTGATCGTACGGGACCCGGATGTGCTGCAATGGCGGATCGAGCAGCACGACTGGTTTCTCATCGAGATTACTGAAAAGGGCGGGATTCTCTATGAAGCCCAGCAGTAGCGAGTGGGTTGACAAGGCCGAAGAGGACTACCGGCTGATGGAAGCAGCAAGGGGCCTGGACCCGCCGGCGTACGACGGCGGGTGTTTCCATGCCCAGCAGGCGGCCGAAAAGTATCTCAAGGCGGTGCTCGCCGAGCGTGTGATCCCGTTTCCTAGGGTGCACGACTTGACGCGGCTGCTCGATCTGATCGAGCCCGCAAACAACGAGCTGACCACGATGCGCGCCGATCTGGACGCCCTGTCGCGGCTCTCCGCGCAGGTGCGGTACCCGGGGTTCTCCGCCGATTCGGACAAGGCCAAAGAGGCCCGTGGGATCGCGGCCGCGGTCCGGCGAATCTGCCGCCAGCAACTGGGATTGCAGCAAGTCTGACCGACGCTCCTGCGGCGCTGATTCGTTCGCCAGACGGTTGAACGCCCGCTTGTTTTGGTTATGCTTCGTGTCTGGCCGGCTGCCAGGCCGTCCGATTGGGGCCGTAGCTCAGTTGGGAGAGCGCTTGCATGGCATGCAAGAGGTCGTCGGTTCGAGCCCGATCGGCTCCATTGCGCTGAGACGTCACCGCAGTAGGATGTGGGGTTTGTGTTTCGGGGCGAGTTGGGTACAAACTGCTCCGATCCGGGTGGCAATCGAGGGGTGCGATGATGTTGAGCCGGCGGCGGTTCCTCGGAGCGATGTCGATCCCGGCGGTGGCCGGCGTGAGCGGTGCGTACCTTCATCCGGCACGACTGGGTCGCGCTTTGGCGGCCGTTGCGGAGCTTTCTGCGGATTCGAGGTCACCGCAGCGCATCGCCGGCGATGAGGACTTCTGGTTCGAGATCAGCCAGGCGTTCACGGTCGATCGAAGCATTGTGAACCTCAACAACGGCGGGGTGAGCCCGTCGCCGGCCATCGTGCAGGCGGCGATGAAGCGGCACTTGGACTACTCCAACACCGCGCCGCCATACACCATGTGGCGAGTGCTTGAACCGCAGCGCGAGGCGGTGCGCGAACGCCTGGCCCGGGAGTGTGGCTGCGATGCCGAAGAGCTGGCTCTCACTCGCAATGCGTCTGAGGGCTTGCAGATCTGCCAGTTCGGCTTCGATCTGCGCACAGGCGACGAGGTCCTGACCACCAACCAGGACTACCCGCGGATGATCACGACCTTCAAGCAGCGTCAACGCCGCGAGGGAATTGTGCTTCGGCAGTTCTCGATTCCCGTCCCGGCCGAAGACCCCGACGAGGTCGTCTCGCTGTTTGCCCGGCACATCACGCCGAGAACCAGGCTGATCCTGATGTGTGACATGATCAACCTGACCGGGCAGATTCTGCCGGTGCAGCGGGTGGTGGCTATGGCCCGGGCGAAGGGGATACCGGTGATTGTGGATGGGGCCCACGGGTTCGCCCATTACGCCTTCAA
>JADFFQ010000067.1 GCA_022568135.1 Planctomycetota bacterium | reverse complement strand
CGCCCATGTCGCCCTCGATCTCCGCTCGGGGAATCAACGCGGCGACGGAATCGATCACGATCACGTCCACGGCATTGGAGCGCACCAGCAGCTCGCAGATCTCCAAGGCCTGCTCCCCTGTATCCGGCTGGGAGAGGAGCATCTCGTCGAGGTTCACGCCGATCCGCTTAACCCAGGCGGGGTCGAGCGCGTGTTCGACATCGATGAACGCGGCCACGCCGCCGTCCTTCTGGGCGTTCGCCACCACCGTCAGCGCCAGTGTGGTTTTGCCGGACGCCTCCGGGCCGAAGATCTCCGCGCACCGCCCCCGGGGCAGCCCCCGACCACCGAGGGCGAGGTCCAGACTCAGCGCCCCGGTCGAGATGCCCGGGATCAGGTTGCTCGCCTCCTCATCAAGCCGCATGATCGTACCCTTGCCGAATCTATTCTCAATCTGGCTGAGCGTCCGCTCCAGGGACGCAACGTGTGACTTCTCGTCGGTGACAACCTTGGCCATCGCTCTTGTGCTCTTGCCGTTGCCGGCGGCCTTGGACCTGCGATCTAACCGAGCTAACACCATAGCTGGACCCTCGATAGTGGTCAATGTTCGGTATGTGATAGGATGACTACATCATCGGCTCTGTCAAGGGTCTGTTCGGTATATTTTGAGAAATATCTTCGCCCGGGCTGGCTGCTCCTGCGCAGGATCGGGCGGCATTCGGCGGGGCAAGCCCGCCGGCTAAACGCACGGGCCCCAGTTGGCCAGCAGGGCGAGCAGGTCGAGGATGCCCACGGTGCCGTCGCCATCGAAGTCCGGCGGCCCGCCGGGGTCGGTGCCCCACGCGGCAAGCAGCGCCAGCAGGTCGAGGATTCCAACGCCGCCGGTGCCATCCAGATCCCACGGGCAGGCTCCAACGCCGTCGAGGAACAGCACCCACACCGCCCCGCGGTTTTCGCCCCCATCGTCATCGGCGTGCGCTCCCACGGCCAGGTCGCCCACGCCGTCGCCATCCAGATCACCCAGTGTGCCGGTGAAGCCGCCTTGGGTGTCGCTGATCTTCTGGTGGGAAAGCACCCAGCCGGGTTGGGCCAGGGCAGGGCCGGCAAACGCCACGGCCAGGAGCGACGTACCAACAACACGGCACACTGCACGAGTCGAATGATGAGTACGTGGGATGGTCATTTCGTTTCTCCTATGTCCGCCGAAGGGGACGCGATTCCTCGCCGGTGCGCTGGGCCTGGTCACTGAAGTGACCAGGCCTCATGGGCTCAAACGCCCGGAGCATTATCCGCGGCGGGGAGCGTGGTGGCAAGAAGATTGTTTTGAAAACCGCGTTCACAGAACGCGGTTGGGATGGCGCTCCGGGCAGTGGAAAGCCGGCGATGGCATCGCCGGCTTTACACGATGAGATTGCGAGAGTCCCCCCGGCGGAGCCGGGGGCTATGGGCTGAAAGCTGAACGCTGATGGCTGACAGCTTTCAATAATTCGGCGTCGGGGCGCGGAAGGTGCTGATATCCACGCTTCTGAACCAATCAATGGTGCGCTTCAAGCCCTCGCGCAGCGCCACCTTGGGTTCCCAATCGAGCCTCTGTCGGGCCAACGCGATGTCGGGTTGACGATGCAACGGATCATCTTCGGGAAGGGGACGGGCCTGGACGATTCGCGACGACGAGCCGGTCAATTCGATGACCCGCTCGGCCAATTCACGGATGGTGAACTCATCGGGGTTGCCGAGATTCACCGGGCCGGGAAAGTCATCCGGGGCGTCCATCATCTTTAACACGCCGTCGATCAGATCATCGACGTAGCAGAACGATCGCGATTGGCTGCCGTCGCCATAGATGGTAATGTCGTCGCCGGCCACGGCTTGGCGGATGAAGTTGCTCACGACCCGGCCGTCGAAGGGATGCATCCGCGGGCCGTAGGTGTTGAAGATGCGGATCACGCGGATGTTGACATTGTTCTGGCGGCGATAATCGAACATCAGCGTTTCGGCGGCGCGTTTGCCTTCGTCGTAGCAGGCCCTCGGGCCGATGGGGTTGACGTTGCCGCGATAGGTCTCCGGCTGGGGGTGATGTTCCGGGGGCGGGTCGCCGTAGACCTCGCTGGTGGAGGCGTGCAGAATCTTGGCGCGGACGCGCTTGGCGAGGCCCAGCATGTGGATCGCCCCCATCACCGAGGTCTTGATCGTCTTGATGGGGTTGTATTGATAATGGCCGGGCGCGGCCGGGCAGGCGAAGTTGTAGATCTCGTCCACCTCCAGGAACAAGGGATGCGTCACGTCGTGGCGGATCAACTCGAAGTTGCGCCGGCCCAACAGGTGCTCAACGTTCGATATTTGGCTGGTGAAAAAGTTGTCCACGCAGATCACATCCTGCCCGGCGTCCACCAGCCGGTCGCAAAGATGCGAGCCGATGAAGCCCGCGCCGCCCGTGACCAGAATGCGTTTGATCATGAGAAAGGCATTAGGGAGAAGGCATCAGGAATCAGGAATGATCCATTAGCCCCCGGCTCTGCCGGGGGGGGCAGCTCACAAGAATAGTCCATTCGATGATGCGTTGCTTGAGTGTTTCAACCGTTGGGTGGACGATGTTCACATGAAATCCAAACCCAGGCCGAAACGACTCGTCATCGGCGTCATGACCGGGACCAGCCTAGACGGGATCGACGTGGCAACGGCCATGATCCAGGGCCAAGGCCTGGAAATGCGAGCGAAGCTGCTGCGGCATGTCACTGCCGATTTGGGGCCGCTGCGAGACGAGCTTCACCGTGCCGCACAGCAAGAACCGATGACCGCAGGGCAGTTCGCCGGGCTCGCGTTGGCGCTGGGTGAACGATACGCCGACGCCATCGGTGAGGCGGTGGGGCCGACGAATCGTAACGACCTGATCGCAGTCCACGGCCAGACGATTGTGCATCGCCCGCCGGTTTCCTGGCAGTTGATCAATCCCGCCCCGATCGCAGCGCGGTTTGGCTGCCCGGTCGTGTTCGATTTGCGCCAGGCGGATATTGCCGCCGGCGGACAGGGCGCGCCGATCACCCCCATCGCCGATTGGATCATGTTCCGCGACGCCGAACATCGCCGAGCCATCGTGAACCTCGGCGGATTCTGCAACGTGACGATATTGCCCGCCAGGCGAAGCGGCAAGCCGCTTGAACAAATCCGCGGTTTCGACATTTGTGCCTGCAATCTGGTTCTGGATGCCGTGGCTCGGCAGACTCTGGGCACACCATACGACCAAGGCGGAGGCGCCGCGCAATGCGGGGCGCCGCACGCCGAAGCGGTACAGGATTTGTCCGCGACATTTCGCCGACAGCGATCTGAGCATCGCTCACTCGGCACGGAAGATGAGGCGAGCGATTGGGTGGCTCAACACAAGATTCGGATTCCTCCCAACGATCTTGCGGCCACCGCGGTTGAAGCGGTGTCCGAGTGCATCGGCGCGGCGATTGCCGAGCACGACGTTGACCAGATCATCATCGCCGGCGGCGGCGCACACAACCGCGCCTTGGTCGCTGCGATCGACCGCCAGTGTCACACGCCGGCTCGGTTGAGCGATGCGCTGGGCGTACCGATCCAAGCTCGTGAGGCGCTGGCCATAGCCGTGCTCGGCGCCCTTTGCGCCGACGGTATTCCGATCACACTGCCGCAGGTGACCGGTTGCACCGATCCTGCGCCAGTCGCGGGAATGTGGTGCTTGCCGAAGGGGCCGGCTTGGGCATCACGATGAAGATAGCGAACCGAACGGACCGCCATAGTCAGGCGCTGTGCGCCTGCGACGATCCGCTACAGTGTGCGCAGTTGATCGGCTCAGCACAGCACGTCAAGATGGATGTTTTGGAGATAAGGCAGTGGGTGTGCTCACGGCCCGACTTCGGGGCTTCCTACAAACGATCAGGGAGGAGGCGCTTCGGCCGGCGCTGCGATCCCCCGCTGCGTGGACCTTCGCCCTGCTGTGGGTGATCTCGGCTGCATACCTCGCCTGGACGGGTCACACGGGCATATCTCTGTTCGCATTGGGGAAGACCTCTGGATTGGTCGTGTTTATGCTTCTGACCGTCGGCCTTACGGCGAGCGCGAGTGGACGTCCCGGCAATACACCGCAGGCAACACGATCGACACTCCTGTGGCTCCAGCTGGCCCTGGTCGTTGCGGTGATTGGGCTCACCGCTCAGTGGGGAATGGTCTTCCACGGCGTGGTGCCTGCAACGCTTGAGCACATCCCCCTTTGGTCGCCTTTCGTCCAATTCCTCGAAGAAGCCGGCAACCGACTCGGACAGGCGGGTTATCTGAGGAATCCGAAATACCTGGTGAACCCGGTCCTGATGTTCGTCGTCCCCTTGCCGCTGCTGTTGCTGCTGGGCGCGCGCTGGCGCAGCCTGGGCTTTGAGCGCGGCTGGCGCACCTGGCGCGTCGTGGTGCTCTGGAGTATCGCGTACGTCGGCTACTGGGTCTTCAACCTCATCACCGGCACCTGGTCGGTCGGTCGGCTGGGGCACATACTCCTCAGCAACACCATGCAAAACGGGTTCTTCGAAGAGTTCCTGTTCCGCGGCGTGTTGCAGACCCGGTTGAGCCGACTCATCAGCCCGTCATGGGCGCTCGTGGTCTCGTCACTCGGCTTCGGGCTCTGGCACATTGGAGCTGACGCAAAGGCGCTCGGCGGCGATCTCCTGGCCGGGGCGGCGTTGTCGATCCTGGTCCAGGGCTCCATGGGTCTGGCGTTCGGCGTGATCTTCCTGCGCACGCGCAACCTGCTGGCCTGCTCGGTCATCCACGTCGTGCTCAACACGAAGTGAGGGTCGCGGAAGCACGGCCGCGCCACGCTGTCGAGCGATTGCGGGAATGCAGCGTTTGCCATGCGGGCCCGTTTGATCAATGAGCGAGCCGCGAGCTAACCATCAGCTCCACATCGCGATCGCGGAACCGCTCGCCGCTGAACTTCCAGATCGCGCGGTTGGCGGAGGTCGAATCGGCGTTGCTGCCCACGATCTCGCCGGGCATGACGACGGTGATCTCGAAGGCGTCATCGCCGAGGTCCTGGGTGATCTCAAAGGATCGCCTGAGCCAATCATAACGATGCAGGAACGCGCTCATTTGCGCGCCGCCGTAGCCGCAGAACTCGGCCAGCGCCGCCTGCAACCGCTTCAAGGACTCTTCTTCCCACCGTTGGGCCTCCTGGGCCAAGGCCTCCTCGCGGCGCTGCTGGTCATCGAGCTCCATCAGGCTGGCCAGCCGGAGGTAATCCAACCCGGCTTTCATGGTATTGATCGCGGCATGGACTTGCAGCCAGCTGTCCTGGGGCGCGTCCGGCGTCACTTCCAGGAATGCACTACGGGCGAACATCAGCATCTTCGCCACTTCAAAATCAGCAAACGAGCTGAGCATGAGTGTGCGGTCTTCGCGGGTAAGATCCTCATCTTTCTTGCCGGAGACATCCTTGAGTTTCTCCTCGACCAAGAGCTGACGGAGAGCGTCGATATGGGCCCACGGCCGGCGAGGGTAGGTGCGATGGAAGTGGTAGTAGGTCCCGTCGCGACGCTCTTCGATTGCCACCGCGGTCGGGAACTGCAGATAGAGGTCCGCCTGGGGATCGTCCGGCTCCGCGTAGTTCTGCGGCAGCTCGACCTCGGGCGGATAGAAGAACTGGGCCGTGAGCCGGTAGAACTCCTTGCCCTCGTCATCGACTTGGATCGACTCCTCAACCAGCCAGCCGGCTTCAAGCGAAGGCACGGCATCGCCCGTATACAGCTCATCGAAGGAATCCGTCTCGAAAGTTGCTTCCAGCAGAACCGTGCCGTCCGCCTCGACGGTGATCTTCTCTTTGCGCTCGATGCAGCCGAACAGGCCAGCCGATACAACCACCAGTACGATCAGACAGTTGCGGGTCATCGATCTATCTCCTTGGGGAACCGTTCGCTTCATCATAGAAGACGAAGCCAGTCCGGGTTGAGATGGCGTCGGAATCGAACTCAGCTTGAGCGGCTCGCAGAGCGGACCGTACAAAAAGGCGGCCCGCAGCTTGCGGCAACCTGGCCATGGCCGTGCGCGGCGCCCTTTGCACCGACGGCATGGCGATCACGCTTCCACACGTCACCGGTTGCACCATACCCGCGCCAGTCGTGGGAACGTGGTGTTTGCCGACGGGGCTACGATCACAGCACCCCTACGACCCGGCCGGCGGGTAAGCAAATCTCGCGCAGCGTCGCAAGTTGAACATCGCCCCACTGCTCAGCGTCGCAGGAACGCGATGAGGTGATCTACGGACAGCACGTCGTAGCGACGCGGGGCGGCCATCACAAAAACGAGCAAGGTCAGGCGCGGAAAGACGTGGCTCGTCGTGTCAAAGAGCGGCTGTATCAGCAGGTGGCCGTAGGTCACGAAAACGAGGATCGCCCCAAGCGCAATGTACGCGGGCCGACGAGCCAGCCCCAGACACACCATCGCTCCGGCGAGCAACTCCACTACGGGGATTGTCACTCCCAGCCCCCACAACCACCAGACCGGGATCCATGTCTCCTGGAACTGCTCCAGGAAGAACATCTCTGCGTGTTGGACAGGCGAGATGCCGAAGCACTTCCACCAACCCGCCATGAAGAAGATCAGGCCGAGCACCCAACGTACGGTGAAGATGGACCACATCCAGCCGAACCGGCTGGGTCGCCGAGGGGTTCGAGCGCGATCCGAGGCAGACATCGGCTCATCATACCGGTGGGCGGTCCTGCATTGCGTCCCGCGCCGTCGCCAGCGGGCTCAGCGAACTTCCGCTAGTTCGGTCCGCATCGCCTGGGCTGCCTGCACCATGTTTCGTAGCGCCGGGCGAATCTCCTCCCAGGAACGGGTCTTCAGCCCGCAATCGGGGTTCACCCAGACCTGGTCGGCCGAGAGATACCTTGTCGCCCTGCTGAGCAGCTCCCGCATCTCCTGGGCGCTGGGTATCCGCGGCGAGTGAATGTCATACACGCCCGGGCCGATCTCGTTGGGGTAGTCATAGGACTCAAACGCATCCAACAGCTCCATCTGCGATCGAGACGACTCGATGGAGATCACGTCCGCATCGAGCGCCGCGATGGCCTCAACAATATCGTTGAACTCGGCGTAGCACATGTGAGTGTGAATCTGCGTGTCATCACGGACGCATGATGAAGCGATGCGGAAGCATTCGACGGCCCATTCGAGATACGCCGGCCAATCATGGCGTCGAAGCGGCAGCCCCTCCCGGATCGCGGGCTCGTCGATCTGGATTACACTGATGCCGGCCGCTTCGAGATCACCGACCTCATCTCGGACGGCGAGCGCGATTTGACGGGCGGTGTCTCGGCGGGATTGATCGTCGCGGACGAACGACCACTGGAGCATGGTGATCGGCCCGGTCAGCATCGCTTTGATCGGCTTGTCGGTCAGTGACGCCGCGTACGTCGCCCATCGCACGGTCATGGGTTGCGGCCGGGAAACGTCGCCGTAGATGATCGGCGGCCGAACATAGCGAGACCCGTAACTCTGCACCCACGCCTGCTGTGTAAACGCGAAGCCGGTGAGCTGTTCCCCAAAGTATTGCACCATGTCGTTGCGTTCGGGCTCGCCATGGACGAGGACATCGAGACCGATCTCTTCCTGGAAGCGGATCGTCTCGGCAATCTCCGCTTCAAGAAAGCGCTCGTATTGCTCGCGCGTGATCTTGCCGGTGCGCAGCGCCGCGCGTTTGGTCCTCATCTCGGGCGTCTGCGGAAACGATCCGATGGTCGTCGTCGGGAAACGAGGCAGACCAAGCTTCTGCTGCTGGAGCAACCGACGCTGAGCAAAGGGGCTTTCCCGGGACGCATCGTCGGGACCAATTCCGGCGGCCCGATCCTTGACATCCTGGCGATGCACTTTCGAGGATCGCCGGCGGCTGTCTATTCGGCGCCGGCTCTCGGCCAGGAAATCGGATACGGCCTCCCGACCCTCTCGCATCGCGCGGGTCAAGCCGACGATCTCGTCGAGTTTTTGTACTGCAAAGGCCAGCCAATCGTGCACCTCGGTATCGAGCTGCGTCTCGAGCCCCAGATCGATCGGGACGTGGATCATCGAGCACGACGGGGCAACAATGAGGCGATCTGGACCCACACCCGACTGAATCCGCTCCAGGACGTCCAGCGACCGCGCCAAGTCGTTCACCCAGACATTTCGCCCGTCCACCACACCCGCCGAAAGGACCATCCGTTGCGGCAGACGCTGCAGCAGCTCGTCGAGCTGATCAGGCGATCGAACCAGGTCCACGTGCAGACCGTCAACCGGAAGCGCCGCCGTTGTGTCCAGGTTCTCACCGAGATCGCCGAAGTACGTGGCCAGGAGGATCTTCAGGTCCCCGGCAGCGCCGCGAAGCCGCGTATAGGCCCGCTGGTATGCAGACAACTGCTTCGCATCGAGGTCCAAGACCAGGCAGGGCTCATCCATCTGCACCCACTCGGCCCCGGCTTCACCCAGACGGGTCAGAACCTCCTCGTACACCCCCACGAGATGATCAAGCAAATCCAGCGGCTCAACGGCGGGGTCCTTGGTCTTGCCAAGCATCAGGAATGAAAGCGGCCCAAGCAGGACCGGGCGGGTCTGCACGCCGATCCCTTTCGCTTCGTTGAATTCATCGATCGCCTTGGTGGACGCCAACGTGAACTTCTGGTCGGCGGCGAACTCGGGGACGATGTAGTGGTAGTTGGTGTCGAACCACTTGGTCATTTCCATGGCGATGACGTCACGGCCGGTCGATTCGTCCTGGATACCGCGGGCCATGGCGAAATACGTATCGAGGTCCACACAACTTGCCTTCCAGGCGTAGCGGTCGGGAACCGCTCCAACCATCGCGCAGGTGTCCAGAACATGGTCATAGAAGGAAAAGTCGTTGGATGGGATGTGATCGATCCCCGCATCGCGTTGAAGCCGCCAGTTGGCTTTGCGGAGTTCAACACCCACGGCCTCCAGCTCGGACAACCCACACGCGCCCGACCAGTAGCTCTCAAGCGCTTTCTTCAGCTCACGCTTCCGACCGATCCGTGGGAAGCCCAGGTTCGAGGCAGCGGGCATTTCGATCCTCTCTATAAGTCAGATACGGTACAGCTCGACAAGGCGAGATCATAGCCTTCCCAGCCGTGCTCATGTACAGTCCCAGCGTCCCTTTGTGACCCCCAGAGCACCCCGGACATCTTCGGCCCTAACCCCGGCTACGATTTCGTTGCAGCCTGCCCAAAATCTCGGTCCCGGCGGAGCCTGGCTTGAGCCAATCATACGCTTGGGGTTCGTATCTTGATCTGATCGCCATGGCCGACTCTTCAATTACTTTGCGAGGCGTGAACAAATCGTTCGGCTCTACGCACGCGGTGCGCAAGCTGGATCTGGATGTTCCGCGAGGCAGCCTCTGCGGCTTCCTGGGGCCCAACGGAGCGGGCAAGACCACCACGATCCGCATGATCATGTCCATCATCTATCCCGACTCCGGCTCGATTGAAGTGCTCGGCGGCAACGCCTTGAAATCCAAGGACCGCATCGGCTATCTGCCCGAGGAGCGCGGGCTCTATCGCAAGATGCGCGTCGGCGAGTTCCTTCAGTACCTGACCAAGCTCAAGGGTGTGCGACGGCGCGATATTACGACCTACATCCAACAATGGCTCGAGCGGATCGACCTGCCGGATGTCTACCGCAAGAAGTGCGAGGAGCTGTCCAAGGGCATGCAGCAGAAGGTGCAATTCCTTGCCGCCATTCTCCACGAGCCCGAGTTGCTCATCCTCGACGAGCCGTTCTCCGGACTCGATCCCGTCAACACCAAGCTGCTGAACCAACTCATTCGCGAGCTGCAGGGCCACGGTACGACGATCATCTTCTCGACGCACGTGCTGCACCAGGCAGAGCTCATCTGTGATCGTATATTCCTGATCAACAAGGGCGAGAAGATTCTCGACGCCACGCTTGAGGAGATTCGACAACGATTCGACCCCAGGACGATCGTCGCCGAGCCGGTCGATGGTGAAGTGCTCAGCGACGGAATCGCGGGCGTACAAGCGGTGCGAAGACTCCCCCACTCAGCTGCGTTTGAATTGGAACTTGAGAGCTCAGCTGACCCGCAGGTGATCATGCAGCGTATTCTGTCGCAGCGTCCAATGCGATCCGTGGAACTTCGCCGACTCAGCCTCGATGAGGTTTTCATCCAGGTCGTGCAGAACGACGTCGGCTCAGGCGCAGCCGAGCTTGCCCGCGAGGAGCTGAGTCATGTCTAAGGTCGCGGCCGTGGCCTGGCGCGAATTCAAGCAGACGGTCATGCGCAAGATTTTTCTGCTGGCGGTGCTTGGGATACCGGTACTGGTTATCGCTATCGGGGCGATTGCCGGCCTAATGATGACCTCACATCAGGAACCCCCGATCGTTGGAACGGTGGCGATCGTCGATCCCACGGGTGAACTTTCCGCAGCGGCGCAGATCGAATTCGACCAAGAGAAGATCCGACGAGACGAGGAGCGACAACAGCGAGAACTTGTAGAAAGCGCCACAGAAGCGATTGGTACTGGGTCGATCCCATCGAGTCCCATGAGCACGCCTGGCGCAATGCCAAAGGCAGCCCGGGGTGAGGTGATCATAACCATCGAGCGGGTTGAAGGGGATACCGACGCTTCGCTGATGACGCTCAAGCAACGTGTTCGCGACGACGACCTGCTTGCGGTAGCGGTGATCGGGCCTGAGGTTCTCGACACACCTCCCGAGCGAGGTGAACGGCCGAAATTCCAGTTGTTCGTTTCCGAGGATCTCGACAGCGACCATGTGAGCTTGATCGAGCGACGACTTGGCGCATCCGTCGTGCGGGTCCGAGCCCAGCGCACCGGCCAGGACCCCGAAACCGTTCTCGCCATGCTCAAGCGCCCCAGGGCCGATACAAAACGCATGCTCCAGGGCGGCCAAGAGATGGATGCCTCGGCTGGAACACGTAAGCTCGCGCAGATCATCATTCCCATGGCCTTTATGATGCTGATTTGGATCGGCACGCTCACCTCAGGCCAACATCTCCTGATGACCACCATCGAGGAGAAGTCCAACCGCGTGATGGAGGTCTTGCTCAGCGCGGTCAGCCCGCTGCAACTCATGACGGGAAAGATTCTCGGCCACGGCGGTGTCGGCCTCTTGATCGTGCTCATCTATTCGTCCGCCGGAATCTTCGCCCTGATCATGATGGAGCGCTTCACCCAGTTCATCAGCACGATGGATCTGGTGTACCTCGGCGTGTTCTATTTCATGGCCTATTTCATGATCGCCTCGATCATGGCTGCGGTGGGCAGCGCCGTCAGCGACATACGCGAGGCGAACACGCTGATGACGCCGGTCATGCTGCTGCTGATGATCCCGTGGATGTTGTGGATGCCGATCACACAGGCGCCCAACGGCACGGTCGCCACGGTTTGCAGCTTCATTCCCCCGATGATTCCGTTCGCGATGATTCTTCGCCACGTCGCGGAAGAGCCGGTGCCGATGTGGCAGTATCCGGT
>JADFFQ010000066.1 GCA_022568135.1 Planctomycetota bacterium | reverse complement strand
ACAACGTCGCCGCCTACGAGTTGAGCACCCGCCAGCACGAACTGATCAGCCGCTACGTCCATGATCTTGGGGGCGGATTGATCATGATCGGCGGCGAGCAGAGCTTCGGTGCAGGCGGATGGAACGGCACGGCTCTTGAGGCGGTCTTGCCGTTGGAACTCGACCCGCCGAAGGAACTCAAGCTGGCCAGCGCCGCCCTCGTGCTGGTGTTGGACAAGTCCGGGTCGATGAATCTGCAGGTCGCAGGCGCACGTGCCACCCAGCAGCAGATTGCCAATGAAGCCGCCGCCATGGCCATCGAATCGCTGCACAGCGAAAGTCTCGTCGGCGTCGTGACTTTCGATTTCTTCGCCAAGGTTCACGTGCCCTTGCAGCGCAACGACGATCCGCAACGGATCGCCCAGCAGGTGCGCGGGATCACCTCCGAAGGCGGAACCAACCTCGCCCCGGCGCTGCGCGAAGCGCACCGGATGCTCAACGACGTCAACGCCCAGAAGAAGCTCGTCGTCTGCCTCAGCGACGGCCGGTCTCACACGACGGACCTCGAAGACATCGTCAACGCCATGGCCGCGAGCAACATCAAGCTCACCACCATTGCGGTGGGAGACAACGCCGATGAGCAGACGCTGCGACGCCTTGCTGCGCTGGGCGGCGGCAAGTTCTATCTCGTCCGCAATCCCCGCACACTGCCGCGTGTGCTCGTGGATTCGGTGCAGGTCATCAACAAGCCGCTACTGAAGGAAGTTCCCTTCGTTCCGATAGTCCAACCGACCGGCTCAACGCTGGCGATCGGGATGGGCTCGGCTCCGATCCTCGACGGGCTAGTCATCACTGCTCGGCGCGGCGACCCAACGGTGACGGTCGAGATGACGCATCCCGACGGCGAGCCGCTGCTCGCCCACTGGCAGGCGGGGCTGGGGCGCGTCGCGGCGTTCACATCCGACGCCGATGGGAATTGGTCCCGCCGATGGATCGACTGGCCGGGGTACGCGACGTTCTGGGCCCAGCTTGTTCGCACCATCACTCGACCCGCAACCAGTCCGGACACCGAGCTGATCACCGTGATAAAGGATGGCCGCCTGCTCATCACGTTGGAGGCCGCAACCAAGGACAAAGGGTTTCTCAATTATCTTGAGGTGGACGGCGTGGTCTACAGGCCCAATGGCGACGCGCTGCCCGTTCGGCTTCGCCAAACCGCGCCCGGCCGATACGAGACGTCCGTAGACGCGACAGCGCCTGGCAGCTACATCGTCGCGCTGAGCCCACGACGAGGAACCCGGCGAATGGCGCCGGTCATCGGCGGCGCAAGCCAATCGGCGCGGGCGGAGTTCCGGCGGTTCGACTCAAACACCCCCCTGCTGGAGCAAATCGCCCAGATCACCGGCGGGCGGCGGCTGGATATCTCCCAGCCGACGAAGGTGGACCTCTTCGATCGCAGCGCCATGCCCCCCAGCCTCTCGGCCCTGCCCGCATGGCAAACGATCCTGTGGTTGGCGCTGGCTCTGGTGCTGCTGGACGTAGCGAATCGCCGGCTGGCGTGGGACTTCGGACTGCTGCGGCGACTTCTGCTGCAAGCGGTGGCCCGCGTGACGCCCGGGCAACTTCGCAGCCGGGAGGCCGCGACAACGCTCGCCACGCTGCGGCAGGTGAGCGACTCCGTCGGACGGAAATTCGATGCGAAGCCGGCAGACAGCGTGCGACAGTCCTCTTTACGACACCCCGATCGACAGCCCCAACGACCGACGACGACGTCCGCCCGCCGGCCACCCGAGCCGTCCAAGGTCGCAGCCGCCATCGATGCCCTGCTCGGCAAGACCATTTCCACACCAGCCCAGCGATCCAAGCCGCCTGAGCCGCCTTCGGCTGACACCGGCCCGACCGACACCACCCGCAGCCTGCTTGCCGCCAAGCAGCGAGCGCACCGAAGACTGCACGGCGAAGAGTCGGAGCGTCCCCCAGACAACGAGCAGGTACCGGGCGGTCAATGAAGCCCACGCCGTGCACAGCATGGGATTTCTGGCTTCGTCGCGCGGCACCAGCGTGAATTCCTAGACTCCGGACCCCGCTGATTCCAGATTGCATCCGCGTTAGGCGTATGCCTGGACCAGCCCAGCACCGGGGTAGTACCAGGCCAGTATTGCCTGGTGGTTCTGTCCCGACCTCGCCAGCGCTTCCGCCCCATACTGGCACATGCCGACGCCGTGTCCATATCCTCGACCCTGGAGCGTGGCGGTCGGGCCGTTGAACGTGACAGTAATGTGCGATGACCACAACCGCCGCTTCGGCGCAGAGAGCCCCGGCCCAGCGTAGTTGGCCGCGGACTGAAGCTTCTCCGCCGAAAGCTCCGCGGTTCGCCGGTTGATATCGGTGACGGTGTATCGCCTCGGCCGACCGTGCCGGTTTCGGGCCGTCGCTTCGATCGAGGCGATCTGCGCCAGGTTGGCCAGATCATCTCGCCGGCGCCGTTTGCCGTACGCGATCAGGCGCCGGGTCATCACCGCCACCGGCCGTTCGATCGTCCATCGCGCGATCCTGGATTCCCAACACACGTCCCGGCCGGTATGCCCGCGAAGCGCGGCGATGTCGTTGACCGGACTTGATCCAATCGCGTCAACCGCGACTGCGGCGAGTCCTCCGCAGCAACTGCAGTAATACCCCGGCACGAGCAGGCCCTCGTCGGCCAACACCACCCCTCGCGTCATCGCCACCGCGTCGATGGAGTCCTGATGGCGGACACTGCCCAGATAGACCTGGGAAGCAGCCGTATCGGTCATGTCATACGCTCGGCGAGCTCCAAAGAACGCATGTTCGCTGCACGCGAAACTTCTCGCAGCGATCGCCTGAGCGGCGCGGGTCTGCATGCGCCAGTGGTCGTACAACTCCCCGGCCACGACACCGGGCAGGTACGCTTCCAGGTCAACCACGTTGATGACGTCGAATGCGCCGGCGCCAACATCGGTGCGGGCGACCAGCCGCAACGGCCCGGGATACCTCCGCTGCTGGAGCTTCAGCGGCCCATCGGCATCAGGCATCGTCGCAATGTCCAACGTCATTGTGCCCTCGGTCGGAGCACGAATCCCGTTGGCGTCAATGATCGAGAAGCTCTTGGGCCCAAGCCTCGCATCCAACGGGCCGCGAAGCACCACCTCCGGCGTCTCCAACGAATCCGCCCCTAGACGCAGCCATTGCTGAGCCTCGCCGATGCGAATCGCCGGCTCGACTCCGCGGGCTTTGAATACGCGCACCCGGACCACCGGCTCGTGAGGGGGCAAGACCGGTCGAAGCCGCCGACGTGCGTCGCCCTCCGCGCCCGGTTCGCCGCGCTGCGGCCCGGAGTTTGCAGTCTTGTCCCCGGAAGAGGAATCAGATCCGCAGGCGGTCAGCACCGCGGGCGGCGCCGCCACAGCAATCACCGCAAGTTGTGCTATGAATGCCCGCCGCGACGACACATGGCCTGGAACCTCGGGACGGCTGATGACCCGAATCGCATCGCTCCTCTGGCGGGTTCGTGTCACCGTGAAAAGGCTACTCAAGTGATCGCAGTTTCAGGCCATACTCAGTAAGCTTCAACGTGATTTCGGTGAGACTCGTGGCGCCGAAGTTCTTCACACCCATCAGCTCCGCCTCGGTTCGAGTCGCGACATCTCCCAGGGTCTGAATGCCCAGGTGTTGCAGCGCCTTTCGCGCACGAACGGAAAGCTCCAGCACCGAGATCGACTTGCCGAGCAGCCCCTCGGGAGCCCTGCCCCGAAGCTGATCGTAGATCTGCTTGCGCGCCCAGGTGTATTGCCCTTCGAGACCCTGGCCGAGCCGAAGTCCCTTGACCGCAAGCATGGTCCGAATCTCGGTCAACGAGGTCTCACCGAAGTTCTTATAGCTCAGCAGCTCGGCCTCGCTGATCCGAAGCAGATCGCCCAGTGAGCGAATCTGCATCTTCTTGAGGCAGTTGCGAGCACGAACCGAAAGCTCAAAATCGGTCACCGGCGTGTCGAGCAGAGCATTGCGCTTCACCAAGTCCCGGGCGTGCTCTTCATCATAAAACATGTTGCGGGAACCCTGCACGTCCTTCATGTACTCGCGGGCCCGCTGGTGATTCGGGTTGGTGTCCAGGATCTGCCTGAGACATTTCTCAGCCTCGTTGATCTGCCCGCGGTCTTCATAGACCACCGACAGGTTCAGCAGGGCGTTGATGTGAGGCTGATCCCGAGCGCACAGCTGCTCATACACCGCGACCGCCTCGTCCTCCTCGCCGACCAGATCCAGCAGATAGGCGAGCTTGAACTGATGCTCCGGATTGTCGCCGCGCTGCATGGCCTGGCGAAGCTCGTCAATGGCCGCTTCGCGCTGGCCGTTGGCTTCCGCGGCAAGGGCCGCCTGGTAGTGGGCCTGCGCCGCCTGGGGATCAGCCGCCGCTTCACGAGAACCGATGATCGTATCAAGTACGTCTTGAGTCACAGCCAGGCTCCGATTTCGATTTGGTCAACCACCGCAATGGGATCACTGTATCGGTGTCCCTGCCCCCGGACAAGCCCGCCGGCCGGCGTCGGGCCTACCCCCCAACGGCCGCATTAGCGCCGCCCTCGTCACGCCCCGGGGTCTGTTGCCGCAAACGACTCCATCACAGATCGAGCCGATTCGTCCGGATCAGCCACAGCTCGGATGCGCTGCCGCTGTGGTCACGGACAACGATTGACTTCGAGCGGCATCACTCAGGGCTGTTGTATCGAGCCCGAATCGCCTTGATCGTCACGCCGGGTGCGGTACCGTTCCAGAGCCTGGCGGTACTTTTCCCTGCCGTCGTATTCCTCACCGGAGAGTTTTGCCTGAAGTTCCGCCCGGCTCTCGAGCAGGCGTTCCCAGAGCAAGCGCGCCACAAGACGTTGACGCACTGCCGCAAGCTGGTCCTGGTACCCTTGCTCGTCTTCTTCGGTCCATTCGATGTTGGCCTGCCTGGACTGACGCTTGGCTTCCGAGTGGGCGCGCACGACTTGACGGTGCTCGTCCATGATGCTGAATTGGTCGCCATCATCCCACGCCGCCAAACCGTGCTGGGGCATGAGCTGGTGTTCGAAATCCATGAGCGACTCGAGTGTATCGAGAGCCTCCTGAGTGCCGATCTTCCCGATCCCGGATAGGATCGGAGCCCCCTGACCAATTGCGCTCGGGGCGGGCTCAGCAAGCCGCAGGTTCTTGTATGCTGCGACAAGTGCAGGGATCACCCGATCGTCTGGAAACACAGCTACCGTCCGGCCAAGCGCAGCGCCAGTGCGCTCGATGGCGCCCGCGCTAAGATTCGATTGGATGATGAGAATGAAAGGCTCGATGTTGCGCGCGTGCATACGGCTGCTGGCGCGCAGGTTGCTGAGAATGCTGCCCTTTGCGCCGAGCGGAATGTCAAACTTCAGCACGGCCTCGAAGTGCAGGATGTCCTTATTACTAGGTTCGGATGACACATGCGAGAAATACTTCACGTGGTCCGGATGGCGAGTTGGATGAGGAGTCGCAAGCATGTACGCAAGCTTTTCCTCGAACTGTTCCGTCAACGCCGGCTCTCTTGAACGAATTTGCAAGACAGATCCGAGAAAACGTTTCTCGACCTGCAGTGCATCAGCACGCAAGTACGCAATCAGCGCCTCAACTTCATCCGCAGGAAGGGCCAGCGCCTGATCTCGCAGCTCAATGTATGCATCGCCGGTTGATAGCACCAAAGTCTCTGCAATCACCAGCAGATCCGGGCTGATTCCCTGGGCTTGAGAAGGATTCTGGACCGCGGCCATGCTAAGAGCCATGACCATCACAACTGGTAATCTGGAACTCTTCAGTGCGTTCATGTCTGGTCTCCTGGGACCTCTGGAAGGTTCAGTTCGTGGGTTCGTGCAACCACCACTGGAGCACTTCATCGCTCGGCCACCGGATCGTGCCGGTTGTGCAGTGGACTTCCCCGTTGAGCCAGTGCATCTCCAGACTGTCGATCCATTGGACGGGCGCTCCGAGCGGCACGGCAGAGAGCAATGCGTCCTTGAAAGGCTGATAGAACGGGTCCGGAACAATCAGTGATCCGTCCACATTGAGCATGTTGACCATATTGGGAAAAGCAGCAGTGGAAAGCCCCGGATATCCCTGGGGCTCAAAGAAGAACACGGGGATACTGATCACTTGATATCCAAGGTTGTTCAGTCGATCGCGCAGGAGTTGGATTTGGGCATCTGCAACATCATTCAGTTGCCCGTAATCGGAGAGTAGTTCAGATGCTGTCAAGGGCTCTTGATTCCAACGCCACAGCTGACCCTGATCGAACAGGTAGGCAGGATCCTCGAGTATCAGAATGATCATCGCAAGCAGTGGGTCGGCGACATAGGCGACATTATTGAAGGCGTCGATGCTCACGATCTCATCCACGTGTTGAACCACGAGCCAGCTCGTATCGATCACGCCGTCGGGGGTTGGGGCCTGCACAGCTTGGGCGTTCAAGAATGTCTGGATCGCAGGCAGCAAACCATTGCCGTGATAGATCAGGCCGCCGGGGTGTTGGGCTAACGGCCCAAAGGCCTCTAGATTGCCGAAGCTGTCCTGCCCGGTCGGGTTTTGCCCGATGGGGCCGACAAGACCGAAGTCCGACCCCAGGAGCGTTGTCTGGGCAAAGTCCCGAAGATACTCGCCGTTGGTAAAGTCCGCAGCGCGGGGATATAGCCCGTACAAGCCCGGCTATTCGGGGCCGCTGTCTGGCGCGGCGGGATCGACCATCGACTCGGCGAGGTCGCGCACGGCCGCATCGGGATCGGTGGCCGGGGGGCCCGGGCCGATCGGAGCCACCTGCGCCGCATCGCGCGCACGGGGCTCCAGCAGCTTGATCGACCGCCACCGGCCGGTCTCGAACCGCCACGACATCGTGATGCCATAGATGATGATGTACGCCGACGCGGCAATCCAAGGACCAATTGATCCCAACTGCGGCCAAGTCACGATCATCAACCATCCGCCGGCCACGATGAACAACCAACTGAAGATGATGGTCACGATGCCCGGCCAGACGGTGTCGCCCGCCCCGCGCAGGGCGCCGGTGTAGGTGATGCCGAACGCATCGACGGTCTGGAATACCGCGGCGCAGATCATGAGCTTGCCGCCGATGGTGATGATCTCCTGGGCCTGATCGGGCGAGAGATCCTTGCCGGCGACGAAGAAGCCGATCAACTGGTGTCGGAACACGAAGAAGAGCAGCCCGCAAATGCTCATGTACACGACAGCCAGGGCCAGGCCCAGGCGGGCACGAGCCACGGCGATGTCGGGTTGGCCGGCCCCGATGTACTTCCCCACCAGCGAACTGACCGCCACCGAAAAACCAATCGCGGGCATGAAGCTCAGGTGCATGTATCCCAGTGCAATCCAGCCGGCGGTCATGTGAGCCTGGCCGAACATGCCGACCAGGACGGACATGAAGATCGACCAACAGACGATCTCATTGCCGAACTGCACCGCCGCCGGCCAGCCGAGCTTGAGCACATCCCAGATCGGCGAGAGTTGAGGCCGCCAGGCCCGGCGCGAGCCCAGCTCTCGGTGCATCTTCGGGCCAAGGAACACCGCCAGCGGAATCGCCAGCTCGACCGCCGTACCGATGATCGTGCCCACTGCGGCCCCGAATAACCCCATCGCCGGCACGCCCGGCACACCGGGCAGACCCCACGCGGGGAAGCCTTCGGAGCCGAAGATCAACACGTAGTTCGCCACGCCGTTGACGATGTTGCCGACGATCGCGGCCACCGTCACGATCCGTGGACGATGCAAACCGAAGAAGTAGTGGTTCAACCCCCGGCTGGCCAGCAGCAGCACGGCCCCCAGCAGCAGGATCTGCCCGTAGCCGGTTTCCAGGCGAAGCAGCTCGTCACCGTGTCCCATCGATGAAAACAGCCATGGCAGGCAGGCCGCCCAGGGCAACAGCAACAACACCCATGCGCCGATGCTCAGCCACATCGCGGCCCATGCGTACTTCGGGCCGTTGCCCGGCGTCCCGGCGCCGAGGTTCTGACTGACGTACGTGTTGACGACCGTCAGCGCACCCAACGCGAACCCAATCGGAGCGAACGCCCAGATACCGCCATTGCCCTGCGCCGCCACCTGGAGCGGGCCGACTTGGGCGACCATCAGCTTGTCCACGAACTGCATGACCGTGTAGCTGGTCATGGTCACCACGATCGGCCAGGCGATTGCCCACACTTCGTAGAGCGGCCGGACACCCCTCGCGCGGGAGTCAACTTGGAGCTGTACCTGCCGATCAGCCATGGGTGTCGTTGATCCAAAGGGACGCGGATCGTAGCCGCGTTTGGGTGACGGGACCTCAACGCCGTATTGATCGCCCCGCGATTGGTGTCACATCCTGAGCCGATGACGGGCAAGACCGCCGAGCCCGCCCAGGCCGGTCAACCGCACCAACCGCGCCGGGCCCGGCCGCAGCAAGTTTGCGATCCGCTTGGCGCGCTCGCCAGGGACGCCCCGCGAAGGACCACCCAGGCGCGCGCACCATCTTGGCCCGCGCATCGGGCGATTCCGGGGCCTTGATTCTGAGGTACAAGTGAGGGTCGGCCCTTCTTGCGCGCGCCCAGGCGGCCGTGCGGGCCACCCAGCGCGCGCCAGCGATGCCGCGTGCGCGATAAGTTCGGCTAACCGAGGCTTATCTCCGCGCAACTCGTGCTAAGTCGGCGCTTCGGGAGCGCATCGAGCCTTATCTTCGACC
Organism: Planctomycetota bacterium; assembly: GCA_022568135.1. GTDB lineage: Bacteria > Planctomycetota > Phycisphaerae > Phycisphaerales > SM1A02 > JADFFQ01. The sequence continues at coordinate 2,798 of JADFFQ010000066.1, read as the reverse complement.
AACTCGTGCGCACCGGCGCGACCTCAACCCGCCGTGCGCGCACGAATATGGCTGATGGCTTATCGCTTATGGCTCTCTTCTCACGGGCACGGGCCCCAGTTGGCCAGCAACGTGAGCAGGTCGAGGATGCCGACGGCGCCATCATCATCGAAGTCGGCCGGGTGTCCGGGGTTCGGTCCCCAGGCGGCGAGCAGCGCGAGCAGATCGAGGATGCCGACGGAGCCGTTGGCGTCGAGATCCCACGAGCAAATGCCGTCGAGGAACAGAATATAGACCGCGCCACGGTCCGTGCCCCCGTCGTCATCCCACTGGGCTCCTACGGCCAGGTCGCCCACGCCGTCGCCGTTGAGATCACCCAGCGAGGCCACGAGGCCGAAGAGATCGCCATTGTCCAGGATGCCGGTGAAGCCGCCTTGGGTATCGCTGATCTTCTGGTGAGACTTGACTATCTTGTCCCCGTCGGGGTTGAGGAACAGGATCCACACCGCGCCGCGATCAGGGCCGCCGTCGTTATCGAAGAATGCCCCCACGGCCAGGTCGCCCACGCCGTCGCCGTCGAGATCACCGAGCGAGCCCACCGAAACGCCGAAGGCATCGGCATCATCCAGCGGGGGGCCGCCGCCCTCGGTGTCGCTGATCTTCTTGTGGGAGTTCACCGTCCCGTCGGGGTTGAGGAACAGCACCCACACCGCGCCGCGGAGGGGGGCCTCGTCATGGCCGGCTGCCCCGACGGCCAGGGCAAGCACGCTGGGACCCTCGCCGTCGAAATCACCGAGCGAGCCCCCCGAAAGGCCGAAGCCATCGCCATTCTCCAGCGCGTCGGCGGGGAGGTCGCCTGACGTGGAGCTAATCTTGTGGTGGAACTTCACCGTGCCGTCGGTATTGAGGAACAGGATCCACACCGCGCCGCGGTCCGTGCCCCCGTCGTCGTCTCGCCAGGCCCCCACGGCCAGGTCGGCCACGCCGTCGCCGTTGAGATCACCCAGCGAAGCCACCCCGATGCCGAACTCATCCCCGTTATCCAGCGGGGGTCCGCCGCCCACGGTGGAGCTGATTTTCTGATGGTGATTCACTGTGCCGTCGGTATTGAGGAACAGGATCCACACCGCGCCGCGGGCGTTGCCCCCGTCGTCATCCAGATATGCCCCCACGGCCAGGGCGAGCACGCTGGGACCGTCGCCGTCGAGGTCCCCCAGCGAGGCTACCCTGATGCCGAAGCGATCGGAATTATCCAGCGGGGGTCCGCCGCCTGCGGTGTGGCTGATCTTCTGGTAGGAGTTCACCGTTCCGTCGTTGTTGAGGAACAGCACCCACACCGCGCCGCGGTCGAAGCCCCCGTCGTCGTCTCGCCACGCCCCCACGGCCAGGGCCAGCACGCTGGGACCGCCGTCGCCGTCGAGATCACCCAGGGAGGTCACGCGGCCGAAGACATCGCCATTACCCAGCAGGGGTCCGCCACCCTGGGTGGAGCTGATCTTCTGGTGCGACAGGACCCAGCCGGGCTGGGCGTCGGCGCGCTGTCCGCTCATGACCACGGCCAGCGCGACTAGGGCGACGACGACTGAACGTTTGGTTGTAACTGAGTATGCGTACATCATTGGGTTTCCTCCTCAGCGCTGGGGCTGGTTTCGTCGGTTTGTGCCGGGCGACCGGGCTGCCCGCAGACCAGGCCGGGTGCGGCAACTAAGCTCGCGATCCGAGTCAGGTCCGACTGTATTGCCGCAGACGGCGGTACAATCACGTCACAAAACCTGATCTTTTGTTGGATAATTGTCATGGACAGCACGGCCCCGGAGCACATCACGCGGCTGCTATGCCGCCGCCCGGGGGGGCGAGCGCACCGCCGCCGCCGAGCTCCTGGGGCTGGTCTACGACGAGCTGCGCCGGCTCGCGCACCACAAGATGGCCGCCGTCCCGCCGGGCGACACGCTCCAGCCGACCGCCCTGGTTCACGAGGTGTACCTGCGACTGTTCGGCCGCGACGGTCCGGAATGGGAGAGCCGCGGCCATTTCTTCAACGCCGCCGCCCGGGCCATGCGCGATATCATCGTGGAACAGGCCCGCCGGCACGCGAGCCTCAAGCGCGGCGGTGACCGGAAGCGCATCACCCTCGACGAGGCGGCGCTTTGCATCGCGACGCACGGCGGCGATCTGCTGGCGCTCGACGAGGCGCTGCACCGGCTGGAGGAGACCGACTCCACCAGCGCCCAGGTCGTCATGCTGCGCTACTTCGCCGGGCTGACCGTGCCGGAGACGGCCCGCGCGATGGACGTGTCGCCGGCCACCGTCGACCGGTACTGGCGCTACGCCCGGGCCTGGCTGCGCCGCCGTATCCGCGACGAGGAGACCGAGGATGAGCGAGACCCCTGAAGATCGAGCGCGAGAACTCTTCTTCGCCGTGATCGACATACCAGCCGATCGGCGCGCCGATTTCCTGAGCGAGCGCTGTGGCTCAGACGCGCAGCTAAAGGCCGACATCGAGTCCCTCCTCGCCCAAGACGAAGGGTCCGGCGAGTTCATGGATGCGCCCGTCCTGACGCCTCGCGTCACCGGCGCCGTGTCGCTGGATCTCGGCAAGCGCTTCGGGCAACTCATCGGCCGATACAGAGTCGTTCGTGTCCTCGGCGAAGGCGGCATGGGCACCGTCTTTCTCGCCGAGCAGGACAAGCCCACCCGACTTGTCGCCCTGAAGGTCATTCGCCCCGGCGTGGTCTCGGCCAATCTGTTGCGACGCTTCGAGCATGAAGCGCAGGTGTTGGGACGATTGCAACATCCCGGCATCGCCCAGATCTATGAAG
>JADFFQ010000087.1 GCA_022568135.1 Planctomycetota bacterium | reverse complement strand
GATGCCGTCGCCACGCCGCCGAACATCATGGACAAGCTCAGCGGCTCCGACTGGATCGCCGCGTGGTTTGAGCTTCTCGAGCAGGAGCTTGCCCTAGCGTACAAGCCGGACGAAGAATTCGTCGTGCCACAGAAGATCGTCAGCGGGAAGAGGGGCGGCAGCGGCAGCTCGGTGACCCCAGGGGGGGCACCCGCAAGTCCCACCGGCACTCCCGGTGGGCCCGGCAGAAGACCACCTCCAAGGAACCCGCGGCGGCCGCCCGGCCCGCCGAGCTAAGCCGCTCGATTGGCAACGTTCACGTTTTCAGTACAATCAAGGCCCGCCCCCGGCGGGCCTTTTCCTTCTCGTTCACCTCACCAACCGAATGACACGAGGCAAACCATCGAACCGCGAGTAGCGATCATCACCGGCGCCAGCCGTGGGATCGGGCGGGCCATCGCCCAGCGACTCGCTGCCGACGGTCGACTGGTCGTGCTGGTGAGCCGCTCGGCCGAGGCGCTGGAAGAGGTGCGACAGCAGATCGAGGACGCCGGCGGCGCGGCCGAGGTTCGCACCTGTGATGTCAGCGACTCCGAATCGCTCAGCGCGATGATCGAGGCGGTTGCTTCCACCCACGGCCGGCTGGACATTCTCGTCAACAACGCCGGCATGACCCGAGACGGTTTGATCCTGCGAATGAGCGACGCCGACTTCGACCAGGTCATCGCGGTGAACCTGCGCTCGGCGTTCGTGGCCTGCCGCGCCGCGGCCCGCCCGATGATGCGCGGACGATTCGGACGGGTCGTCAACATCGGTTCCGTCACCGGGGTCATCGGCAACGCCGGGCAGGCCAACTACGCGGCCGCTAAGGCCGGCCTCATCGGGCTCACGAAATCGTTGGCCAAGGAACTCGGCCCCAAGGGCATCACCGCCAACGTGGTCGCCCCAGGGTTCGTCGAAACCAGCATGCTTGATGCCCTGGGGCCGCAGCGACGAGAGGAGGTGATCCGTTCGCTGCCCGTGCGACGGTTCGCCCAGCCCCAAGAGATCGCACATGTCGTATCGTTTGTGACCTCCGACCTCGCGGGGTACCTCACCGGGCAGGTCCTGGTCGTGGATGGAGGGCTGGCCTGCTGACCCCCCTGCGGGGCGAGACGCCTCCCAGGCCGGGGCTCGGCTGGACGCCTGAGCGATTGCATCGCGAAGAAATCCGGCTATAGTGACCGCCCGCGGGCCCTGGGCGGGCCCTGGGCGGCCCGGGCCTCTCAATCAGGAGACCTCAGAAGTGACGGAAACTGAAATCGAAGCCAAAGTGATCGATATCGTCGCCGAGCAAATGGGCGTTGACAAAGGCACTATCACCCGCGACACAAACTTCACCAACGATCTCCATGCGGATAGCCTGGATACCGTCGAGCTGGTCATGGAGTTCGAAGACGAGTTTGAAACCGCGATCCCCGACGAGCAGGCTGAGAAGATCCAGACGATCGGCCAGGCCATCGCCTTCATCAAGCAGAGCATCGGCTCGGACGCCTAGAATCCGCAGCCGCCCCCGCGGTCGATCGGCTGTCGCAACGTGTGGAGCAGTCCGCTTCCCGGGGACTCCCGAGACCTTCTGCACATGAGAAGCAATGCGAACCGGCGTGTCGTCGTCACCGGCATGGGAGCCGTGACCAACGTCGGTGTAGACGTGCCAAGCATGTGGCGGGCGCTGATCGAGGGACGCTCAGGCATCTCACGAATCACCGCATTCGAGCAGGGTGATGAATGGAACGTGCGGATCGCCGGCGAAGTCAACGGCTGGGATCCGCGCAGCCGCATCGATGCCCGCGAGATCAAGCGGATGGACCGCTTCTGCGCCCTGGGCATGTGTGCCGCTGCGGAGGCTGCGGAGGACTCGGGCGTCGATTTCAACAGCGGCGATCCCTACCGACGCGGCGTGGTCATCGGCTCAGGTATCGGCGGAATCCTCACGATTGAGCACGGCCACACCAGGCTGCTGCGAGGCGGGCCCCGCAAGATCAGTCCCTTCGTTGTCCCCAAGCTGATGGTCAACGCCGTGGCCGGCCACGTCTCGATCCGGCACAACCTTCGCGGCGCCAACTCCGCCACTTCGACGGCCTGCGCCACCGGCGCCCACGCCATCGGCAACGCGTGGAACCTGATTCAGTTCGGCGACGCGGAGGTCATGTTCGCCGGCGGCGCCGAAGCCCCCATCAGCCCGCTGTGCATCAGCTCCTTCGCCGCAATGAAGGCCCTTTCCACCCGCAACGATGAGCCCCAGAAGGCCTCCCGCCCATTCGATCACGATCGCGACGGCTTCGTGCTCGCCGAAGGCGCTGCGGTCATG
>JADFFQ010000065.1 GCA_022568135.1 Planctomycetota bacterium | reverse complement strand
TTCGGCATCCTGTGCGCGATGTTGGCGGTGGGGCTGCTGTTGTGGGCGCGAATAATCGTGACTTCCAATCTGCCGCGCACGGCCGTGGCCGATGATCCCAAGCCGCCGGCCAGGGGAGGTTTACAGCCTCGCGGAGGTCTCCGGGGAACATCCGATAAGCACCAGGGACCTCCTGTGCGGGTCGAGTTGTCGCGCTTGCCGTTACGAAATCCATTCTTGATCAGCGCCCAACACTTTCCCAAACCAACCCCGGTTGACATGTTGACCCAAGATCAGGCGAAGTTACAACGAGATACGACCGAAAACCCAGAACAAGCGGAAGCCCGGTTGATCGACCAGCTCCGGGCTTTGATTGAACGCTTCGAGTTGGAAGCGGTGATGCAGGGTCGCCCGATGGCCGTGATCAACGGAAAAACCTATCGGTTGCTCGATTGGGTTCCCGCGATCGACAACAGCGAGATCCGCTTCCAGCTGGTTGAAGTCGGACATCGATCCGTGGTCCTCGAATTCGAGGGTCGCCGGTTCGAGTTGGAGATGGAGCATCCAGGCAGTGTCCAGCGCTAGCAGCGCCCGGGCCAGGCAGGAGTAAACCCGATTATGAATGCGAAGATCAGATGTACTGGGAGGCGTTTTCTTGGGCGCACAGGGGCCGTCTGTGCGTGTTGGGTGGTGTTGGCAGCGCCGGCGCTGGGGCAAGACTGGGCGGATCAGGAGAACACCGATGTCAACGTGACCGACTACGGCACGGTGGATCTGGCGGTTCAGGAGACCGACCTGTCGCAAGTCCTTCAAATGCTCTCCATCCAGAGCCACAAGAACATCATCACCTCCAAGAGTGTGTCCGCCACCGTCACCGCCAACCTCTACGACGTCACGTTCCACGAGGCGCTCGACGCCATTCTGCGCGTCAATGGCTACGGCTACCTCGAAGAGGGCAACTTCGTCTACATCTACACCTTGGCGGAGCTTGCGGAAATGGAGGCTTTGAGCCGTGTCACTGAAAGCCGCATCTTTGAGCTCGATTACCTTTCCGCCCTTGACGCCAACGAGTTCATTACACCGCTGCTCAGCGACGTCGGCCAAAGCTCCCACCGCGGGGAGGTGCAGCCGGGGTTCCAGCCCGACGTAAGCGACGGGGGAGCGGACTCGTACGCGTACAGCGCCAAACTCGTGATCAATGATTATCCCGAGAATCTTCAGGCCATCGCGGATCTGCTCGAGGATCTTGACACCCCGCCGCAGCAGGTGCTCATCGAGGCCACCGTCCTTCAGACTGCTTTGGACGAGGCCAACGCCTTCGGCGTGGACTTCTCTGTGATCGCCAACCTGGATTTCATCGATCTGCACACTCCGCTTGGGGTGGTCAACAATCTCTTGGCCGGCGACGACCCGAACACGGGAGTTCAGCCGAGCGATAACAAGGCGTTGGGGGGAGCATCGACCGTCGGGAACACGGCGGGTGCGGGCGGCTTGAAGCTCGGCATTATTACCAACGACGTCAGCGCCTTCCTGCGAGTTCTCGACGAGGTGACCGACACCACGGTACTGGCCAGACCCAAGGTCATGGCGCTGAATCGCCAACGGGCCGCAGTGCTGGTGGGTGCTCGAGTCGGATACCTCTCAACCACGTCCACCCAAACCACCACCACGCAGACCGTCCAGTTCCTGGACACGGGTATCTCACTGGTGTTCCGCCCCTTCATTTCCAAGGACGGGACGATCCGCATGGAGCTGAACCCCAAGGTGTCCGAGGCCAGCCTGCGCACTGTCACCGACTCCCAAGGACTGCAGGTGACGATTCCCGACGAGCTGACCAACGAGCTAACGACCAACGTTCGCATCCGGGATGGGCAGACGTTGGTGCTGGGGGGCCTGTTTAGGGAGTCCACCCGCGTCAGCCGCAGGCAGGTTCCGTGGCTCGGCGATATTCCGATCATCGGCGCTATCTTCCGTGGGCAGGACGATTCGGTCGATCGCGATGAGATCATCTTCCTCATCACCCCTACCATCGTGCCTGACGATGTCTTATGGGTGACCGGCAAAGAGACGTTGGCCTACTCCAACGCGATCGCGGTCGGCGCGCGGGCAGGTCTGCTTCCATTCAGCCGCGAAAGCATCACCAACAACCACAATCTTGATGCGGTGGATGCCTTTGAGAGTGGCGATCTCGATATGGCCCTGTACCACGTCAACATCTCGTTGCGGTTGAACCATACGCAGCCGGCGATGATCAGGCTCCGCCAGGAGATCACGGGTGAGAAGGCGAGGGTTCACGAGCGCAGCATGATGGAGCGAGCGTTCCGCAAGGTACTGGGGCGTGGGCCCTCGCAAGAAGCCACCTCCGGCCAGACGCCGCCTGGGCCGAGGTCGATGCCGATGCGCTCCTTTACCTTGCAAGAGCTCATGGTGGATGAGCCGGGGCGCTGGTCCGGCATGCGCAAGCCCCCCACGGACGATTCAAGCACAGGCACCGAATCGGTATCGCAGGAATGGTCCGGCGAGTGGTTCGAGTGGCATGGAGGCGGGGATGCCGATGACGCCGAGGCAGGTTCCGGAATCGATTCCGCGGGTGCGACGCCGCAGACCAGCGGGGAACAGCCGGGTCACGAGGAGCAGGGCGAGGCCGAAGGCCCCCACTCAAACGCCGCGACGATTCCCGACGACCAACGGCTCATCGCACAGCAGCTGCGACGCATGTTTTCCAGGCAGGGGCTCTGGCAGGCGGCTGACAACCCCTGGGGCGCCAATGACCCGGGTTGGGGGCACTCGTTTCCCTTTGTCACGGTCGATGACCTCGTGGAGGTTGCCGGCGTGACCGACGACACGCAGACTTCATGAAGTAAAGGCACAGTGATCGGAGCGGGCGGCGAAGGGGGGGAGGCAGGCGTTGTGCACGGTCAACCTCTGTTGCGCAGATCGGAGACGCGATCCATGTCAACCCGACCGATCCTCATTGCCATTGTCCTGTTGCTCGCCATCGGCTCGTCGATCACCGGCTGCGGTCCGACCGCAAAGGGGATCGAGGCGAGAGAGGCTGCACGGGAGCGCTTGAACTTCGTCAACGCCCAGCTCACCTATGACCAGGCGATGCAGGCGTTCGAGGTCGGCCGGTTCGACCAAGCTCTTCGCGGAATCAACGCGGCCATTGAGGTTGTTCCCGAGTCGGCGGACTTTTACGTCCTTCAAGGGCGAATCCATCTCGAGACGCACCGCCTCGAGAAATCGATCGATTCCTTCACATCCGCCCTCGAGCATCGGAGCGACTTCGCTGACGCTCATTATTTCGCCGGGATCGTATTCCAACGCTGGTCAGACGATGACAGGGCATACGAACACTACATGGCTGCCTACGAGCTGGAGCCGAGCTCGATCGGGTATCTTCTCGCCGCGGCTGAGTCGATGATCGCGCTGGAGCAGCTCGATCAGGCGAAGCAGCTGATCCTGTCGAAGCTGGCCTATTTCGAGCACAACGCGTCGCTGCGACATCTGCTTGGGCAGATCGCCCTGCTCCAGGGTGATGCAGCCACGGCGGCGAAGCTTCTCGCCGAGGCCTGGCGTCGCAATCCCGATGACCAGATGCTGCTGGAGGAGCTGGCGCACGCCCAATCCGCGGCGGGCATGCACGCGAAATGTTACAAGTCGGTGAAGCAGCTACAGCAGATGTCCCGCGAGAAGCGGCCGGATTTGATTCATCTCGAGGCCCGGTGCCTCTTCTCCATGGAGCGGCTGATCGAGGCTCGCAACGTCTACCTGGCGCTGACAAGACTCACACCAGCTGATCCGGAGGTGTGGATCGAGCTGGGGACGTTGGCGTGGGAGCTGGGCGACTTCCATCGTCTGGCCCAATGCGGGGCCCGTGTCACTGCGCTGGCTCCGCAGCGCTACGAGGGGTACATGCTCAAGGGGATCAATGAACGCCACCGCGGTGATGTCCGCAAGGCGAGCCGGCTGTTGCGTCAGGCGACGGATCGTGCGGGTGAAACCGCGCTTCCGTATCTGGTGCTCGGTCGAACGCTCGAAGAGGCCGGTGACCGCGAAGGCGCTCTCGACGCGTATACGGCGGGGGTTCGAGTCGAGCCTGACAACGCCGATGCTCGGATGCTGCTCGCGCGGCTGAGTCGCAATGAGCAGATCGTGACAGTCCAGCCTCAGGAGCAGATCCGCACCGAGTGAGCGCGGCCCCAGGGCACGCCACGCCGATGCGAGGGAGGGATAGTGAGGGCGGGAAAGATTGCAAGCCTATGCCTCGTCTTGATCGTTTCCGCCGTCGGAACGGCGTTGTCATTTAGTGCGTCGACCGTTGGGTGGTTGGCCGCGATGCCTCCGATGCTGCGGCTGTGCTTGTTGTTCGGCGTTCTCGGTCTGGTTTGTGCGGCGCTGCTGCTGCCGGTGGGAGTTGCCCTTGATCGGACGGTGACCAAGCTGCGGAGCTATATCGAGGCGACCGGCGCCGCTGAGGGCCAAACCGCAACGTTCTACGGTCCCAAGTGGGTGGGCCCGATTAGCGGCGCTCTCATCGGCGCGGTTGAGCAATTCAGGCAACGCGAGCAGACGCTGAGAAATGAGCTGCGGGAGGTCGAGATCCGCCGACGGGTCTCGGAGGCTGAGCAGCGGCAGACTGAAGCCGTCCTGCACGCCCTTCGAGACGGGGTGCTGGTCACGAACGCGTTCAACGATATTGTCGTTGTCAACGAGGCGGCAGGAAGGATCTTCGGCTTCGACCACACCCAGGCCCTTCACCAACCCCTCGAGCAGCTCGTGGACGATGACCGCCTCTGCCAGCTGATCAAGGATACCTCCGAGACCGCCAACTTCGCTCATCGCCGGCACGTCGAGCACGACATCACCCCCGATTCGAGTGAAACCGGTGAAGGCGGCAAAGAGAAGAGGATCTTCGACGTCACGCTGGTGTGCGTGGAAAATCACAAACACGAGGTTGCCGGGGTTGTGACCATTCTCCACGATGTCACCCGCGAGCGCGAGATCTCGCAGATGAAGTCGGATTTCGTCTCCAAGGCCAGTCACGAGCTGCGCACACCGCTTTCTTCGATCCATGCGTATGTGGAGATGCTCGTGGACGGTGAGGCGGCAGATGACGAGGCCCGCAATGAGTTCTACCGAATCATCCAGAATGAGACGGACCGGCTCGGGCGATTGCTGGACAACATGCTCAACATCAGTCGCATCGAGGCGGGCATTGTCCAGATCGAACGTGAGAACGTTGACCTCAGATCGTTGATCGATCGAGCGATCGATACGCTCGAGCCGCAAGCGAAGGAAAAGGAGATCTCGCTACACACCAAGGTGGCTGAGGTGGACCTCACCGTCGAGGGCGACGCTGACATGTTGTTCCAGGTCGTGCTGAACCTCATCTCCAATTCCGTGAAGTACACGCCCGCCGGCGGGCGGATCACGGTCTCGGCCGACTCCGACAACCTCACCCGCAGCGTGGTCCTTGCCGTCTCGGATACCGGCCTGGGTATCCCGCCCGACTCCATACCCAAACTGTTCGACAAGTTTTATCGCGTTGAGAACTACAAACGTGTCGCCAAGGGGAGCGGTCTGGGGTTGAGTCTCTGCAAGCACATCGTCGAAACCCTTCATCACGGACAGATCGGCGTCGAGTCGGAACTGGGTATGGGCTCCAAGTTCTGGGTCACGATTCCAATGCGCTATGCCGGATCGCAGGCCGCGGCATGATTCAGGAGAGAGTTGATGGCTTCTCGAATCCTTGTGGTTGATGACGAGGCACACATTCTGCATGTGCTCTCGGTCAAGCTTGGTAACGCGGGACTCGAGGTCAGCACCGCGGTCGATGGCGAAGAGGCCTATGAGATCGCGTGTCAGGATTTGCCCGATCTCATCATCACCGACTTTCAGATGCCGTACATGACCGGGTTGGAGTTGTGCCGGGCGTTGGCGGACAATGCCCCCACGGCACACATCCCCGTACTGATCCTCACCGCCCGCGGCTATGCGCTGGATGACGAGGATCTGAAGATCGGCAGCATCAAAGGGGTCCTGAGCAAGCCGTTCAGCCCGCGATCAGTGCTTCAACTCGTTGAGGATTTGCTGGCAACCGAGGCAGGCGGCGATCAGACCAAGCGACTGGGGCCGGAGGCAGCGTGAGCCATAGCGACACCCATCTCGACGCCAAGCTCGCCCACCAGCTGCGACAGAGACTCCGGCAGGTGGGGCTGCTGCTGCTTGACTGCGACAAGGCAGGCGGGCTGATCTCCCGGCCTCAGCCGGGAGCGGATTGGCTGGCCGATCTGTTCTGCCAGGCCGCCATCTTCACCAGCGCTGTCCGTCAGGCAGCTGCGGCCTGGTCCCAGCAAAGCACGCCCATGCCGGTGGAGCTCTTTCCTGGATGTTGGCTCTCGCCGATCCCCAGGACCAATCGCCGACGCCGAACGGGCTATGCCCTGGCGGTGATACTCACCGAGCGCTTCCTGGACTGCGAGCAGCTCTCGGCGATGTGCCAGGCCGGACGCGCGGACTTCGAGGTCATTCGACGCATGCTGGCCGACCTTCCGCCGGTCGGCCCGTCGGATGTCGGCAGAACCGCGGCGATGGTAAGCCACGCGATTGAGGATCACTGGAAACGAATCTCCGACAGCCAGGCGATGGAGAGCGTGGGGCAGCAGCTTGCCGAGTCGTACGAAGAGATCAACCTTCTCTATACGATCATCCAGAGCATGTCGGTGGTGGATCAGCCGGAGCGGTTTGTGACCATCGCCTGCGAAGAGTTGCTCGCCACGCTGCCCTATGCATGGATCGGCGCGCAGCTGGCGGACGATCGGGAGACGCTCAAGAAGCTTGCCGGCCGGCTGATCATCGCGGGCGATCCGGGCCAGCCGGAATCCCAGCTTCGGGAGTTGACCTGCAGCATCTTGGCCGAGGTGAAGGCTGATGCGCCAATGGTGCTTGAGCCCGCAACCAACCCCCGGCACGCCAAGTATGCCCAGCTGGGGAAATCCGTTCTGGTCCATCCGGTGAGCCGCGACGGGAAGGTGATCGGCCTGCTCATCGCCGGTGAGAAGCAGGGGCCGGACACGACCGCGTCAAACGTGGATTTGAAACTGCTCGGCGCGACTGCATCCCACATGGGCATCTTCCTCGAGAACGCGGCGCTATACGACGACCTCAACGCGATGTTCCTCGGCACCCTCGAAGCGCTGACCGCTTCCATCGATGCGAAGGACACATACACTTGCGGTCACTCCCAGCGCGTCGCGCATCTGACGCAACAACTGGCTCAAGCGATGGGACTCGATGAGCACACGGTCAGACGGATGCATATCGCCGGCGTTGTGCATGACGTGGGGAAGATTGGCGTGCCCGAATCGGTGCTCACCAAGCCCGGACGACTCACCGAGGAGGAGTTCGCCTGGATGCGGCAGCATCCCGAAATCGGTCACCGCATCCTCAAGGATATCCCCCAACTTCGGGACATCCTTCCCGGCGTGCTCTACCACCATGAGCGGTGGGACGGCAAGGGCTATCCCGAGGGTCTTTGCGGTGATCGCATCCCAAAGGTCGCCCGCATGATCGCGCTGGCGGACGCATTTGACGCGATGAGTTCGACCCGCACGTATCGTCCGGCGCTCTCGCGCGCGGAGGTGCTTCAAGAGATTATGGAGTGTGCCGGGACGCAGTTCGATCCTGAGTTCGCGCCCGTGTTCGTTCGGATCGATTTCAGCGGGTACGACCGCCTGTTCGTCGAGCATCGAGCCGGCGAGCAGAAGGCCTCGCAGGATGAGGAGCAGGCCGCATGAAGCTCAGCTATGAAGATCATGAGACGATTACTGTGCTGACGATCAGTGGCGAGCTGACCATTGACCAGGCCGATGGCTTGCGACGATCCTGTCAGGACCGGTTTACAGCCGGCATCCGCGATGTCGTGCTCAACATGGAATACCTGACGTTCGTCGATTCGGCGGGGCTGGAGGCGTTGCTGTGGATCATCGACGAGGCCTCGGAGCGTGGCGGACAGCTCCGTCTCGTCAGTCCGGATGAGACGGTCCGCAAAATCCTCGAGGTCACCCGGCTGGAAAGGTGCTTCAACATTCACGACAGCATTGAATCCGCCGCAAAGAGTCTGCGCTGATATGGACCAACGTACGATGAATCAGAAGGAAAGCACTCATTCAACTCTTGAGGTCGGTCCATGGCTTCAGGTCGGCGAGGCGCTCATCGACAAGGGGTACATCACCGCCAAACAGCTTGACGAAGCCCTGGAGCACCAGGCCCAAAAAGGCCACAAGAAACTCCTGGGCGAAGTCTTGGCGGATCTGAACTTCGTCACCGATGAGCAGGTGATCGAAGTTCTGGCCGAGGGATATGGCGTGCCGTTTGTCACCCAGGCGGCCAAGATCGCTGATCCGAAGGTGGTTGAACTACTGCCGCGCGAATTTCTGGAGGAGCACAGCCTTCTGCCGCTGTTCCTCGTTCGGGACGTGTTGACCGTCGCGGTCTCCGAACCCGCCAACCTGTTCTTGGTCGAAGAGATTCAACGACTGACCGGGCACGAGGTGCAGATTGTGGCGACGACCACCGCCCAGATCGAGGCGTCGCTGCAAGCGTATCTCCCGGCCGCCAACGTCTTCGTGATCGACGACATTTATGAGGATATTGATGACGCGGACTTCAGCATCATCGAGAAACAGGTCACCGAACTTGCGGACCTGGAGGAGGTCGCCGGCCGGAGTCCCGTGGTCAAGCTGGTGAACTACCTGATCTTTTCGGCGGTGCAGGCCGGGGCATCGGACATCCACATCGAACCTGATGATCACCGGCTTCGCGTCCGTTACCGCGTTGACGGGCGTTTGTTTGAAAAGCTCCTGCCGCCCTATCAGATGCACGCGGCGATCACCAGCCGTATCAAGATCATGTCCAACCTGGATATCTCCGAGCGGCGTCTTCCACAGGACGGCGACATCCACACGTTGATGGAGGGCCGGCCGATTGATCTCCGCGTCTCCACCATGCCGGGAAAGTTCGGCGAGAAGGTGGTCATCCGCATCATCGATCATCGAACCTCCATTGTCTCGCTGGACAAGCTCGGCTTCTCGCGCCAGATGTTCGAGGGATGGAAGGAGCTAGTACGTCAGCCCAACGGTGTCGTGTTGGTGACCGGTCCGACCGGCTCGGGCAAATCGACGACGCTGTATTCCGTGCTCAGTCTGCTGAACTCCGATGAGCTGAACATTTCCACGGTCGAAGATCCCATCGAAGCGAGCATCCCCGGCATCAACCAAACGCAGGTGAACGAGAAGGCGGGATTCACCTTCGCGGCGGCGATGCGATCGATGCTGCGGCAAGACCCGGACATCATGATGGTGGGTGAGATTCGCGACGGGGAGACCGCCTCGGTGACCACTCAGGCGGCCCTGACGGGACATCTGGCTTTCTCCACCCTCCACACCAACGACGCCCCCAGCGCGGTCACCCGGTTGATCAACCTCGGCATTGAGCCCTATCTGGTTGCGGCGACGCTTCGCGGCGTCCTCGCCCAAAGGTTGGTTCGCAAAATCTGCCCCCACTGCAAGGAGTCCTACGAACCTGATCAAGCGATCCGAGAGGCGGTGGAGCACTACTGCGGCACGGTCGAATGTCTCTACCGCGGACAGGGCTGCACCCGCTGCCGGGGAACGGGCTTTGCCGGGCGGATCGGCATCTTCGAGCTGATGATTCCCGATGAGATTCTGCTTGCGGCCATTGCCAGAGGCGCGAGCCTCCAGGAGCTGAGGGAAATGCTTGCCAAAAACGGTTTCGTCACCCTGCGAGCGGACGGCATGGAAAAGGTACAGGGTGGGCTCACCACTGCTGGGGAGGTCTTCTACGTCACCAGCATGTGATGGGAGGGGCGATGCCTGCGCAAAGCACATACACCTACAAGGCTCGGGACAGCAGCGGCGCCGTCGTCACCGGGTCGATGGTGGCCGCCAGTGCCGACGATGTCAGTGCTCGCCTCCGAGCCGAGGGCAGCTTCGTCTTCGAAGTCGAAGAAAACCCAATGCGGGCGGTCCCCGAGCTGGATGAACAGCAGATTCGCCGCAGCGAGGCCGCCAAGAGCGTCAAACGAGAGGACGTCATTGGTTTCTGTCAGCAGTTGTCAGTGATGCTCGACACCGGCGTCCCGCTCGCTGAAGCGCTCGATTCATTCTGCCAGCAGACGCGTCGAAAGGAATTCCGCGGAGTTCTTGAGGTGCTCCGCGACGACATCCACAGCGGCGAACCGCTGTCCGCGGCTGCGGCGAAGTGGCCGAGCGTCTTCCCAGGGATGATGATCAGCCTGATGCGAGCCTCCGAAGCATCGGGAACCATGGCCACGATGTTGGGGCGAGTCGGTGATTACCTCGCCAAGGAGCGCCGCACGGCCAAGCAGATCAAAGGAGCCCTGAGCTACCCGATCTTCATGATGATTGCGGGTATCGCGATGACGGTGTTCCTGATGTCGTTCGTGTTGCCTCGCTTTGCCAGAATCTACGACCAGCGAGCAGCCACACTCCCGACGCCGACCAGGATTCTGCTGGGTCTTAGTGAGTTCGTCACCACCCAGTACATGTGGTACGGCCCGATCTTGACCGCCGTCGTCATCGCGCTGGTCATTTGGGTCAAAAAGCCGTCCGGCCGACGTGTGTGCGACTGGATCCGCCTCCACTGCCCCGGCGTGCGGGGGATGTTCGGCCACTTGTACATCACACGGACGACGAGGACCATGGCCACGTTGATGGCGGCCGGCGTCAATCTCCTGGACATCATCGACATCTGCCGGGGAGTCACGGGCAACGTCTATTACGCCCAGCTTTGGGATTCCATGGAGGACGGAGTGCGAAAGGGCCAGCAGATCAGCGACGCGACCTTTGCCTGTTCCTTCATTCCGCCCAATGTCTCCGCGATGATCGCCGCCGGTGAGCGGTCCGGCCAACTCAGTAAGGTCATGGAGCGGATCGCGGAGTTTAGCCAGGAAGAGCTTGATTCCACGGTCAGGCAGGTCACCGCCTTCATTGAGCCGGTGATGATCATGTGTATGGGCGTGGTCATCGGCGGCCTCGCCCTGGCGCTACTGCTGCCGATCTTCAGCATGGGCAAGGTCATGGCCGGCGGATAAGCGGGGCCATTGAGGCACAAGGCATCAAGGGACGAACGGACGGAGGCAACGGAGCGCGACGAAGTCCCTAGCCGCGGGTGGTAACCCGCGGACGTACCACCTTGCTGCTTTTGCTCTGCGGTGAGCAGGCTAAGCCTTGGAGGGCTGGACGCACCGAGACCCCGTACGAACGTGCGCGGCTCGTCAAATCGCTACACTTGAGCCGCAACCGCTTGAGGGTTTACCTGAATGCCTGCGCCGAAACGTGATTTTTCAGGGATCGCTGCGGGCCTGGTCCCGACCAGATCCCGCCAACAACGCATGTGGGCGGTGGTTGATGCGCTGTGGGAGACGCTACACGACAAGGGTGTGTCGTGGGTCGGGTTATATCTTGATCAGCCGGGCGATCCGGACGATCAGCGGCTGGTGCTGGGACCGTGCCGGGACAAACCCGCCTGTTCACCGATCGGCTTGCATGGCGTGTG
>JADFFQ010000031.1 GCA_022568135.1 Planctomycetota bacterium | reverse complement strand
TCGCCCTGACCGAGGCGGAGGTCGGCTCCGACCCGGCACGCATGACCACGACCGCAAAGCTCAGCGATGATGGGGCTCATTACATCCTCAACGGCGTCAAGCTGTGGACCACGAACGGCCCGATTGCGCAGTTGATCGTCGTGATGGCCCAAACCGCGGCGAAGGTGTCTCGAGGCAGAGCGTGTCCGCAGATCACCGCCTTCATCGTCGAGGCGGACAGCCCCGGCGTTGAAGTGACTCACCGCTGCGACTTCATGGGTCTGCGGGGGATCCAGAATGGCTTGATGCGATTTGACAACGTCAAGGTGCCCGCCGAGAACGTGATCTGGGGCGAGGGCCTCGGGTTGAAGCTGGCGCTGAAGACGCTCAACACCGGCCGGCTTACCCTTCCCGCCGCCTGCGCTGGTATCGGCAAACAATGCCTCTCGATCGTGCGGCAATGGGGCAATGATCGCGTCCAATGGGGCTTGCCGATCGGCCGGCACGAAGCCGGCAGTCAGAAGATCGCCTTCATTGCCTGCACGACGTTTGCGATCGAGGCTGTGACCTGGCTCACCTCGCACTGGGTGGACCAGGGCTTGGACATCCGCATCGAGGCGGCGATGGCCAAGCTCTTCTGCACTGAGGCGACTTGGGAGATTGTTGACCAAACGATGCAGTTGCGTGGCGGTCGTGGCTATGAGCGAGCCGCGTCGTTACGAGCTCGTGGAGAAGCGGCATACCCCGTCGAGCGCATGATGCGGGATTGTCGCATCAACACCATCATCGAGGGGACCTCTGAGATCATGCGCCTGTACTTGGCGCGCGAGGCGCTGGATCCGCATCTGAAGCTTGCCGCCGACCTGCTCCGCCATGGAATCCCGCTGAAGCGCAAGCTCATGGCGACCGGCCGGCTTGTTCGCTTCTATATAAGGTGGTATCCAGCGCAGCTCTTCGGAAGCGTCTGGCCGAAGCGGTACCGCTCCATGGGGCGCCTCCGGAGTCACTACAGATACATCGACCGTGCCTCGCACAAGTTGGCAGCGGCGATGTTCGGGGCGATGGCACGCCATCGGAACAAGCTTGAGCGCCGCCAGGTCTTGCTTGGGCATCTCATGGACGTTGGCACCGAACTGTTTGCGATGGCCGCAACGTGTGCGTATGCACGATCACTCGCCTCACAAGAACATTCCCAAGGTGATCCGTTGCAACTGGCCGACCTCTTTTGCCTGCAGGCAAGGGGTCGAATTGAGCAGCACTTTCGGGCAATCCGTTGGGGGAATCAGCGATCTGCGAATGCTTTGGCTGCCCAGGTTCTGAGCGGAGATTTCCAGTGGATGGAGCAGGGCGTCATCTCGCCACAGCCGCCAGACCCTTCATTGAAGTTCGTCGCTCCATCTGCACAGTATGAGCACGACGGATTGAACACGTTCGCAGAGCGCTCGTGATGGGCTTGACAGCATACAAGGCTACCTGCGCATGCCTGAGCGCCCTGAAGACGGTGCTCGGCGTGAGACTGCGAGTGACCGGCGTGGAGAACCTTGTCGATCGGCCGACGCTGTTCGTCGCCAATCACTTCACCCGCATCGAAACCTTT
This sequence comes from Planctomycetota bacterium, assembly GCA_022568135.1. GTDB lineage: Bacteria > Planctomycetota > Phycisphaerae > Phycisphaerales > SM1A02 > JADFFQ01. The sequence goes on along the minus strand of JADFFQ010000031.1, from coordinate 43,695 downwards.
CTCATTCCGTACGTCATCTTCCAACATGCCGGCCGCCAGGTCCGCAGCCTCGGCACGCACAGTGTGTTCAAGGGGCTGTTCGGAAAATACTTCAAGGCGCTCGGCGGTATGTCCACGCGAGATGCGCGCCGAAATCGAACGATCATCCGCGAGTTGATGACCGGCCGGCACGACTGGGTCATTTACCCCGAAGGAGGTCTCATCAAGAACAAGAAGACGGTTCACAAAGGCCGTCTGCGGCTGAATAACCCGGATCGGCACGGTCCGCCGCACACCGGCGCCGCGATGCTCGCGCTGAAGGCCCAGATGTGCAAGCACCGTTACCTGAAGGCCTGCGAGGAGGATGACCTGCGCCGAATTGAGTACTACGAAGACTCCTACGGGCTCAACGGGGCCGAGGAGATCCGCCCGGCCGGCGTCGTCGTGGTGCCGGTGACGCTCACCTTCTACCCGATGCGCCCCAGTCGGAATCTCATCAACCGTCTCGCGAAGTTGCTGGTCGGTGAGCTGGACCCGCGCCTCGACGAGGAGCTTCAAGTCGAAGGCAGCATCCTTCTGGCCGGCTCGGAAATCTGCATCCACTTCGGCGAGCCGATCGAGGCGGCCGATTACCTCGACAAGGTCACCGCGCTGGCCCGACGGGTTATCGGCATGTTCTCCGAAGCGAATCGGACTGATTTCCTTCTTCGCCAACAGGCGAAGCGGCTTACCGAAGCCTGTATGCGGTCCATCTACCACAATACCGAAATCAATTTCGATCACCTCTTCTGTTACGCGCTTCGGGCGTTTCAAGGCGACCGAATCGTCATCGAAGACCTGCGCAGGGCACTGTATCTCGCAGCTACTCAGCTCACTGATTGCGACGCCGTGCGGCTGCATCGGTCGGTTCTGGACGGGATTACGTCGCTGGTCAGCGCTGAGCCGTTCGGCCCGTGGGAGAGCGCTGTCCGCTTGGCGTGCAACGAGGGAATCCTGCGAATCCAAGACGGCTGCTATGTGGTCAATCGCACGGCTCTAGACCAGCCCCATGAGTTCCACAAGATTCGGCTGAAGAACATGACCCAAGTGATTGCCAACGAGTTGGAGCCGATCAGGCCCGCAGTCGAAGCACTCAATCGGTTTGTCAATCTCTCAAGCTCGCAATTGGCAATGCGCACGTCTGTGGCGCTGCGGCAGAGTGATGCTCGCCTCTATGAGCGTGATTATGCATCGGTGTTTGAGCCCAACGGGTCGAAGCCCAAGGACGTCGGCGAACCGTTCTTCCTCGAGTCGCACAACGGGAAGGTTGGCATCGTCCTGGCGCACGGCTACCTGGCGTGCCCGGAACAGGTTCGCCCGCTGGCCGAGTACCTTCATCACCAGGGATGCAGCGTCTACGGCGTACGACTCCCTGGCCATGGAACAGCGCCCAAGCAACTCACCGACGTGAGCTGGCAGGACTGGATGGACTCCCTAATGCGGGGCTATGCGGTGATTCGCCAGCATTGCCGGGAAGTTATCGTCGGCGGATTCTCACTCGGGGGAACTCTCGCGCTACTGCTGGCCGCTCGGCACGCTGGAGAGATCGACGGTGTATTCAGCATCAACGCACCGATGCGATTGCGCGATCGCCGAGCGCCGCTTGTGCCGGCCATCGTTCGGTGGAATGATGCAATGAGGAAGCTCGGCCTCAGCGACGGGCACTTCCAGCGATCCAACAGTGACACCGAAAGCCCCGACATCAACTACGAGCTGGATTACCTCACCGGCATCAGGGAAGTTCGACGCGCTATGGATGCGTGCCGCAAGAGTCTCTCTGCTGTTACCGCACCGGCATTGATCATCCAGGCGGATGCTGATCCGCTTGTCGGGCCTGACGGCGCGAAAGCGTTGGTGGCTCGACTCGGCTCCAAGATCAAGGTGTTTTCGGAACTGCCCTTCGATCGGCACGTGATTGTCCGGGGTGATGGTTGTGAGGCTATCTTCGAGAGAGTCTACCAATTCGTGCAGCGCGTTGGCCAGCTGACGCCTGCGTAGTCAGCAGCCTCGATACAATCGCCGCTGGGGGCAGGTCCTCAGCGCAACGTGATGAACTCCTGATTCACGACGTCGAACAGCCCTTGATCGGTAATACGGAGCGCAGGAATAACCGAGAGGGCCAGGAACGAAAGCGTGCCGAAGGGGCGGGTGAGGGTGCAGCCCAGCGCCCGCGCAGCCTCACGTACCCGCCGCAGTTGCCGGCACACTTCTTCAGCACTCGCGGCCGACATCAGCCCGGCTACCGGAAGCGGTAACTGCGCCGAGATCGCTCCGCCCGCAGAGACCACAAACCCGCCGCCGGTCTCTTCCATCGCTCGGGCGCAGGCAAGCATATCTCGGGGGTTGGTGCCGGCAATGATCAGATTGTGCGAGTCATGCGCAACCGATGATCCAAACGCTCCGTGGTCGCGAAAGCGGAATCCCTCGACCAGCCCAAGCCCAATGTTTCGAGTTGCTCGATGCCGTTCCATGCTCGCGATGAGTGCTACGTCAACGTCAGCATCGAAGGACCAGTGACCGTTATGTTGCCGTACGTTGAGCGTTTCGTGCCGGGTTATGATCTGATCCGGGACGATCTCGATGACCGGGCAGCGGTCGCTGCTCAACGACAAGGTGAATGCTGACTCGTCCAGCGCCGCGAGGTGGACGGTATTCTCGCAGGAGATCTCCGGCGGCGCGCTTGCGGGAAGATATTCGCCGGCTCTTGCGACGATGCTGCCGGCTTTGATCACGATCGAAGGTTGGATCTCAGCGAGGTCGTTGACCACAAGGAGGTCCGCGCGATAGCCTGGCGCGATCGCGCCGCGGTCGTCCAGGCCGTAGTGCCTGGCTGGGACCAACGTGCAGTGTCGGACCGCCCTTGGGGGCTCCATCCCCGCCGCGACCACTCGCCGTAGCAGTCCATCAAGGTGGCCGTGGTCGATCAGATCGTCCGGGTGGATGTCATCGGTGCACAGACACCATTCGCCCAAGCGGTCCTCAACCAAGAGCGGCAGAAAGGTGTCGAGGTTGCGGGCGATCGACCCTTCACGCACCTGCACCAGCATGCCTAGTGACGCCTTGGTCAGCGCTTCCTGGACCTCGGTGGATTCGTGGTCGGAGCGAATCCCCGCCGCGGCGTAGGCCACGATGTCCCGGCCGATCACTCCCGGCGCGTGTCCATCGACCGCGGCACCGCGGCGCGCCGCCGCAGCGATCTTCTCCAGTACCGCGGGTTCACCTTCCAGCACCCCCGGAAAGTTCATCATCTCCGCCAGACCCAGCACGCTCGGGTTGCCCAGCAGTTTATCAATAGCGTCGGCATCGAGCACAGCTCCGGCATGTTCCCAATCCATCGCCGGGACACATGACGGGGCCATGTAGAACAAGTCCAGCGGCAGATTTTCGCTCGCTTTGATCAGCAGCTCGACACCGCGCACACCCATGACGTTAGCAATCTCGTGCGGGTCGGCGATGAGTGTGCCGGTGCCGTGGGGGACAATCAATCGGGCGAGCTCCGCCGGCATCAGCAGCGTGCTCTCCACGTGCATGTGAGCGTCGATCAAACTTGGCAGCACGGCCTGGCCGTCCAGGTCGATGCGCTCAGCCGCCTGCCAGTCGTACGGCCCGACGCCGGCGATCCAGCCGTCGGCGATGACCACGTTGGCCGGCTCCACGCGCAATGTGAACACGTTGACCACCTGCCCGCCTGTCAGCAGTAGATCGCCCCGCTCCTGCCCCCGCGCGACGCGCACCCGCCGCCGCAACGTCTTGGCGCCAGTGCTGGTTGTCGATGAACTCCCGGGGTTGCTGGCGGTATCTCGCTCACTCATTCCCATACTCTACGGCAGCGACGTGCCGGTGGGTGGCCGGGTGCTTGGGGCTACGCGAAGGGTGCCCCAGGGCTGTTGGCTAGAATGTGGTGCAATCAGAGACACATCCATGCGTAACGAATTCACCGCGATCATCGAACAGGACGAGGACTGGTTTATCGCCCATGCCCCGGAGATTCCCGGTGCCAATGGCCAGGGCCGAACGAAAAAAGAGGCGTTGTAAAGCCTGGCGGAGGCCATCGCCCTGATCCTGGAGGATCGACGGGAAGCTTGTCCAACCGATGTCGCAATGAAGAAGTAGACGAGAAGGGGCACCCTTGGCCAAAGTGGGCAAGGACCCAGCCCCTTTCGCCGTCGTGTGCATACGATGCGGTGGGGGGCGAGTTTCGTCGGCCTTGAGCGGGAGGTATCCGATGCGTGTTGGTATCTCGATTGGAGCGGGGGTCGTGTTCGTCGGCGTGACGATGGCCGCAATAGTGACAGGCCAGTCGTCCCGCCATGTATTGGCCGATCCGCCTCAGTCGCCGAGCCCGGCCCAGAGCCGGCCTGACACACCATCCTCCACCGAACCGAAGCACCCCCAGCCGCCCGCGGCAACCGAGCGCGCCGAAGAGCGCGCGCGGATGGTCGAGCAGCAGATTGCCCGACAGCGCCTCGGAGGACGGCCGATCAAGGACCAGGCGGTGCTGAACGCCATGCGGACCGTGCCCCGGCACGTCTTTGTGCCCAAGGCTCGCCGACGCCAGGCCTATGACGATTCACCGCTGCCGATTGGATATGGTCAGACGATCTCCCAGCCGTACATCGTGGCCATGATGTCCGAGCTGCTGGAGCTCAAAGAAGACGCCAAGGTGCTGGAGATCGGCACCGGCTCCGGGTATCAGGCGGCGGTGCTTGCCCATCTAACCCCCAACGTCTATACGATGGAGATCATCGATCCGCTCTTTGAGCGCGCCGCGGGCGTGCTGCGCAAACAGGACTACGGCGCGGTGCGAACACGCCGTGGCGACGGCTACTTCGGGTGGGCAGAGCACGCTCCCTTTGATGCGATCATCGTCACGTGTGCCGCGGGTCATCTGCCCCCGCCGTTGTGGGAGCAGCTCAAGCCGGGCGGTCGAATCGTGATCCCGATCGGCGGACCCTACGAAGTCCAGCGGCTGGTCGTCATGACGAAACAACTGGATGGCAGCCGCCGATCGACCACGGTAATGAGCGTTCGATTCGTGCCGTTGACCCGCGAGGAATAGCGTTGGAAAGTGCCTCGGCCGCAGGGCGACCCGTACGGCTGATTTGGGTGGTGTGGTTCGTTTCCGCCGCTGTGCTGGGCTTTGAAATCTCGCTGATGCGCATGCTGCTGGTTGCCAGTTGGCATCACTTTGCGTTTCTGGTGATCAGTGTGGTCCTGCTGGGATTTGGTGCCAGCGGCACTGCGCTGTTTCTGCTGCGATCGTGGGTTGTGCAGCGCGGTGAGGCGGTGTTATTTGTGCTGGCTTTGACCATGGCGGGAGCCGTGCCGATCTGCTCGGCGATCGCCCAGCACGTTCCCATCGAGGCGCGGTTCCTCCCTGCATTGCTCTGGCAGCAGGTGGGGTACTGGATGCTGTACTGGGCCGTGTTGACCATACCGTTTTTCCTGGGCGCTGCCGCGATCGGTCTTTCGCTCATGCTTGCCGGTGAGCGCGTGGGAACCGTCTACGGCGCGAACCTCATTGGGAGCGCGGCCGGGGCGCTGCTCGCACCGGTGCTCATGTCAATCATGCCCGCAGCTTGGTTGCCGCTGGCGATGGGTGGGCTCGCGTTGCTTGGTGCGGCCGGCGTACGACCCGCTTCGGCGACCAAACGGATGGTTGCCATCACAATGTGTGCGGCGCTGGTCCTCGGCTGCGTGTGGCTTGACCCTCCGCACGTGCGTGTGGATCCGTATAAGGATCAGGCCTATATGCAGCGGCTGATGGACCAGGGATCAGTCCAGCGGATCGGGCGAGCAATCGGGCCACGCGCGGTCGTCGAGGCCTATCGGGGCGACGTGTTGCACGATCTGCCGTTCCTCGGCGTCGGGGTCCTTCCGCCGCCGATGAGCGTGATTCTTGCCGATGGACATAAGGTCGGATCGGTCCTGGACATTGATCGCGCTGCGCGCGCGGAGGTTATGGACCAAACGCTCACGGCGATCCCGTATGCGCTTGTTGCACGGGAGCCGCGGGTAGCTCTACTGGGCGAAACAGGTGGGACGAACATCTGGCTTGCCGCACGCCATCGCGCCTCGTCCATCCATGTGGTGCAGCCGGACGAGAACCTGGTGGATCTGATGCGCGGCCCTCTTCACGAACATGGCGGGGCGGTATGGGACTTGCCCGGCGTTCGCTCACACCTCGCCGAGCCTCGTCACTTCATCGAACACACGAACGCAAAGTTTGATCTGATTCAATTGGTGACCTTGCAAACCCTGGCCGCTGGGTCCGGCGGTATGGGCGGGCTGGCTCAAGACCATCTCATCACGGTGCAGGGAATCACAGCCTGCTTACGGCAGCTCAGGGCCGATGGACTGCTCGCGGTCACCCGCGGCATTCAGACGCCGCCGCGCGACAACCTCAAGCTGTTGGCGACCTTCGTCGAGGCGCTTCGACGCATCAAGATTGAATCGCCGGCGAAGCACATCGTCATCGTTCGTGATTACCTGGCCGTCTGCACCATGGTCAAGGCCTCACCGTGGCAACCCCACGAGATCGACCAGGTCCGTGCTCTGTGCCGAGACCGCCAACTGACCCCCGTATGGTTCGATGGAGTGCAACCGCATGAGCTCAACCAGCCCGATGCATTGCCCCAACCACCGGACGGGATCGGCGACTGGTATCACTTCGGAGCCCGCCAACTGTTCTCTTCCGCTGCCGATCAATTCATCAACGAGTGGGCGTTTGATATTCGCCCGCCCACCGACGATCGTCCGTTCTTCCTGGACTTCTCCAAGCTGGCGTCGATCGGAGCACAACGGGACGCGTACGGTGCGCTGTGGCTCACTCGCGCGGAACTGGCATTCTTGTTTGTGCTGGCGGCGACGCTGATCATCGGCATCATCAGCGCTGTGGCAACGATCATACCACTACCACTCTTGCCCGCTGACACCGGGGGTCGGCGTGGCGGTCGGGCGGCGACCGTGATCTATTTCAGCTGCCTGGGGCTCGGATACCTGCTGCTGGAAATCGTTTGCCTGTCGCACCTGACGTACCTGATCGGGGATCCGGTGCGGGCAGCCGCGGTGACGATCTGCGGCTTCTTGTTGTTCTCCGGCCTGGGCAGCATGACCACGCAACGTATCCGGCATAATCGGGCGAGGGCCCTGCGGCGCATCATCATCGTCCTGGTGGCTCTGGGGATCGGCGAGGTGTTTGCGCTTCGGCAGTTAGCCCCGGCGGCCGGGTCGTTGCCGGTGCTCGGCCGATGCGCGGTGGGTCTGATTATGATCGCCCCGTTAGGGTACGTGATGGGTTTCCCAATGCCGATGGGGCTTGGGCGACTCAGTCGCGCGGCGCCCGGTCTCATCCCCTGGGCGTGGGGGACCAACGGCTTTGCCTCCGTGTTGGCCGCTCCGCTGGCCACGGTCTTGGCCATGAGCTGGGGGTATTCCATCCCCGCGGGCCTTGCCCTGCTGTTGTACCTCCTGGCGGCCCTCGTATTCTCGCACCTGCCGTCGTGCCCGCCGATTGCGCAGATGCAATCGGCTGATCCGCCGGCAGCGTCTGACTAAGATGGGTGGGCTTGTACGGCCAGACGCGCTTGATCAGCAACACCCTGTACCATAGGGTGAGTGGCCACGCGCAGATGAGCTTGGGCCGCCGGGGCGGATGGCGCAGACCAATCCATCTCCCACGACGCTCCCCATTGTGAGGGCCCAATCAATGACCTACCGAACCAAGTTGCTGCAGACCGGTCTGGTCATTGGGTTGTACGCGGCCGTTGCGCAGGCGAGCGCGGGCGCCGGTTATCTCGGAAGGGAATTTCCCACCTTCACTGCCCGCGACGCCATCACCGGCAGGCAATTCTCACTGAACGACCTTCGCGGCAAGGTGGTTCTCGTCGACTTCTGGGCCACTTGGTGCGGACCCTGCGTGGCGGAATTGCCGAATGTGTTGAGGGCCCATAGGAAATACAAGGACCAGGGATTCGAGATCGTCAGTATCTCGCTCGACAGCAACAACAACCGGTTCAGGTCCTTCGTCCGCAACAAGGGCATGAACTGGTACCACGTCATGGAAGGCGGCGGATGGAAGACGCGGTTGGCCCGCAAGTACAGCGTCAACTCCATCCCGCGGATGTACCTGCTTGACGCGGAGGGTATCTGCATCTCCGAGAACGTTCGCGGCAGGAAGCTTGACGGCGCGATCCAGCGCGGGCTGGCAAAGATGCCCGTTGCGCAGGATGGCGAGCACACAAAGCGCGGGACCAATCGTCCGAGCAACCGGGTCGGGCCCGCCGTAGCGAGACGGCTCAGGACACAACTGGACGACGCTCGCGCGAGGGTCAACCAGACTGCAGACTCCCTGCTGGAGTCGGCCGATCAGCTTGATGCCCTCGCTGAGGTAATCGACGATCTAGATGCTCAGCTGGCTGTGCCGGAGGATTCCGCCCGATTGAAGCAACGGTTCGTGTATCTCCACAACGAGCTGCACAAGATCCGTCACACGATGTTCATGTCCGGCCTGATTGACGACCAGCGCACGGTGAAGCTGCCGACGAGCCCGCTTGAACCGCCGTCCATGTCAGATTCGCGGGCGTTCGTCAAAGCGAAGCAGCAGTTGGAAGCCGCGCGGGCGGCAATCGACCTGATGAAACGCGTCGACGCCCAGGTGCGCGATGAGCTGGCGTCGATCGGCGAGGAGATCCGCAGCCTCCGCGGCGACATCTCGCGGGGCTCCTTATCAGGTAAGGCTCTTGAGTCGCGGGTTGGGCAGGTCTGCGATCAGGCCGACTCATTTGCCCAACGGTGGCAGAACTCCTGGCAGAACCGGCTCAGAGAGGCTGATGGGATCATCACCGCGATGGCGCAGCCGATCAAGACGCTGTCGTACCGGCTGCAGGGGCTTTTGCGGCGCATCGCGGCCGTCCGCGACCAGCTTTCGCAATCGCCCAGCGATGCCCCGGCTTTGAAGGAACTGCGCGATGCGTTCGGCGCTATCTGCAATGAGGTGCGGGAGACGTACGACCGGCTGCAAGGCTTGGGCATCAACGTCGGGGATGCGCCGCCGCTGCCGACCAATCCGTTTGATGGTCGCCGTTTGACGGATCGCCGTATTCTTGCCCAGCTGGATGAACAGATACAGGTGGCTGATAACGCTGTGGAGCCGGCGCTCGAGACGGTCGCCCACTACAAGCGGCGGTTGGAAGCGCTGACCGAGGAGGCGGTGGCCATGCAGGGCGAGCTTGCCGAGCGCCTCGGCAACGAGCGCGACGCCGACGATCTTCGCCCGCGATTCAGCGAGCTGTGCCGCAAGATCCTGGCTCTCCAAGACCAATTGGCAAGGCCCTCGAGCTGAAGCCCCCGCGATCCACCGGGGGCCGGTCGCCTGAAACGCGCAACCAACTTTCCCATAAACTGATGTATTGATTGAAGCGGAGCGACCAGATCGCGCCCGCGGGGCCGGCGGCAGACGCAGCGATCAAGTCGCCTGCGAGTGCACGGCCGGACGGTATACTGCACGGCGTTCCGAACGCCATCAACGAGCTTTGGAGGATCATCACGTGAAGATTACCAGTCTGCTGACGGTAATGGCGGCGACGATTGGCGTGGCCATGAGCGCCCTGCCGACCCAGGCCCAGTCCGACGTCCAACTGATCTCGCGCGAAACCCTGTTCGGCAACCCGGACAAGGCCAGCCCGCGCATCAGCCCGGATGGAGAGCAGCTTGCCTACCTTGCGCCGGTCAACGGCGTGCTGAATGTCTGGGTGAGACCGATCGACGATCCGACCGCAGCCAACCCGGTCACTCGCGACACCGGGCGGGGGATACGCATCTACTTTTGGGCCTACACCAGCAAGCATATCCTCTACTTGCAGGATGATGCAGGCGACGAGAACTGGCGATTGTATTGTGTGGACCTTACCACGCGACGGGAGAAAGCGCTCACGCCCGCCTCGGCCACCGCGCCCGGCGCCCAGGAGCCGCACGAGGTTACCGCGCGCATTCAGCACGTGAGCTACAAGTTCCCCTATGAGATCATCGTTGCCCTCAACGATCGCGATCCGCAATTCCATGCGCTGTATCGCGTCAACATTGAGACTGGTGAGCGCATCCTGCTTCAGGACAACGACCGCTTTCTGGCCTTCCACACGGATGACGACTACAACGTGCGGTTTGCGGCGCGGCTGACGTCAGATGGTGGGAACGAGATGCTCATGCCGGCCGGAGAAGGCAGATGGAAATTGTTTGCGCAGATCTCGATGGAGGACTTGCTCACCACCGGGCCGGTTGACTTCGACGAGATGGGTTCGGTGCTCTACATGATTGACAGCCGTGGCCGGGATACCGCCGCCCTGACCAGCATCAATCTCGAAACGGGCGCCGCCAAGACCCTCGCCGCGGATAAGAAGGCGGACATCAGCGGCGATGTCATGCTCCACCCTACCCGCAAGCATCTCCAAGCGGCATCCTCAACCTACATTCGTAAAAAGTGGCACATCATCGACCGGACGCTGCGGGATGATTTCGAGTTCCTGGCCGATCTCGCCGGCGGAGAGATGTCGGTGATCAGCCGGACGCTCGACGACACGCAATGGATCGTCGCGTTCGAGATGGATAGCGGCCCGGTGCGGTACTACCGCTATGAGCGCGAGGCGCCCAGCGCTCACTTCCTGTTCACGAACCGCTCCGAGCTGGAAGGCGCTGCCCTGGCGCCCATGCATTCGCAGGTCATCAGGGCTCGCGATCGCCTGAAGCTGGTCAGTTACTACACACTCCCGGTGGGGAGCGACGCTGACGGCGACGGTTGGCCGGAAAAACCGCTGCCGATGGTGTTGTGGGTGCATGGCGGGCCGTGGGGGCGAGACTTCTGGGGCTTCGACCCCGTGCACCAGTGGCTGGCCAACCGCGGCTATGCGGTGCTGAGCGTAAACTTCCGTGGGTCCACTGGTTTCGGTAAGAAGTTCATCAACGCTGCGAACATGGAGTGGGGCGGCAGGATGCAGCTCGATCTGCTCGACGGAGTCCGCTGGGCTGTCAAGAAGAAGATCGCCGACCCGCAGAAGGTGGCGATCATGGGTGGAAGCTACGGCGGCTACGCCACGTTGGTTGGCATGACATTCACTCCCGAGACATTCGCCTGCGGAGTGGACATCGTCGGGCCGTCGAACCTCGTCACGTTCATGGAGACGATGCCGCCATACTGGGAGCCGTTCGTTGAGCTGTGGGCGACGCGCGTCGGCGATCACCGAACACCTGATGGCCGGTCGTTCCTTGCGCAACGCTCGCCGCTGACCTTCGCCGACCGGATCGCCAGGCCGCTGCTCATCGGCCACGGCGCCAACGACCCCCGAGTCAAGCAGGCCGAATCCGACCAGATCGTCGAGACGATGCAGGCGAACAATATCCCGGTAACCTACGTGCTGTACCCCGATGAAGGCCACGGCTTCGCCCGGCCGGAGAATCGCCTGTCATTCTTCGCCGTTGCTGAGGCGTTCCTGGCCGAGCATCTGGGTGGACGATACGAGCCGATTGGTGACGATTTTGACGGTTCAAGCATCACCGTTCCCGTGGGGGCCGATCAAATCCCCGGCCTGCGGGAAGCGCCGCCGTCGAAATGAAACGGTGCAGGAGTAATTCGCGTGTATTGTTTGATTCATAGCCGCGGGTGAATACCCGCGGGAACCCCGCACTGCCGTGCGGGGCTATTGGATTATTCCGGTTCACCCGGTCGGTAGGAGTACACGTTATCTCTTGCGCTTTCCGGGTCGTGGTAAATCGGAATGGACGGATCCAAGTTACCGAAGTTTCCGTCCGGACCGGCGGAGACGAAACAGATTTGACGATTCCGGGCACCGCCATACTTGTCCTCGTTGTAGGTGCGTATCGTGCCGTCGAGGTCTGCTGGCGGCGAGTTGGCGTCCACTGAGCCGGGATGGGTCGCGTAGATGGGCGTACCCCAAGCGTCGAGAATCGTCAGACTTCCCACGAAGTGCGCTTCTTGCTGCTGCTCTTCGGCTGGCTCGTCGATCCATGGCGGGTACACTTGCGTTTGGTAAATGAAAGCGAACTCTGGATCGATCTGTGCAATGATCTTCTTGATCTGGCTTGGTCGCGTTATGACATCGAGTACCTCGGTGATGATGAATACTTCAGGTATGTCGCCATGGACGTCAGCGCCGTCCCGAAGGTCCGGAGGGTCCAAAGGGTCCCACCAACTCAGCTTGCGATCGGCTGCGAGCTCCCACTCCTTCACGGCCGTGTCCAGTAGCTGCAGCACGGTCTCGGTCTGTTGAATCTCCGACCGTTCGACGACGGCGACACTCACCGAGAGCGTCAATCCCACCAGGAAAAGGATAATGCCGATCACGACGACCACCTCGACCAGGGTGAAGCCGCCTCGTGCTCGTGGAGTCATTGCCCGACCTCCTCGATCTTGTCGGTGCTGATGAAGTCGCCGTCCGCATCCGGGTCGTAGAACCGATGGAGCAGGGCGGCCTCATCGAGTGGTGATAGCTCATAGAGAACCAGCTTGCCGATCTGGCGGCGAAACAGGTGCAGGCCTGCGGGCGCGGGCTGCTGGGTATCGCGCTCGATCCGATCCACGAACACGATCAGTCGTTCGCCGTGAGCCTGCGCCAGCAGGTAGCTGGTTCGCGGAGTGATGCTGTGGCAGTAGGCCAATCCAAGGGCCTTGGTGCCCTGGGGGAGCTCGCGCAGCAGCAGCCGCTGGCGGTGGACGGCCCAAAAGCTATCCGCGAACTCTTTATCATCCTTGCAGATCCACGCCGGTTGGAATCCGTCTGCGATCTTGTCGCGGTAGACCGCTTCGAAGCTGCGCCACGGCTGCTGCACGTACGGGCTTGTTGACCGCGCGCCTGGGCGGACGAAGTCCCAGATCTGCCAGGCGCCGAAGGTTCCACCGGCCAGAGCGGCCGCCACCGCCAGTCGCCGCGCCGCAACCCGCCAGCCTCGGCTAAGCGAAATGCGCCGCCGGCCGGCTTCGTCGGCTCGATCAGCGATGAGCTTGAGTTGCTCCTCTGAGGGAGGAGACACAAGGCGCTTCAGGGCTGCGTCAATCGCCTGCTGGTGCTCCACCGCGCTGCGCAGATCATGCTGGCGGTCCAGCTCCCGCTCGAACGCCTTGCGATCAGCGTCGCTCAACAGCTCGTCAAGGTATGCGTCGATGAGATCTTCGTTCGGTTGTGGGCGTTCACTCATCATCTACTCCAGACTGTGTCGAAGCGACCGGCCCCGCGCTCGAAAGGATGTCCCGGAGGGCTCGGCGGGATCGATGGACGTGGCTCATCGCCGTTCCTTGGGGGACCCCCAGCGCCAGCGCGATCTCCCGATACGGCATGTCCAAGACGACCCGGAGCAACAAACACGCCCGCGCAGTATCAGTAAGGGTATTCAGCGCGCTCAGCACACGATCATCGAAACTCCTCTGGTCAGGGTTCAATTCACCCCGGTGGTTCAGCGCTGCGGCTTTCTCGTAATGGTTGTTCCTCGCCGGATTCTCAATTGCGTGGCGATGGATTGATCCGACGGTCATACGGCGAGCGCGTTGTCGGGCGGCATTCAGCGCCACGTAGCGAACGATCTTCCCCATCCAGGCGGTGAAGCTGGTGCCGGCGTCGAAGGTGTCGATCCTGTCAAGCGCGATCAATGCAGACTCCTGGAGGACATCATCGGCCAAGTCACGGCCGCCGAGCATGGCTGCAGCGATGCACCACAATGTTCGCCGCGACTCCTCAAACTGCACGGCGAACTCCGCTCGCTCGAGGCGCGCCTTATAGGGCACGCCGCGTTGTTCGGCCGCGTGTCTCATGCCCACTCCCATGTCCTTCTTTCTATGTCTCAGCCGGGCCCAGGTCTTGCACTTCTTCCCTTTTTGTGCGGTTGTCGGCGCTTTGCAATGGGACGGCCCCCCGGCGACATTTCATTGTGCAGGGAAACCATCCGCCGATCGGTCGCCACCTCGCCCGGTCGCAGGGTGCATTGCTTGGAGAACCACCAACGGGAGCAACTAAACCCAGGAACCCTCCCTCCCATGAGCCTAGAACAAGGATGACAGTCATGTTGAATCTGAGACTCTGTTGGATTGTTCTTGCCGGCGCCGTGTTCCCCATGATCGGCGGGACCACCCACGACGTTATAGTCCGCGACTTCGAGTTCGATCCTGCTGACCTTCTCGTGACCCAGGGCGACACCATCCGATGGACCTGGGAAAGCGGCGAGCACACCGTTACGTCCGGCGACCCCTGTGTTCCCGATGGGCTCCACTTCGACGCGCTCATGGACGCGGCCAATCCCCAGTTCACCTGGCAAGTCCCCAACGATCTTCAAGGGCGCTTGCCTTATTTCTGCATCCCCCATTGCTTCAAAGCCAACATGGTGGCGTCGATCACCATTCAGCCGCCCGGTGGGGTGGTGGATTTTGTCATGACGATCGACGGCATCCAGCACACCCCGGTGGTGGACACGCCCGCAACCGGCTCGGGCACAGCCACGTTGGATACCGGCTCCAATCTCCTGACCTGGGACATCACCTACGAGAACCTTTCGGGACCGGCAGTCGTGGCTCATTTCCACGGCCCGGCGCCGCTGTGTGAACCGGCGGGCGTGCAGATCACCATCCTCGAGGGCGGCGGGCCTCCTTCCGGCACGATCGCCGGTGCAACGACGATCAGCGCGGCACAGGCCGCTGACCTCTTGGCCGGGCTGTGGTACGTCAATATCCACACCGCCATGCATCCCGGCGGCGAGATTCGCGGACAGGTCGTTCCGCCGCCCCTGGCCGATCCGATCCCGGCGGTGATTGGCTCCGGCGGCGTGCACATCAAGCTCGAGTTGGTAGCCAGCGGTCTCACCGCCCCCAACTGGGGAACCGAGGCCCCGGGCCAGCCCGATCGATTGTTTGTCACCGATCAGGACGGCATCCTGTGGGCGATCGATCTGACCAGCGGAGAGAAGAGCGTGTTCCTCGATGTGACAGCCCAGCTGGTCGAGCTCGGCATCTTCGGGAAGGGGTCGTTTGATGAACGGGGGCTCCTGGGCGTCGCGTTCCACCCTGATTATCAAATCAACGGGCTGCTGTACACCTATACCTCTCAGCCGGTTCGCGGGGCGGCTGACTTCTCGACCATGCCCAAAGCAACGATCGCCGATCATCAATGCGTGATCACCGAGTGGCAAGTCTCCAACCCCGCCGATCCGAGTTCCGTGGTCGATCCCGGAAGCGCGCGGGAGCTGCTTCGCATTGACCAGCCGCAGTTCAACCACGACGGCGGCGCCGTCAATTTTGGACCCGATGGGATGCTCTACATTTCACTTGGTGACGGCGGCGGGGCCGATGACATGGACGGGCAACCGTTCATCGGCGGCGCGCCCCTTATCGGCCACGGCTGCGTCGGCAACGGGCAGGACATCACCAATCCGCTCGGGTCGATCCTGCGCATTGACCCGCTCGGAAATGACTCGGCCAACGGCCAATACGGCATTCCTCCCGACAACCCGTTCGTCGCAAAGGACGGCGTCGATGAAATCTACGCCTACGGACTTCGCAATCCGTTCCGATTCTCCTTCGATTCCGCGACTGGCAAGATGTTCATCGCCGATGTTGGCCAGAACGACATCGAAGAGGTAAACATCGGCGTTTCCGGCGGCAACTACGGCTGGAACCATAAGGAAGGGTCGTTCTTCTTCGTGGCCAACGGCAACCTGTCGGGATACGTCACCGACGTTGAGCTGGACGTGCCTGTCGATCTGATCGATCCGATCGCCCAATACGACCATGA
The DNA here is from genome assembly GCA_022568135.1 of Planctomycetota bacterium. Classification (GTDB taxonomy): domain Bacteria; phylum Planctomycetota; class Phycisphaerae; order Phycisphaerales; family SM1A02; genus JADFFQ01. Next base: position 27,892 of record JADFFQ010000031.1, on the reverse strand, counting down.
CGAGGGCATTGCGATCATCGGCGGGTTCGTCTATCGCGGAATCAGGATCCCCGCTTTGCTGGGTCGGTATGTCTTCGGCGAGTTTGCCCAGACATTCGACAACGATGGGCGGTTGTTCTATCTCGATGAGAAAAACCAGATTCGGGAGTTCCAGCTACTCGATCAGAAGGTGTTGGGCCTGTCGGTACTGGGCATGGGTCGCGATGGCCAGGGGGAGGTCTACATCATGGCCAACGCGACCGGCGTGCCGTTCGGGGACACCGGCGTGGTGCTGAGAATCGCGCCGAAGCTCGGCGACCTCGACGCTGATGGCGTGGTGGGGATTTTCGACCTGCTGGCGCTCCTGGCCGTTTGGGGGCAGAGTAACGTCGCCGCTGACCTCGATATGGACGGTACAGTCGGCATCTTCGATCTTCTGACGCTACTGGCCAATTGGGGATGATACTGCCAGCGGTCCAAAAGCGTTGAAAGGGTGTGAGGAAACTCTCTTCTTCTTGCCACTTGCAGGCGGGCTGTGGCGTCGGCATCACCGACCTGCCCATCCTGCTGGCCAACTGGGGCCCATGCCCCCAATAGCGCTGGTCGCGGACGCCGTGCCTGCCTGGGATTACTGGCGCTTGTAAATCGTGCCGTTTCGCATCACAAACGCAATGTGCTGCAACGCGCTGATGTCGTCGAGCGGATTGCCCGTAGTGGCGATGATATCCGCGGCTTTGCCCGCATCGATCGTGCCGATCTCCTTCGAGAGACCCAGCAGTTGGGCCGCGCTGACCGTGGCGGAGACGATCGCCTCCGTTTCGCTCATGCCGGCCTCGACCATGAGCAGGAACTCTTCGGCGTTCCGGCCGTGCTCGCTGACGCCGGAGTCAGTGCCGAAGGCGATCCGCACACCGCCTTCGTAGGCCTTCGCAAAGGCGTTCTGGATCACCGGGCCGACGGCTTTGGCCTTCTCAGCGACGGGCGGCGGATAGTAGCCGGCAATCGCTGCCTTTTGTGTCACGGTCTTGCCCGCCAGGATCGTCGGCACCAGAAACGCGCCGGTTTGCTTGAACAACGTAATGGATTCCTCGTCGAGGAAGGTGCCGTGCTCAATTGAATCGACACCCGCGCGCAATGCCGCATTGATTCCGTTTGTACCGTGGGCGTGAGCGGCCACGCTTCGCCCCAGCAGGTGAGCTGTCTCGACGATCGCAGACAGCTCGTCGTTGAAGAACTGCTGCTCGGTGCCCGCCGCGGTCGCACTGAGCACCCCTCCGGTCGCCGTCAGCTTGATCACATCGGCGCCGCGCTTCACCTGGGCCCGCACGGCTCGGCGACATGCAGCGGGGCCGTCGGCGATCCCTTGCATCGAACCGGGCATGGCAAAGAGGTCTTCTCGATAGCCGAGCGTCGAATCACTGTGCCCGCCGGTGGGGCTGATCGACTCGCCCGCCATGAGTATCCGCGGGCCCGGCACCAGCCCCTCGTTGATTGCGTCGCGCAACGCAAAGGCCGCATCACCACTGGAGCCGACGTTGCGGATCGTGGTGAAGCCGGCTTCCAGCGTCCGCCGGGCATACACCACGCCGCGGATCGCCGCATCGGCATCCGTCTCTTCGACGCGGCGCAGTCGAACGTCAGCCGTGTATTGACCTGTGATATGCGTATGGCAATCGATCAGCCCGGGCAGGACGAAGCGATCCTTGAGGTCAACCGTCTCAATGGGCTCGTTGCGGGCCTCCGCCAGATCACGAGCGTCTACGTAGCCCCGCCGGACGGCCTGGATTCGGCCGTCGTGGATGACGATGGTCATGTGCGGCTGCGGCGGCTCGCCCGGCACCGCCAGCAGCGTCCCGCAGTGCAAGACCGTCCACTTGGGCGGGGGGTTGTCTTGGTCAGCCCACAGCCCGGCGGTGAGCAGGCCCACAGCAACGCCAGCGCACATCAACCTACGCTGTGTAGCAGCACCACCTGACTGCATCATCATGCCATCTCCTCTCTAGCAACGGGGTTGTACCTATCGTCAACGAAAAGGGCGAAGAACGCAATGCGTGCCAAGGGCATCAGAACCCTCCTTGGGAGGATGATCCGCCGGGCGCGTTTCGCTCGGCGGGCGGCAGCCCGCGGGCATTGCGGTCGCGGTCGATGATCCGGTGGACTCGTTCGGCGGCCTCGTCGAGCAGCTCGCGCAACGATTCGCTTCGGTTGGGTGCCACCGCCCGCTTGAGCATCGCTTCGATGCTGTCCTCGAGATCCTTTTGATACGGCGCCACCGGAACGAAGCCGGGCGTCGAGCCGGTGTCGGGATCGACTGTGACCGCATACAGCAGCCACGCCGCCCGATCGTCGAATCTCTCGGCCGGCATCGGATGCACCCATATCGTGCCATCATCATCGACGAGTCCGGCCGTTTGGCGGAACGCCTTGGAACGCATGACCGAAAGTCTGGCCGGCGGTGCGACGCGCAATGTGTCCCAGTAACGCAGCGATTCCTCGCGATTGGTCATCCAGCGGATCATCCGCCAGGCCGACTCCTTGTGGTTGCTGTGTATGCTGATCGCCCAGAGGACCGAGCCGCTGACCACCGCCGATCGGCGATGCCTCGGCAGCGGCGCGATCGCGAAGTCCAGGTCCCCTTCGACCCGCTCCAGATCCGGCGCCCGCCAGCTTCCATCCAGGAGCATCGCGGTCTGCCCGGCGGCGAAGAGTTTGTCCGGCCCGACCGCCGAGCCAACGCCTCCGACCGCTCGCATCGATGCGCTGTGCGGCAGCAGATCGATGATTAGTTGCAGCGCTTCGAGGCCTTGGTGCGAGTTGATGAGCGTGGTAGTTTGGGGAGCATCCCACAGTTCGCCTCCCGCCTGAGCGAGAAACGCCATGAACGGCCAAGCCCACAGGTCGAAGTCGATGCCATAGCCTATGAGATTGTCATCGGCATCGCGGACGGTCAATTTTCGGGCGGTCTCACGCAGATCATCCCACGTCCAATCTGCGCTGGGATACTCCAGCAGGTCGCTCGGGTGCGCCAGGTTGTATTGATCAAAGCTGGCCTTGTTGTAATACAGCCCGTACTGGGCGTTGTCCGAGGGTAGGGCATATTGGTTACCCTGGACCTCCAGAAGGTTCCAGATGGCCGGCATGTAGTCAGCCTGCTCCTGGTCGGTGAGCCCGATGCTGGGATCGTTGATGAATCGATTCAGCGGCTCCAGCATGCCCCTGGCAACGAACGCGTGGTAGTCGGTGATACGCACCCGCATCACATCGGCGCCCCGGCCGAGCAGATGCCAGGCGAAGTACTTGTCGGTGAGGTCCTGATATCGCTGGTAATCAACGGTGACCGCGGGATAGCGCCGTTCGAAGCCGCGAGCGTAGATGTCCTCGAACAGCCGATCCTCAAACGGCATGCCCCAGACCGCGAAACGCAGCGTTGCCCTCGATGAGCGGACCGAGCCGTATGGAATCACGCACGCCACGGTCGCGACAAACAGAATCAACAACACGACCCGGCTTACGCGCATGTGCTACCCCTTGACGCCGGTCAGGGTCAGACCCTTCACGAACGATCGCTCAAAGATGAGATACACCCCGACGGTGGGAATGATAAGGATTATCGCTGCGGCCATGCGAATGGGCGGCGAGGGCGTGAAGTAATCGCTCGTAAGCCGGTTCACCGCCAGCGGCAGGGTGAAGTTATCTGTCGAGTCGATGACGATCAGCGGCCAGAAGAAGTTGTTCCACGAAGCCATAAACGTGAAGATCGCCAAGGCGCCCAGCGCCGGCCGGACCAGCGGCACGACGATATGCCAGAAGAGTTCGAAGTCGCTCAACCCGTCGATGCGGCCGGCGTCAAGCAGGCTATCGGGAACCGTGATGATCGACTGGCGCATGTAGAAGATGCCGAAAGCGCTGGCCAGAAACGGCACAATCAGCGCCTGAAGATGATCGACGTATCCCAACCAGCCGCACAGAACGTACGCAAAGATGAAATACACCTGAAACGGCAGGAGCATGGTCGCCAACATCAGGCCGAAGGCGATGTTCCGGCCGCGAAAGCGCATTTTGGCGAACGCGAAGCCGGCCAGCGCGTTGTACGCCACCGAAAGCACGGTCACAACGCCCGCGACCAGCAGGCTGTTTCGATAGAAGTCGCCGAACTGGGCGATCGTCCACGCTTGGGCATAGTTGTGCCACTGCCACTCGCTCGGCGGTCCAGCCGGCAGGAGGGTGGGCACAGCGCTGATGGCATCGTGATGCGACTTGAGCGACGTTGACACGATCCAGGCGACGGGCAAGACCATCGTCAGTGCCCCCGCGTAGACGGCAATGTGCAACGTGATGCGGACAATCAGCGGTGGATGTGTGCGCCGGCTCATGCCGCGGTCGCCTTGGACAGCCGCAGCCAACGAAGCTGCGCATAGGTGACCATCGCCGTAAGCACAAGCACGAACACGCCGATGGTAGCCGAGTAGCCGAGCCGGCCGTTCTTGAACTCCCGGAAGATGTGGGTGTTGAGGAGGTCGTTGAACCGCTGCGGATTCCACCCGTTCATGACGACGTCGAGATCGAAGACCTGCAGCGCCCAGATCGTGCCGGTAATCACCAAGAAGGCGGTCATGGGCCTTACCGCCGGCCAGGTAATATGCCACGTCGCTCGCCAGGAGCCTGCTCCGTCCACACTGGCAGCGTCATACATCGACCGCGGGACTCGGCCGAGCGCCGCCACGTACAACACCACGCAGAATCCCAGATTCCTCCACACTTGCACAAACATCATCGTGCCAAGGCCCAGCCAACTGTCGCCCAGCCAATCCGGCAGATCCGCCCCTTGGCCGGCGACGATCACGTTGAGCAGCCCTGTGCGTGGATTGAGCATCCACTGCCAGACAAATCCAACGGCCACAATCGACATGACTGTTGGCAGGAAGAACAGCGTGCGGGCAAGAGTCTTGCCGACAAACCACCGGGCGTGCAGTGCGACCGCGACGAGGAACGCCAGGACCACGGTGACCGGTACCGTGCCGATGGCGAAGACGAGCGTATTGCGCATCGCCAGCCAGAGCTGGGGGTCGCGGGTCATCGCCGCCTGATAATTGTCGAGCGCGATGAATCGCGGCTTGTCGCCGCCGCCCCATTCAAAGAAGCTCAGCGCCACGCCGGCCACCGTGGGCAGCGCCGTAAAGACCAGGATGATTGTCAGCGGAAAGCCGATGAACGCCCACCCGCGCCATGATGAACTTGGTGAACGGCCGTTCATGACCGGGCGTCCCTCGGTCTGACATACGCGGTGCGACAGGGCATGTTGCGGTTCAAGATAGCATCCGAGATGCCTAGCGTTACCCTGCGGAGTTCAGCCTCCGCGGGGGTCCCGGCCCGGCCGTCATGTGGGATAATCTGATCAAGTTCAGCGGCCTGGGGGTTGCGTTGAGCTGCTACCGCAAGCAGCGTTCGCGCCACCTTCGCCTGCGTCGCGGCGGGGTGTGCCAGCTCGGGGAGACGAAACGGGGCTGCGCCGTGCGGCGCAGCCCTGGGGTTCATCGTATCTTTCACTGAGCCGGCCGGAGGGACGGCTGTGGGGCAGTCAGGTTATTGCTTGCCGAGGATATCCCGGCCCCGAGCCCCGTCAGTGGTGAGGATGTGGAAGCTGGTGTTGGCGTAGTCGTACGCTTCATCAATGAAGTAGCCGCCCCCTGCCTGCGGATTCAGCGCGTCGCCGCCGAACGGGGTATCCGTGCTCCAGAGGCCCCAGTCGGGGTTTTCGACTTGATGGCGGTGCCGGCGGTCGTCACTCATGGCGGCAAGCACGCTCACAAGCTCCACATGGCCATCGTAGAACAGGGTCACGGGTTGCGAGCTCAGGCCGTGGTTGAAGTAAAATGGCTCGCACTCCAGCAAAGTCGGCGAGATTGGGACCACGAAGGCGGGGTTGCACTCGCCCCGGGGGTTCTGCAGCCACGTGTGCTCCATCATATGTGTCTTCAAGCTCGGGTAGGTGACCTGACCCATGGAGGGGGTCCGGAAGCCGGCGGGAATGTCCCAGGGCATCTGCCATCCGCCGTCTTCGTCGTTTCTCATTACTGAGGGATCGAACAGCGCCGCTGGCGACCAGCAATAGGTCGGCATGACGGGCCCCGGACAATTCGGATGGCCCCCGCCGTACTCGCCGGGGTCGTCCATGCACGGTTCCACCGCGGCGAGGCTCAGCCGGTCCTTGGGGGCGAAGAAGACCGGATCAGCGACCCGACCGTTCAGGTAGCGGTTGAAATTCCTCATGTGCGGGGCGCGGAACCAGCCGAAACCCATAGTGGTGCCGGTGAAGTTTATGGGATGATAGAACCAATGAAAGCTTCCACCGTACGACGGGGCACTATAAAAGAAGCCATCAGACCCGTAGCCCCATTCGATATCTGGATGCCCCTCAAAGACGCCGCTGCTGCCGCCGTAGACCTCTTGGTTGTAGTTGTCCATGCTGCCGTAGGAGGCAAGGTTGTCGCGGGTGATGGTGAAGTGGCGGTCCGCCCAGTCGGAGGCGTAGACGTGGTTGGCGGTGCCCAGCTCGCGGAGGTTGCTCTTGGAGGCGCTGACCTTCGCACTCTCGCGGGCTTTGCCGATCGCCGGCAGCAGGATGCCGATGAGCAGCGCGATGATCGAGATGACCACCAGCAGCTCGATTACCGTGAAGCCCTTGGAAAGATTTCGTTTCATGGCGATTGCTTCCTTTCTGCGGTCCCGAGAACTCGGGATATCGCATTGTGCTGCGGGTGCGAACCCAACTCGGCGAACACCCTACCGATCCGAGCCTCCGGCGGCAAGAGCAGTTTGGACCGCGATCTCCGCAAACGACTGTGCAGGTCCGGAGACGTGACGGCCGAGACCTGCCGAGACACCGACGAGGCCTACCCCATGAATGCAGCAACTCGCTCGACCGCAATACATACTTTACCACCATTCAGCGCCCGGGCAAGCCCAAAAAGGTAGCGACACCTTCTGATTCTCGTAATTCTCAACGCCGGGGGTGTCGCTCACATCGTGCCGAGGTCCGCTGGGGCCACTTGGCGTAGGGACGATGTATTGCTCGCCGGGTCCACTCCGAAGAAGGGCCGGCCACGCCGATCCGAAGCAGGGAATCCTATTTATGATCGCCGGGGTTGACCTCCGGCGGAGGCTCGAGCAGGCCGCTGGGAGGCGTCTGGTACCAATACGCAACCGAGGCGATGTCATCGGCAAGGGGGTGGAAGGCGTCGTTGGCCTGCCATCCGAGGGCTTGAATCGTGACCCGCAGGTCGCGTTTGAACCGGACCGGATCGGGGATGTGCCAACGGTATAACCCGTGCATTGGCCCGGACCGCCCGTGGCGCGTCGCAGCGATACATCGCGCTTGTGGATAGCCAAGAAATGGGCCGCTGAAAGGTACGGGGGGTTGATCGCCGGGCTCGATGCCGGCGAACGCCCACGCCCCGCCGAAGTAGTCTTCGGTTCCCGTGCCGCAGATGGTCGGTTTATCAGGTGGATCACCGTCGATGAAGAATTTCACCTCCCCTTCACCCCACCATCCCGTGTCGAATTGACTCCAGACGATGTACGTGCCGACGTAATGGCCGCGTCCCATCGCGCCGGCCAGAATGACATGTTCGGGTTGCCGGCGATTGGTGGTCGCGCGACGCCAGCTCGCATGGAAATACGCCGCATCGTCGGGAATCTCGCCCAAGGCGTAGGTGATCTGATAATACAATTCGCCGACCGGTTGCTGCGATTCGTTGGTGATCTCGATGCGGAAGCGATTGCGGAAGGGCATCGGCCAATAACTATTCATGCCGCCGCGCGGGTTCACAGCCACGGGTAAGGAGTTGACCGTCGCGAGGCCGTTCACGCCGTTGACGAAAAAGTCACCGAGCGGCGACTGAATCGAAGGATCGCTCCGGTCGTTGTAATAGGCCCGCAGCATGATTCCGCGCAGTAGTGCCGGGTCAGCGGTACACCAGATGTGTTGGACAACGCCGGGGCCGGCGATGTCGGCCAGGGTCATGGTTTGCCCCGGCTGGATGTCTCGCAAGCAAGGCCGAACCTTCCAACCTTTGCCCAGGTTTCGTGCGGCCGGTGCGCAATGGCTGTCATCACCCGGGCTCGCCTGGGCGCCGCCACTCTTGGCCCCGTCGGGATTTTCGGCCGAGATCGATCGGGTCTCAGCGTTCACGAGCCGGGCGATTCCGGCCAGCGGGTCAAGAAGATCGTTCATGGTCCCTCCTGCACGATCAGCACGCCCGGCCGCTCGGGCATTGCCCCAACGCCCAACGAGGTGGCGGAGTTGCCGTCGGGAATCATCGTCGCTGACGAAGCGAAGTTCTGCAAGATGCTCGACCGAAGACCGCCTGCTCGCAGGCGTGATTGGCACGGCACCCCCCAGGACTCCACGATACCCTGTGGGGCAGGATCGCCAGCGAAACGCAGTGTCGCCATGGCTGAAGTCGTCCTCGAGAAGGTTTCTAAGGTTTACCCGGGAAACGTCGTTGCGGTGCGCGATCTCGATCTGCACGTGGCCGACGGCGAGCTGGTCGTGTTGGTGGGCCCTTCCGGCTGCGGCAAGACGACAACGCTGCGCATGATTGCCGGACTGGAGGAGATCACATCCGGGACGATCCGCATCGGCGACCGCGTGGTCAACACCGTGCATCCCAAGGACCGTGACGTGGCCATGGTGTTTCAGGACTATGCGCTGTATCCCCACATGAGCGTGTACAAGAACATGGCCTTCGGTCTGAAGCTGCGCAAGGTTCGCCGGCCGGAGATCGACCGTCGGGTGCGCCACGCCGCCGAGTTGCTGGACATCGCGGGCTTACTGGATCGAATGCCGGCGGTGCTGTCCGGCGGGCAGCAGCAGCGGGTTGCGGTCGGCCGGGCGATCGTTCGCGATCCTCAATGTTCTCTCTTTGACGAACCGCTGAGCAACCTGGACGCTAAGCTGCGCACACAGATGCGGGCCGAGCTCAAGGCCCTGCATATACGCCTGCGAACCACCATCGTCTATGTCACCCACGATCAGGAAGAGGCGATGACGCTCGGCGATCGCATCGTAGTGATGGCAGCGGGGCGAGTTCAGCAGATCGGGGCGCCGCTTGTGGTATATCACAACCCGGTAAATAGATTCGTAGCGGGCTTTCTCGGCTCTCCCGCCATGAACTTCATCGACGGCCAAGTCTTGCGAGAGGCTGGGCGACTGGTCTTTGCCGATACACACACCCTGCGCCTGGAGCTGTCCGGCGAGATGGCGGCGTCCGCCTCCGGATACATCGGTCGCCCCGTGGTCCTGGGGGTCCGCCCTGAAGCGTTACGCCCCGAAGGAACCGGGGGGTCGCCGGCCGGTCCTACTCCCCAGGCATGGAGGCTGACGCTTGAGGTCACGATGACCGAGCCGTTGGGCGATCGCATGGACGTGTATGGAAAGACAGTCGGCGGTCAACGGATGATCGCCCGCGTATCCGCCGGCGATAGCCTTTCGGCCGGCACGCAAGCGACCTTTTCCATCGATCCCGCCGCGCTGCACTTGTTCGAGCCGGGCGAGTTCGGCCGAGACATCGCCCTTGGCTCCTCGGCGTCGAGCTCATTGAACCTCTGAACCAGCCCCTGGGCCTCCCCCAAAGCAACAGATTGCATCAATCGACCGAATCGCATCAGCGCGAACGCTTCATGTGCTTCTGGAGCTGCGGTCCGGTGCGCGACAATCGCGTCAACACATTGTGTGAGAGAAGACCGCGACCCCTCCCGATGGAATCGGGACGGCTTTATGGGGCGGGCGCGCTTGCGCACGAGCGCAACGAAACCTGGGCTGGGGGTAGCCGGCTCTGAAGGAAAGCCCGGTTCCGAAGGATGGTCCGGCGCGGTGGGCGGAGGCATTTCGGGATGAAAAAACCCCGGCTCGGATGGGCCGGGGGTAAGGGGGTTCAAGCGAATCGAAGCGAGTGAAGGTTACGGGCAGGCACCCCAGTTGGCGATGAGGGTGAGCAGGTCGAAGATGTCGACGGTTCCGCCGCCGTCAAAGTCCGGCGGGCAGGGCGGCGGGCACGGACCCCACGAGGCCAGCAGCGTGAGCAGGTCGAGGATGCCCACGTCGCCTGATTCGTTGAGGTCCCAGGGACAGGGGTCACCCCCACCTTCCTGGGACAGGTTGAAGTGCATCCATGTAAACTCTGGACCTAGATCGCAAAAAGTACCCGGTAAATCTACGTCCGTGCCCCACACTTGCGCGCAATCAGGGCTGACGCCGGCCGCGTCGGCCGTCATCCAGAAGTCGCTCGAGCCGGTACCCGGGAAAGTCACGTGGAAACCGTAGTCTCCAGGAGGCAGATCACACTTGGGGCCGGTGCCGTCGAGCAGGAGGGCGTCATGTCCGAACTCGTCGTCGCCGGTGTCGAACATCGTCAACGTGCCGGCGGCCACCGAATAGGTATTGTCGCAGACGGGCACGGCCGCAGCGAAGCTGCCGGCGCCAGGGAGGGTGCCGTCGCCGCCGCCCGCTCCGTCAATGTCGTTGAGGTCGAAGATCTGGATCCGCATCGTTGTCAGGTCGGTCATCCCCGTGTTATCGAACATCCCGACCTGCACACAACTGAAGTCGATAGGCACCGTCGTCTCGAAGTCGTCGATCACGCCCGCATTGGTCCAGCCGGCGGTAGGCGCGCCGCCGTTGGTCAGGTTGTAGGCGCCGTTGTCGTGGGCCAGGTTTGGGCAGGGGATTGGAGGTCCGGCGGCGCATTGATCCAGCTTCGACGCGATCTGAACACATAGGGCGTCCCACTGCAGTAAGCAGCATGCCGGATTGATGTTGCAGACGGCAGCACAACAGTCCACGTCGTCACACCCGGGCGTATTATGGGGCTCTTGGCAGGGGCCGGCGCCCTTGGCGCAGGCCTCAGGAACCTTCGGACATTCCACGGTGACCACTCCGCCCACCGTGGCGCTGATCACCTGGATCAGGTGCGCATCGGGGAACCCCGGCGGAACGTCCGCAAGGTCGTTCCAGCCCGCGAGGCCACACGAACCATCCGGCGTGCGAATGTAGCTCGGGCCGCACTGCCCGTTGGGATTGCTCATCGCGCGGAAGAAGAATTCGGGCGGAACCGTCCCGTCATCCACCGATACAATCTCGACGATGAGGTCGTTGCCAGCCGCAACCACCGGACCTGCCGGGAACTCGACCGTGATCATGGTGCCCTCGTCAGCCGTGTTCACCACGAGCGACTGCGTCGCTAACACCGTGGCGTCAACCCCGGGTTCACCCGGCGGGCAGCCATCGCAGTCAAGGTAGAGGACGACATCGATATTGATTCCGTCGATCGTTGCCTGCTGAACGCCGAAGGTGACGCTGTTGATGGTCAAGTTCTGGCCCGCGGGCACGCCTTCATTGACCAGGTTGTAGCAGCGGGCCCAACCGTTCGGAGTCGTGCCAAAGTCATTAGCACAGGCGACCTGGTTTTCCCCGTCGGTCGCCGTGTCCAAACTCTGGGTCAGCGTGCAGTCGCCGAGGTCGCAACTGCCGGCGGGGCAGCCTGCGATGCCACCACCGCTGCCATCTGCAGCTGCGACCGCTACTCGTGATGCCCGCGTCCCTGCCGCTCTGTTGTCCAGGGGCATATTCGCTGTTGAAAGCACCTTGAGGGTGCTGGCAGTCTTGAGCACCGGACTGCTGGCATTGCTCGCTGGCTGATCCTTGCTGGCGTAGGCATTAACCACCAGTGCAAAGAACATGACTCCCAGCGACGCCAGCGCGAGGTATGCCGGACCGCCTCGAGAAATACTACATAGTCGGTTCATCGATCAACTCTCCTTGTCTTCTCGTTCATTGGGGATAGTGAGCTGATGGCGCGGTTGCGATGGGACATGCGCGCCATTGACCCTCTCCGTGGGCGTGCCGCAGCTATCATACACCAATCGAGGTGGATTCCAAGCCTGGACCCGGGAATTCCCGGAACTCAAGCGTCAAAGCACAACCGATCGAGCTGTTGGCCGGCCAGTGCCGGCGCCGTCTCCGCGACCAGCTTCCCGATTCTGCCCAGATGGCGTCAATTGCCAGGACATGAGTGTTGCATAGCCTGTTTATACACTCCAGACACCTGGATCGAGCTGGGAAACGGTCGGAAGGCCTCGGCGAGCGTGCCTGGCCTGATGGGCGGCGAGGCAGATTGGCCAGAATCCGGGCTTCCCGCCCCTTGAGCAGTCCTGTCGCCATTGCCCTCTTCGGGCGAAGGTCGCCCCGCATACCCTGATGTAATGCTCGATGAGCAAGGCCCCAGCCCGGAGGACCTCAGGCGGTTCAGTGGCACCACGGCCTATTGTCCCGAGTGTGGCTCTAAGGTGTGGGACCAAGCCGAGGTTTGCCCCTCATGCGGCACCTATCTGGGCGGGAACACCTCGACTCAGCCGCCGATCGAGCGGTGGTTTCGACGCCGATGGATGATCCTGGTGGTGCTGGTGATGCTGGCGGCGTTGCTCTCTTGGGTGCTGCTTGGCTGGTAGGAGGGAGCCCGGCGACCAAGTGCATCACCAAGGCACGCAGCGGCGTATGCTATGAGAATGCACGCGCGAGCAGAACACAGGGCGGCCCGCGCGATGACGATGGTCGAGATTTTGGTCGTCATCGCGGTCCTTGCCGTGTTGATGGGCCTGCTGCTGCCGACTCTTAGCCGGGTGCGCGAGCATTCCGGCGAGACTACTTGTGCCAGCAACCTGCGCCAGCTTGCGGCGGCCACCTTGGCCTATCGCGCCGCGTGGAAGGATCACCTGCCACAGATTGCCGCCTTGAGCCCCTTCTCCGGCGAGGACGAAATCATCGGCGCGCTTTTCGGCGGCAAGCGCGGCGAACTTGACATCTTCGGCATCAACGAGATCGGCGCCGACCGCAGACCGCTCAACGCGTACCTTGCGACCAGCAAATTCAGCGCTGATACCGCCAGCAGCGATCCCGACATCGGCACTCCCGACGACACGAGATTCCTCGACGAGCACGTTCCGGCCTTTCTTTGCCCGCTGGATCGAGGGCAGCCCGCCCAGCCCTCGGCCTTTCTGGAGGCGGTCTTGACCATGTACGACTACATCGGGACCAGCTACACGCTCAACGACCACGCCCTGGACAGCGAAGACTGCTGGACCTTGATCCCAGATCGAACTCCCCCCTGCGATCCCGACCCGGGTAACCCGGACGATCAGAGACCCGGGGGAAGGATGCCCCGCGTCGAACAGCCGACCAAGACATGGATGATCGGCGATCAGCCCATCTACAACTACCAGCAACTCGGCGACCGCCTGCAGCGCTGGCATTTCAAGAAGGTCCAGGTGAACCTGGCCTTTCTTGACGGTCACGTTGGCATCGGCATTCCGGTGCCAAAGAGTTCGCTTGGACCGGTTCCTTGTCTGGACGTTGGGCAGGGGCGGGTCGAGCACATCGAGCAGAACACCACACCGTTCTACACCTTCCTGCCGAATCGAGACTGGCTGTGTCCGCAGTGGTTGCAACGCTATTGCAACAGCTGCCCCTAAGCACTTGGCTTGATGAATAGTCGGCGCGGCAGGTTCAATGCGTTGAGCAGATCGATGCCCCTCTTCATGGCAGATCGTCCGTACCCCGTCCGCGTGAGGTGATGCTCAAACGTATATGTTGCTGGCTGGATGGGTCGCCGCCTGGGCGCGGATCCCAACCCCATACCGAAGGGTACTGTGGCGTCTGGACCGCGGCCGGCGGCATGAAATGGTACGCCAGCGGGATCCGGCGATTGAGGTCCTTCATCGTGCCGAACTCCGGCCACGGGCGGCGGACATCTAAGCTGCGGACCTTGCCGCGCATCTCGATCGGGTCGAACGGAACCCATCCCGCCTCGGGCAGATAGAACTCCGCCCAACTGACAAATCTCGTTCGGCCACGCTGCTTCTCTTCATGGACGCCGATGACCGGCCTGGCCGGGATGCCGGCTGCTCGAAGCATGGCCACGCACACGCACACCAGGTCGTGCGGCCCGCCGACGCCTTCGGTCGCGGCCCGTTTGGCCCCGATGATCTGCAGACCGTGCACGACCCCCGCGTTGCCACGACCGAGCCCGCCGCCGCTCAGACGGATTTTGTTCACGCAGTACCGGACCAGATCCTTTGCGGCAAGGTAGGGCGGAACCAGCCGCAGCTTGCCCTCGCTGACGTGCTCCACGGCTTGGGCAAAGAAGGGATCATCGGATTCAATGTATTTCTGTGGCTTCAAGCCGTCCTGCACTTCCTTGGGCCATTCATTCGGCCAGCCGATGGCGGCTGCGGCATCTTCATTCTTCAGGCGGCTGGACCACACCTTCGCGCGGTAACCAAGCTGCCATCGCAGCGACTTGCCGTGGAACTCCCTGATCGTGAGCACGGCCAGTTGTGTGTGATGCGGGAATCCGTCGTCGAGCCTCGTACGACTGGTCAGTTCAGTGTCCTCTCGACCGCCCAACCACAACCGTGCCCGTAGCGAATCTTTCGACACTGAACTGAATGCGCCCTGGAAGATGATCGGCATCACGATCGGGGCATTGACGAGGTTGTACGTTCTTTGTTGTGTAGCGTCCAACTGCCACGACGTGGTGAGCGTCACATCGATAGTGAAGTCGTACAGCCGCGGATCGTAGCGCTGCAGCGGTCCCATCGGCGGCTGACCCGAAGGAGGGCCGAGGACGATCAGAGCTCCGAGTATTGCTCCAGCGAGTTGCATCGCAGCCTCCCGGGGTTAGGCCGACACCGCACGCCCGAAGCGCGACAGCACTTTGCCGCTATCCACTTGCAACCTGTCACCTGGGCGTTCTGCAGCGCAATGGGGCCGACATCGCGGTAATACTGCGGGCATCATCATACGCGGTTGTTGCATCGAGTGCGCCATCGCCCGTTGTGTTCCAGGTAGCCTGCTTCCGGGGCCACCGGGGTGGCGGGCCTGAGCAGAGCCCGTACGGCGCGTTGAGTACGGCCTTGAAACGCCAAGGTGCGCTTGGTCTACGCTCGATGAACCTCCCAATCGATCGGTATTTCCCCGCGTGGGTCCGTCTCCGTCACCCCAACGCGGACAAGCCTTCCTCGGCGATGAAGCTCGCATGGATGGTGTTGAGCAAACTTGCCAGAATGAGGTTGAGCATGATGATGGCTAGGAAACTCTGCACGAACGCATCGGTCGCGGCCCGGCCGACGCCGGCTGCACCCGGGCGGGAATGGAACCCGTTGTAGCAGGCGATCAAACCAATGCTGGCCCCAAAGAACACACTCTTGATCAGGCCCGAGGTCGGCTCCCACCACTCGACGAAATACCGCGTGAAATCCCAGTATTCATACTCGGACACACCGTGGTACCCCACTGTGATCAACCAGCCGCCCCATACGCCCAGCAGGTCGGAGTAGATGGTCAGAATCGGCGTCATCACCACGCATGCGACGAAGCGCGGCACGACCAGATGGCCGATCGGGTCCACAGCCATCGCCCGGAGCGCGTCAAGCTGCTCGGTGACCCGCATGGTTGCCAGCTCGGCCGCAAGCGCGCCCCCGACCCGGCCGGCGACCATTACCGCCGCCAGCACCGGCCCGATCTGTTTGGTGACCGAGACATTGATGATGCCGCCGAGTCTACCTTGCTGCCCCAAGGCCTCGAATTGGCCAAAGCCTTCCAGGGCCAGCACCATGCCGATGAACGCCCCGGTGATCGCCACCACGGGGATCGACGCCACCCCCACGGAGTACATCTGCCGCCCCAGCAGACGCCACCGGCACCATCGATCCGGCCGCAGAAACAACCACCTGGCCGTGGCGCCCGCGAACCGCGTGAACCGGCCAAACCCAGCCACCGCCAGAAACACCGCCTGGCCAAGCTGGGAAATGGTGCTCAGGGCAACCGTGGGCATCGCCTGCGGAGGATACCCCCATTTGCCCCCGCGCACCGGACGCCAACACACAAAAAGCCCAGGGAAAGCGTTCCCCGGGCTTTGGTGCATCACTGATCACTCATCACTGATCACTCATCGCTTCCTCTTCTCCTATGGTTGCGCCTCCAGAAGCGCCTGGAGCACGCAGGCGCACGCGTAGGCTTCGGTGTCGCTACCGCCGCCGCCCTGCGCGCCTTGCCCGCCTTTCCCGACTTTTCCAAGCGATGCGATGATCGCGGCCGACAGGCCTTGGTCATCGGCCGCAACCCCACCGATAGCCCCGGGCTCTGCCCGGGGGTCGAACGACAGTGGATGCGATTGCACCATTGCCCCCCGGCCGAGCCGGGGGCTATGGCATGAAGCGCGCGTTTTGGGGCGATGGCTCCGCGCGGCGCCGATGGGTCGACCGCCAAAGCCTGCCGCCGTCCGACCCAAGTGCAAACGCACCAACGCGAGCACACCTTGATGAATGGACTACTCATCGGGCATGTAAATAGATGACTGTCCCGAATGTCCCCTGTCCCGAATGTCCCCACACATTCCGACGCCGCAACGATCGTCGAGACTCCCGCTGCGGTACGCTGGCACCGGCTTAACGCAGCAAGGGACGCCTCATTGCTGATGACGCCGCCACACTGCACTCCGGGTAGGCGGCGCTTGGGTGCAGGCACAAAGAAAACCGGGCTGGGGGCAGCCCGGCTCTGAAGGGCAATCAGGCCTTGGAGGACAGCGCGATATGTGCGAGGTCGGTGGCGACGCTACAGCGGAGGCTACTTCTCCGGGTCGGCAGTGACGGTTCGTCGGTCCGCTGGGGTCCTCGATGTCTCCTGGTCGGCGAGTCGCTGCGGCATGGGCACCAAGATCAAGTCGACGCGACGATTTTGCGCCGCGCCCTTGGAGCCGTTGGGAACGATCGGTCGGAACTCGCCGTACCCGGCTACTTGAATGCGCGCCGGGTCAACGCCCGCGCCCGTTAACGCCTTGCGCACCGAGATCGCACGGTGAACGGACAGATGCATGTTGGTCGGATGCCTTTGGCGGGTGGCGGGGCGCTCGATGGGCACGTTGTCGGTGTGGCCGATGATGCGCAGCTCAAACGGAGAGGCCTGCTCGGCGTTGAGGATGTCGGCCAGCGTAGCGATGGTGGCGGCGGCGTCCGGCTTCAATTCCGCCGAGCCGAGGTCGAACGTGAAGTCGCTGGCAAAGCGAAGCATCCCGGTGGTCGCGTCGAACGAGAGCAGGTTGGGATACGCCGAGGCCAATTGATCCAGCGCGACCTCAAGCTCCACGGGCAGAGGACCAAACTCAAGCTGGCTGACGCGCCGCAGAAGCCCGTCGTATCGGCGAGCCTGCGTCTGCACCTGTTCGTTGAGGCCGTTGATTCGCGTCTGCAAGGAACCGTTCTGCGCCTTGGCTTCGGCAAGTTGCTTGCGGGCCGTGCGCAAGTCTGTCTTGGCTCCGTCTCGCTCTTGCTCGAGGCTGACAATCATCTCCTCTTGAGTGCGAACGCTCAATCGGGCCTGGTCGAATTTGTCCTGTTGGACACAACCACTGCCAACAATCAGAAACGCAACGGTGGTGATCGAAGCGGCACGTCGCATGGGGTACTCCTCACAAGCGGTTGGGTTGAAGCCCGGGGCAAAGTCCGGGACGGATCAGTCGTAGTCGAGTCACCGGCTCGGTATGCTACAGCGCAATGAGCCGACATGTTGGTTGTCGGTCCAGGCGGCTTTGGAAGTTGAACGGTCGTCGCCCGTTGAAAGGTTGGAAGTCACCGCGTGGAACGGCTTTGAGTCAAATGGGCGGCCGGCGAACGCTGATCCGAGCGGGCCTGGTGGTGGATGCTGAGGGCTGCCGGGCCGGTCCGGGGGCGGTTCTTATTGATGGGCCGCGCATTGGGGCGGCCGGCACCCCGGCAGCGATCGGCCGACCGGCGGGTGCAAGGACAGTTGATCTGCCTGATGCGGTGTTGCTACCCGGC
The DNA here is from genome assembly GCA_022568135.1 of Planctomycetota bacterium. Taxonomy (GTDB): domain Bacteria; phylum Planctomycetota; class Phycisphaerae; order Phycisphaerales; family SM1A02; genus JADFFQ01. Next base: position 10,021 of record JADFFQ010000031.1, on the reverse strand, counting down.
CTGGTCAACGTCCATTGCCATCTGGACCTCAGCCACATCGGTCCCGTCCCGTTCGGCGGGGATTTCGTGGACTGGATCGATCAGGTTCGACTCAAGCGCGCAGGAGATGACCAGGCGATCGCGGCTTCGGTTCGCCGGGGCATTGATCTGGCCCGGGCGGGGGGGACGGCCCTGGTGGGAGACATCGCCGGAGCCGGCTCGTGGATCCCGATTGGCGAGCTGCGGGCAGCCGGCCTGGCAGGCGTCAGCTTTCTGGAAGTCTTCGGCGTGGGCAGACGCCAGGGCAACGCGATTCGGGCGCTTACCGAGGCTGTCAAGTTCGAATCGAATCGCGATGGGAGCCAAGACGGCCTGCGTCTCGGTGCTGGGCCGCATGCGCCTTATTCGTGCGGGATCGAGGTGTACCGAGCCGCGGCCGAACTGGGCGTGCCCGTGGCGACGCACCTGGCGGAATCCCTTGAGGAGCTGCAATTCATCAGGGCGGCTGAGGGGCCGCTGGCCGCGCTGCTGAAGCGCCTGGGGGTCTGGGACGACACCATCCACGCCCATCAGGCCCATCCGATCGACTATCTCGCCGACGCGCTGCGTGCGACCCCGTTCATCGCCGCGCATCTGAATTATGTCGAAGATCGGCACCTGGAGCTGTTGGCGGATTGGCGGACCACCGTGGCGTACTGCCCCCGGGCCAGCGCGTATTTCGGCCACCCGCAGCCGGGCCGGTCGCCGCATCGATATCGCCAAATGCTCGAAGCAGGGGTCAACGTCGCGCTGGGGACCGACAGCCTGATTTGTCTGGACACGCCCGATCGAATCAGCGTGTTGGATGAGATGCGCTTCCTGTATCGACGCGACGGGACCGATCCCATGACGCTGCTGCGGATGGCGACGACGGCAGGGGCGGTCGCGCTGGGGGCTGACCCATCGCTCGTCACGCTGGCCCCGGGTCTGACGGCAGGGCTGCTGGCCGCAACGTTTGATCCTCGCAACCCACTTGATCCGCTCCGACAGGTTCTGCAACGCGATGACCCGGTGCGGTGGATCGTCGCTCCCGTTCCCGCTGGCGAGGCGCAAACCGAACCAACAACTTGAATATCGTTTGAGCCGGACATACAACCGCTGTCGGCTTGGGAGGGCATGATGACGCCGCGCTTCACAGCGTATTCACCTGATCCGGTCACGGTTGCGCGGCGTCTGCTTGGGCAACGACTCGTTCGCATCGTTGACGGTCATCGCCTGGCGGGGACGATCATCGAGGTCGAAGCGTATCTTGGGGCGCGCGATCAAGCCGCGCACACCTACCGCGGCCGGCGGACTGCTCGCAACGAATCGATGTATTTGGCCGGTGGCCATGCCTATGTGTATTTGACCTATGGGATGCACCATTGCCTCAACGTCGTGTGCGGCCAGGCCGGCAACGGCGTGGCCGTGCTGCTGCGGGCGCTTGAGCCCACCCAGGGGATTGACCAGATGTTTGCGAATCGTCGAATCGCCAACCACGAGCGCGACCTCTGTTCGGGCCCCGCGAAGCTGACCCAGGCGCTTGCGATCGATCGCGCGCTGGACGGCGTCGATCTTCGCCGAGGTCGGTTCTTGTTCGTGGAACAGTTGCGGCCTCGACCGTTGCCCCCGAGCCGCGTGGCCCGAACCGCGCGAGTAGGCGTGGAATCCGCCGGTGTTTGGGCCCGGCGGCTGCTGCGGTTCCACATCAAGGATCACCCGCATGTCTCTGGCCGACGGACCAGGGCGAAGACTTGACTTTTTGGGTGTCATCGGCCCATCAGGCCGATATGATGACGCTCCTGGATCCCAACGGTATTCGCGCGATGAGTCAGCATCAACAAGAACTCATCTGGAAGAAGCTTCTGGCCGCCGGTCCCTATCCGGTCGAAGCCTTCGCGTTCGTGCGGGAAGGTCTCAATTATGCCGTGGAGCACGTGCACGAGGACGCGGAGTTGCTGGACGAAGCCGATCGTCACATCACTGGCCAGGAATTGTGTATTGGTTTGCGCGATCTGGCGATCGAGACCTATGGGTTGCTAGCGCCCGTGGTGCTTGAGCATTGGAATGTCAAGCGGACGAACGACTTCGGCCAGATCGTCTTCGCCATGATCGATGCAGGCTTGATGACGAGGACCTCCAGCGATTCCTTGGAGGATTTCCAGGCTGTGTACGACTTCGAAGATGCGTTCAATCGTGAGGTGCTGCTGTCGCGGATCGGCGACGGGTAACCAAGCCCAAGCTGGGGTGAGGCGGTATCAGGGCGGGGTGAGTCCGCACATGAAACGTCCTCAAGCCCCAGGCCTCAAGCCTTAGCGACTTGCCAGGCGGGGCTGATGCGATAGGCTCGGGCGCATGGTGCAGCAAGGCGAGCAGAAGTTTCCCCGCGAGCGCCCCAACGTTCCCTTTGACCGTCTACGCATCTGGCAGATCCAGGCGGTGCGTGATGTGTTGCTGGTGGCGGTGGTGGCGGCGTTGGTCTGGCTGGGCTACGCGCTGCGGGCGGTTACCGTTCCGCTGCTCGTGGCGCTTCTGCTGGCCTATCTGTTCGAGCCGCTCGTCGCGCGGCTGTCAAAATATCGCAAGCTCAGCCGACCAATCGTGGTCGGCGGATTGTTGGGGTCCGTCGGGGTGGCCCTCCTTGCTGTGCTGGCGGTCGTCGTCCCGGTTGTTGTGGGTCAGACCGCTGATCTGGTGACGAAGTATCAGCAAGGCCAGTTCCATGAGACGGCCGTCAAACTCAGCGGATATCTCCCCGAGCCGTGGCGGGAGCAGGCAGGCGGTTTGATCAAGTATCTACCCGGGGTGCCCGAGGCCGCTCACGAGGATGTTGGCGAATCTGGAGAACAACCGCGATCGACCGGCGGCTTGGATAACCCGCCGCCTGCGCAAGAATCCTCTGACGCTGGAGCCAGCGTCGCGATCGAGATAACCGCGACCAGGGAGAATGAGGAGGCTCGCATCCGGGCTATCGTGCGGGATGAGCTCCAGCGGGTCTCTGGGCTCTCCTCCACCAGCGATGGACCTGATCAGCAGTCCCAGGGGTGGCTCGGTCTGGCCAAAGGCGGGGCCAAGGCGGTGTCCGCGGTGCTGGCCCGCATCATTCGTCTGGGATTCCTGGCCTTCCTGATCCCGTTCTATTTCTTCTTCTTCAGCGTGTGGTATCCATCCGTGGTGACCTTCGGCCGCAGCCTGATTCCCCAATCAAACCGACAGCGGACGTTCGAGCTGTTCTCGAAGATGGATCGCGTGGTTGCCGGTTTCGTTCGCGGACGAATCGTGATCGCCCTGATTATGGGCGCGATGCTTGCGGTCGGCTGGTGGATCGTTGGCGTACCGGGTTCGATCGCGCTGGGGTTTGTGGTGGGCGTGTTCTGTGCCGTGCCGTATCTCGGTACGGTCGGCATCCCCATCGCGGTGGGCCTGCTGTTCTTCAATCATCTCGCGCTGCCGGTCGAAGATCGCACCGTCTGGTTGGGCTGGTGGGGCGTCATCCTTTGGCCAACGTTGGTCTTCGGCGTGGTGCAGGTATTCGAAGGCTACGTTCTCACTCCCATGATCGCGGGCAAGGCGACCAACCTGGATCCCGTGACCATCCTTGTTGCGGTGTTGGCGGGCGGCTCCATCATGGGCGTCTACGGCATGTTGCTAGCCATCCCGGTAGCTGCATGCCTCAAGATCCTCTGCACCGATCTGCTGCTGCCCAACGTCCGCGCCTGGACGCGCGGAGAGGTCGCCGATCCGCTGCCGATTGATGACGGCGACTGAGCATCGTCGACACGTCGAAAAGTCAAGACGTCGAAATGTCGTAGCGTGATCCAAGGTGTGGAGCCCCCGGCGTATTCACTGGGGGCTCAATGGTCTGCGTTCATGCGCCGCTCAACGGCGTTTCTTTCGCTGTTTGAACCCGCGCAGCTGGACCGCTCAGAGTGAGCAAGCAACTGTGTAAGACACGGAAGCAGTTGCTATCAGGTTGTAAGGACCTGCTCTGGACCGCGATGCGGTTCATTCACGCGGGCAGGCAGTTCCGCAGATGGACCAACCAGTTGCCAATTCGGGCAACGGCATTGCCCGAACCGACCGAGCAGTTGCCGGCGCGCGGCGAGGTGTGCGGGAAAAAGACCAGGGCCACGGGAACCGCGTTGGAAGCGATCCCAACCCGTGTGTAGACTAACAACGTTGGAGGTTGCTCTGAGACACACGAGCCACAGCGCATTGATCAGATGTCGCCGTACGTGACCCCGGCGAGGTCGAGGCGCTCTGCCGAGCGCCCCGGCTTCAACCTGTCGATACCTTTAGAATCTCGAATCCGATCAACTCCTTGATGACGTCCATGCTCTTCGCGCTCAGTTCTCCATCAGAGAACGTGATGTAGCCCAAGTCGCTGAAATTGGAGGGGAACTGGACGCGGTCCTCCTTGAGGACTACCACGCGTTTACCGTACAGGTAGCTGCACGCGCCGAGTTCGTATACGACGTTCTCACTCGGTCTCCACACCGTCTCACCGTCGGCATTGGTGAACTCCTCATCGGCGGTGAAGATCAGAATCGCGCAATTACATGCCTTCATCGTCGCTTTCACTTTCTCGCTGATGGGGCGCCCGAGGTGCGGCTCATCGACCGCAACCTTGAACGGCACGCTGAACTGCGACAGGATCTGCTTGAGGTCGTCTAACGCTTTCCTTTGCCTGCCGTGAGCGATGAAGATTCCCTGACCGAGTGCGTCCGCCGACTTCGAGCCTGTGTTCGGCGGCGAGGCACTCTCGGGCGAATCGCCACCGTAACTCTCTGTGTCGTCGTTCCCGTGGTCGTCGACAGCAGCGTCCTCGTCATGTCCTCCGTTGGCGCAGTATTCGGCTGCCGCGCTCTGAATCCATTCAAACCGCGTAGGCTGACCACGTCTACCCAAGATCATCGTGCCGAGCCCCGCGCCTTCGGCGAGCCGAAAAAAGGTGGTGGCCTGAGCGCCCAGCCCACTCTCTGTCGCGCTGACTTCGTCCTTGAAATGATCGTGCCAGTGCGCACCGACGGCCTTCGCGTCCACGTCGGCCTGCTTCTGATGTACGGCGCGCTCAACGATGGCGGAGTACTGTTCGCACGAACCGACGATGGCTCGCAGTATCGCCTGCCGCCGATTCGCATCGCCGCTATTGAAGTCGCGTCCACGGCTGGTGAGTTTCAGTCGGTCCACGCTCTGCTCGATGAACCCCCAGGTTTCCAGCGCGGACAGCTTCCGGCCGTCGAGGTATTTCGGATCGAGGACAGCTTTCGCCTCCTTCATTGTTGCGCCAGTCGCCTTCGACGACAGATACTTGCAGATGACGTCAACGTCCTCGATGGTGGTCTTGATTGGTAGCGACATCAGCCGAACTCCTTCTTGACTATTCCCAATGATAACCGGGCGAGTGATGGGGTCAAGGGGGAGCCGGTAGATGTTAGGTGCCCCTGGCGAGGATCCGGTCGTCCGTCCACCAACGCCGCGCTGCTGGAGGCGTTCCAGAACCGGTTCACCCCCGGCCGATTCCCGGCCGATAGGGCGGATATGCGAGCCCTGTCGATCCGTCAGCCGTATGCGGAGCTGATCTCGCCCCGGCGAGTCGCCTGCGGAGACCTGCGGGGGATCAAGAAGATCGAGTATCGCAGTCGGCCGACGCGGATCATTGGTGAACGGGCTGTTCGCGAAACGGCAGGATCATGGCGAGTCAATGATCCTTGGAGCAGATCAGTGTGACCTTTGAGACGTTGCCATCGTCTTTACGGTGGAATTGAAACTCCCGAGTCTTGACGCGCCATGTGTTGGTCATGATCACCACGGTATCGCCAACCTGTGGCACAGGGACGGGGTACTCGTAATCGAACTGCCCGCCCCCAACCCCGGGCTCTAGTGCTTGTCCTGACGTATCAAACAATTCGACAATGAACCGGATCATAAGTGGATCCTCTCAATAGGAATACTCTACGCGAAACTTGCCCTCTTCTATTGCTGGGCATCTGCATTAGGCGCAACTGAGGCATCCCAGAGCTGGCCTCGATAATCATTGATTCCTCAAAGAGTATAGACGTGATTAGCCCGAGGGGGCGCGCGATCCGTTGTGACAATCGGAGCGAAGTGATCTAGCTGGGGAGTTGGTGACAGTTAGCCGATAAGCGCTGCATGCGAGCCCTTTCCATCCGCCAGCCCGCGGCCTTCGGCCGAGAGCAGGAGAGCGTAGACAGGAGACAGGAGGCTGGATGCCGCGCCTTCACCCCGAGGCGTTCCTGGCCGATATGTACGCTCCATGCGCGCGCTGAGCATTCGCCAACCCTATGCGGAGCTGATCCTGCGGGGGATCAAGAAGATCGAGTATCGCAGTCGGCGGACGCGGATCATTGGTGAGCGGTTTTATATCTATGCCAGCAAAGGCACTGGGCAATTGGCAATAGGCGCTGGAGCGGAAAGCGCCCTCACCCCGGCCCTCTCCCAGCGGGAGAGGGAGCAGTTGCCCACCGGCGTGATCGTCGGCTCAGCCACGATCACCCGATGCAACCAAGCCTCACGCCTCAAGCCTCACGCCGTCCCTCTCTACCACTGGCATCTGTCGGATGTGAAGCGCCTCAGGCGCCCGCGCAAGCCCAAGCGGATGCCCCAACCTGTATGGTTCACACCGTTCTGACCCCCGGACCCCCGCCCTCGGAGCCCCCGACGGAAGGACTCACCGCAGAGGCGCAGAGATCGCAGAGAAGATTGAAACACGGAGGGCACGGAGAGCCACGGAGTTGGAAAAAGAGAGATTTGGATTGGGTTAAGAGACAAGAAAACTGATTTTATTCTTCTCGGTCTTTACTCCGTGTCCTCCGTGTTAACAACTCTTTTCTGTTCTTCCTCTCTGCGTCCTCTGCGCCTCTGTGGTGAGTCTTCTCCTCTATCTTCGTTTTTTCCGCTGCTTGAACCGGCTCTTCACACCGACAGTCTTGGTCGAGAGTCGCCCGCCCAAGGTCGGCATGTTCTGCAGCCCGGGGATCTGGCTGGCGTGTGTTCCCGATAACTCGCGGATCGCCTTCATTTTGCCGCCCAGGCCACCGCCGGCCATTTGTTTGGTCATCTTCTGGACCATCTCGAATTGGCGAGTGAGCTTGCCGACCTCGCCGGGCGTTGTGCCCGATCCCCTGGCCACGCGCTTGATGCGTGACTTGTTGAGGGTCTTGATGTTCTTGCGCTCGGCCAGCGTCATGGAGTGGACGATCCCTTCGAGGCGATCCAGTTGTTTCTCGTCAACCTCGACATCCTTCAGGGCGGCCCCGACGCCTGGCAGCATGCCCAGCACCTGCTTGATGGGGCCCATGCGTCGAATCGAGCGAAGCTGTTTGAGGAAGTCGTCCATGGTGAGCCGGCCCTGGGCCATCTTCTCGGCCGCGCGAACCGCCTCGTCCTCGCTGACTTCCTGCTGGGCCCTTTCGACCAGCGACACGACGTCGCCCATGCCGAGGATGCGCCCCGCCATGCGCTGCGGGTGAAACTCTTGTAATGCATCAAACTTCTCCCCGACGCCGATGAACTTGATCGGGGCCCCGGTGACGCGCTTGACCGACAGCGCCGCACCCCCGCGGGCGTCGGAGTCAAACTTGCTGAGGATCACGCCGTCGATGGCCAGCCGCGCGTGAAAGGCTTTGGCCGAGTTCACCGCGTCCTGGCCGACCATCGCATCAACCACGAGATAGATCTGATGCGGCGTGACCGTCCGATTGATCGCGTCAAGCTCGGCCATCAGTTCCTCGTTGATGTGTAGCCGTCCGGCGGTATCGAGGATCAGCACATCGACATTGGTCTTGCGGGCTTGGGCCAGGGCCCGCCGGCAGACGCCGACCGCCACGCCCGCCGCTCTGCCGTACTCCGCGCACTTGTCCGGCTCGGCATAGAAGAGAACCTTCGCCTGGCCGGTGCCCTCACGATCGACTTGCCGGGTCATGATGCCCAGTTGCTCGACCGCAGCCGGCCGCTGGAGGTCCGCCGCCGCGACCATGACGCTTCGGCCGCGCTGCTTCAGATAAGCGGCAAGTTTCGCGCACGTGGTTGTCTTGCCCGAGCCCTGCAGGCCGCAGGTCATCACGATCGTGGGCGGCGGCTCCACCAGCAGGATGTGACTGTCCACCGGGCCCATCATGTCGATGAGCCGCTGGTGGACGATGCTGATCATTTCCTCGCCCGGCCGCAGACTCTTGGTGACCGCTCGCCCGATCGCATCTTGCACCACCTCATCGCAGAACTCGTTGACGACCTCCAGATGCACATCCGCCTCAAGCAGCGCCGTGCGCACCTCGCGCATCGCCTCGCGGATATTCTCCTCGCTGATGCGTCCGCGCCCCGAGAGGTTGCGGAAGGTCGAGTTGAATCGCTCGGAAAGCGTCTCGAACATTGGAATCCACTTCAAGCCGGGCCTGACGAGTCCGCCGACGGCGGACGAGGAAGGTCCGGGTCGCAATACACAAATCGTAGCGGCGCCGCTGGAATGATATCAGCCCAACAGAGTCGCAGTCACGCTTCGCTTCAGAGCCGGCCCGTCCCCGTACAGGGATCGGCGCAGGCGATCTGATCTTGGCAAGCTACGCAGATCAATGTTGCCGCTGTGCGGCAACCCGGCTGAGGGAATCCCGGCTCGGCCAGTGTCACCGTTTCGACTTCAGCCAGTCTTTCAGTCTCTGTCTCGACCACGCGTTGATGCAGCGATCCGCCGTCAGCCAGCCGCGGCGAGCCGTCAGGATGCCGTAATGCAGAAAGTCGAAGTGGTCGGGCGAATGGGCATCGGTGTTGATGGACAGCAGCGCCCCGAACTCAACGGCCGCCCTAATGTGAGTGTCCCGCAGATCAAGGCGCAGATAGTTGGCGTTGATCTCCAGCGCGGTGTCGTATTCAACTGCCGCTTCGATCAGCCCATTGATGTCCGGGAGCAATCCTTCTCGGCGATTGATGAGCCGGCCCGTTGGATGGCCGAGGATGTGGACCAGCGGATGCTTGATCGCCTTGAGCAGGCGTTTGGTGGCCGCCGTGGCGTCCTGCCGCAAGGCGCTGTGCGGCGAAGCAATAACCAAGTCCAGTTCGGCCAGCAACTTGTCGTCGTAGTCCAGCCGGCCGTCGGCCAGGATATCCACCTCCGACCCCGCCAGAATCGTTATGCCTTTCACCCGTTGGTTTGCTTCCCGCACGTCTTGGATGTGATCGCGCAATCGATCCGCCGAGAGACCGTTGGCCTGGATGCTGGACTTGGAATGATCGGTGACGGCGACGGTATGAAAGCCGCGAGCCTTGGCCTCCAAAGCGAGCTGGTCGATTGTCATCTTCCCATCCGACGCGACGGTGTGGGCGTGAAGCTCGGCCTTGATGTCGCTTAGGTCGATGAGGTTCGGAGTCGAGGTGAGCTCGAACTCACCGCGGTCTTCGCGAATCTCCGGCGGAACCCACGGCAATGCGAGGGCGGCGAACACCTCTTGTTCCGTCCGGGCCGCGACGGGTCTGGCGCCTCGGCTCTGGGGGGTCTCAGATTCCCGGCCCGCGCCGGCGAATAAACCATATTCATTGAGCCGGAGATCTTTCTTGACCGCCCGCTCCCGCATCAGAACATTGTGTTGCTTGGAGCCTGTGAAGTACATCAACGCGGCCCCAAAGGATTTTTCATCGATCACGCGCAGATCGACTTGGATTCCCGTTTCAAGTCTCACCGAGCTTTTCGTCTCGCCGGCGGCGAGAACCTTGACGACACCCGCCATCGCTCGAAACGCCTGGCTGAGCGCTTCAGGGTTCGCGGTCGATGCCAGGATGTCGATGTCGCCGATTGTCTCCTTGCCGCGCCGCAGCGACCCGGCGCATTCGACTTGCTTCGTCCCCTTGACGCCGCGCAGCCGCTCGACGATCTGTTTGGCGATCGGAAGCGCCTCACCAAGTCGGATGCGTTTGCCCGAGAGTGCGATGAACTCGATCGACTCCTTGATGTTCTGTACGGTCTTGGTCCCCATGCGCGGCAGCTGCGCAAGTTCGCCGGTGTTGAGCTTGG
>JADFFQ010000030.1 GCA_022568135.1 Planctomycetota bacterium | reverse complement strand
GTGCGGATCTCGATTGACTCGGACCCGCAGCAGCGTGACCTGCTGCTGAGCTGGGCGGCTCCGGAGAAGATTGCCGAGCGGTTCCCCAACGTCGATCGTTACCGTGTGGACGTCGGGAAGGCGCCGGCTGACTATGACATCCCAATCCGCGCGACTGCAACCCAGCTCTACGCACAGTGGCTCGGGGCGCTGGACCCAAAATGGGGCGGTATGTTACGCGTTGATCCCGAGGATCCGATACGTGCCGTCCCAAACCCCGCCTCGACGGAGTCGCCGGTGACAGGGACAATCGTGCATGATCTTCCTGGTGTCCTGTCGAACGTGCGAGTCATTTATGTATCGGGTGACCGCCTGCCACCACGAGGTTACGACCTCGACCAAGCGGGCAATCCGCTTCCCTGGGTGCCGCGACTCCGTTCCGGCGAGCTGCTCAACCAAGGCAAGATGTGGTCACCAAGCAGCGGCGACTGGTACCCGGCAACACCCTATTCGCTGGCGTCGGAGCTGCGCCTCGGCCAACGTGAACGCCGTGGAGTGGCCGAGTTGGCATCCAACATCTACGAGCGGTACATCCGGGATCATGAAAAGGACACCCCCATGGTTCGTGGAATGGGGGGATCACGGTCAAGTATGAACTTCGGCCGTCAGAGATTGTTCATCGAGATGCTGAGCATGTTTCACCAGCTCACGCCGCCGAAGTATCACCGCGAACGCAACAAGGAACCGGAGACAGCCGTGTTGTCCCGCAAACTCGGGCGCGAGCTGGACCTCTCGGCGTGGTTCACCCGCCCGTGCCTGATCATCATCGGCTACCTGGAGGATTCCCCTTGCCCGGTCCCGCTACGGGTGGATGGGAAGGCACCCAAAAGCGAGGGGCTGACGGTCGTGCGATGGATCTACCCGCTGCCTCTGGTCGAAGACGAATTACGAGCTGCTGCCTCCCAGAGGTAAGATGGTTTTCCCGTTTCGCCGGCGGGCTTGTCCCGCCGTCCCGTCGCCCAAGGCGCCACGGCGAGGAACAGCCGATGCCGATGATCGAAACGATCAACCTCACCAAGAAGTACGGTGACCTGGTTGCGCTGAACAATCTCAACCTATCGATCGATCAGGGGTCGTGTTTCGGCTACATCGGCCCCAACGGGGCGGGCAAGACGACCACCATCAAGATCCTCGCCACGCTGCTCAAGCCCACCTGGGGCGAGGCCCGCATCGACGGCAAGGTCATCGGCTACCAGAACTCCCAGATCCGCCCGCTGATCGGCTACGTGCCCGACTTCATGGGCGCCTATGAAGACATGGTCGTCAGCGAGTACCTGGAGTTCTTCGCCGCCTGCTACAACATCCACGGCAAGCAGCGCGAGCTCGTCGTGGGCGATGTGCTGAATCTCACCGATCTCAACTACAAGGCCAACACGGAGGTCACCGGGCTCAGCCGGGGCATGAAGCAGCGCCTTTCGATCGCCCGGGTCCTGCTGCACGATCCCAAGGTGCTGCTGCTGGACGAGCCCGCCTCCGGCCTGGACCCGCGTGCCCGCATCGAGATTCGCGAGCTGCTCAAGGAGCTCCGCCGGATGGGCAAGACCATCCTCATCAGCTCGCACATTCTTCACGAGCTGTCGGAGCTGTGCGACACCATCGGGATCATCGAGCAGGGCGAGCTGGTTTTCTCCGGCACGGTCAACGAGATCATGGCGCGTGCCAAGATCGGTCAGGTGGTGCATATCATCGTCGATAGCCGCGTCCAGGAGGCCGCGAAACTGCTCGCCGCGGTCAACGGCATCATCAGCGTAGACATCACCCAGGACAACAGCGTCGATCAAATCGAGGTGACGATCGACCCAGCCAGCGGCCTGGTCATCTCGGAGCTGCCCAACCGCCTCATCGCCCAGGGTTTTCGCCTCTCCTCCATGCACCAGGAGAAGGTCAACCTCGAAACCGCGTTCATGCGCCTGACCAAAGGATTGGTGTCGTAGGGGAAGGCATCAAGGCACCGAGGCATCAAGTGAAGGATGAAGCCGGACCTGACGAGTCCCGACCTGTCGGGACGAGGAAGGTCCGGGTCGCGTCACACTGACATGTGCACCCACACAGCCGCGGGTGGTAACCCGCGGGTATGCACCCGCGGCTATCAAAAGAGCAGCGCGCTCAACTGCGTCGCTCGCGGCGAAACGAGCCCGCGACCACCGGTCGCGGCGTTATGACTTACAATCCGGCCATGCCTCGTCCCCGCGTTCTGTTGTTGGCCGACCGCTCCCGGCCGGACGTTGTCGAGCTGCTCGACGAGATACGCTCCGGCATCGCGCAACACGCCGAGCTCACCGGTGAGTTCGAGACCAACGGCGACGCGCTGCCCGCCAACATCCCGGCCGATCTGGCGGTCGTGCTCGGTGGCGACGGCACGCTGCTGAGCCAGGCCCGCCGTGTGGTGGACCGTGACCTGCCGCTGGTCGGCGTGAACTTCGGCCGGCTGGGCTTTCTCGCCGAGTTCGACTGGCAGAGCCTGCAACAGCATGCCGAGGTCGTCTTCGGCCCCGATCCTCCGATCTTCGAGCGCATGATGCTGGCAGCGGCGGTCAGCGGTCCCGGCGGGGACTCGCGGCACACCGGAGTGGCCATCAACGACTGCGTGGTCACCGCTGGAACTCCCTTCCGCATGATCCAGCTGCAGCTTTCGATCGACGGAGCCCAAGGGCCGGCGCTGGGCGGCGACGGCGTGATCGTGGCCACGCCGGTCGGCTCTACGGCGTACAACGTCTCCGCCGGCGGACCCATCGTGGACCCCAAGCTGGAGGCGATGATCATCACCCCCCTTGCGGCGCACAGCCTGGCCTTTCGACCCTTCGTGCTTTGCCCCGATTGTGAAGTGCGCATCGAGGTGGTCCGGGCCAACCAGGGCACCTCGCTTGTCTTGGATGGGCAGGTTTCCATGCCGGTTGGGCGCGGCCAGACCGTCACCATCCGACGCCACGCAAAAAGGGCCCGCTTTGTGGCGAATCCGGCGACCACCTACTGGCAGATTCTGCTCCAGAAGATGCGCTGGGCCGCGACGCCGACGTATCGGGATCGCGGGGTGTGACGCGCGGGCCGCAGGCCCGCCGCTAAACTAGGCGGGCCGATGATCGACCTCAAGCAGCTTCGCGATGACCCCCAACGTTTCAAGCGCGGCGCCCGGGACAAGGGCATCGACGTTGACATCGATCGCCTGGTGAAACTTGACGAGCAACGCCGGCGTCTGCTCACCGAGCAGGAGTCCAAGCGCGCCGAGCAGAAGAAGCTGAGCAAGCAGATCGGCCCAGAGATCGCAACGGCGATGGGGCAACTGTCCGACGCCGACCCGTCAGAGCGTAAGAAGCTCGAGGCGGCGATCGAACTGTTGCAGAAACAACCCACCACCCTGAAGACCGAGATACAAGGCCTCGATCGAAAAATCACCAAAATCGAACGCGACTGGCGCTCACTTTGGCTGGAGGTCCCCCAGCCGCCGGACCCTGATGTGCCCAAGGGTGATTCGCCCAAGGACAACGTCGAGATTCGCCGCTGGCACCCGCCCGGATTCGACCCCAACCAACCGTTTGTCAAGAACAAGGGATTCCAACCAAAGAGCCATCTGGAGCTGCTGAGCGATCTAAAGCTGGCGGACTTTGAGCGCGGAGTGAAGATGGCCGGCGCCCGTCACTACGTGCTGAGGGGCGACGGGATGCGCCTTCATCAAGCGGTGCTTCGCCTTGGCTTTGATTGCATCACTGACGAGCACGGCTTCGTGGCGATGTCGCTGCCCGCGTTGGTCCGCGAGGAGTGCATGGTGGGCACCGGTTTTTTCCCGGCTGGGCGGGACCAGGCTTATCACATCGAGGAATCCAAACGAGGGGCCGGCCACGATCTGTTCCTCATCGGGACCGGCGAGGTAAGCCTGATGGCGCTGCACGCCGATGAAATCATCGATGCCGACGCCTTGCCTTTGAAATACGCAACGGTTTCCACATGCTTTCGCCGCGAAGCCGGCGCTGCGGGCAAAGATACCGCCGGGCTGTTTCGTGTCCACCAGTTCGATAAGGTCGAGCAGGTCGTCATCTGTCGGGCCGATGAAGCCGAAAGCCGCCAATGGCATCGCACCATGATCGAGATCATTGAGACGCTGCTCCAACGGCTGGAGCTGCCCTACCGGTTGGTGCAATGCTGTACGGGCGATCTAGGCCCCAAGAACGCCGACATGATCGACATCGAGTGCTGGATGCCGGGGCGCGGACCGCTCGACGACATCGGCCGGCCGATTGGCGCCTTCGGCGAGACCCATTCCGCGTCGCGCCTCTATGACTATCAGTGCCGCCGGCTCAACATGCGATATCGTGATCAAGCCTCCGGCGGCAAGACCGTATTCTGCCATTCGCTGAACAACACGGTCATCGCCAGCCCGCGGATTCTGATTCCAATCCTTGAGCTCTATCAGAACGAGAATGGTTCGGTCACCGTGCCGCAGGTGTTGCGACCGTACATGAACGGCCAAGAACGTATCGGGTCATAGCCGCGAATCCATATCCGCCGGCACATGCCTTCGCAACTGCACCTGCTTGGACGTGACCACAACCGTTAGTCCGCGGGGCCAGTCGAATCGGCGTGGGCGAGGGTCACTATCCCTGATGGCCTCGGCGACCGGCAGCAGATGCCGCTGGCCAAGCCCATCGCCAGCGCCGTCCACCTCATCCATCACCGCGCGGCGCAGGCCGGCGGCGATGATCGGCAGCGGCAGAGCCGCAAGCTGAGTCCGGTCCCAACAACGCTGTGATGGGCCGCCGAACGCCTCCTGAAGCTGATGCTCCAGGGCGGTGCGGGCCGCTTGCACCACGTCGGCGGCGCCGGCGGCCCGAGACGCAGCCTCCGGCCAAAGCTCCTCCAGCACCGGCAGCACATCGCGGCGAAGCCGCCCGCGGACCGTTGTCGGATCGACGTTGGTTGGATCATCGCGCCATTGGATGCCGGCTGTGCGGCACAGATCCTCACAAGCTGATCTGCCCACAGCCAGCAGCGGGCGGATCAACGACACCCGGCCCACGAGCGGTCGGCTCCAGGCCATACCCGACAGTCCGTCGAGGCCCGCGCCGCGACACAGGGCGATGAGCAGCGTTTCCAATTGATCCTCGGCGTGATGGGCCACGGCCACATATCCCGCGTCCGCCGACGCCGCCACGCGGCCCAGGGCTTCGTAGCGCAGCCGCCGGGCGTTGGCGGCGAGGTTGCCCGGCATCCGGGCGGGATGCACGTGCTGGGTCTGCAAAGTCACGCCGAGGCGAGCGCAGACCTCGGCCACGAACGCTGCATCCTCATCAGCCGAGTCCCGCAGATGGTGATTGACATGCGCGGCCACCGTCTCAATGGCCGGCCCGGGCCCTCGCCGCCGTTGGCGAATCGCCGCCAAGGCCAACAGCAAGGCGAGCGAGTCGGCGCCCCCGCTGACGCCGACGACCACCCTTGCTCCCCCCGCCACCCCGCAGCGGCGGCCCAAGCGGCGGGCAACCTCGGCGACCAGCCAATGGCGTCGTGCCGCCACCGGCAGCAGTCCACCTGGGCCGCGAGACCCCACCCTAGAGAGATCAGATTCTGCAGGGCTCGACATATCGAGATAATATGTTCACATCGCGGAATGTCAGAGGAATGACGCCAAGCCGGCCGACATCACGCCGGCTAAGAACATGGAGGTTCGACCGTGTTTATTCTCATTGGGAAGGTTTCGACGCCCCAAGACGCGGGGGCGCCCGTATGGGCCCAAATGCTCATGGTCATCATGGTGGTCGGACTCGGGGTGATCCTGATGGTGTCGATTCGCGGCAAGATCGCCCGACGCAACATGAACCGGCCGTCACCCCGCGAATGGATCGACCACATCAAGACGGTGCGTCACCGCCACGATGATGCCCAGGCGGTTTCGGCCCAACTTGTCGATACCGCCCGCCGCCTGGGGGCCCAGTTGGACAACAAGGCCCAGCGCCTCGAACTCCTTCTCCAAGAGGCGGATGAGCGTATCGCCCAGTTATCCGAGGCGAAGGATGCCGGCCTCAGCGCCGCCGGCGACTCGCTGGCCGGGCGTGAGGGTGACTTCGGCGGCCCAGACCCCCCCGGGCCGTTCAAACCATCTCACGACCCGCCCCGCCCGTTGGACCCGTTGACGCAAGGCGTGTATGAGCTAGCTGACACCGGCCGCAGCCCCCTTGAAATCGCCCAGCAGATGGACGAACAGGTCGGCAAGGTCGAGCTGATCCTGGCGCTGCGCGACGCCTGACGGCGCCCAATGCCCCTCGCCGCACCGCGACGGATGACCGCTGCAGGCCCGGAGATTCGATCATCGGTTGGAGTGCGCCGCGGCCAGGCAGAGGATTTCAAAGATGATGTGGCTGGCCAGCAGGGCCGTGACCCCGCTCGGATCGCGATCGGGAAGGACTTCCACGATGTCGGCTCCGGCCAGATTCACGCTGGCGAAGCGCCGCAGCAACGCGAAGATGTCTGCGGAAGTGAACCCGCCGCAACTTGGCGTCCCGGTTCCCGGCGCGTAGGCCGGATCGACACAGTCGATGTCGAAGGACAGGTAGACCTCGTCGTCGCCGAGACGTTTCTTGAACGCGTCGAGTCGTGCGGTCCCCTCGCCGCTGCGCCACTGGTCATAGGTCACCACCTCAACGCCATGGTCCCTGGCGAAGTCAAGATCGGCCGTGGCGTTGTGCGGCCCGCGGATGCCGGCGCTGAGCATGCGTGACGGATCAATCAGGGAGTCTTCAATCGCCCGGATCAACGGTGAGGCGTGGCCCCACTTCTCGCCCCAGACGGACTCGACGGTATCCAGATGAGCGTCCAGATGCAGCATGGCCAGACCGCGCTTGGGCCGGCCGCGCCGCTGCCACGTCGCCTTGATGTTGGCATACGCGATCGAGTGATCGCCGCCGACCGCCAGCAGCTTTGTTATCGCCGGATCGCCCAGCGCAAGCGCGAAGCCGCAAGCGGCGTCGATTGTGTCCTTACAGGAATAGGGCTTGATCGGGGCATCGCCCGCATCGGCAAGAGAGAATATCTCAGCGATGTTGACACCCAGCTCGAGGTGAACCGGCTTGATGTATTGCGAGGCGTCGCGTATCGCCCGCGGGCCGAAACGGGCACCCGGCCGGTAGGTCACGCCGCCGTCGAACGGCACGCCATAGATCGCCCAGTCCACCGGCTGGTGCCCCGGAACCACCGATTCAATCAGCGGGAACCGGCAGAACGTGGCCACCCCGGCGAAGCGGGGATGCTCACGGACATCGGGCAGCGTCGTTCGAGGCTCTTTCTTCTCAGCCATTGCCGCACCATCGATTCTCTGCGCCGAAACGCAAGCCGGGCCGTCTGGACCCAACCAAACTGTCGGCACCGTCCGGTGTCCTCACACCCATCGCTCGTCCCAATGCATGCCCGCTGGAAGCGCAGCGTCGGCGGAATGCTCGATCATGTTCGCCACTGGATAGGCACAGTAATCCACGCTGAAGGCGGCGGCGGGTCGGTGGTTGCCGCTGTGGCCCAGGCCGCCGAAGGGGAGTTTGCTTGACGCCCCAGCCGTACCCGTATTGCGGTTGATGCAGCCGGCCCGTACTCGGCGGAAGAACGTCTCGTAGGCCGCATCATCATTGGTGAAGATCGACGCCGCCAGACCATAGTTTGTGGCGTTGGCCTGCTCGATCGCCTGATCCAGATCGCTCACAACGGTGACCTGCAGGAATGGCCCGAACACCTCGCAGTCGGTCTGGACACTAAAGCCGTCAACCTCCACCACGCCGGGCGTGACGAAGTGCCCCGGCCGATCCATCGCCGTGGCCTCGACCAGCACCCGCCCGCCGGCTTGCACCAAGTCGTCCTGGAACTGGCGCACATCTTGGACCGCTTGCTCGCTCACCACCGGGCCCATGAAGATCGGATCGGTGGATCGGGGCGGGCCGATGAGCAACGTCGATGTCACTTTGCACAACGCAGGAATGAACCGCTCAGCAATGTCCTGCTCGACGATCACTCGCCGGGTGCAGGTGCAGCGCTGCCCGGTGGTCACAAAGGCGGCCCGGGCGCATTCGACGACCGCTTGCTTGAGATGGGCATCGGCCAGGACCACCGCCGGGTTGTTCCCGCCCATCTCCAGGGCCATGATGCGCCCCGGCCGATCGAGGTTGGCCTGGAGAATGCTGCGCCCAACCGCCCAGGAGCCCGTGAACAGAATGCCATCGATGCCGTCGTGGCTCACTAGCGCCGGCGCGACGCCCCGACCGCCATGAATCATGTTGAACACCCCCGGAGGGACGCCTGCTTCATCCATGAGTTCCCCAAGCAGTTGCCCCACGGCCGGCGTCTGCTTGGACGGCTTGAAGACGACCGTGTTGCCCAGCAGCAGCGCCGGGACAAAGTGGCCGTTGGGAAGGTGGGCGGGAAAGTTGAACGGGCCGAGGACCGCCATCACCCCATGCGGCTTGAAGCGGCAATGACCCGCACGAGACGCCGACACGCTCACCTCGTACTCCCGAACCCGGCTGAGGCTGATCTCGTCCAGCGTGATCGCCACTTTGTCAGCGAGGGCCTTGGCCTCAAAGCGAGATTCGGCCAGCGTCTTGCCCATCTCGTCGGTGATGACTTCGGCGATGCGCTCGGCGTGCAAGGCGACGATCTGCTGCCAGCGCCGCAACAGGTCCGCCCGATCATTCATAGGGCGCGCGGACCACTCGTCCAGCGCACGGCGCGCGGCCTGGATCGCCTGGTCCACATGATCCACGGACGGCGAGCCCTGCCAGATGATCCGATCCGGCTCGGTGGGATCGGTCGACACGAGGTCATCGCCTGGGATCGGCTCAAATCGGCCGTTGATGTAGCTGCTTGGCGGGTGCTTCAGGAGGTCGATCACGGAACGACCTCGGGCGGGGCAGCGGAGGGGGCGCGTCGTTGAGCGGGCGCATCGGCCTTGGACCGGCTCAGCCGCGCCGCGACCGGCGTCGGCATCGGCGTCAGGCCGATGACATCACCCGCACGGGCTCCCAAGAGCTCTGCTGCTTCCGCCGGGATCGACACCACCCCCGCAGATTCTGCATACAGCGTTCTGAGGGCCCGGAAGCCCGCCTCCCGATTCACGCTCACAAAGCCGGCGTTCGGCCCGTCATCCACGGGCTCTCCGAGCCGGCATTTTCTGGTCGATTTGACCAAATCGATCTCCTCGATCTGCGCTTCAAGGTATGGGCCGCCATCAAACGGATCGACATGGCCGCAATCGCGAAAGCCGATCCCTTCGAGAAGCTTCTTGGCCGGTTCCGTCTCCGGGCCGACCTTCCCGATCGTATTGCGGGCATCGGGCGGCAGCAGCGAGACATAGATCTCCTGCTTGGGGAGCAGGGAAGTGATGAACTCCTTGGACCGCTGACAGAACAAATCAGCCTCCGCGAAGGTCAGATTGATGAACCGCCGGCCGAACGCCTCCCAAAACAAGTTACGGCTGTCAGGCGTCAACGCCCCCATCATCTCGGCAATGATGCGGTCGGAGAACCACTCGCGGTGCAGCCCGATGAGGTGGAAGCGAATGAGGCTCAGGAGCATGCCGAGCTTCTCCTGGTGCCCGCGATACGACGGCCCGAGCACAAGGCCGCCGATCTCGCTCGGCCCGGATTCGTCCTTGCCGAGCTTCAAGGTCAGATGCACTTGCCCGGTCTGAAGGTCTGTGCTGTAGAGCTCGAGCTTGCGAAGTTGCAAGTACGTATGAGGCCGGCCGGGCCAGCTGATGCACGAAACGATCGACGATGTGCCGATCACGTTGCCTGTTCCGGTCTCTTCGATCACAAACATGAACTGCCGCTCGCGCGGGCTGGGCGCCTGGCCGGCGAAGCTCTTGCGTGACCGCACGATCCTGGTGCGAATGATCTCCGGGTCCGCCGGCAGATTGATGAAATGCACCATCTTTGCCAGCTTCAGCAGCGTGGGAGCATCGTCAACGGTAGCCTGGCGGATGAGAAACATGAGAAGAAAGGGATTAGGGGTCAGGAATTAGGGATTAGGGAAGAAGAAGAAAAAGAGGAACGATCGGAGGACAGGGGCGGGGTCATTCGCTCTGCGCCGCTCTCGCCAACGCAGCCTCCATGATCTCAAACACGTCGTCGAACTGCTGCGGCTGCATGACGCCGACCGGCGGCAGGAAACGAATATGGTATGGCTCGTGACCGCAATAAAAGGCGATGACCCCTTCATCGAACATCACGCGCAGCGCCTTGGTGATCTTTGACCGATCACCTCCAAACGGCGTAAGCCGCATCATCCCCCCCACTCCATCGTAGACGCGTTGCGTTGATCGGCCGTCGGCTTGCGGCACCGGCCCAAACCAGTCCGGATGCTGTTCGACCAGCGCCTGCATGTGCTTGCGGAAAGCCGTCTGAAGCCGGGCGATCCGGCCATCGGGGCCATAGTATCCACCCTCGCGCAGCCGCGCGAGAATGCGCCGCCCCACATGCAGCGCAACCGTGGACCCGACAAACGTCGCGCTGAGCAGACCCGGCTTGGGGTTGTATTGGGCGGTGTACAGACACGCGCACGCCTGGCTCAACTTCCCCACCGTCACGACATCAACGTAGTCGCCCACGCCGAGCTGCTCGAAGTAGAACATCTCGCACGTTCGGCCGAACGTCTGGATCTCGTCCACCCACACCGCGATGCCATTGTCGCGGCACAGTTCCATTAGCGGCACGAAGAACTCGCGCGGCGCCACGTTGAAGCCCCCTTCACCCTGCACCAGCTCCATCACGAAGCAGGCGTGCCGGCCTGGGTAACGCTCGATCACCTGCTGGAGGCCGTTGAGAGTCTCCTTGATCGATTCATCGCCGTGTTCGGGATCATAGAACGGTACGTAATCCACGCCGACAGTGAGCGGGATGCCCACCCGACCCGCGCTCGAATCGGTGATCTGCGCCAACGTCGTGGTTCGACCAGCGAACCCGTGTGCGAACGCCAACACCCGATCGGCCGGGGCATTGTGCTGAAAGCACAGCTTCAACGCTGATTCGTTGGCCAACGCGCCTGAGTTGATGACAAAGCAGTGCTCCAGCCGCGATGTTCGGGCCGCTTCGGCCAGCAGGAGTTCAGCGAACTCAATCGCCTCGGTGTTGAATTGCAGGTTGCCCTGCATGACGGTGTCGCTCAGTGCGGCCCGCAAGGCGGTCGCGACGAGGTCCGGGTCGCTGTGGCCGAATGCGTGCACGCCGATGCCGCTGATCATGTCCCACTTCACCGACCCGTCAGCCAGTTGCACAAGCGGGCCGTGGCCGAGGCCGCAACCGACATACGGATACACAGGCGGCCTGCCCTTGATTTGCGTTTGCCGGGCGAGATGCGCCTCGTATGACGCGGCCAACTCAGGCGCCGGCCGCCGAACACCCGTGATCAACGATCGGGCTTCGACCAGCTCGCGCACAATCGTGTCCACCGCCTCCGCGACGGGCGGGCAGTCCGCAAACGCGCTCAAGGATGAAATTTCAGATGTGCCCGAGGTCATGTGCGGGTCTCTGTCCATAGGCGCACCGCGCGATGCCGATCACTCATCCTACACACCCTCGCGGTGCGGGGGTCCACCGTGATTATCGACGCCCGGCACGGCAACCGCAGTCACAGGGTCACGTTCAGAAGGAATATGCACGCCTCCCTGGGCCAGTCGCGCCAATAGCGCCGCCAGCAGTTGACATCGCTCGACCAGGCTGGCCACTTCGACGTACTCATCGTTTCGATGCAGGTTGCCCCCGCGAACACCGAGGCTGTCGATCGTCGCCAAGCCTGCATCTTGCAAGTTGTTGCCGTCGCACACACCTCCGGCGGAGGCGAACGGCAGCCCACGGTGGGCCGGCCCGAGATCCTCAGCAACGGCCCGCGCCGCCTCGGCAAAGCCGCGCACCGCTTCGGTGGTCGGCTTCGGTGGGCGGTTCCAACAGCGGTGCACCACCACCCGAGGCAGCGCATCATCGGCCGTAGCCAGCGCATCAATCGCCGCGGCGAGCCGCGTGCCCGCATCGGCATCAGCGTATCGCACGTTGCCCCAGGCCGCAGCGTAGTCGGGCACAGTGTTCGTAACCGGACCACCCTGCAACGGGCCCACGTTGACCACGGCGCCGCTTGGGGGCCTCGCCATCTGGGCCAAGACAATGATAATCTCAGCAAGCTTGTTGACGGCGCTCACGCCTTTTGTGAAATCCCGCCCCGCGTGGGCTGAGCGCCCAAACACCTCGACCATGAACTGCCCGGAGCCCACGCGCTCAATAACCAGCGCCCCGTCTGCCAAGGCCGGCTCCAGCACGATGCCCAAATCATGGCCGCTCGCGGCTTCGCGTAGCACCGCTTCGCTGTGGAATGACCCAGTCTCCTCGTCGCTGTTCAGCAGCATCGTCCAGTTCAGCTCGACGCCCGCCTCGGCCAGCATCTCCAGCGCGGTGACGGCAATCAACACGCCACCCTTCATATCCACCGCGCCCGGACCCGTGGCGATCTTCCCGTCGGACGACACCGTCAGCTCGCAGAAGGAATCCTCGGGATCATGCACGGTATCGAGGTGCCCGACGATCAGGATTCTCGGGGTAGCGGCATCGACACGATGCTTGGCCACCAACGTCGGCGGGATCGATGTACCCGCGCTCGATCTGCCGGGTGTATCGAGCCACTTGGGTCGCGGCTCCCCCGGCATGTGCTTGATGACCGCTCCCAGCGCTGACAGCCGGCCGGCGACGAGATCACGATAGCGATTCAACCCCGGCGTGTTGTTCCGGCCGGTCGAGATCGCCACATGCTCGGCCAACTGTTGCAGCAGCAGGTCAGCCCGCGCCTTGATCAGATCACATAGGCGACGTTCGGTGTCAGTCAACGCCATGAGCACATGGTACGGCTCGGCTCACACCATGGAAAGCCGCGAGCAGCCGCTCGCGGTTGACCGTGAGTCAATCGCGGTGACCGCACGTTTCCCGCCGGCACTGCCGGCGGCTTTACATGGGAGTGACGAACGAAAACGGGCCTGCAGCGGGATGATGTGTTTGGATGTACCGCATCGCGTTGCGCCAATGCGACTCCTCGAACACGTATGAGCACCACTTTCCCTTGCACCATAACGGGCCGCGGTGGTCGGTGTGGCGACGAACCGCCTTGGTCGTCTGATCTCCGATCCAACGCACGGTATGGTGGATATCGCGCCCTCCGTATGGGATCAACAGGTGCATGTGCGTGGCTTGGATCGTTGCCGCGACGATTGACAAGCCGCCGTCCGATCGATCAACGCATAACTCAAGAGCACCGGCGATGGCGTCGATCATCGCGTCGGTGAGGAGCACCGGTCCGCCTATGGCGGAGTTCATCCGCTCCTGCGCCATGCGCCATGCGCTGTCGAACGGGATCACCCTCGTGCAGCGTGTGCGGCTCGACGAACCCAATCTTCGCGTCCCACGCCTTTGACCATGATCCACGCTCATCGCCTGGCAACCACAAGCCGTATCCCGTTTTGACAACGTGATATCCGATGGTGCTCGGCATCGCGTCGATCATACAACATGGAAAGCCGCGAGCAGCCGCTCGCGGTGCAGGTGAATGGTCGCGCTGACGAGCGCGTTTCCCGCCGGCACTGCCGACGGCGTTACAGGGGCCAGTCGCCGGTGAATACTTCGACGGCGGGGCCGGTCATGAAGACGTGATTCGTCCGCTCATCCCAGCGGATATCGAGATCGCCGCCGGGCAGATGCGCGAGCAGCCGCCGATCGGTGCGGCCGGTGATCACCCCGGCCACACACACCGCGCAGGCGCCTGACCCGCAGGCCAGGGTCGCGCCGCTACCCCGCTCCCACGTGCGCATAAAAACCTGGTTGGGATCGGCCACCCGGACGAAGTGCACGTTCATGCGATTCGGGAAGGCCGGATGTGTTTCCAGCTTCGGGCCGAGGCGTTGGAGATCGACGACCTCGGCATCATCGACGTAGATGATCGCGTGTGGATTGCCTATCGAGACGAACACCGCCTCGAAGGTTTGCTCATCAACGCTGATGCGGTACATCGGCCCGTCCCCGCCGGCGAGATGACGCCGATCTACGGGCACGTCGCCAAGCAAGAGGATCGGTTCGCCCATATCCACCGTCACCTGATCGACGGTGCCGTCGTCGCCAATGGTGTATTCCAACGTCAGCACGCCTGCCCCGGTTTGGATGCGCATCGGCTGCGCCTTGCTGAGCCCGTGATCGTGAGCGTACTTGCAGACGCAGCGGATGCCGTTGCCACACATCGCCGACTCGCTTCCGTCGGCATTGAACATGCGCATGCGCACGGCCGCATCGACACCGGGCTCCGCTGGGAGAATGAGAATCAAGCCGTCGGCGCCGATGCCCCGGCGGCGATCGGCCATCGCCCGAGCCAGCACAGCTGGATCATTGACGGACTCTTCGGACCGGTTGACGTAGATGTAATCGTTGCCGATGCCGTGCATCTTCGTGAAACGCACCATGGCGGTCATTGCTCCACCGGCGAGCAGGCCTTGGGGGCCTCCGGCCACCGCTCGGCGCCGCCCACGTTCGTTGGGGCCATCAACGGATTCACTGCCGTCTGATTTCCCCGAGATCGACGATCACCCGGCTATGACGGTAGAAGTCTACGTTCAGCGTGTCTTGGTTGACGAATGTGAACACCAAACAGTTGGCACGAAGGTTGTCCGCGTAGTTGAGATCGCCGATGTGGGGCCCGGCGTAGCGGACGTTGCGGTGGCGCTGGGCGTGGTTGTGAAAATGAAAGACCGCGGCGTAGCCGGCGTCGAGCATGCGCTGAGGCGCGTCGAAACGGTTGTCGTGGAGACGGAATCGAGGCGGGAACTCCAGGATTTCAAATCGCCCCTGCCGGTCCAGAGTGAGAACCCCCCCATATTCGCAGGAACGATCCTCCCGGTCCCGCTCGGCGTAATCGAACAGGTGTGCCACCACCTGGGGCACTTGCATGGCGCGCACCGCCAGCAACATCGCCGCCAGATCTCCCCACGTCAGTGCATCGCGGTGCTCTCGGAGGCGCTGGGCGTACGTTCCGGGGTTCCCTCTGAACCGGTCGGCGTCGATGTGCAGCCGGCTGGAAAGAATGTGGGCGCTGACCCGCTGGTACAAGTCGTCCTTGGAAGCTTCCAGCAGCCAAGGATCGTGAATCGAGGCGGCGACAAGAATCGGCAGATCCCGCAACTCCAACTCGCGGCGCCGCGAATCCGCCAGTCCAGGCACGATCGCCGCCGCCTGTGACCAGAACTCGGCGCGCTGCGGCTCCCGCAGCTTTCTCAGCCAAAGAATCTCTTCATGGTTGCGAGGGATAATCCCCAGCTCGATCGCGGCGGCCTGCAGATCGGCCAGCATGGGATCGTCTGCGCCAACAGCGTGCCCGGCCAGGAGATCGACCAGCCGGTCGCGATGGCCGAGGCGGTGCAGCAATTCCCAACAGCGGCTGCGCAGACCTTGTTGATACGGCTGGTTGGACTCGATGAGGATCTCGAAGATCACCTCGACCACATTCTCCTCACCGTGTAGACGAACCAATGCCTGGTATTCCTGGCGGTCGGCGTCGTCGATGAAGCCGATCGGCCGCGCCCAACTGCTGACCAGCGCCGGGCTCAGATCAGCCCAGCCGCGGTCGGTGATCAACTGGCACAACCGCCCCAGCCATTGCCGTGCGCCAAGGCGGGGCAGGTGCTGCCGGCAGGTTTGTTTCAATCCTTCTTCGTCGACAACGGCCAGACGATCGAACGCAGCCTCGCGTGCTGCGGGCGTGTATCCGGGCCGCCAGATCATTCGGTGCAGCGCCTCACGATAGGCCGGGTCGTCCGGGCGCCCGTCCAGCACCTCCATGGCCCGGAAGTGTTGCCGCGAACTCGCCTCGGTCTGGCGTAGGGTGGCCAGGGGATCTTCCACCGCGACCGGGCCGCCACAGCCCGCCAGCAACACCCCGACCAGGCCCGCCACTGCCATCCAACCACCGATGACTGGATTGTCGTGGTTCATGGGCCCCAGTGTACATCGCGCCCGAGCCGCTAGTCCGCTGCGCCTGACACTCCTAGCATTAGGGTGATCTGCCGCAAAGCAATCCGGAAGCCGTGCATGAAGGAAGCCCAACCCCAATCCCAACCTGCCAAGCGTACAGCGGTATCCGTCCGGGAGCACGTGGAGGAGATCCTCGATCTCATACGTCCCGCGGTGCAGTCCGACGGAGGCGATGTAGAGCTCGTCGATGTGAGCGAGGATGGCATTGTCCGAGTGCGGTTCCTCGGGGATTGTGTCGGCTGCCCATCCAGCGCGATGACGCTCAAGAGCGGGATCGAACGAAACCTCAAGCAGTACGTTCCGGAAGTCAAGGCCGTTCAGTCGGTCGCGTAGCCTCAAGGCACTCCCTAGGGTGGGCGGGATCGACGGGTGACCCAAAAACCCGCCAGATCAGCCGAACAAAACCATAAAATCGGCAAAAAGTGCTTGGGCCCGGGACGAATTCGTGTACCCTATTGCCAGGTGGGATTGTGCATGATCGCACATTCATTTGGGCAGGAGGTCCTACACATGCTTGTGATCACCAGACGAGAGGGGGAAGAGGTCGTCATTGGCGATCCGGCGAATCCGATCGGAACGGTGCGAGTGGCGGAAATTAAGGGTGAGCGGGTTCGGCTGGGGTTCGCGTTCCCCCGCGAAATCGACGTGCATCGCCGCGAGATCGCCGACGAAATCCTCGCCGCCAAACCTCCAGTGGTGGGCTCCATCCGTCCCGCAGCCCGAAAGGCCACCTGACCCCCCGGCAAGGGGTTGGGATCGCGCCACCGCTGTTGGCCCTGATGTCGCGCGCAGCGGCATTACATGTTGCGGTCGAGACGGCCCCGACCGGTCGTCTCCTGCCGGCAACGCTGCGGCTACGCAAGAAAGCCCGTGGCGTGTGGTGGGTCACGCCACGAGCAAGGAGGAAGGGAACTTGGCGGCTCACGCTTGAGCTTCGGTGAGCCGCGTGGCAGGAAGGCCTCCGGTCGCGGGTGGAGACCGGAGACGAGTGAAACAATGGCATGGGCGTACAGGACCCTTGCCGCGCCCCGGGGCGAAACCGATCGCCTGATCCTTGCCGATGCGGTGCCGCCACGAATCCGGGTCGTCCATGACCCGACCACCCTTCGGCCGGCCGGCACGCTGCGCAGAGCGTTCACCTCGGGCGAAGTATCCACAAATGATGCCGCTGCGACGGGATGCTGCGGCCTGATTAGTCCCCCACCAAGAGACGGCCACGCGCCCCGAGACCGACCATCCACCGCGGCAAGTCGGTCGGTCGGGTCGGTCGGGTCGTCTGGGGGCGTGATCTTGCGACTCGCCGGATTCACGCGGAGCCGAATGTCCCAAGCGTGCATCAGTGGATCTCCGCTTCATGGACTGTCTCCGGTGCTGCTCGATCCCGTTCTCGTTGGTACACGGCGCCGCGCAGTTGCAGGTGATTGCCCAATCCACGAACAACCACCCTTGTGCCGATTCCCACTGCTGCCAGCATGTCATGCGGCAACAGGACACGACCAGTGGTGTCGATCTCGACAAGCCGCGCCGCAGCGAAAATCTCCTCAGCCTGACGAATCTGCTCCGGCGGGCTGTTCAGCGACGGTTCGATTTCTCGCGCCTCTCGCTCGTAGGTTCGCTCCGGCCAAAGCGAAAGCGCCCCATCAGGCCTCGGCAGCAAGTAGAACCCCTCGCCATGCACCGTCGTATCGAGGCACTCACGAATCCTCGCCGGAATCACCAACCGGTGTTTGTCGTCGATCACGTGGCTGTATGTGCCGACGAACGGGCGCGGTCGCACCCTTGGCGGCGAAGAACGCACCGTCTCCACCGCGACATCGCCCACGTCGGGCAACGTATCTTCAAATCCACAGAACGCAGCAGCCCGAGGATGGCCGCCATGCGACCCTGTGCCGTGACCGATTGGTGGGGCTTGCCCGTCTGCTACTCGCATCATCCGCTCCACGCAGGCCGCAAGATATCCCACAACGTCCCACCTGGCAACACAAATCTACCATTTTTCGACACCATTCTGCCACCGCGCTCGCCCAGATGCCTCCACTATCACGCTAACTCGATGTCATCCATATAGTTCGGATTCTTCGGCTCAATACAGAATCTTCCCGGAATCCCCACCGCAAATCGTGGCAGGCCCTGACCGGGGCGAGCTAGAGCCGACCGACCGCCCAACGCATCAACGGCAAGTAGTGTCGCCGCGATCGACCAGCCGCGCCGGGGGACCGCTGCAGCGGCGAGGTGACAACCCGACAGGCCGAGACCGCCTCCGTCAGCGGGCGGCCGTTATGGGCCAGGGTGTATAGATCCTTGGGTCCGAACAATCGCGCTAAGCGATCGAGCACCCGTTCCCAGCCGCGCACCCCCACCAGCCAGTCGTGCGCCAACGCAATCCTGTGGTTCGCGACTTCGCCTATCATCGGCCGATGACCAAACCCAAACCAACCGCCGCCGCTGCTGCGACCGCGACTGCGCTGCACCCAGCGAACCGGCTGGGCCTGGATTACACCGCCGAGGCGGCGAAGTTCGCGGTGCGGCCGGCTGGGATCATTGACGTTCACACCCACATCAACGGGCCCGCGTCGGCCGGGATCTACCGGCGAGCTGCCGAGTTGTACGGTGTGCGGTTGGTCTACTCCATGACCCATCTGGAGCAGGTCGAGCAGGTCCGCGAGGTTCTCGGCTCCGCGGTCCGTTTTATCGCCGTGCCGAACTACACCGGCGAGGATCGCCGCCACCACCACGGGCCGGGGTACATCGAGCGAATCGAGAAATTCCACGCCTTGGGGGCGCGAATCGTCAAGTTCTGGGCCGCTCCGAGGGGAATCGACTACGGACGGGAGGTCGGCGATCCAAATCTGCTGCGTCTGGACGCCCCGGACCGCCTCGAAGCCATGCGGGTCGCTCACGACCTGGGCATGATCTTTATGGTTCACGTCGCCGACCCCGACACCTGGTTTGCAGCCAAGTATGCCGACGCCTCGCTCTACGGCACCAAAGCCCAACAATACGAGCCGCTGGAGGAGCTCCTGGACCGCTTCACCCAGCCGTGGATTGCCGCACACATGGGTGGCTGGCCGGAGAACCTCGAGTTCCTTGCGGGCCTGCTGCAACGGCATGACAACCTGTATCTGGACACCAGCGCCGCGAAGTGGATGGTGCGCGAGCTGAGCAGACACACACGCGAAGATCTCGCGGCGTTCCTTGGGCGGTTCAACGGACGAGTCCTGTTTGGGTCGGACATCCTTACATCCGATGAGCACCTAGCACGCGGCGAAACCGGGCACGAGGTGCTGGCCAGGGCCGGCTCGCCCGACGAAGCCTTCGACCTGTATGCCAGCCGATACTGGGCATTGCGATCGCTGTTTGAGACCGACTACCACGGCCCGTCCCCCATCGCCGACCCCGACCTGGCGATGGCCCAGCCGGATCGCTACAGCGAGATGGACGCTCCCGTGCTTGCGGGCAAGGCCTTGGCGGACGATCTGCTGCGCAGCCTCTACCACGACGCGACCCACGAGTTGCTCGAACCGCTGCATCGGTGAGCAGGGGGCCGGGGTCAGGAGTCAGGAGTCAGGGGTCAGGGATGGAAGATCTCACTGAGAGTCATTTGGCTCGGCGCGCGCATCCAAAGCGCGACATCTTCAGCCGAATCGGCGCGCGCAGCACCTGGAACGCGCACTTCCCGCAGCGCCGCACCCTTGATTGCGACTCGGTACAGAGGATTGGATCGCACCTGCGCGCCCAAGC
This sequence comes from Planctomycetota bacterium, assembly GCA_022568135.1. GTDB lineage: Bacteria > Planctomycetota > Phycisphaerae > Phycisphaerales > SM1A02 > JADFFQ01. The sequence goes on along the minus strand of JADFFQ010000030.1, from coordinate 25,742 downwards.
GCGACCGCGCGGACGGTGATGCGCGCGCCAACGCTTCCGCGGGCAGAATAACTTCGATGAACCAAGCCTTATCTCAGCTTATCTCGCGCTAACTGAGCGCTACCGCAGCTTATCGAGCGCTAACTTCGACCAACTCGTGCGCGCCAGCGCGACCGCAACCCGCGCCGCGCGCGCCAATGGATCGCCTTCACCGTTTCGTCGGGAGCACCAGAAACGAGTGACCAGCCTGGATGAGGCTCATAGAATCGACGGATCATGGGCCAACAAACATTGCAAATACGGACTGCCTATGCGGAGGTGATCCAAAGCCATCGAGAATGGCTGGAGCGCTTCCCGAGCGCCCACGGCAATAGATGGGAGAATCTGCTCAGGGATCAGCCCGAAGCCGCGGTGTGCGAGGCATGCGTTCGACAGGTGCTTGATGACCATGTGGAAGTGGTCGAGCCTGGGGAAGATCCCTCACATGGGGGACCAGACTTCCGATGCAGTCAGCGCGGACAAATCTTCTATGTTGAGTCCACGTGCATCACTAGCCACGTGGCAACCGAAGAGACCGGATTATCGTCCACCCTGGATATCGACGGTGGCTTTCGTGAGCACTCGAACCTGACCCGCATCATCCTCGGAGAGTGTCGCAACAAGGCCAGACAATGTAGCAAGGTTGATGCGCCCTGCTTGCTCGCAATCGGCACTTTGCACTTTGAGGCTAGTATGGTCTGCTGCGGTCAAAGTCACGTTGAACACGTTCTGACATCAAGGCCATCGATCTCGATGGCCTTTGACGCCGCGCTGGCACAAGCCGTCGGTGAAATGTTCCAGACAACGGACTTGCGGTGGTCCGCTGTGATACGACCAGCGAACGGGACCCTCCTCGAGCCCGCCCGGCAGTCGATTTCCGCCCTGCTTGTCTGCGGTTTCGGGTGTCGCCTATGGGAGGTCAATGGCGTGTTGCACCCTGACCCCGTGCGGCGATTCGAGCGTGAGTTGTTGCCCAAGATACCCTTTTGCCGATTCACTCCGGAATACAGCGCAGGCCGTCTGATGGTGCAATGGATATAGCCGCACAGGAGTAGGAACAGAGTCGGGGATGTGACCGGTGGCTGTAGCACCCCGGTGCGTCAGGACAAGCGGTGGAGCGTCACTCGTAGATGAAGTTGAACAGCTTGTTCGCCGCGTCTGTGTCCAATTCTCTAAGGACCTTATATTCGTCCAGTGCTGCTCCCTTATCGCCGAGCGCGACATACACCGAGCCAAGCCCAAAGTGCGCCCCCACCAAGTCCGGCTTGATGCGGATGGCCTCTTTGAACGCCTCGATCGCTTTGCTATAATCGGCAAACAGGAGATAAGTTATGCCCATGTTGGCGTACGCTTCGGAATAGTCCGGCCTGATCTGAATGGTTTTCTTATAGGCATCGATCGCCTCCTGATAATGCCCAAGTTTCATGTGGGAGTCTCCGACAAGCCGGTGTATATCGGCATCGCCGGCCAGATCGGCCCTGATGCGAATCGCGTTGTTGTAGGCTTGAATCGCCTCCTGGTGATGGTCCAGACGGCTTTCGCAGTAGCCGATTGCGAGCCAAGCAGCGGCGTGACTGGGGCTACGCGTGACGACGCGCCTGAAATGGGCGATGGCTGTGCCGATGTCGCCCTTCAAGAGTGCTGCCCCCCCGAGCCGAAATTCGTCTTTTGCCTCCTTCGTTGCAGGTCTTTCCTTCTTCCCAATTTCCGCCAACACACGAGGCTGTCCCACCCGCATTGCTCTGAAATGCTCAACAGGGATGGCGAAGTTGATGCTCTGGCCCTTGACCACGTGGCTGGTGGCAACGGCGATCACCTCGCCGTGCATGTTGAGCACGGGACTTCCGCTGGAGCCGGGGGAGATGGCGGCGGTGATCTGGATGACCGTGCCCAGGCCGGGAAGCTCGCGGACGGCCGACACGATGCCTTCGGAGACGGTCTGTTCAAGCCCAAACGGACTGCCGATGACCGCGATGCGCTCGCCCTCTCTCGGCTTGCCCTGGGCCAGTGGGAGCGGCTTGATCGTGACCGTGGCCAGCCCGCCGCCAGCGGGATCCACCTGCAGGAGAGCTAGATCGTGATTCACGTCCTCGGCAAGCAACCCTGCGATTTCGATCGTTTGGCCTGACGCGAGCTTGATCTCGGCCCGATGTGCACCTTCGATGACATGGTGGTTGGTCACGATCCGGTTCTTGGCGATAAAGAACCCTGATCCCTGGCCGGAAAACTTGCCGTCTGCGTCGTACGTCAGGATCGTGACCACGCTGGGTTTGACGCTGGCGACAAGCTCGGGCAGATCGAGGGTGGCCTTCTGCGCCGGTGCCTCGGGCTCGGATTGTGCGGACGGCTGCGGCGTGGGCGCGGCAGCGACGACGCAGGCGCAGGTGGCCAGGCCGACGGCGCTTACTACGATGCGTTCCGTGGATGAAAGCATGTGTGTCCTCCCGTGAGACGGTCCACTATGGGATTCTACCGCGCAGCCCGGCGGTTGGGTTCAGCGGACCGTGCGTTGGCGCACGATGTAGTCGTGAACGGTGCGCCGATACCGCTCATCCCACACCCATTTCACGCTGCCGCCCTTGGCCCACCAGGGACGCTGAATCGGTTGAACTCGCCGGAGCCGCCCGCTATGCGGGCGGTCCGCCGACACAGTCGGCGGCTCGGCGCCCATGCACGCCAGCGTCAACTTCAGCGCTGAGAATCAGAGCCGGTCTGTCCACAGCCCGGCTCTGAAGGACACCACGGCTCTGATCGCCGATCGCTTATGGCGCTTGGCCGATCAGGGACAGGGACACGGCCCCCAGGCGGCCAGCAGCCTCAACAGGTCGAGGATGCCGACGTTGCCATCGCAGTCCAGGTCGGCTGGTAAGCCCTCGCCGGGGGGAGTCGGCCCCCAGTTGGCGAGCAGAGTGAGGAGGTCGAGGATGCCGACGTCCTTGCCACAACCACCGGGCGCCTCAAGATTTGCCGGGCAGGACACGAGGCCGTCACCGGCGCCGGCATTGTTCCGCCAGGTTGACGTGCCCAGGGCATAGTCATCCTGGTTGTTGGTGCTTTGCGCGTCCGGGGGGCCTTGAAACTGCAGGGCCTGTAGGCCGTCCGAGGGTAGCGGTCCCGGCCAGGGCGGCCCGAACTCGCCGTCGGCGTCGTTGATGTTCGAGCCGTCGGTTGGCCCGGTGTAGTTCTTGCCACCCCAACTTAGCCGCCAAAAGACGATCGTGCCGGCGTCGTCCTCGAAGGTGATAGAACCCGCGGCCAGGTAGCTTTGCGGAATTAGATTGGTGAGCGTGAAGTCCGCAAGATCGTAGTGGTCATCGAGGAATAGGCAGAAGTTCTCGCTGACAATCAGCACGCGATCGCCAGGATTACAACCGGGAAGGTCCGATTGAAAATCGATCAGGAGCACAGGATTCTCACCCGCCGCGTCGTGGGCCATCAGCTTGGCTTCGCTCACGAAGCATTGGAAGTCGGCCCGCATGCGCAGCTGGATCGCCTGGGCAGCGGTGTCGCCCGCCACGCCGCCGATCACCTGTTCGATCTGCATCAGGTCGAAGAAGCTCGCGTGGGCCGGCTCGGCCACCCCCGCAGCGCATCCGACAGCAGCAAGGCTCAACAGGCAGTGTTTGTTCATCGTACTTCCACCTTTCTACATCGCTCTTCGGGTCGAGCATATACGCCCTCAAGCATTATTCCCTGCACTGTTGGGCAAGGCAAGAGTGTTGCCAATCTGCCTCTGCAAACCACGAGCAGCAACCCGCTGCTCACCCCCAGTTGGCGAGCCCGCCGCGGCGGGTCAGCAGGTCGAGGATGGCAACGGTTCGGGCGCGGCCGAAAGAGAACCCCCGGCCGGATGAGGCCGAGGGTTGGGGTTCTCTGCGATAGGCGTCGCGCAGCTACGGGCCGCATGTGCCGCAGGGGTTGCCGCCTGCGGCCGAGCACCACTCGGCCAGCAGCTTCGCCAGATCGAACGCATCGATGCACCCATCCGGCACATTGGCGGAACCGGAGATGTCCGCGACGGCGAGATTCGCGGGCGTGCAGTTCTCGCAAGGCGGGCTCGGTGGAGACAGAAGATGGTCCGCGCAGCGGACCCTACGACTCGGTGTGCGACGATCGGGTCAACATCGTGCGTGAGAGAAGACCGCGACCATCGGTCGCGGCTTTATGGGGCGACTCGGCGCGACATTGCGCACATATAAGCCTCGTCGAGGCGGGCGGCGAACTGATCCGGGCTGTGGCTCCGATCGATTCGCGCAACAGCGGCGGTGGAGATCGCCTTGCGGACGCTGGGATCGTCATACAGTTGCAGAATACGTTCGGCGGCGCCGTTGGGATCGCCGGGCTCGAAGAGCAGACCCGTGCGACCGTCGTCGATGATGGTATGAAGCGCCTCGCAAGTTTCGGCGATCACGGGCACGCCTGCGGCCATCGCCCACAACACGGGCAGGATGTTGGGAAGCCGGCGCGGCCACGCACTTGGGCTGAGCAATGCGCGAAGAAGGCCCGGCGGCTTGCGCCGGTGGCTGTCGAAGGCAGGAGGCGACGCGTTCATCGCAGTGCTCATGAACAGTGCCGCGTCGAGACCGGGAACGATCCGCCAGGGCTCGGCGATCTTCTCGTCCACGACCAGCCGATCAGGCATGGCCAGGCTGGCAAGCCACTGCTGTGCGATTGGTCGCCCAGCCGAATCGGGGTGCAGGACAACCGTGACCTCCTTTGGGCCCAAGGCAATGCGGGAAACGGCGTTGACCGCGGCGCGGGCATCGACCCAGCGCGCGGGTTCACCCAGCAGCCCGACCACAAAGGTCTTTTCGTGGGCACCCCAAGTGGCGCGAAGCCGCAAGCGGTCTGAGAAGGCAATCACGTTGCGGTCCACGGCTGGGGCAAGAACTGTGAGCCGCGCTGAATCGAGCCCGGCGGCTTCGTAGACGCTCCTGACCGCGGGCGAGGCGCACAGCAGCCGCACGTGACCGCGCTGGAGCCGGCGTATCTCCAACGGCCCAGCGCGGCCGCTCGTGTGAGCGACGACCGGGCCGGTCAGCACTCGGCGGTCCCCGGCCACGGACGCAGCTAACGCGCCGCAGCCGGGCGTCCAGGCATGAAGCAGGTCGTACTTGTTCGAGGCAGATTCATAGGCCCGCAGGAACTTTCGCATCGCGTTGCGGGCCAGGGACGGACGATTCAACGGCGTGCCGATGCGGCCCAGTGGCTCGAGGCCGCAGCGCCCGGCCAGCGCGAGGTGGGCGCTGGTGCCGATGATGAGCACATCGTGGCGATGCTGGGGCGAGTGTGAGAGCGCGGCGGCGACAAGCCCAAGGGTGCACGGGCCTCCCCCGGCCGCAGCGGGGTCGATCAGGTGAAGGATCCTCACCGCCGCTGCAACCTGGAGCCAAGCTCGTCGGGGACATGCCTGTAGAACAGCTTGGCCACACGATCGCCGAGTTGCTCGGCAAGCATCTGTTCGATTTGACGGCGCCCCGCGGGCGTTCGATACAGCTCGAGGTCGAGGGCTCGGGTGGTCACCGACACCAGTTGCCAGGGCTCTTGTGCGTCGGGGGCGGGGAACACGCGGGTTCGGTTCGCCACGTCGATGACCTTGACGCGACAGACAGCGGTGGCGCGCGGCGTGACTCCGTCCGGTGAGCCCACAAAGCTGACCATCTCCACGTAGATCACCTGCTGGGCGTCCACGATCTCGCCGATGGCTTCAATCGGCAACAAACGATCGTTGCGATCGCGTTGACGAGTCAGAGCCATGGCATCGCGCGGGCTGATGGTCTTGGTGAGGATCTCCTTGGCCATCAGATCGGTGCTCGCCTTGTCGGCGATGGCCCGCCGGATGCGGGAGGCGTTCAGTGGGATCGCGTTGTTTCGATCGTCCACAAACACCAACGTCGGCCGATCGACGAGCAGGTACTGAGCCTCAACCTTGGGCGGCCCCAGGGCCAGATAGGCCGCAGGTCCAACGATGTTGCATGAGAGCAGCGGCGAACACAACGACGCGGCAACGACGAAGTTCAAGACGCCCCGACAAGCCCGGCGGCGAGACGGATCGCCAATGGGTGATGATTCGGGGCTCATGGCGGCGGCTGGTACTTGTCAGGATGTTTCGGCTCCAGATGGGTGTAGAACAGCCACGCCGTGCGTTCGACGAACCGCGAAAGCAGGCCGGTCTGAATCTGGGCCGCAACGGCGCTGTCGCGCCCGACGCCCTTGATGTCGGGGAACCTGCTCTCGATATTGAAGGAGTCCACATAGTTGTCGGGATCGAATCCGTCGCGCTCGATCACGGCGACGTTGGCGATGCACACGCCCTCCCAGAGCCACTGGTTACCGGGCGGATGGAGGCGATACTCATACAGGTCGATGAGCACCAGGCGATCAGCGTTGAGCTGCTGGGCGATCTCGCCGTAGGGCATGGCGCTCCACTGCGTGGTGCGGAACTGCCAGTCCGCGACCGCGCCCGGCGACAGCACACGTGCGCCCGGCACATTGCTGCGGATGCGACGGGAGACATTGGTGGCGATGGTCAGCGCGACCTCCGGATGTTCATAGATCGTGGCCATATCGGCGTTCACGAGCACGGCAATAGTCTTGTTTTCCAGGCCGGCGTAGGCGGGATGGACCTCGATGAGCTTGGAGTACTCAACGTTCTGGGCCATGCCCCCTACCAGCCTGCCGACGATACATCCACACAGACCGATACAGCCGGCCAGGAGCAAGACGAACGAGGTCACCCGGCGGATCATTGGAGCAGCCCTTTGTAGATGATGATCTTGTAGATCCATGCTGACACCACCAGGCCGCCGAGAACCCATGCCGCACGGGGGCCCCAGAGGCGTCCAAACATCGCGCCAACGCGTGAGCCGGTCGCGGCCACATAGACCCCGATCAGCAGCGCCATCGCGGTCGCGACGGCCAGAAGCGCCCCCAGCGGTTGCGCGGCCAGCGCCGCGAGCAGATGACCATCTGCGGCGTGGGCGAAGGCGGTGGTCATGCCACAGGTCGGACACGGGGTGTCCATCAGCACGATCCACCCGCATTGGACTCTGGTCAACTGGGCGTGGGTGCCCAGTCCGGTGGCCGAGGGCTGAAGGTAGGCCGCTAGGGCCAGGAGTCCGGCAGAGCAGATCGCGACCGCCGTCCCGATCAGACGCCGAGTCGCCACCGATGTCCGCCCGGATGCAAGGACTACCGCCGAAGGGGCTGATGCCAGGTTCGATGCGGGCATGTGCATGTACGGTACTCATCGCGGTCGGGTCGGGCAACGAGATCGGCGGGCGGTCAGCGGGGTCGGGGATCCGCCTGGATCGAATAGAGAAACCAGCGGCGCCGAGCGGCCCGTGGCGACGCGCCCCGGCGGGCTTGGCGCTGCACATAGAGCGTCGCCGTCTGCCGGGTGCTCAACCGCACCAGGAACAACTGGCGGCGCAGGTAACGCTCCTTTCCCTCGGTGTGACCTTCCGGAGCGGATACCTTCTCGTGTCGGATACATTCGATGATCTCGTATCGGCGGTTCCGCCAGGTGAACGCCCGGGGCAATGACGCAAGGCCGGCAGCCATCGGCTCAGTCGAGAATGACCCCGGAACCGGCGTTATCGGCTCGGACACGAACTGCTCATCGTTGGGACCCAGGGCGGTCAATGCCTTGCTCCTTTATCTCACCGGCATCATTCGCTAGAGCAGGCACGGAAGACGCACAGCCGCCTCAGCGTTGAACCCGGACCTTCCTCGCCCTGACAGGGCAACCCGGGCCTTCCTCGTCCCGACGCGGTCCGCCGCGGCGGATCAGGCCCGGCTTCGGCAATTGCGTCGATGTCTAGCGCACGAGGGCGTTGAGGGGGGCGGCGTACCAGCCGCGGCGGCCGGCGACGGTCACCGGGGCGAGCACGTGCAGCCGCAGGTCGCAGCCGTGCAGGTCGGCCAGTGACGCCGGCTCGTCGGTGAACACGTGGCGGACGGGAATCGCGGTCGGATCGATCCATTGATCCGCGCAGGCGCGGGCAATCAGCTCGCGGTGCGCGTTGGCCCATGCTTCGACGGCGTACAGATCGCGCAGTTGAGCCTCGCGGGCCAGCACGTGCAGCCGGCCGGCTGAATCGACCCCGAACTCCAGCCGCTCGTGTCCCGGACAGCGCACCGGCAGCGGGGTCAGGCCCGGGACGTACTTGGCGAGCGTGATCGGTGCGCCATGTGCATCCGGTTCGGTGGGCGAGTCAGGGTCCTTCGGCTCGACCTCGACGGATGGCTTGGGAGCGATCTTGACCGATGAAGGCCAGCGGCGGTTGTTGCCTAGGTCGGGCTCAATTGTTGATGCCCGCGAAGCCGCAAGCGGCGGCGCGGAGAGAGAAGCGTCGCGGATCCATCCAAGCACCGATTCAAGAGACGGCGCGGGCTCATCAGCCAACCGCGGGAAGTCCTCGGCGCGGATCGCGGCATCCATTCGCTGCACGCACGCCACCAGCGGCAACTGGATCTCAAGGAAGGTGCTTGTGGTTCGGTTGAGCCGCTGCCGCATGCGCTCGGCGGCCTGGCGATCCGCGCCCAGCACGGCCAGGCCAAGCGACGGCAGCGCGACGCCGGATTGCTCGGCAGCCTCGACGAGGTCCTTGAGCCGTTGATAAGCGCCGACGATCGCCGCTTCATCGGCACTGGAGAGAATGGTGATGCGATCAGCACCAGCTTCAAGCAGCTCGCTCGGGGCCACGTCGGAACCCGGGCGAACCACCCACATGCCGACCCCCGCGCGCGCCAAGACCCCAACCGCATCGCGTATAGTTGGATAGCCCGCCGGCCCCGCTGACATCGACACCATCGCTTCGGGCGGTTGCAGTATTTGAATGCTGGGTTCATCCGAATCGAGACGAAGCAGCGCCGTCGGCCCGCCCTCGCGGGCCCGGGCGTCGGCGTAGGGCGTCAGCCACAGACCCGCCCGCACAGGCAGATGCCCCACGACCACCAGCTCGACGGTGGTGCAATGCCCATCGCGATCGACCGTGCGCGGCTCATCCGCCTCGGTAAGGAACAATGCCGCCAGCTCATCGAATGGATCAACGGTCTGGGTCATCGGAGATCCTGTGGCTTGGGAACGACCAGTACGCTGTTGAGCTCACCGTTGTCGCTGACCTGCTGGTGAGCATTGTACGGGTCAATCTGCCAGCGGCCATCAATGACCAGCCGGTAGAGGTATCGGCCGGGGGGGATCACGATCAGCCCGTGGTGACCGCGGAGTCGGGCGTCGTAGCGAAGCGGGGCGGAATCGGCGGACCAGCGGTTGAACTCGCCCGCCACGCAAATCGACTGGCGAGCATCGCCGGGCTGGGCGAACCGCACGCCCCGGCCGGAGGGGTGGGCGCCGTAGGGCAGTGCCGCCCCCCCGGCAGCGGTGGCCTCTTCCGGGGGGTGCTGCGAGATAGGCTCCGGCGCCGACGGACCAGGTTTGTGCCCCGCCGGCTCAGGCGAGCGGACCAGAGGGAACTGAAGCTTCGGCTCACCTTCGGGCGGCGAAGCCCGACTCGTTGCGGCGGGGTCCCGTCGGAATCCGTATGGCGATTCGCGGACGCGCTTGGCCAGCTCCGCCGCTCGGCTCTGCGGTCGCAGCTCGGCCGGAGCCTCGGCCGAGGGGCTCCCGGGGGTCCCCACGAGAGGGAGATGGCCGACCGCGGTGGCCGCCCGGCTGCGGGCAGACTGCAGTACTTCGATCTCCACGCCTGGATGCGGCGGATGATCCTCCAGCCAATCGGCGAGCCGTTGAAAATCCCTACACGCCTGAGAATGCGGAGCGTATTCAATCACCGGTTGGCCGAAGCTGGTGGCCTCGCGCACCACCTCGTGCTCATGGATGACCATGGGCAGCACCTGCCCCGCGAATTGCCGTCGCAAGGCCGCAAGAAGATCAGTCGCCAGCGGCGAGTCGGCGTCGTACAGCGTGGGAACCAGATGACAGGCAATCGGCCGGCCGATACGTTCTATCAGTTGACGAATCGTTCGCAGCTGCTTGTCAGCGCCGCGGATGGCGAAGAACCCTGTCTCCACGGGAATCAGCGCCTCAGGCGCCGCGCGAAGGGCATTGAAGGTCAACAGGCCGATCGTCGGCGGGCAGTCGATCACGCATCGATCGTATCGGCCCCCAAACCGGCGAAGCAGCCGGCCGAGGCGCCGGTCGCGGTCGGGCAGCTCGTGCAGTCCGCCTCCTGGGGCTTCCAGGCCGGCCAGCCTCATGGTGCTGGGGATCAGGTCAAGATTGCCTGCCACCTCCCACACCAGTAAAGAAGGATCGAGCGGCTCGCTGGAGTCGTCAAGAAGGGCGTCGGCAATGCTTCGCTCAATGCGCTGCTCCGGCACGCCCAGGCCGATGGCGCAATGTGATTGAGGGTCCATGTCCACCAGCAGGGTGCGCAGGCCACGCCGGGCAAAGACCGCGGAGAGATTGATCGCGGTGGTGGTCTTTCCACAACCACCCTTTTGGTTGACGATGGCGAATGTCCGCACGGCGGCGCCGTTCCCGCTGCTGAGCACAGTACAAGCCCCGGCCGCGTGATATAGGCGCGGTCGGCTACCTGGGTTATCGGAAGCGCACCGTGCGCAAGTTGAATTCAACGCGATCGCGGGGCTCGATCCCATCAGGATCAACGGCACCGACCGGTCCGCGCCGACCACCTCAATGCCCGGCCGCCGAAGGAGGCGACCCTCGGCCTACGGGAAATGCCGGTCGTGGTCGCCGTGCTCCTGTTGGGGGTAGACTGCTCACGGCAGCGCTCTGTGCTGCGGACCGGAGCCGGCACCTATGACAAGCGAGGAATCACGGGGTTCGACGGACCGAAAGCGCAAGCCGGCGAGCCGTACGCTATGGATCATCGGGTTGGCGGTTGCCGTCATCGGCGGGTCGATCTGGGTTTGGGAGGAAGTCCTCGAGGACCGCCTCATCCCCAAGCGATGGGGCGTGGTCGAGGCGGGCGCCATCTATCGAAGCGGCCAACTCTCCCCGACACTGATCGAAAGGACCCTCCAAAAGCACGGCATCCAACTGGTGGTGACCCTCTGCCCTGACGAAGCGGGCAACAAGGCACATGATGCCGAGCGGCAAGCCGTGCTCGACCTGGGTATCGACCGCGACGTGTACCCCCTCATAGGCGACGGGACGGGCGACATCGCCAACTACGCCAAGGCCATCGCCGCCATGGTCCAAGCTAAGCGGCAAGACCGGCCGGTCCTGCTGCATTGCGCTGCCGGGGCCTATCGCACAGGCGGCGTCGTCGCGGCGTACCGGATGCTCGTCGAACGCGCGCCGCCCGCAGACGCCTGGGCGGAGATGCGTCGCTACGACTGGGACCGCGACAATCCGATCCTGCCGGACTACCTCAACGAGCACATGGCCGAACTGGCCGAGCAACTGGTGGTCCTGGGCGTCATCGAAAAGGTCCCCGATCCCCTGCCGGTCTTCGGTCGATGACCGACGCCGCAGTGCCTTCGCCGGCCCGGAACGTTCACCACGCAGAACACAGAGGAAACAGACAAGAGGCGAGGCACCAAGGGATCGGGCGAAGCCGGGCCTGACGCGACCCGCCGTGCGCGCGGCTCAGCCGCCCAGCACAACGAGCACGATGACGAGGAGGATCACCTGGATGAGCCACCCCAGGGCGCAGACGCCCACGGCCCGGAGAGTCCCGCGGTAATCCAGCGCCTGCCTCACCGCGATGACCGTCGCCACCAGCATCCAGATTCCGGTGACCGTGAACACGATCTCGTGCAAGCCGGGGATCACTCCCAGCACGCGCAGGAGGCTGGGGGAGTTGGCAAACCCGATGGTGCGCAGGAGCTCACCGTGGGTCGCGCTGGTCTGGGGCTCCGGCAGCAACCGGGTGCCAATCCAATACGTCAGGTACGCCAACACAAACCAGCCGATCAGGGCCGCCACCACCACCATCAGCATCAGGCCGAGACCGCTTCCGGCCGTCCCGACGCCCGCGGCGACGCTCCCGAGCACCACCACAGCCATAGCCTGACGGGTCCCGCCAGTGTCCGCCTCCACTTCCTCGTAGAGGTTCGCGTCCAGCTTCGCCGCCCCGAGAATCCGACCCATGAAGGTCGTCACTACCGGTCCTCCCTTCACCCGAAATTTCCCATTTGACCAACGCCCGGCTCCACCGCCGGGTGTCCGAGTACAAGTGTAACGGCCCCCTCCGGAAACCCAAGTTCCTTATCACTTGCTACTGGCCGGAAGCGTAGTGAAATAGGCGACTTTCCCTGTGAACGATTGAATGCCGTCGGAGCGCCCCCTGGGTTCGCGTCGCTACCGGTAGACCACGACACTGTATCGCGGCTGGTGCTCAGGATCAGCATCGGGGTTCTCTATCCACCTACGCCACAGAATCCGGTGCCAAAGGCTCCTTCAGCCGCAGCAGGACCACTCCCATGGCTAACACCCACACCAGGAAGACCCTGGATAAAAACCAGGGTGTCGCCATAGAAAAGACAAGCGGCAACAATGCCTGCAAGTAAAATCCCAGGGCAGCTATCACGCCCAGCCAGCCGGTCCACTTGGGCACCACCGACGTCCTTAGAATAGCGAAACTGAAGAGGGGTACCCCGATGAAGAAGACAAGCACGGCCCCTACGCCCGCGGCTAGCCAGCCTGTTTTGCTGAGGGCGTCCGTGATACCCGGCGCCACCAGTTCGTAGGCAATACCCAATCGGATGAACCCATGGAAAAAAAGAAAGATGGCACCGGTGAGGGAGGCCACCACCGCTATCAATGCCAGAGGTCCAGCCTGGCGCAGGGCACGGTAGAACCCCAAAGCCGCGACCATGAAGAGCAAACCGCCCAGGGTATCGAACCAGTGGCCAGTGATGAGGGTATCCACCCCTCGTGACGCGAGCCACTCATTCCCAAAAGAGATGCGCCCCATAGTGCCGCTGACCACTGCCAGGATGGCACATACTCCGCCGACTCTGACAACGCTTATGTTTCCCATGGTTGCCTCTTTTTCTACTGTAGTAAGTTCCTTTTAGCCATACGCCACATAACAGTTGATTGAACAGAATTCCGTTGAGCATGGGTCGTGGGCCATGCTCTGCGGAAATCTGCAGAGCGGGGATATCGGCACGCTGAATCGAAAAAGCAAACGACGTGCCGATCATTCCGGCAGGCCGGGGACACCACCGAAGCGAAGATCAGGCCGGCTGGAAGAGTTCTACGACATTACCCGATGGATCTAGGCAGAGAATCTGTTTGCCACCCGGACCTGCCAAAATGTCGTTCTTGAACCGCACACCATCCTGTTTCAGTCGGGCAACAAGGTCTTCTAGATCATCCACGATAATTACGAATCGAGACCATCCACCTGGGGCCGGTTTGGAACCGTCGGGCATCGGCTTTGACGCGGAGGCCTTCGGGCCGGCGACCCAGAGTGTGAGGTCACCTCTTTCCAAGATCGCCATCGCCGGCCCGAATTGCTGCTCCAGCCGAAAGCCTAGATTCGATACGTAAAACTCAATTGCAGTGTTGACGTCGTCGACGATGTACCGTACTGCGGCCATGCCAAGATCCCCCTCTCAACCCGACATTTCCCATCTGACCAACGCCGCGCTCCACCGCCGAGCGTTCCGAGCACGAGTGTAACGGCCCCCCCCACGGAAACTCAAGTTCTCCCTTTCGTCCAGCTAACCCGAACGCGATGGGTGGCTGTGGCTAAGTCTTCGATGCCACAGCGTCGCAAGACTGGGGCACGCTTCGCTTAGCCCCAGCCACCCGGCCACCCGCCAAGACGGCGGCGTGGAGGCCCTGTCGGTCCGCTTGGGTAGGGGTGGGAACAGATTGACATCGCAAATCCCTCGTCGCTTGTTGGGCTGGTGCGCGGTTCGCACCTGTCATATCACCGCTGCTCTTAGCGGGCGGGATCAACGCGATACAGCACCACCTGACGAGGCCAAAGGCTGGTACCGTCATACCGGTCGGATCGGCGCACTTCGGTCAGCGTCGCATTGAGATGTTCGTTGCGCAGCCAGTCGTGTACGGTGACGGGCGGATTGGCTCGCTCGCCGGCGACCAGCCAAAACGGATCAGCGGCCTCGAGTAACTGCCGCAACGCTTCACTCGCATCCTGACCGCAATAGCCGAGGTAGCTTTGCAGATAGGTTTGCTCCGTGGCCCAGAACGCCACCGGGCGGGGGTCGGCGCGAATCTGCGCCTCCGCCTGCACAGCGAAGCGGTTGATCGCATTGCCGAAGCCCGGCTGTGGGGCATTGGGTTCGAGCTGGTTGTACACGGTCATCGACGCCAGGAACACGACTGCGACGGCCGGCGCCAGCCAGGGCGCTGCGATCCCCCACCTCGGCGGAATCCGCAACAACCACCACGCGGCCAACAAAGAACCGGGTGGGATTGCTGCGGCGATGTAGTCGGCTCGCTTACCGGTGGAGAGTGTAAACAGCGCGACAATCAACACCACGAGGATGGCGGCACCGTGCAGCCACGCCCCGGCCCCGTGGGGGATCTCCTGCCAGTAGCGAGTTCGTTTGGCGGTCCCAGCAGCGCCGCGGCTCCACAACGCGACCATCGCCAGGATCGAGAGTATCGACCATGGGGCGAATCGCGACAGGTAGTACAACGGCATGTGCAGGATTCGACGGAAGAACTCCACCGGCCCGCGAACGTTGCCTTCGCTGCCCAGCCCGGTCACTCGTCCGAAGAACTCCTCGAACCATAGTGTGTGGATCAGGTGTTGCGCATCAATCCGGTAGACGCCCCAGATCCACGATCCGAACAAGCCGAGGCTCAGTGGCAGGCCCCAGGACCACCCGAAGACGGCTGCGGCGCGCCATGATCCGCGCAGGCCCCGTGCCGCCAGCAGCGCATAGAGCGGCAAGATGACCGCGGGCGGACCCTTGGTCAGCGCCGCCAGGGCCACGCACAACCAAAAGGCCAGCCGCAGCGCCCTGGCCTTCGGGGCGCCGACGGCGTCGGGGGGCGAGGTCAGCAGCGCCGTCGCCGCCAACCACCCCAGCAACAGCCACAGCGTCAGCAGCATGTCCGGCCGGGCGAGATAGCCCAGCTTGAACGTGGTGTAGTTCGCCGCGAGCATCATCCCCGCCAGCCACCCGAGGGTTTGCCCTTGCGCCGCATCGAGGGAGCGGCCCAGTCGCACCACGGCGAGCCAGCACAGGCACAGGGCGATGACACTCGGCGATTTGTGGGCCAGATCGCTGGAGAAACCCAGCACCTTGACCATGGGCACGGCCAGCCAGTTGTATAACGGCGGCTTGGTGGCCGGGTACTCACCCTGCTCAATGGGCAGAATCCAGTGATCACCGCCATTGACAATGATGTCGGTGGTGTAGCTGACGGTCCGCGGCTGCCTCTGATCCCACATATCGCTGGGGCCGAGCACACGGGCCGCGATCGACCAAAGCAATGCCGCCATCGAACAGACGACCAGCGCTCGCCTCCACGGGGACGAAGTAGCCGACGCCCCCGATTCCATCGCGACATCGGCTTCGATTTGCGATGTCGGCTGATTCATAGATTCGCTCTGGGTAGGCCGCTCATCGGCTGCCAACAAGCATCGCGCCGACGTGGGCCCAGGCGGACTGCACCACATCCGCGGCAACGTTGTCGGTGATCTCAACGGCGCCCAGCCCAACAGGCAGGACCAGGTGCATACGGCCGCGCAGGGCCTTCTTGTCGTAGCGCATCGCGCGCATGAGTTGGTCGGCGTCCACCGGCCTCGGCAAACGCAAGGGCAGGCCGAACCGCTGGAGCGCCTTCGTGATGCGTTGCTGTTGCGATGCGTCGATCCGGCCGGTGCTCAGAGCGCAATCAGCGGCGGCGACCAACCCGATGGAGACCGCCTCGCCATGGGGCAGGTCCAGATCCTGCTGGGCCTCAATCGCGTGGGCGAAGGTGTGCCCGAGATTGAGCACCGCGCGGGGCCCGGCTTCCCGCTCGTCTTGCTCGACGATCGCGGCCTTGATCCGCACACAGCGCTCGATCAGCACCAGCAGTGCGTCCATCTCGAGCCGTTGGATCGCCTCGGCATGATCGGCGAGAAAGTCCAGCAGCGACGCGTCGGCAACAAGTGCATACTTCACGCACTCCGCCAGGCCGCATCGGAAGTCCCTCGGATCGAGCGTGCCCAGCATCTTTGGATCGATGACGACGGCCTTGGGTTGCCAGTATGCGCCGACGATGTTCTTGCCGAGTCCCCCGTCGGGGAGGGTGAAGTTGACCGCGGTCTTGCCGCCGATCGCTGCATCGACCATCGCTAACAAGGTGGTGGGGACCTGGATCAACGGCACGCCTCGCAGGTAGGTCGCGGCCGCAAACCCGACGGTGTCGCCGATGATCCCTCCGCCAAGCGCCACGACCGGGCTTGAGCGATCCAAACCGCCCCCCAGCATGGCTTCGTAGAGGCGCTGGGCCGTTGGCAGCGTCTTATGCGACTCGCGAGCCGTCAGTTGTATGGTCGTCGTCGTGAAGCCGGCCTCGTGCAGCGACCGTTGCGCGACAAGGCCATGGCCCGACGCGATGCGCTCATCCACAGCCAACAGGACCTTGGCGTGCGGTGCCACATCAGCGACGATTGCTCCCAGCCGCCGAAGCAGCCCGGGCTCGATCATCACGTCATAGGCAGCATCGGGGAGGCTGACATGAATGGTTGTGCCGGTCATCGCTCAGTCGCCTCGGCCCGGCGTCGCAGTTCCGCCAGGGCCTGGGCCGGATCATCGGGCAACGGCGCTGGGTCGTCCACCTCCGCCAATGCCTCGACAACCGGCCGAACGATGCTCCGCCTCGTGCCCACAGCGGGCCGACCTCGCCGCACGTAAATCAGCAGCAACAGAAACAGCACGAACATCAGCACCACCGGGATCGCCACCACCCACAGCCCTAGCCAACGCTCGTCGCCGGCGATGACGCGCGTCGAAGACGCACCGACGAAGGCGGGATACTGATGGACCTTCCCGTCGCGGGCTACCGCATCGACCCGTTTGTAGAACCGAGCCACGATCTGGACCAGCTCGCCGTCACGAAAGGCGTGATCGGGTTGGACCCCGGCTACATACATGAGGATCGGCCGGCCTTGCTCGTCGCGGATGAACCATTCAACCACGCCCTGGTTCGCCTGGTCGATCCGAGTCTGCTGCTGAAGCCTTCCGACGATTTCGTAGAGCTGGCCGCGATAGGCCTCCGGCTCAGCCACCATCGCGTCGAGGTCGGGATGCAATCGAATCGGAGCATCACCAACGCCCGGGGTCCATTGTCGAACATTGTCCAGCAGCGCCTCGAACGCGGGTTCGCGGTGATCGCCCCCATCGTGCGCCGTGGCCAGCTTAGCGCGCTGAACATCAGTCAACGGCGCCACGGCCGTCAGCATCATGCACGTGATCAGATTCGTCAAGAACATGGTGCAGCAACAGTCAAACCGTGGCAGTGTAGCCGCCCCCCGCCGGCGACCGAAGACACCCTGCGTGAGCTGATTGATGTCTCGCTGGGGCCAACTCGCCCGGCAGGGTGGCTGTGGCTACGTCTTCGATGCCACAGCGTCAGAGAACTGGGGCACGCTTCGCTTATAGCCCCAGCCACCCGCCACCCGCCGCAGGGTCGCGGCCACAACCGTCCGCATAACGCGCTACCGGCGGGGAACTTTCAGCCTGTGCTGCCGGCATTGGAGGGGCGCGGCGCGATTTGAGAAAGGTGCGTTGACCGAGTTGCACCCGCTTCGTACGGTCAAAGGAGCATCCGTTGCTCATGCGCCGACTGCGCCGAAGCCCCAAGGGGAACGAAATGAGAGATTCTCGGGTCCATCTGCGTCTTCGAACCGCCCGGATTGTCGCTCTGGTCGCCACGATACTCGTGATGGCCGGGTGCCACGATCTCGCGTCAGGTGCTCTTTGGGGCGCTGGAATCGGGGCCGTGGCCGGGCTGGCCCTCGGCGGCACGACCGAGTCCACTGTGGTCGGGGCAGGCATCGGCGCCTTGATCGGGGCCGAGACCGTGGCCGGCCACGTCGAGTACCACCCGTACGCCTATTCGTACCATCACCACCCCCATCGCCGCCACGCCTATCACCGTGGTGCGCCGGACCACCGCCACTGGTACGGCCGATCCGGATGCCACTACGCCTACTGATACGGTTTAGGACTCATTCGCGAGCACTGTTCGATTCGTAGCCGCCGGTGTATATCCGCGGGAACCCTGCTCTGCCGGGCGGGGCCGCTTGAGCCCATGCGCGACGGTCCTGCCCGCCATAGCCTGATTCGGGGTCTGTGAAAGTCCCGATGATCACCCGACACCACATGAGTCGTCCGTTGCGACGCCGCCCCCTCCCAAAGACGCCGAACCTCCTTGCCATCAATCGCTTCGACGTCAGCTTGCCTGCGGCTCACAAATCGGCTACCCTTGCCCGTTGTATTCTCCGCCGCCGGGACCTGGCCATTTGGGTGATGGATCGGCGGCCGCCCGACGCAGATTCCACCCGAGGATCCCGTTAGGCATTGGACACTCGGGACACAGGAAACAGGCAAGTGAAGATTTACGTTGGTAACCTCTCGTTCGACACGACGGAGACCCAGCTCAACGAGCTTTTCAGCGAGTTCGGCGAGGTTCACGACGCAACCCTCATCACCGATCGGGAGACCGGTCGCCCACGCGGCTTCGGCTTCGTCGAGATGCGAAACGACCAGGCGGCGCGCGAGGCGATCGGGGCCCTCGATGGGAAGGAGGTGGGCGGACGCTCCATCAAGGTCAACGAGGCAAGAGCGCGGACGGAGCGCCCCGCCCGAGGTGGCGGCCGGAATCGCTGGTAGACTTGGGCTTCGAGCCCACCTCCCGCTGCGGAAACGAACCACCCACCATACCGCCTAGCGCGATCCAGAAGGAGCCGTGCGCATCGGTACGCGGTGTCGGTGCGCGCGCTCCCTTTACAGTCGCAGCTCGTCACGGACGCTTCAGCGGCTCAGTAACCGCTCCTGCTGTACCGCCAAGGCATACCAGCAGCGTATGAGCGATCATTCATCGAGTCAGCCTGTCCGAGATTCCGCGGCCGCTACAGCCGACGCTCCGGCTGTCTTCGAGGCGCGCGGCCTCACCAAGATCTATCACGTGGGCGACGTGGACGTGCATGCGCTGCGCGGCGTCGATGTCAATCTCTATGAGGGCGAGTTCGTCGTTCTTCTCGGCCCCTCGGGCAGCGGAAAGTCAACGCTGCTCAACATCCTCGGCGGCTTGGATGTGCCGACCGCAGGCCACGTGCGTTACTTCGGCCATGATCTGACCAAGGACGACGACCGCGCATTGACTCAATTCCGTCGCGAGCACGTCGGGTTCGTGTTTCAGTTCTACAACCTGATTCCGAGCCTGACGGCGATGGAGAACATCGCGCTGGTGACCGAGATATCGACCGACCCAATGCGACCCGCCGAAGCGCTTGAGATGGTCGATCTCTCTGATCGCAAGGACCACTTCCCATCACAGCTCTCCGGAGGTGAGCAGCAACGGGTTGCGATCGCCCGGGCGATTGCCAAGCGGCCGAAGGTGCTGCTGTGTGATGAGCCGACCGGCGCGCTCGATGTCAAGACCGGGATCGTCGTCCTTGAAGCGATCGAGCGGGCGAATCGGGAGCTCGGCACAACGACCGCCGTCATCACCCACAACGCGATCATCGCCGAGATGGCCGACCGGGTCCTGATGCTCTCCGGCGGATTGATCTCCGATGTGCGCCACAATACCCGCAGGATTCCGGCTTGCGACTTGGTGTGGTGAGCATCAATGAGCGCACTGAACCGCAAGATGCTGCGAGATCTCCTGCACATGAAAGGGCAGGCGCTCGCCATCTGTCTGGTCATGGCGTGCGGCATCGCCATCTTCGTAATGGCGCTGAGCATGGTCGATTCGCTGCAGCGGACACTGGATACCTATTACGACCACCATCGATTCGCGGAGGTCTTTGCGCACCTCAAGCGCGCGCCCAACTCGCTGGCGCGGCGCATCGCCGAGATCCCCGGCGTATCGCAGATGCAGACCCGCATCGTCCAGCAGGTGACCCTGGACGTGCCGGGCATGGCTGAACCGGCCGAGGGACGATTGATCTCACTGCCCGATCAACACGTCGGGGCATTGAATGCACTGTATCTTCGGCGCGGCCGGTTCATTGAGCCGGGCTCAGGGCGCGAGGTGGTGGTCAGTGAATCATTTGCCGATGCGCACCGGCTTGGACCCGGCGACTCGGTCACTGCAGTCCTCAACGGCCGGCGCCAAGAGCTGAGGATCGTGGGGGTCGTGCTGTCGCCGGAATACATCTATCAGATCCGCCCCGGCGATCTTCTGCCGGATACTCGCCGATTCGGCGTGTTTTGGATTGCCTACGACGAGCTAGCCGCTGCGTTCGACATGCAAGGCGCGTTCAACGATGTGTCGCTGTCGCTCATGTCCGACGCCTCAGAGCCCCAGGTCCTGCGCCACCTCGATGAGCTGACGGAAGCCTACGGCGGGCTGGGTAGCTACGTTCGTGATGATCAACTCTCTCACAAGTTCGTCACCAACGAGATCACGCAGATGCGCGTTACGGCGGTGGTGGTGCCGACGATATTCCTCGCCGTCGCCGCCTTTCTTCTGAATGTCGTGATTTCTCGGCTGATCAACACGCAGCGCGAGCAGATCGCAGTGCTCAAGGGGATTGGGTATCCGCGTCGCGAGATTGGTTGGCACTATATGAAGCTCATCCTCGCGATCATGTTGATTGCGGTGGCGCTCGGCACGACGGTGGGAGCATGGATGGGATCGGTCTTGACCGAGTTCTATACGCAGTTCTATCAGTTTCCAGTCTTTGAATACGGTCTCGACGCGTGGATCGTGGTCATGGCGCTGGTTGTCAGCACCGCCTCGGCCGTGGCCGGCACGCTGGGCGCGGTGTGGCGGGCGATGCGGCTCCCGCCCGCACAGGCCATGCGCCCCCAAGCACCCGAGGTGTATCGGCCGACGATCCTCGAGCGCGGCGGGTTGCAGCGGTTCCTTTCGCCGGCGATGCGCATGATCGTGCGCTACCTGGAACGGCGACCCGTCAAATCACTGCTCTCGTGCGCGGGAATCGCGCTGGCAACATCCATTCTCGTGCTTGGCAACTATATGGAGGATGCAATTGATTACGTGATGGATTTCGAGTTCCAGCGCGTCAAACGCTATGATCTGAGTGTCTCGCTTGTCGAGTCGGCTTCCTCGGCCGCGATGTCGCAGATCAGGCATCTTCCGGGCGTCATGCATTGCGAGCCGTTTCGCGCGCTATCCGTCCGACTGCGTTCGGCCCATCGCGCGCGCCGCGTCGGTATCATGGGGTTGGATTCACACGGCGAGTTGTATCGCGTGATTGATATGAACGAGGATGTCATCCCCCTACCCCGCCGGGGACTTGTGCTCTCCAGGAAGCTGGGGGAGCTGCTCGCCGTCGGCCCCGGCGACACGGTCACGGTAGAGGTGCTCCAGGAGACGCGCCCGGTCCGAGAGGTGCCGGTCAGCGGACTGGTTGAAGACTTCTCAGGCATGTCTGCGTATATGGATATACGAGCTGTGAATCGGCTGATGCGCGAGGGCGACCGGGTGACCGGCGCCTTCATTTCCGCGGATCCGGACCGGATGGACTTGCTGTACCGGGAATTGAAGGACCTGCCTCAGGTCGCCGGCGTGACCGTCAAGGCCGCGGCCCTGGAAAGTTTTCGCAACACGATCGCCCAGAACATGTTGTTGATGAAGACCGTCAACGTCATCTTCGCGGTCATCATTGCCTTCGGCGTGGTGTACAACAACGCCCGTATATCGCTTTCGGAGCGCAGCCGTGAGCTGGCGACGCTGCGCGTGATCGGCTTCACGCGCGTGGAGATCTCGATGATCCAGCTTGGAGAGCTGGCGGTGCTGACGCTCATCTCCATTCCGGCAGGGCTGCTGCTGGGCTACGGCTGGGCGGCCCTGACCACATCAGCCTTTGACACGGAATTGTTTCGCATTCCGCTCGTGGTCGATCGCTCAACATACGCCTTTGCGGCCACGGTGGTTATGATCGCGGCTCTATTCTCAGGCCTGATCGTGAGACGAATGCTTGATCGCCTCGACCTCGTCGCGGTGCTCAAGACCAATGAATAGTTGACTTCCCGGCCATGCGCGTTGTCCTTCGGAGAATCATCCTTGCTGCGTTCGCACTCGCCGTAATCGCGGTGCTGGTCTATGCGTTTCTGCCCGAGCCGGTGCCCGTCGATCTGGCCGAGGTCACGCGAGGCCCGATGCGCGTGAGTGTCGATGAAGACGGCAAGACGCGAATCAAGGAGCGGTACGTGGTCTCAGCGCCGTTGGTCGGACGGTTGCAGCGAATCGAGTTGAATCCCGGCGATGTCGTGGAAGCCAATCAGACGATCGTAGCAATCATCGAGCCGACCGCTCCGCACTTGCTCGACGCACGCGCGCGGGCCGAGGCCCAGGCGAGGGTGCGGGCGGCCGAAGCTGCGGTCAGCCGGGCGAACGCGAAGCTTCAGCAGGCGAAGGCCGCTTACGATTTCGCCGAGGCCGAGCACGCGCGGGCGCAGGCTGCGTTCGATCGCGGCGGCGCATCGCCCTACGAAATTGATGAGAAGGCGATGCTCAAGAAGACCGCCCGCGAAGAACGCCGAGCTGCGGCGTTTGCTGAGGAGATCGCCGAGTTCGAGCTTGAGTTATCGCGAAGCGCTCTGCTGCACACGATGCCCCAGATCGGGGGCGACGAGCAGAGCGAACATTTTGAGATCCGATCGCCGATCTCCGGATGCGTTCTTCGGGTGCTCCGAGAAAGCATGACCGTGGTCGAGCCGGGCGCGCCGTTGATGGAGCTGGGCGATCCTACCGATCTGGAAGTCGTCATTGACGTGCTGTCAACTGACGCGGTGAAGATTTCGCCCGGCGCTAAAGTGATCATCGACCGTTGGGGCGGCGATTATCCGCTGCTGGCGACCGTGCGTCTCGTCGAGCCGTCTGCGTTCACCAAGGTCTCCGCGCTGGGCGTCGAAGAGCAGCGCGTCAACGTCATCGCCGATTTCATCACTCCGCTGGGCGACCGCGAATCGCTTGGTGACGGCTACCGAGTCGAGGCCAAGTTGGTGATCTGGGAGGCGGACGACATCGTGCAGGCGCCGGCGAGCGCATTGTTTCGTAAGGAGGGAGGCTGGGCGCTCTTCGTCGCGGAAAACGATCGCGCGCTACTGCGGCCGGTCGAGATCGGCTGGCAGAATGGCCTGATGGCGCAGGTGCTGGGGGGCGTCGAACCGGGGCAGCTCGTCATTGTGTTTCCCAGCGATGAGATCGAGCACGGCATATCGATCACGCCTCGTGACGAATCCTGACCGGCCGGCATCTGAGACCGCTGCTCCTGCCGACACCGGCGATCCGGACCTTCCTCGTCCGCCTACGGCGACCCGGACCTTCCTCGTCCGCCGCGGCGGACTCGTCAGGTCCGGCTTGGTAATGCCCCCGGCGCGATTTCCGGTTTAAGCCGTACGAATGCTGGTGATATCGCTGGCGGCCTCTGGGAGCTCGCGCTGCGTATTGCCGGCCACGCGCCGGGTGAAGGCGTCGAGGAGCGCGTGCTCATAGCGGGTTCCGGCGTCCTTCTGCAAGATCTCAAGCGCCTCTTGGAGTGACATCCCCTTGCGATAAGGGCGGTCAGTGCGCATGGCGTCGAAAACGTCGGCAACCTGAACGATCCGGCTGGCCAGGTGCATCTTCCAGCCGGCCGCGACCCGGGGATACCCGCCGTCTGGATACATGTGATGCTCGAACGCGACGATTGGCGCAACGGCCGGAATATCCGGGGCACCGAAGAGCAGACGGGCGCCGTCTTCCGGATGGCGCTGGACAAGCTTCCATTCATCGTCCGTCAACTTGCCAGCCTTATTGAGCACGCTCTTGGGGATCATGCGCTTTCCGATGTCGTGTAGGACAGCCGACACCGTCAGATCAAGCAGGGCGTCGCCGCGCATCCCGACCTCCTCGGCCAAGGAAGTGCTGAGCAGCGCCACGTTGATTGTGTGGACGAAGGTGTACTCGTCGTGTGTCTTCAACGAGGCCAGCGGAATCGTGATCCCTCGTGAAAGTGACACGGAGGTGCAGATGTCGGCCACCAGGGTCATCAGCTCACCCTGCCCGGGCTTCCCCGTTCGGATGTCGCGCCAGACATGCTGCAACACACCGGCCTGACGCCTCGGATTCCCCGCCGACTTGAAGGGCAGGGCTTCGCCGGCTGCGCCGCGTGGTTCGGTGCCGCCAATCCACCCGAATCGAATGTGGGCGCTCCCATTGATCTTCTGGGGCTGCTTGGTTGCATCCTCCAATTGGTCGAGCATCGCTCGAATCTCATCGCAGCCGAGGCCGCGACGAAAGGATACGGCCTCGACCCCACAATGGTGCAGTCGCCGAAACAGTCCTTCCGCCAGCGTCGAACTGGACGGAAGCTTGTCATTCTTGAACACGACCCGATCCTCGAAGCCGAGAATCGTCACCTGCTCGATTTGATGGAACGCCTTGGTGAGAAGATCGTGGGCACACTCCATGTGCCCAGCGACGGCCGGATGCTCGCGGGAATACACTTCCCGCCCAAAGAGCGCCGCTTGCAATGAACACATTGCCCGGTCGATGAGGTCAAGCATCCGAAGGCCCCCGATGTTTCGCGGATCGGTCGACCAGGACGCTAAGCAGTCGAGTCAACGAAAAACGCCAGCGTCTCAACGCTCGTCGGACATCCGGCTGGTCACCCATCTTGGAGAGGATTCCGGCGAGCCATCTCGCGCGAGCGGCGTATTTGACACGAGGGTGGTCAAGCAGCAAATGCATCATGCCGCACAACACGGGTGCACTCAGATCCCCAGGAAGTGACTGCACCATCGGCACCAAGCGCTTCAGCGACTCGAGGTCCGCAGTGGCGAGATTGCGGGCGACCTCGAAGCACTGTTGGCGGTCTGCCGGGTCGACGAGTTCTCGGAGGATGGCCTTTGCACAATCAGGCGCCGCCGAGGTCAGCGCTGCGATCATCCGGCGCTTCGCCGGCGCTTCACCAAGGTGCAAGAGCGCCAGGGCGTCGCGGTTGACGCGGTCGGCGCCGACGGCGCATCGGAGAATGCAATCGATTCGTTCCGATCCCTGGAATCCTTCGAGAAACACCTTCGCCGCCTTTCGACTCTCACAATCCTCCAGAGAAGTCACCAGATGCTGTGCCACGCGTGCGGACTCCAGGACGAGGTCCGCCCGCCCGCGCTGGAGCAGATCGGGCGTCATGTCAGAGAGGTATCCGAGGACCCCGACGCAATCAGTTCGGCCGCCGGTGAATCCCCGCGCGAGCTGCACTGCGACCAGGACGGCGTGGGCCTGCACGTGATTGGGATGAAAGGATGCGTGGTCTTGCGTCGCAGAGGCCGTTGATCCACTGTCTGTTGTGAGCTTGGCGAGTTGCGCCTGGTATGCTTCGGGACTGAAGTCCTTCTGAGCTTTTGTATGAAGGACCTCGTTGAGCGCGGCCTGCAGCGACTCGCTGACATCTTCGCTCACCGTCCCGGCATCTTGCCAGTGCTGCAAGGTCTGCGTGATCCGAGTGTTCTCGTCACCACCCGGCACCGCAAGGCGCGCCAGCTTCGTGTAAAGCATCAGGATTTCCCGGCTCGGTTTGGATTCGGATCGGTCCGCCGTCTCCAGCGCGCCGAGCACCTCCGCGACGGGAAGG
>JADFFQ010000029.1 GCA_022568135.1 Planctomycetota bacterium | reverse complement strand
CTGACGCTGACCGGGGTCGTCGCTGGCGATCAGCACACCTGTGCGCGTGATGCGCAGGGAATCGTGCTCTGTTGGGGTCTGAACGATTCAGGCCAGGCGGGTACGGGAAGCGGTGGCAATCCCTTGACCGCGACCGAAGTGGTGGGAAACCTCGTCTTCAGCCAAGTCGTCGCCAACGGCAGCTTCTCGTGCGCGATCACCGTTACGGGACTGGGGTACTGCTGGGGGTCGAATGCACTGGGGCAGCACGCGGGTGCATCCGCTCTGCTCTGTACCGATGTAAACGAGATAGGGCAAATTACCAGCCAGGTTGGCTGTGCCTTTGAGCCAGTTCCGATGCAGCACCCCGACGCCGACGGTGATGGCATCTCGGATCTTCGGTTTGAGACGCTGACACCCGGGGTCAACCACGTGTGTGGAATCACGAATGGCGGTGACACGTATTGTTGGGGCAGTGGGGAGGTCGGCGAACTGGGAGACGGTCAGTCAGGGACGTCCTATCTCAACCTGGTGCCCCAACGGGTCCTCGGCCAACCCGGGACGTGACGATGCACCGTAGGAGCAATCGGACTCTTGATCAGGAGGCTGTGACTGCATGAAGCGTTTGTTCTCAGCAATTGTGCTGTGGGGTCTTACGGGCTGTTACACCTACGTTACGGTGGAATCCGCAGTTCCCGACACAGGTCGCGACGTCCGCGTGTACCTCTCGCCGTCGCAAGACGTGGATGTCGGAGGCATCACGGTTCGGGATGTCACGAGTGTGGAAGGTATTCTGTACGAGGCGACATCCGATACACTTGCGGTGTGGTCGAAGTGGTTCTATTCGCTGGGCCGATCACGATACTACGCTAACGGCCACATCCATGTCGTGCCCCGTCAAAACGTGCCGCGACTGGAGGTTCGGCAACTGCATGTGCAGCGGACGATTGTGACCAAGGCCCTGGAAAAGGACCGCGACCGGCGCTACCAGTCGGCCGCGGAGCTGGCCGCGGACATCCGGCGATACCTGAGCGACGAGCCGATCGTGGCGAGGCCGGCAAGCACGTTGTACCAGTTGCGGAAGTTCGCGCGCCGGAACCGAGGGCTCGTCGGCGGAGTTGCCGGGGCCATGGGGATACTCGTCGTCGCACTCGTCGTGATCTCGACGCAGGCGGTCCGCATCAGTCGCGAGGCAGCGCAGGCGGCGCAGACCAACGACTTCCTCGAGTCGATTCTGCTTCGAAGTGACTACCTCAGCGCCGAGAATCGCGCGATCACCCCGGCCGACATCGGGCTCAACGTGAAGCTCATCGATGTGCTCACCGATGCCCTCGATCGGCTCGATGCGACACCGAAGCCGATCTCCGACCCGGCGCTCGAAGCGACCTTCCGGTATCGGGGCGGGATGGGCCTCTTCCTGAGCGGGAACATCGTCGACAGCAGGAGACATCTCGAACGGGCGCTCCAGATGCGGCGGGAACTCTTCGGCGATGAGCACCCGGACACGCTCGAGTGCAAGGTGGCCCTGGCCACAACACTCAATCTCTTCTTCGATCAGCGACCGCGGGCCGAGCAACTCGTGCGGGAAGCGCTGGCCGGGTATGCACAGATGCCCGAACCGCCCGATGAGCGAACGCTGCGCGCCATGGTCATCCTGGCGTTCATCCTAAATAACGACGTGCGCCTCGTAGAGGCGGCGGACGTCTGCCGCCGGATGGTTCAGATCGTGGAGTCCAGCGAGCGGTCGCTCGACTTCGCCGGTTTCGCCGCCAAAACCTATCTCGGAAACGCGCTCTGCGGGCTCGGCCGGCTCGACGAAGCCCAACGATGGCTCGATGCCGCGGAGCAGGAGCTGCAGGCGACGGCGGGCGGCCGGCACCCGGTCAGGCCCTACCTCGTCCAGGCTCGTGGTTCCGTCGCGACCCGGCGCGAGCGGTGGGACGAGGCCCAGCGCTACTTCCAGCTGGCGCACAAGTGGGACGTCGAGTATAAGGGCGAGAAGACTACGCTCGGTTCCGGCGTGCTGTTCTCATGGGCCCACATGGAGTCTCGGCGAGGCCGTTACACCGAGGCGGCCAATCTCTGGCGGCGGATCGTCGAGAATTACGTGGCGTCGAACGGCCTCTACAACACGGCGACCGCCGAGGTCGTCGGTCGGTTCGCCTACGCCCTGTACCGTGCCGACCAGCTCGGCGAGGCCGAAGAACAATACCGTCTCCTGGAGCAGATTTTCGAACAGGCGCCCGTGCCGAGCTGGTACAGGTCCCAGGAACAGGCTCGATTCAGCGTCGTTCTCAGGATGAGCGGAAAGAGCGACGAGGCGGATGAACGCGCGGGCCAGGCGTTTCAAATCGCCCTGGACGAGCTGAGCCCTGACGATTCGAGGGAGCGCAAAGCGCTGAACGAGGTGGCGTGGTCGCTCTGGCAACAGGGATCGTACGAAGCGGCCGAGGCGCTGGCGCTCAAGGCGGTCGCCGGTTACCGGCGCGCCCGTGCGATCCCGGACCAGAGCATGGTGAACGCGATCGACACGCTCGCCTGTGCCCAGCGCGACCTCGGCCGGCTCGATGATGCACTGGCCCTCTTCGAGGAGATCGAGTCGGCCTACCGCGATCCGGAGTTGCTCCTCGGGCGACCGTGGCTGGCGGAGATCGTTCTGCACCACGCCGAGTGCCTTTCGAAGCTGCGCCGGTACGAGGACGCCGAAACGATGCTCCTCGCGATTGAGGACCGAACGGCCGACGTGATCAGGGTCCTTGTCGAGCTGTACGAGGCTTGGGGGAGGGCGGACGAGGCGGCCCAGTGGCGCGCGAAGCTGCCCGATGAAGTGAACTCGAACGAGCAGGACGACTGATTGTGTTTGGAAGATACCCGATCGCTCAGGACGCGGCGCTGGAGGCGCCGACGCGCCGACGATCGTCCGTTGACGATCGCCCCGCCGTGGCCGGCGGGGCTAAACGTCTACGGGCACGGGCCCCAGTTGGAGAGCCCACCGCGGCGGGCGAGCAGGTCGAGGATGGCAACGGTTCGGGCGCGGCCGAAAGAAAACCCCCGGCCGGATGAGGCCGGGGGGTTCACGCGCTAGGCGGTGGCCCGTCGCTTACGGCGCGAAGCAGGTGCCGCAGGGGTTGCCGCCGGCGACGGAGCACCAATCGGCCAGCAGCCTCCCCAGGTCGAACGCATCCACACACCCGTCAGGCACATTGGCCGCACCGGTGATGTCCGCGAAGAGATTCGCCGGCAGGCAACTCTCACACGGCGGGTCCGGCGGCACCCCGGGGACGAAGTCGGAACACCACGCCCCGAGCAAAGCCGCGAGGTCAAACGCGTCAACGCATCCATCGGGCACACCGAGCGGGCCGGTGAAGTCGACTGGGGAGTCGCATGCATCGCCTAGCCCGTCGCCGTCAGTATCCACTTGGCCCGGATTGAAGTCGATGGGGCAGTTGTCGCAGGCGTCGCCGACCCCGTCGACATCGGCGTCATCCTGGAACGGATTGGCGACACTCGGGCAGTTGTCCACGTCACCACAGACGCCATCCCCATCGATGTCGTTGTCGGGATCGTTCGGACAGGCATCGCAGGCATCCCCGAGGCCGTCCAAATCCGTATCGGTCTGAAGCGGGTTCGCCACCGCCGGACAGTTGTCACACGCATCCCCGAGACCGTCCAGATCCGTATCCGTCTGAAGCGGGTTCGCTACGGTCGGACAGTTGTCCACGTCACCACAGACGCCATCACCGTCGATGTCGTTGTCGGGATCGTTCGGACAGGCCTCGCAGGCATCGCCGAGGCCGTCGCCGTCGGCATCCTCTTGGCCCGGATTGAAGTCGTTGGGGCAGTTGTCCACGTCACCACAGACGGCATCACCGTCGATGTCGTTGTCGGGATCGTTCGGACAGGCATCGCAGGCATCGCCGAGGCCGTCGGCGTCAGTATCAGTCTGATCCGCATTGGTGGTCAGCGGACAGTTGTCCACGTCCCCGCAGACGCCATCGCCATCGATGTCGTTCAATGCATCGTTCGGACAGGCATCGCATGCATCCCCGAGACCGTCCAGATCCGTATCCGTCTGAAGCGGGTTCGCCACCGCCGGACAGTTGTCACACGCATCCCCGAGACCGTCCAGATCCGTATCCGTCTGCAGCGGGTTCGCCACATCTGGACAGTTGTCCACGTCACCACAGACGCCATCACCATCGATGTCGTTCAATGCATCGTTCGGACACGCGTCACACGCGTCCCCGAGCCCATCCCCATCCGTATCGGTCTGAAGCGGGTTCGCCACGGTCGGGCAGTTGTCCACGTCACCACCGATGCCATCACCGTCGATGTCGTTGTCGGGATCGTTCGGAAAGGCATCGCAGGCATCGCCGAGGCCATCCGCATCCTTGTCGGTCTGAAGGGGGTTCGCTACGGCCGGACAGTTGTCCACGTCACCACAGACCCCGTCCCCATCGATGTCGTTCAATGCATCGTTCGGACACGCGTCACACGCGTCCCCGAGCCCATCCCCATCCGTATCGGTCTGAAGGGGGTTGGCTACGGTCGGGCAGTTGTCCACGTCACCACAGACGCCGTCCCCATCGATGTCGTTCAATGCATCGTTCGGACACGCGTCACACGCATCCCCGAGCCCATCCCCATCCGTGTCGGTCTGAAGCGGGTTCGCTACGGTCGGACAGTTGTCCACGTCACCACAGACGCCGTCCCCATCCACATCGTTCAACGAATCGTTCGGACACGCGTCACATGCATCCCCGAGCCCATCCCCATCCGTATCGGTCTGAAGGGGGTTCGCTACGGTCGGACAGTTGTCACACGCATCCCCGACACCGTCCAGATCCGTATCCGTCTGAAGGGGGTTCGCTACGGTCGGGCAGTTGTCCACGTCACTACAGACGCCATCACCATCGATGTCCGGACAGGCAACGCAGCCGTCGAAGCCTTCGATCTGGCCGGCGACATTGAGAACGCGCTGCGACATCAAGGTCCGAATCTCGTTGAAGCGGGTCACGATATCCACGGCGCCCCCGATTTGGTTATTCGGGTCGTCGATCAACGCCTGGGTAATCACCGGCTCGAAGGCGTCCATAAGGGCGATGATCTCGACTTCCGAGAGCGGGCCGCACAGGAGGTCGTTGAAGATCTGGTTGTACTGGGCTCGCAACGTCGGGTTGCCCAGGATAATCGTCTGGTATGCCGTCCCGGGCCCTCCGGTATAGATGTTGAATAGAGGATCCGAGAGGACCGAGTCAAGGTCCCAGGGGAAATACAGCCTCTGAACGATTTCCGCATTTACCGCGATTTCCGCGTTCCACTCGACAGCCCCGACATCGACGGACGCGCGCACGGAGGGTGCGCCACCGCTCCGCAAGCCAACGACCCGACACTCGACATTCGAGACGATGGCAATCTCAGCGGCACTCCACGTGAACGAAATGACCTGTTGGGACGCCGAGCCCGCCGTGACTGCGACGTCGGGGCCCGCCCGCACGAATTCCCCGCTTTGCCACAATTCGATCCGTGCCGCGGGCGTGCCGGTGCCGGAGGCGGCGTTCTTGCGCACCGATGCCCGGAACTCCTGGAGCGCACCCCCGTTGATGAGGAAACTGCCGGGATCCGGGAAAGCGGCGTGGACTCGCGTGCTGACATTGTTTGAAGTCGCCGTGGCCCAGTCCGTGCCTGCGTCATCCGGGTCGTCATCCAGGTTGGCAACCGTCGCCCCGATGAGGTTGAGCGAGCTGACGACCGCGTCCAGTGGAAGGGTTTCGTTGGTCGTGATTCCGCTCAGAACAGGGGCCAAGTCGGCAAAAAAGGTGTTTTGCCCCTTGGAGAACAGCGAATCAGGATTCTCGACAAATGCATTGACCGCCCACATGGACAAGAGTCCCTGCACGTTGACGTAGGTGGGCAGATCGACGGCGAGCGTGGGGTCATCCGGCGTCGGGCATTCCTGCACCTGTAATTGCCCGCCCAGAAACACAAAAGCGTTGAACGGCGAATAACAGAGTGTCCCCAATGTCGGGCTGTGCGGAACACCGACCTTCAGGTCAACCACATCGGGAGATCTCAGCTTGTACAGCCAGGTCTCGTCCGCCGTGAAGAGCCCGCGGTTCCTGAGGAACTGCTTGTCGCGTTGCTCCACATTGACATAAAGCCCGACATACGCTCCGTTGACCTTGACCCGAACCCATGAGGCGTACGCCGCGTCGTACCCGTAGCCTTCCGGACCGGAGGCCGCCCGATGGAGGTTCCAGGCCAACGCTTCTGCGAGAACGTCTACGTCGTCTCCATTCTCCAGGCTGACTTTGGTGAGCTGATGCCACTTTTGCCCGGGCACGAGATCGTTGATGTCGATCTTCAAGCTCACCTTTTGGGGGTCGAGTTCCGACGGCAGGGCATCCGATGATTTGCGGCGAACGTTGACATCGATCGGTTTGTCGCCATCCTGCCAGAACAGGGCTGGGACTTCAATTGAGAAGGTCAGGTCGCTGCGAATCGTGTCCCAGTCAGTTGGATTGATCGTCAGGTTGACCGTCAACAGTTGCAGAGGATCGAAGACCGCCGGCCAATCCAGGTGGTCCACCCGAATTACAGCGGTCATCCCCGCGCCGCAGTGCGGGATACTGAAATACGGGATCACCCCAATGAAGTTGCTCTGGACCACGTAGGTGAAGACCGGATTCGCGGCGTCCAGCGGCGCATTGAACAGACCGTCGGCCACACAAGGATCACCGGAGGTGACGGTGTGGACGCCACTTGCCCAGATCCAGCGCACGGTGTCGCCGGGTTCAACGTCAACGTGGTCCGGAACAAATGCGAAATCACTGACAATCACATCATGGATGGCGGCCGTTGCGGGCCCAGACACCCCGAGCGTGATGACGGCAGCCGCGGCGGCGGCGATACTTCGGTTCCACAGACGCGATGGTTGCATTTCTTCAGCCTCCTTTTCCGCTGTCGTGCCCCCGGTCGGGGAACAAGGGAGATGTGCGGGCGGTCGCCCCCGAACCGGTGCCCAGTCAACCTCCCAGCGCGACATTCCCTTTCAGAACCCAAACAAACCCACCAGACCCCAGACTACGTGCCCACCCACGGATATGGCGGTGCCAAGCTCCGCGGGGCAACCCCCTAGTCTAACAGGAGTTCAGCCGGTTGCAAGGGAAAATGTCACGGTAAATGATGCTGGCGCGGTGGTTATAGGCCCGGGTTGGCCCGGTAACGCAACTTTGGGGCAAGAAGGAGTGGATAACCCCTTGCAGAAGCTGATGGGAGGGGTAGACTGACTTGTCAGGTCCGGGGCCGGAGTTGGCATCTGCGCCTCGGTGCCGACCCAACCCAGTACAGAAGAGAGAGCCGGCTGCGGGAACCACCCGCCGCGCGGTGCGTTGAGCGCGCCAGGCGGCGAGCAGGCCACGCTGTGGAGGACTTGCTATGGGCTCTCGCATTTCGCAACTGGAGCGGGGGTAGCCTTCGATGGGTTTGCGTCATCAGATTCAGGCCAGCCGGTTTGAGCTGAAGTACATCATCAGTGAGCGGTGTGCCGGCGCGGTTCGAGACTTCGCTCGCCGGTACCTGGAGCCCGATGGGTACGGCGAGCCCCAGCAGCATTGTGCGTACACGGTCTGCAGCCTCTACCTGGACAGTGCGGACCTGACCTTGTGCCGGGCCACGCTGGACGGCGTGAGGAACCGCTTCAAGCTCCGCATCCGCTTCTATGACGACTCACCGCAAAGCCCCGCCTACTTCGAGATCAAGCGCCGGGCGGACAACGTCGTTCTCAAGGAGCGTGCTGCGGTCCGGCGGTCGTCGATCCCGGGGCTGCTGGCCGGTCATCGGCCCAAACAAACAGACCTCGCGAATGGGAATGCCGAGGGTCTCCGCGCCCTGCACCGTTTCTGCGACCTGCGCAGCGCGATTCAAGCACACGGACAAGTCTTTGTGACCTATACCCGCGAGGCCTATATCCCTGCGATCGGCAACAGCGTGCGCCTGAACTTCGATCGACAGCTTTCGGCCAGCAAATACGAGCGCGGGCTGGCGCCGGCAAATCCCAACGGCGGGTTCCATCCCCGGCTCGGTGGCGTTATTCTGGAGTTGAAATTCAGCAATCGCTTCCCGAGTTGGATGAGCGACATGGTTCAGATCTTCAATCTGGAGCGGTGCCGCATGCCCAAGTACGTGACCTGCGTGCGTTCGTTACGGACGCGGGAGTTTCGGTTGATGCCTCAGAATCAGGGGGTCGAGGTATGAACAGTTGGATGGAGATGTTTTGGCGCGGTGATTCTGCAGCAGGGACACCTGAGCCGGAGACGGTGCTCCTGGCGATGCTCCTGTCGTTCTGCCTCGGGCATATCGCGGCTTGGATCTACATGTGGACGCACACGGGGCTGTCCTATTCCCGCGTGTTCGTCGGTTCGCTGGTTGGCATCCCGGTCATCGTGTCACTGCTGATGCTGCTGATGGCGGGAAACATTTTCATCGCGTTCGGTCTGCTGGCGGTGTTCGCCGTTGTTCGGTTCCGCAACGTGCTCAAGGACACGCGCGACACCACCTTCATTCTGTGGGTCATGGTCTTGGGCATGGCGGTGGGCACCACGCGGTTCAGCACCGCACTGCTGGGGTGCGTCTTCGTCAGTGCAATTTTTCTGTACCTTCGCCTGGTGTCGTTCGGCGCTCGGCATCGCTATGACGTGATCCTTTCGCTGCACTGGACGGGCGAGGGCGATGCGATGAGGCTTCTGCGCCCGCTGCTGCGTCGTCACAGTACACGGGTGGAGCTGGCCAGCCAGCGCAGCGCAACCGACGCGGGGGTGGAGATGTCCTACCGTCTGCTGTTGCGGGATCCGTCTCGCAGCGGTGAAGTGCTCTCAGAAGTGCGCGCCACGGACGGCGTCGCAGACGCGTCGCTTTACCAGCGCGAAGACGAGTCGGAGCTTTAGCGTATGGCGGGTGCAGCTCACATTCGAACACCCTGGTCTCAGCGGTGGCGCCGGATTCGTACTCAGGTGCTGCCCGGCTTGCTGTTCGCGGGGACCGCATCGCTGACGGTCTGGCTGTGGAGTGGGCACGCCGGCCTGCCGAATGTCGTGGGCGAAGTCCAGGCCGTCCGAATCAACACAGCCAGCCAGATGGACGGTGTGCTTACCCCGTTGCCGGGACGACAGTTGGAGCCCTTCGATGTCGTCATGGCTGGCGAAGTCATTGCCAAGCTCGACGACCGCCCGGCGTTGGCGTCGCTGGCGACGCTGCGAACCGATCTGTTTCGCATCGAGCACGAGCTTGCCGCAGCCGAAGCCCGCGTGCGCCAGATGCAGGCGGATCGCCAGCACGACCACATGGATGAGGCCCGGCGTCTGGCCGTCGATAGCGAACGCCTCCGCCTGGATATCCTCGACCGCAAGACGCAACTCGAAACCGACCGCATCGAGCTGCGCCGTCTCGATGAGGAGTACCAGGCGATGCGAAGGGCGCATGGCCGGGGGGCGGAGACGCAGTTCCGCCTGGTCACCATGCAGCTACAGCGCGACGAGGTTGAGCAGCGCATTGACGCCAACCGGCAAGCCCTGGCCGAAGCAGAGGCGCAGATGGCCGACGCCGCCGAGCGGATCAAGGCTCAGCCGACGCCTCCACCGGCCTATCTGGAAGCGTTCCTGGAGCCGATCCGCTCGGAGATCTCCACCCAGGAGGCCAGAATCCGCGAGCTGGAGATTCACGTCGAGTCGCTTGAGATTCGCTCTCCCATCCGTGGAACGATCAGTGCCGTGTATTTCCGACCCGGCCAGGCTGTGCGCGCCGGTGACCCCATCCTGAGCATTGCGGATGAACACGGCCGGGACATCGTCGCGTACCTCCGCCAGCACCGGCGCCTCGAGCCGACAGTCGGAATGGCGGTCGATGTGGCGGTCCGCTCGACAGATCGAAAGATGGTACGGACGTGGGTTAACCACGTCGGGGCGCAGATCGAGCCGGTGCCACTCCATCAGCTTCGCAATCCCAACGTCTTGGAGTGGGGATTGCCGGTGCGTATCGCTATGCCGACCGGGCTCACTCTTCGCCCCGGCGAATTGGTGGACCTTACCTTCCGCGGCCTTTAGGGCAAAAGGAGCCGCAGCACATTGACGCCGCCAGCGACCCTCCGCACGCTGGCAGCTCCCGCCGGGCGAGAGCCCCCCTCGTCACACGCATCCGCCGGCGGCCCAGGCGCCGAAATGACAATGGGCCGATGGTGCAAGCCGATCGCGATGACTTGCGCGCTATGTGTGTCGGCGCTTTGACCTTTCGGCGTTTCGACGTTTCGCTCACGTGCATGGTCCCCAGTTGGCCAGCGGTTCGATGAGGTTCGTCACACCGCCGCCGCCGGCCATGCTCATCACTCGCTTGTGCCAGGCAGCACCTCGAAGTGCGTGGCCACGAAGCGGCCCTCTTGGACTTGACCACTCACACGTGCAGGCTGTACCGCATTGCAAAATCCATCCGAGGAATGCGCGTCGCCATGGTCGTCGATCCCAGTGCCATCAACGAAGTACGACACTCCGTCGATTCGGACGGCGAGGTCGCAATCCGATCCCGGCAGACCGAACTGGCACTGGCCACATGCGGCATCGACAATGACCTCCCGATACTGTTGGGCCGCGGTCTCGGGCGACGCTTCTTGTTGACTACCCATCGGGGCTGGATCGATCTGTGACTGGCAACCGATCAAGAACGATGCCGCTGCTGACAGTGCGATGAGATGAGCGAGGTAATGCAACATGGAGAATCTCCCGTGGGGATTGTGAGACGTCCATTATGACCGGAATTGAGGTGACCGCACCGCGGCTCAAGCGGCCGCAGGAGGCTGCACGGGTGGGCCAGCCTCGAAATCGGCATTGCCGCCGCGACCGGTCAACGTCCGTCGCATCAGCACGAACCACACCGCCCCGATAAGGGTCAAGCTCAGGCATATCGCAAACACCCACGCGCCCGCGCCTGGCTCGAGCCATTCCAACGCCTCATACACGCTCACCCCGACGATCGGGGCCAGTAGCCCCCGGATGCCGGTGAGGGTGACGTGTACGCCCATGTATTGCGAAGCCTTCTCGACGGGCGCGAAGTCGTGGTGTCCCAGGTTCCACGCCAGCACCCCGCCGCCGTATGCGATCCCCTTGAACGTTGCTGCCAGGAAGAGCAGCCAGGGCTGCATCGTCAGCGCTGCGATGAGCACGGTGGCGGTGGCACCGACGAACGTCCAACTGTGAACGGCCCGAAATTGAAGGACATGCACACGGTCAAGGAGTCGAGACCACATCGGGATGCTCAACGGCATGAGCAGAAGTGGGATCGTGGTCATGATCGCCACGGACTTTGCTTCATTGAACTGGAATCGATCCTTGAGCATGATGATCAACGGCGCGCCCACCATGAGGTTGCCGGCGCCGAAGACGAACATGCAGGTCATGTATCGCCGGAACTTGGCGTCGGCCAGCAGCAATGCTCGCCATTGCAGCGGATTGAAGAGTGAGCCGCTCGATTCTTTTGCGTCCAGTTCGGCTCGGATCACGGCGCGGTGACCGCGCATCCGCATGCCGCTGTAGACCAGCACTCCAATCAGACCGATGCCCGCCGCCGCCGGATACATGATGCGGAAGGCTTCGGGGTTGAAGCTCATGGCCCATCCGATGGCGTACGCGGTGGCCGCCATCAGAATCGCCTGGACCGTGGCGAGCTTGCCCGCGAGGGTTGCTCGTGCGTGGCGCGGGTAGTTGGCCCGCCACACGGTAGAGCGCAGCGTCACTACCCCCGCCCAGGCCATCCGCGCCCCAACGGCGCCGACGACGAGAATCAGGAGACCCGCCCCGGTGCGCGGCGCCAGCGCGATCAACGCCACCATCAGGACCATCAAGAGCTGTAGCGATGCAATGAGTCGGATCTTGTGCCGGCCGTGGCCCAGCGCCGCCCACAGAAAGCTGACGACATTGGCCAGGGCGGGAGCGCCCTGCAGGACAGCCACCGCCAAGCTCAAGGCGGCCGGACCCACGGTCCCCTCAAACGCGTTCTTGGCCAGGACGCCGGTCACGCCGCCCTCGACCGCCCCCAGGGCCACGGGCAGCAACGACCACACCGCCAGTTCGCGCCGGTAGTGCCATCGACTTAGACGCGGCATCGACCTGGGGTGGAAGGACGTGATCGCTTTGGTGATGGTGTTGATGGCCAGGCTGAGAGGACTCACGGACTACCTTTGGCGCATTGAACGGTCGAGGCAAGCCCGCCGGTGCCGCGCGCACACAACACCCCATAGACTGGCCAGTCGGTCATACGGTGAACACCGTATCGAGCGGCAGGAACAACGCGAGCGTGCACAGGCGGCGTTTCACGGTGACATTCTACGAGGCTGGCTCGCGCCGCCAGCCGCACTCGGGGCAGCCTCGTGCCAAGTCGCCGCGCAGGTCGTAGCCGCAAGGAAGGCACCGGCCGCGCTTGGCCCGCAGATTTTGGCGAACCAGAGGAACTGCAATGGTGGCAATGAGCAAACTGGGGCCGAGCGCCAGCGCCGCACCGGACACTAGCGGCCACCAACACAAAGGATTCTCCCCTCGAATCAGCGCGTCCTGACTCACTGTAACCGGAACGAGCCGCAACAGGGTCCTGGCGATGAACAGCCAGCCAAGAATTGCCAGAAGCGCTACGCAGAACTTCGTACGATAAGGAATCGCCTTCATGGTTTGCCAGCCAACGGATGGAGCTCAGCTGCGGGCCGCGCGACGGCGCGCCGAACCGGACACACAGCATTGTAGTTGAGTTCAAGGTTCGAAGGCCGCGACGTGCGGCCCGGCCGAACGCTGCCCAGCACTCGTGCGCACGGTCCCCAGTTGGCCAGCAGCGTCAGCAGGTCGAGGATACCGGTGGTTCAGGCGCGGCCGAAAGAAAATCCCCAGCCGGGATCGGCCGGGGCACCGGTCTCAGCCGGAGGAAGGCAGCGCGGTTCGACGCATTCACCCCCCGGCCACGCCCCCGACCGCAGCGTCACATCGGCCGCATCGACGGCGTGGTCGCTGTGATGCTCACCTGGACCTGACGTTATTCCAGGGGCAGGACCATGCGTCGGCGATGCTCCATTGCGACCTCCATGATCTGGCGGCTCTGCTGCGGCGTGACGTTGATGAATCGCAGGCCGACGTCGAACCTGCGCGGCCCCAAGCGCTTCGACCAGGCCACCTCCGCCTGTAACTTCAGCGGCTGGTCGAGTTCGAGTAGTTCGACCTTGACGGTGCCTTTGAGATCCTTGGTACAGTTGACGCGCAATTCCTCGGCTCCAAGTTCGACCACCTCGCCGAAGTTGCACCTCAGCATCTCCTGCGGCAGTCGAGGTTTGCCGGGCCGCGCGGTGCGTCCGGGTTGCAAGGCATCCTGGCGAACGGCTTGCTTGGCCAGCGTGATCGTGAACCAGATCCTGAACCCGCCCTGATCCGGAAGTTCGAACGCGAACTCCCCCTGCATTTGTGAAATAAGCTGCCAGGCGACGGCGGCCTGGTATTGGCTGGGGACCGCTTCGCCGGGTCTGATGTCCGACGGAAGCGTCTTCATCGAGAACATTGCTTCCATTTCGTCGGCCGCCACCCGGGCGCTGCCGTGGCTAATTTCAAATTGGGTCGTGACGTGTGTGACGGTGGAGCCCTCCTGGGATATCCGCAGCCGGACCTCGCCGTCATCGACGAGCCGGGTCGCCGAGTTCATCAGGTACATCAGGACCTCGCGGAGCTGCACGGGATCGCCGTTGACCGGAGATGGGACATCGTCGTCAACGGCACAGGAGATGGTGACCCCGCGCTGACGGGCGGAGTCCAGCAACAGGTCTCGAACGCCGTTGGCCACCGCGCCGAGGTCGAAAGGCCGGATCTTGGGTTTGTTTGCCTGCGAGTGACTGGTGCGGCCAAGCGCCTGGTCGATGAGTGTGGCCATCGCTTCTGCGGACGCTTGTGCGTTTTCCAGCTGGTTGCGCTGCGCCTCGTCCAGAGCGCTGTTGGCCAGCAGCTCCGTCATATTCATGACACCATTCAGCTGAGTGCGGATTTCCTTGGCCAATCCGGCCTCGACCTTTCCGGCGGCAGACTTGGCCGACGACTCGGCGCGTCCCGCCGCTTCCTTGGCCTGGCGCGCCTGCGCCGTGAGGTCGGCGGCGGCGGTGAGCGCCTCGGCGTGCTTGGCCTGGACGTCGGCGAGCTCGTCTTCGAGCTCTTTACAGCGAGTCGTCAGTCGATTGCTCTTGGCTCGGTGCTGTGAGGCCTTCTGGCGGGCCTCGTCCCCGGCTTCCTTCGCCTTCTCGTGTTGCTTGAGGTTACGGGCGATCTGGTTGCGAAGCTCCTGCTCGTTGGATTCCAACGAGCTGATCACGTCCTGAAGTTTGTCGAATGACTTGCTGAGGCGGCTGTGCTCTGCCTTGGTGCGCTGTTGTTCCACCAGCGCGGCTTTCAGGTCAACTTCGGCCTTCCCGAGCTGCTTCGCGTCTCGTGCGATCTGATCGCGAAGATCCTGCTCCTTTGCTTCCAATGAGCTGGCTACGTCCTGGAGCTTCTGGCATGACTTGGCGAGGCGGTTGTTCTCAGCCTTGGTGCGTTGCAGTTCGGCCTGCGCCGTCTTGAGATCAGCCTTGGCCTCGGTGAGCTGGCTGCGGGCGGTGGCGAGCCGTTGGCCGGCCTGGCGGGCGGAGGCCTGGGCCTCCTCGGCCTTGCTCTGGAGCCGGTCGCGGGAGCGCGTCAGTTTGGAGACTTCGGACTTCATCCGTCTGGCGTCCTCCCGCAACCTGCCCATGGCCTCATCCTGCTTGGTGTCGTTTTGGACCTGGGCCGTGATGTCAATTGCGGTGGCAATGTATTCCAGGAGCATCCCGTCGCCGTCGTAGCGCGGCACGAGGAACTCACGGACCCAGCGGTGCTCGCCATCGCCCCCCAGCATGCAGTACTCGATTTGGCGTGCCTCGCCGGCGCGCCCGGCTTGGGTCACGATCGTGTCGAGACACTGTTGGCGGTCATCCGGATGCACGCATTCCAGCCAGCCGCGTTCCGCCAACTCCTGCTTCGTCTTGCCCGTGAAGTCCAGGTAACGCGAATTGAACCGCGTCCGGCTTCCGTCGGGAAGGCACGCCGAGATCAACACCTCCACCGACTCCAGCGTTCCCAGGGCAAGTGCCTCGCTTTCGCGCAAGGAACCAAGCTCGTCGTCGAGCTTGCGGGCCCTGGCCCGGTTCAGCGCGTTGGCGACGACCATCAACCACAGAACGGCGCTGACGGCGGCGCCAACCAACAGCAACGGGGTCCTGGTGTTCCAAATGAGCGTCTCGGTGTGCCAGAGCATCGCGGTGGCAACCAATCCCAGCAGGAGGATGAGCCACGCCGGGACGTAAGCCAGATCGATGATCGAGGGGTCCTTGGGTTCGTTGGGCTCCAGCACCGCGAGCTTCAGTTCATCGAGCTTGCGCATCGACTTGCAACGCACCGCGAGATCGGTTGCCTCGGTGCGGTTCACGGCGTTTGCGACGACCAGCAACCAGGTGACGATGGTGACGGCCGCGCCGATCCACAACAGCTCAGTGTGGCCGGGCCAGGGAGACGTGGCGGGCTCCCAGATCATCGCCGTCGTCACAATTCCTAGCGGCATGGTGACCCAAGTCGTGACGTGCTTGTGGCCGGCAGTTGACGCGACGTGCGGCATCTCGGCCGCTGAACTTGGCGACGCTGCCTCGCCGCCGTTCCCCGGTGACTTCAGCTCAAGGGCCAACCTTCGGGCCCGCATGCGGTGAACGACGTTGGCGCACATCAGCAGCCACAGGACGGCGCTGGCGGCGACGCCAGTCAACAGCACAGGCGCTGGGCCGTCCCAGAGCAACTGCGCCTCGGTGATCGACAGCAGGGCCGTGGCCGTGAGTCCCAGCAACGCGATCACTCGCGCTGGGCGGTAGCTCAGATCGACGCGTGGTAGGTCTGTCGTCACGGCTGTCTCTCTCCGCCCCGAATCCTCGCAACCGCGCAGGCCCCGCGATCCGTGTTCCCTACCGCGGAGGCGGTGGTTCGATCAACCCACCAGGAACCGCGCGACCATTCAGGATGACCGACGCGGTCGAGCCTCTCCGGACCGCCGGCCGCACACGCCACACCGAGTGTCCGTACCGTTGATCGCGACTTGACCCTGCCGTGTGAGCGTCATTGCCTCCACAGGGTGACGCGAGAATCCTGCTCGATCCCAATGAGCGGCCCGCCCGGCAAGCCGTCGCACGTCTACGGTGGCCGACCGCGAGGTACCGACCACCCGGCACCTGTGCCGCTACGAGCTGCTCGACATCAATGGGGAAATCGACGGTTCATCATCGGGCATCCAGGGAACCGCCGACACGATTCCGATTTCAGGACCGCCTGTGCGGGGTGCGAAGTCAGCTCGCCGGACCAGCCTGACCCCGGGTTTGTGGCCTGTTGTGGTGTCCCCGGGGCCGCACACCCCTGACGGACGCCGAGTCTGACCGCCCCCGGCCGGCTGGGTGTTCTATCTAGTGGTTCGTCGGCGCAGCTGCGGACAAGTCCCCCCCTTGGCACCGATAAGTGGTCCATGTCGTCGCCCCGTTCGCAAAAGGACGACCCGCAAGGGCCCAAGACGCTGCGCCCTGGCGATCCCCATGAAGCGTCGACGGTCGAGTGCCTGCTCCAAGAGCTGCGGGCCTGCGCAGACTCGGTTGGCGAATCCTGGCCGATCGGCGAGGCGACGCGTCTCGGATTATTGGCCAGCGAGCTCAAGGTGCGAGCCCAGGAGTCAGGCAAGTCGGCCGTCTGCGCGGCAGCCGCGGAGCTGGAGGCGGCGCTCCTGGCCGAAGAGGCGCAAGCCTCCGCGATGTGCGAAAAGGTGGAGGCGCTGGACCTTGCAGATCGAGCACATGGCGTCCAGGGTTTCGCAGACAACGCGGTTGGACATCAGTCACATCGAACGAGGGCACTGCTGACCTTGGAGTGCGGCAGCCCGTCGCTTACGGGCCGCAGGTGCCGCAGGGGTTGCCGCCGGCGACGGAGCACCATTCGGCCAGCAGCCTCGCCAGGTCGAACGCATCAACGCAACCATCCGGCACATTGGCCGCACCGGAGATGTCCGCGACGGCGAGATTCGTCGGCGTGCAGTTCTCGCAAGGCGGGCTCGGGGGGTTCGGATCGTTGACGGCGGAGCACCACGCCCCGAGCATGGCCCCGAGATCAAACGCATCAACGCAACCGTCAGGTACGCCGAGTGGCCCGCTGAGGTCGGCGGGGGATTCGCACTCGTCGGGGATGCCGTTGCCGTTGACATCCGGAGAGTTGCCGGTGGCAATGTCGCAGGCATCGGGCACGCCGTTTTCGTTGCAATCGGTGATGGACGCCGGCACGATCTTGAAGACCTGACCCGTGGTCGTGCCGCCGCGATCCACAATGTAGATCTCGCCGGCTGCGTCCTCACCGAACGATGCGATCTGATTGACCGCAATCCCGTCGGACGAAGGCGACAGCTCTGAGGTCCGCTCGACGAAGTTGGACACACTCGTGCCATCGAAGCTGAAGCTCCAGATGTGCGTGATCACAAAGTCGGCAAAGAAGTAGGTCCCGTGCAGGCTGGGGATCGCGCAGCCGCGATAAACGTAGCCGCCGGTGATCGAGAATCCGACGGCGTGAGTGTACTGGTGGATGGGATTGACAAGGGTGGGATCACCGCAACTGCACCCGTTGACTGTGCCCACGCAATCTGGGCTGACCGAGTTGGCGCACGCGGTACCTTCTTTGCAGTCCCAGCCATAGTTCTCGCGGCCGCCACTCGCAGCCGGCTGGTAGTCGATCTCTTCGCGCGCGTTCTGGCCGACGTCGGCGATGTACAGGTCGCCGGTCTCGCGGTCGAAGCTATTCCGCCAGGGGTTGCGCAGGCCGTAGGCCCAGATTTCATCGTCGCCCGTGACGCCGACGAAGGGATTGTCAGGCGGGATGGTGTATCCCCCGAGGCCCACGGTCGTGGACGGGATGATGCGGAGCATCTTCCCCAGCAACTGGTTGGTGAGGTCCTGGGCGCGTTGGCCGGGATCGCAGAAGAAGCCGCCGTCGCCGGTTGCGATGTACAGGAAGCCGTCGTTGGGGCCGAAGCCCATCCACCCGCCGTTGTGGTTGGTAAACGGCTGGCCGATGGTGAGGATGGTCACTCCGCTGCCGAGGTCGGCGATGTCGGGATTGGCCGAGACCGTGTAGCGGGCGACGACGGTGTCTGAACCTACATTCCGGGTGTAGTTGACGTAGAAGAACCCGTTGGTCTGGTAGTCGGGGTGAAAGGCCAGCCCAAGCAGGCCGCGCTCGTCGAAGCTGTTGACGGGGCCGGCCACCAGGGCGTCAATGTCCAGGAACGGCGTGGCCAGGACCGTCTCTGTCGCCAGATCGAGGATCTTGATCACGCCTCGCTGCTCGACAATGAAAAGCCGCGAGAAGTCGCTGGGAGCATGGGTGGCAAACACCGGCCGGTTCAGCCCGCTGGCCACGCGCACGGTGGTCAGCGGTTCAATACCGGCGCCGGCCGGTCCGCCGTGGTCCCGCTGGTGCGCCATTGCCGCGGTTGCGCAAACCGCCCATGAGCACACGATCGTACACGCAGAAGCTGATCGACGAAGCATATGGGATGTTCCCCTTGTTCCTTGTCCCGGCGACGCGCTTCGGCAAGATAGGGCGCTGCGTGCGGCGAAGCAAGGCAAATCCCGGCACAAACGGAGTCTTTGTGTCTTGGGACCGGCGCTTACGGACACGGGCCCCAGTTGGCGAGCAGCGCAAGCAGGTCGAGGATGCTGACGGCGCCGTCGCGGTTGAAGTCGGCGGGGTGATCGGGGTTGGGGCCCCAGGCCGCAAGCAGCGCCAGCAGGTCAAGGATGCCCACGATGCCGTCTTCATCGAGGTCGGCCGAACACTTCGCCGGCTCGCACTTATCGGGAATGCCGTTGCGGTCCTTGTCGGCGAGTGTTCCGGCGGCGATCTCACACTCGTCTGGAATCGTGTTCTCGTTGCAGTCGCCACTGGTCTGGTCCGCGATGTCGTCGCTGTCGGCG
Source organism: Planctomycetota bacterium (assembly GCA_022568135.1). Lineage (GTDB taxonomy): Bacteria > Planctomycetota > Phycisphaerae > Phycisphaerales > SM1A02 > JADFFQ01. The sequence goes on along the minus strand of JADFFQ010000029.1, from coordinate 27,734 downwards.
ATCCCGTTGTCGTTGCAGTCGTACTCGCCGATGCGCAGGAAGTACACATCCTGCTCGCCGTTGAACGTCGCGGCGTAGGCGAGGTTAGCGCCGACGCGATCGGAGACCATGTGGTAGTAGTCGCCCAGCTTGTTCTGGTTGGGCCAACCGATATGGCTGTCGAACGGCGGGCTCATCGCGTCATTGGCGGACCATGTTTTCCCGCCGTCGGCTGAGAACGAGTAGAACAGCTCGGAGATGTTGTCGGCGCCGCTGTTGCGGGTGTCGTTGAAGACAACGTCGATACGGCCGGTGGGCGCGACGGACATGGTGCCGAACCATTGCCAGGCGCCGTTGTCGGTCGGGTCATCGTTGACGCGTATCGGCGCGCTCCAGGTCAGCCCGCCGTCGGTGCTGCGGGCAAACATGACGTCCATCGGATCGGGCCCCGGCGGGTTGACCGAGGCGAGCAGATAGACATGGCCCCGGGTGGGGCCGGTGGAATGATCGACCGCGACCCACGCCTGGCCGAGCAACCCTCCCGGGTTCGGGCCGGCGCCGAGCACCAAGAAGCCGCCAAGATCAATTGCCGTGGTGAGCTCGAAGCTGATTGGGATCAATGGATCCTGGACAGTGGTGGACTTTGCGACGAGGAAGATGCCGAAGTTGAAGGGAGCCACGCCCGAGACATACAGCTCGCCGCCGGGGCCGACCACTAGCGAGCCGAAAATCGGCGTGAAAGGAATGAGACTGGGCGTAGGGAACGTCATTCCGCCGTCCGTCGATCGGATGAACGTATCGTTGCCGCAGCACCCGGCGAATACGCTCCAGGCGCAGTAGATGTTTCCCTGGCCGATGCCGCCGGTTCGATCGACGGCCATCCACGCCTTGTCGCCGCCCCAGGCGGCAACGGGGCCGATCCAGGAGACGCCGGCATCGGTCGAGATGTACAGGTCGCAGAGGAACTGGCCATCGACGATGGTCAGACTGTAGTAATAAAAATTGCCATCGGCATCGACATCGAGCACGGGATCGCTACGGAACACGCCCGGCTCCAGCACGCCGGGGAACGTCCACGTCCGCCCGCCATCGTGGCTGTACCCCCAACCGGCCTGTCGAAAGTTGGACTTCACAGTGTCGAACTGCCGCCAGCCGATCGTGATGCGGTTGGGCGCGGTGGGGTCCACGGCGATGGACGGTTCGTTGGCCGCGTCACCGTGGATGTTGTTGCCCAAGGCATCGACATTGACCTGCACGGGCAGAGACAACCCGCCCGCCAAGGGAAGCTTCGGCGGCGGGGGCGCCTCGCGCACCGCGCTGGGCCGCGGCAGGTAGGGATCATCGGGCGCTTCACGGTGGATCGGCGGCTTCGCTTGGGGATCATCAACCGCCTGCCCGTCCACGGGCGAAGCCAACAGCACCAGTCCGGCCGTCAGAGCAATCGCGCAGTTCATCGGGGACTTCCTCAACGCCCTCCACCTTCGGCCCATTGTACGCACCCCATGGGAGCGCGGTGCCGCCCAAAGCACGAAGCCGATGAGGAAGCCCCTCGCCGCCGAACCTGCGATCCGCGGCTGCTACAGGCTCATCCCCAGTTGGCCAGCAGCGTCAACAGGTCGAGGATGCCCACGGTGCCGTCACCGTCGAAGTCAGTACCTCCAAGAAAGCGGAAGCCAGGACCTCAAGGGCCCTGGCTTCCGCAACGCTTCAGAAGGGCAGAGCGGGGTGGCTCCCATCCCGCCTCCACCCTATGTCTCAGGAGTCAGTGCTCGTGCAGATCGTGCAGGAGCGGTGGGCGATAGATCGCCTCTATTCTGTGCACGTCATCAAGGATGGTCAGGTCGATGGACGGACCTGGTTGCAGTCCGCCACCGTGGAAAGAGCCCGCGAGCCCGATCCTCCAGCCGACGAACCTCCAGCCGTGGTGCATCTGTGGGGCGGTGAGGGTCACGACCGTGGTCTGCGGGTACGTCCGCTCGAAGTTCGCGAACCCACCGCCATCGAGCTGTAGATCCAGCGGACTTAGGTCGATCCAGGCACCTGGCAGATTCGACCCAACGGCAAGCAATCCGCCCCCTGTGCCCGGTGGAACGAGCCGGATGCAATCGCTGGCGCTGAACGGCGTCCCGTCAAGGAGCGCGCCCTCGACGACCAGCTCAACCAGGTCGCCGGCCAGCAGATCGTTGAGTTGAAGTGCTGCGACCACATCATCGGTCTTGAACTTCATGGACAGGTCCGTGATGCCGTCGCCTTCAAGCTCGTGGCAGTTGCAAAGCTGGCCGTCAAACGGTGTGGCCACATCCTCGAAGGTCGAGTGCGGACCGGGTGGTCCCTCGTGCGGAGTGACACTGCCACCGACACCATCGGCGCGTGAAACCTGGATGCTGGAGATGTCAACCTGCGCCACGTCGAATGTATCCGTCCCCACCAGCGCCACCGGCAACACGCCGTGGCTGTTGCGGTTGAACGAGTTCGGGCACGATCCGGGCTTGATGTCGAGATCGAGCGTTAGTACGCCGTCGAGGAACAGGATCCACACCGCGCCCCGGCCGCCGCCCCCGTCGTCATCGAACTGGGCCCCCACGGCCAGGTCGCCCAAGCCGTCGCCATCGAGGTCCCCCAGCGAGGCTGCCGCGAGGCCGAACTGATCATTATTATCCAGCGTGCCCGTGAAGCCGCCTTGGGTGTCGCTGATCTTCTGGTGGGAGTTCACCATTCCGTCGGTGTTGAGGAACAGGACCCACACCGCGCCGCGGTGGAAGCCCCCGTCGTCATCATGGAATGCCCCCACGGCCAGGTCGCCCACGCCGTCGCCGTCGAGATCACCGAGCGAGCCCACCGAGGTGCCGAAGCGATCGCCAACATCCAAGGGGGGACCGCCGCCTTCGGTGTTGCTGATCTTCTGGTGCGACTTGACGGTACCGTTGGTGTTGAGGAACAGAATCCACGCCGCGCCGCGGAGCGACAACTCGTCAACGCCGGCGGCCCCCACGGCCAGGTCGCCGACGCCGTCGCCGTCGAGATCGCCCAGCGAGCCCACCGAAAGGCCGAAGGCATCGCCATTAGCCAGGATGCCGGTGAAGCCGCCTTGGGTGTCACTGATCTTCTGATGTGATTTGACCGTCCCGTTGGCGTTGAGGAACAAAATCCACACCGCGCCGCGGTCCAAGGCCGCCAAGCCCCCGTCGTCGTCTCGCCAGGCCCCCACGGCCAGGTCGCCCACGCCGTCGCCGTCGAGGTCCCCCAGCGAGGCGGCCGAGTTGCCGAAGTTATCCATATTATCCAGGATGCCCGTGAAGCCGCCTGCGGTGTCACTGATCTTCTGGTGGGAGTTCACTGTTCCGTTGGGGTTGAGGAAGAGAATCCACACCGCGCCGTGGTTGAAGCCCCCGTCGTCATCTCCGGGCGCCCCCACGGCCAGGGCGAGGACGCTGGGACCGGCACCGTCGAGGTCCCCCAGCGAGGCCACCGAAATGCCGAAGAGATCGACATTATCCAGGATGCCGGTGAAGCCGCCTTGCGTGTCGCTGATCTTCTGGGTCTGGCCCGACTTGACCGTGCCGTCGGGGTTGAGGAACAGAATCCACACCGCGCCCCGGTTGAAGCCCCCGTCGTCGTCTCGCCAGGCCCCCACGGCCAGGTCGCCCACGCCGTCCCCGTCGAGATCACCCAGGGAGGTCGCCGAGTGGCCGAAGGCATCGCCATTTCCCAGCAGGGGTCCGCCGCCCTGGGTGGAGCTGATCTTCTGGTGTGAGAGGACCGTGCCGGGCTGGGCCAGGGCGCTGCCCGCGGACCAGAGCAGAGCCACGGCGGCACCCGCAAGCACTCGATTCATTCCGCCTGCGGCGGAGTGGTTGTACGACATCGCTGAGCCTCCTTTTCTTTGTGCTGGGAGGCCACAGGGTGGTGCTCACGATCTGGTTGGCCGAGTCCCTGGCCTGGGCAAGCCCCTCCTGCGACCACCACTGATCAATGGTGGCCAGCATACCACGCCGGGCGTCGCACCGCAAGGAAAAAAAGGGGGGAAATGGAACCTTTCCGCCCGGCTCGCACGGGGTGTGAACCCTGGTCGAACCATTGAGGCTCGGGCTCGACGCCGCGGCGACACGCCGCGGCTCGGTTGCCTCCCCTCGGTGCCTCGATGCCTTCTTCAGGGACACAGCCCCCAGTTGGCCAGCAGGGTCAGAATATCGGCGACGCCGACAACACCGTCACCATCAAGATCGGTCGGGCACGAATCGGGCCCATCAGCACACGGTCCCCAGGAACTGCGCAGGATCAGCAGGTCGTTGCGGTCCACCCGGCCGTTTCCGTCGAGATCACCGCGGCTGGACGGCTCGACCACATTGACTGGGTCTCGGTCAAGCCCGTGGCTAGTCGCAACCCGGCTCGTCTGGCTTGGAAGAGTGACCGCGGCAACGGTGCGTACGCCTACAAAAGGCCCTTGCGAATTGGCGGATTGCGAGCACGGTCCCCAGGCACTGAGCACCGCGAGCAGATCTGATTGATCGACGGTGCCATTCGTGTCAAGGTCGCACGGCCCGCCCCCAGCCGCCCCGCCCCAAGCGGTGAGCACGGCGAGGATATCGAACACGTCCACCACGCCGTCCGGGGTTTGGCGACAGTCCGGCGGACAAAGCGCGGCGCCGAGAGCAAGATCAGCCGCATAATCGACATTCGCCCAGACGAATCCCTGTTGCGCCGAAGGGAGCCAGTAGACGCCGTAGTCGCCGAGGTCCTGAGTGAATTCGTATCCGCCCGGCCCCTCGACGATCACGCGATCACCGATCGGCCAGGGGAAGCCGGGGCTGTTGACGGTGTTGCCGGCGACGGCAAGGCCCCAGTTGCCGATGGTCGAATCGAACGAGGTCAGGTTGGGTTGGAACGGATCAATCCCGGCCAGAACATCTGGGTTGAACGGGAGCAACACCAGCGCGAGGAACTGTCCATCGTCCAGTGAGGTCTCGATGGTGAGGGTGCTGGTCAGGTCGCTGTAGCCGCCGGCTCCCGGATGAACGCTCTGGTACCACTCGGTGATTGTGACGCTGGCGTTGTCCGGGCCGGAGACGTTGGTGAACATGACGGCAGCGCTTTTGAGCGGATCGAACAATCCGCCGCCTGGAATCAGGATGGCGGTCTCACCCTGATCGAGGTCCATGTCGCTGTCGCTTGAGCCCGGCGGAAGCGGCTCGTGCTCGCCCTCGTAAGCGCCCATATCCACGATGCCGGCTTGAATGCGATCATTGCCATCGAGGTCGTAGGGGATGGGCTCATCGGTGTCGCCATCACCATCGAGGTCAAACTCATCCGGCGGCAGCGCCGCGTTGGAGCCCACGTTGAGGCAAGGTGATCCAAATGAGAGCCGGACGTTGTCGAGCCCGGGTTGGACAAACAGCGGGTCGGCATCAATGTTGTTGCCGCCCGGCCCGGTCCATCCGCCCTGGATGTCGCTGTAGGAGACGGTCGCGAATCCGCCGGGAGAAGCCGGATCTTCCGCGATCTGATCCGGTGTGTTGCCCCAGAGAATGCAGTTGGTAAGCGCCGCGCTCCCGCTCTCTTCAGTGACGAGCCCACTGCCCGTCTCATTGCTGAGCGTGCAGTTGATGAGGGTCGAGTCCGACGTGGTGTACAGTCCGCCGCCCACGGGGGCGACATCTCGACTGAAGGCGCAATTGATCAGTGTCGAGTTGCTGTTGTCGAGCAATCCCCCACCGAGCCAATCTGACGAGCTACGGGTGAAGGTGCAGTTCATTAGCGTAGCCGTTCCATAGGAAACTACCAAGCCGCCACCGAGGTAAGTAGCCTCATTGTGGGTGAATACACAACCCTGCAACTGCGCGCTTCCATCACCCGTGAGGTCGAGGAACGCGCCGCCACCACCGACACCCGAATTACCAATAAAGGTACATCGAAGCAACATTGCAGATGCAGCCTGCTTGCAACGGATACCGCCACCCGGTCCGACCGCATTGTTGTTGAGGAAGACACAGTCAGCCAGAATAGGATTGCTCGGCCCTTCGTAGTTGTTGAAGGCAATGCCGGCACCGCTATCGGCAACGTTGTCTACGAAAATGCAGCCGGTTATCAGCGGGCTACTGTTTTGATTATTTCGTATGGCGCCGCCAACCCACGTAGCCGAGTTGTGGCTGAACATGCATTCGCTGATCGTTAGGCTGCTCGACAAGTTATAGATCCCGCCGCCGTATGCAGCCGCATTCCAGATGAACTTACAGTTGCTAATGGTGGGGCTGCCGTTCTCGTTGAACATCGCACCCCCGAGGTAGCAAGGATCGATCGGCCCATATGGGTCATAGGGACAGTCGGCGTTGCCGGCAGTAATTGTGAACCCTTCGAGGACGGCCGTGGCGTCGGTGTTACTGCCCGTCACCACGGTGTAGCTGTTCTCGTCGTTGTTCTGGAAACCCGGCCCATCGTTGCCGAGCAGATCGCCACTCAGGACCGTCTCGTAGAGGTCGATGTCGCGCTCGTCGGGGTCCGGGGCTCCGAGGCCGGCATAGCCACCGCGCAGAGCCACGCCGGTGATGAGTTGGAATGTGGCATCCCGATCGCCGGGCGTGACGTTGCCAGCCTCATCTTGATCGGGCTTGTAGATTCCCTGGGCCACACGGACCTCGCTGACGCTGCCACCGGAGGCGTCGGCAAGCGCATCCTGGAGAAATCGGTGGGCCGTGGTCCAGCCGGCACCATCGCCGCCCGGCGGGGCATGGTCATCAACATAGAGCACCGGCCCGCCGAGGGCTTGGGCAGAAAGCGCGCCAAGCACCACCATGGCCACGGCGATGATGAACCGAGACCCACCAAACATTTGCTTGTTCATAACACCATCCTTTCTGCGGCGCTTTGCGCGCCGCCACGGCGAGGCACGTGCCCTTTGCCCCCGACCGCGCAGACCCAACAGCGACCGCTATGCGAACATGCCGCGGCGCTCATGAAAGATTGTCCGCGCGCGGATCGAGTGAACTCCGTGCCGCGCTGAGGTTGCAGGCAGGTCCAAAGAGATGCCGGCCGAGACCTGCCGAAAAGTCGATGAGCCAAGCCCCACGTGGCGTGACCCATTCGGCCGCTATCAAGATTATGACCTGTGTTCTCCCGGAAGCAAGCATATTTGGCCCCCGACGCCGGACTTCTGCCGGGGTAGGGCCCATGTCCCCCAGCCAAGTGAATCCTGCCGGGCGTTCGTCGAGTCATAACAGAAGTCCTTGTCACGTCTTGGGTTGCGCGCATCACGCTTACAGCGGTAAGCCCCTCGGAGCAGTAGCGCCGCGCTGCCACGACCGGCACGGTCGCCCAGCGCGGTGTTTCATATGTAGATATGCCGTTTGGGGGCCGATCTTGCGCGCACTTGGAAGTTTTTTTTCGCGGTCGGCGCCACACCCCGGCCGCCGAACCCGCAGCTGTGGGTGACTAGGCAATACAATAAGAGGATGGAGCGTTTGCGAGCCCCGGCCCTGGCACTTGTTCTGCTGATGGTTGGCGGCCTCAGCCCGGGCTGTGTGCGGCGGACGATCATGATCACCTCCGAGCCGCCGGGGGCGCTGGTGTGGCTGAACGATCGGGAGATCGGCCGAACCCCCGTCGATGTCGATTTTGAGTTCTACGGCCGATACGACGTGCGGCTTCATTTGCCGGGGTCTGAGCCGCTGATGACCTCCGGAAACGCCTCGCCGCCGGTGTGGGAGGCGATCGGGCTGGATCTGATCGCCGAGATGGTTCCGATCACCCTGCATCGGCGAATCAAGTGGCACTACGTGCTAAGGCCCAGGGACGACGATCCCGAGGCGCTGATTGGGCGGGCTCAGCGGCTGCGGTCGGAGATACTCGGGGCGCGACCGCCCGCTGAAGTCGCGCAAGAGCCGTAGGCTGCATTATTCATCACCGCTGAGACGCAGAGGGCGCAGAGAGGTGCAGAGGCGATGCCTATGAACGCCAATGTTCACGGCCAGGCACGACAGCCTGGAATGTTCACTCCTTGGGATCGACGGCTGCAGCGCACCTTTTCTTGGCTTTCCTCCGCGTTCTCTGCGCCTCTGCGGTGAATAATCCGCGGGTAGGCTGGTCCCCGGCAACGGTCTTTGGGCGAATGCTCGACCGCCGGCGGTGACTGGCCAATCATGACAAGGCGGCACGGCAGGAGCGCCCCCCCGGAGGGATGTCCATCCGGGCTGATCCGCGCCGCAGTCGATTCCCTAGCAGGAGCACAACGATGACGCATTCTTTTTTCAAGCGAAGACTTCCGGCGGTGGTGATCTTGGGGTTGTGTTGGGCGGTTCACGGCCAGGTCAATCCTGGGACCCCGGCGCAGCGGGCCGTGCCCTCGGCGCAGGCTCCCGCGGCCGCTGAGCCCAAGCATCCGCTGGAGGTTCTGCTGGACGAGATTGATGATCTTCAGGAGCAGATCCAGGCTCTGCGACGCGAGTTGGCGGCGGCGAGACTCCAAACGGCCGGTGCCGCGCGCGAGCTCCAGGAGCTGCGCCAGTTCATCGCGGATCATCACGAGTTCGGGCAGGATTTCGAGCAGTACCAATCGCTCCAAGCGATCGCCCAGCGTGAAGCGCGCCTCCGCCAGGCGGAGGTGATCCGCCAACGTCGAGCAGCCGAACGCGCCCAGCGGGCCGAGCGCCGCCGAGCCTCTCGCAGCGAGCGCGTCGTACAAGAGGTCGAGGCACAGCGTCGCGCTCGTTATCGCCGAGCCGGCTTTTCCTCGCTGGGGCTCGACGTGCAGGCGGGCAGGATGGCCTACCACTACCGCACCAAAGACACCACCCGCTACGACATCGAATACAGCCCCTTCCTCGGACTGTACTACCTCGATCGAGATCGCCGCACCGTGATCGACTACTCCTCGATGACGATCTCCGGCAGCGTGCTCAACGCGGCGAAGGAGGTCCGCAACATCGGCGTCGCGATCACCTTCTTTGATGAGAACGGCAACCAGGTCGGGGGCGAGATCATTCAGATCAACAACGCCCGGACGGATGTCCCCTACCCGTTCACGGCCACGGTACAGATGGCCCTGAATCGACCGTTCAACTCATCCAGCACCTATGTGCTGTACGCTGATCCGCTTGACGCCGAGCAGCCGGCGCCCAATGTAACAGACACCCGCGAGACAACCCCCAGCGGAAGCGCGCCGCACTGATCGAGCACCTCAGTTCTAGCCGGCGACCGCCAATGGTTACACTGCTTGGGTCGGTCACACCCCAACGAGGCGCGCTGATGCCCCCCGGCCGGACCACGCATCGACGTCGTGTGTTCATACCGCTGGCCATCGTGGCGGTGGCCGTGGCGATGTGGATCATCACGGCGCGGCAACAGAAGCCGCAAATCGAGGCGGTGCGGCAAATCGTACATCGGCTGTGCCTAGACGTTGCGGCGGGCCGCGAGCGGAACAACGCGGTGATTCAGGCCAATCCCTCCCTCGCCGGTCAATCGGCCGTAGCCACTCTGCGCGCACTATTGTCGCAGCGGCCGGAACCGGCCCAACGCCTGGCCGTCGATGTGACCGTCGGTGATCATCCTGACTTCAGCGACGCGCCGCTGCACGCCACCCACACCGCGATGATCCGTATCGGCGGCTCGGATGCGCTGGGGCTGCGAGTGCTGCATCGTGACGGAGCGCAGGATATTGTGATCCTCGGCTATTGGCGGCCTGAGGCCGAGTAGGCTTGAGGCTTGGGGCTTGGGGCTTGGGGGTGCATTGCCGAATGCTGGTGTGGCTCAACGGGAAGTTCATTGAACGCGACAGCGCCGTCGTCTCCGCCTTCGATGCGGGGTTGCAGCACGGCATCGGGCTGTTCGAAACCATGGCCGCCTACAACGGCAAAGTCTTTCGAGCGCACGCTCATGTCCAGCGACTGGTGGAATCGGCCAGGCTCCTCCTGCTCACCGAAAGCCTGCGCGCCGATCCGCTAGCCGACGCGGTCCACATGGTCGTCAAGCGCAACGGTCTCGAATCGGCGCGGGTGCGTCTGACCGTCACGGGCGGCAATCTCAACCTGCTTCAATCCCAAGGCCGAAGCAAAGTCGATCCCACGATCCTCATTGAGGCTGGGCCGCCGACGATGTATCCGGAGGCGTTCTTCGAGCAGGGCGTGGTGGTGACGATCGCCGACGGCCGGTTGAATCCGCTGGACCCCATGGCCGGGCACAAGACGTTGAACTACTGGCCGCGCATCCTCGCTTTGCAGCACGCCACCGCGAAGAAGGCCGGCGAAGCATTGTGGTTCGCCCTCAGCAACCACCTGGTCGGCGGATCGGTGAGCAATGTGTTCCTGGTCACCGACGGTGTGCTGCACACGCCTATCGCCCGCGGCGAGGAGCTCGAGGATTCCACGCGGTCGCCGGTTCTGCCCGGCATCACCCGCGCTGCGATCATTGCGCTCGCGGACTCACTCGATGTCCACACCAATGCACGCACGATCGACATCGATGACTTGTTGGGCGCCGATGAAGTCTTTCTCACCAACTCCAGTTGGGGCGTGCTGCCGGTCGTCGGCGTCGAGCGCGAGAAGATCGGCAACGGCCAGGTCGGCGAGATGACCCAACGCCTGCGCGACGCCTGGCTGGCGCTGGTGGAACAGGAAACGTCTGCCTAACCGACATTTCCCATGTGGCCAACGCCTGGCTCCACCGCCGAGCTTTCCGAGCACGAGTGTAACGCCCCGCCGGAAACCCAAGTTCCAGTCGATTGCTTCTGGGCGAAATCGACGGTGACAAGCCGAGTAGTCGAGGCTGTGATAGAACCGCCGGGACTGCTTGGGCGGTCGGCCTTTGTCCCCTACACATGCGTGACCAAAGGGGGAGGACACACACCGTCTGCGAGCAGATGGCCGAACGATTGGGTTCTATGGGCTTGCGCGTACAATGGCGACAAGCCGAGGGCGGTCCTCGACCTGCCGGCCCCCACCCCCGGAATGGCCGGTGCCGATCGGCAACGCGTTTGGGAGAAGATCGATGACCCCCATACAGCTGTTGTTTTCTTTCAGCGGCCGCGCCACCCGCCTCCACTTCTGGCTCCTTGTTCCGCTCACCTGGGTTCTCGTCGCGATGCTTCGAGTATACCTTGTGATCGGTCTTGAAACGGAGGTCATGTCATATGGGATTCTCATGCTCACAACGTTCGGACCTTTCATCCTCGTGGCGTGGATTAGTCTGGCCGTGCAGGTCAAACGATGGCATGACCGCAACAAATCAGGTAGTTGGATATTCATAAACTTTATACCGCTCCTCGGTCCTCTTTGGACGCTCGTTGAGCTGGGCTTTTTGCCGGGGCAATCAGAAGGAAACAGGTATAGCACCGGAGTCGAACCGAGATGATGCACGGCGCGGTCACAAGACCTCTACAGATCCTCGCGCTTATTACGCTCCCTGGGCTGACTTCTTGTGATCGTCAGAGCGACTCCACACATGTGTTCAGGAACGACGAGCACAAGGTCTCATTTCGCTACCCATCAACGTGGGAATCTGTGCCGCCACAGCTAAACGGCACTTTGGTCTTGCTCAACGCCCGTGATGGAAGTTTCGCGACTTGCAATCTTTCCGTCCGAGATGCGGACAGAACCACTGTTGACCAGATGGGCGAAGCCTACTGCAAAACAATGCTCTCGAAATTGTATCCAGATGTCGCTCTGCGTGAGGTCCGTTTCATTGACTCCATCAACGGAAAGAGAGTGATTGTTGAATATTACTTTACTTTGCCCACACCATCTGGAAGAGTGCCGGCTGCATCACTTACTCTCATTGCTTTGCAGAACGGAAAGCGGTATATGCTCATTGTGAATTCGAAGCGCGAGAGGCTAGAGATTGTACGGCCCACATTTGAACTGATGGCCGGGTCGCTGCTGTTCGACGTCGAATGAAGGCATCCCGCGGGGAAGAAGAGTGGACAATCAAGAGAATCATCCTGACACTTTTTCTGCCGGCTACTTTCCTCGCCGTCGTTGTTCTACGCGCTTCCTGCTACCCCGATGCCGAATCGGCATCGACGGAATCATAACTGATAGGTCGTCCCAGAGCGTACGGATCGCACGAGGCGCGAGATGGAGTTTTGATTTGTAGACTGTCCAGTCCTTGCTCTTGACCGGAGCCACTATTTCATAGCGAACGTAGTCTGTAATTTGAGGACCCGGAAAGTGGACGCAGGTTCCGATGCGACCTCCAAAGAACACTGCCACCAATCGCCAAAGCTGATTTGAGTATACGAGTTCGAACTTGTGTGCATCAGTCGGGCAATGAGATTCTGATAGAGTGCCGCCGGTAACAAAACCACTATTCTGGAGATTAGGAGTTCCGGCTGTTCCCCACCGCGCATACTTGGTCGCGATGGGGAACGTGGTGCTGTTCACATCGGTCGGCGAAAGAGCATACGCCAACAAGTTAAGACCGATCTTCACGAGAGCACGCAGAATCAAATCCTGCTGATATGAAAGAAGGGTTTCTGGATCCAGGACCCCGAGCGAGGTTGCTGTCGTTGATCGCGTGATATCTGGCTCCCAACGGCGCACCGCATGGACAATCTGTTCACGCTCTATTGGATCAAGGTACCTACAGATAAAAGTCATGCCGCGTTTCCAGTCGGCGTACTCGTGACGGCTGAAGAACCGTGGAGGAAAACGCCCGCGGTCCGGCTGCCGCCTAATCCTCTCCCATATGATCCCCTTCCTTCGACTCAGCCATTGCTCGGTCGATCGGTGAACCAAGTTATGGAACGCGTTCGCATAATCGTCTAATCCAACGCTCTCGGCCTCCTCTTGATCGAACAGAAACAAGGTTGTTGGGCCGAGCAAGACAAGCTGGGGCCACAACACGGGCGCCAGGAATCCACGCAGGATTCTTGCCTCAAGTGCGATATCGTACTCTTCGTTATAGTCCCAGTGCATGCCAGTCTTGGTGCCGAGTTCCTGCTGCACAACTATGGAAAGTGGCGACCGTGAGCAAAGCTCTTTGTCCAATACTGAGAATGCTGTATTGCATGATCGGCAGACACACCGAAGTGTTTGTGTGCCTCCCAATGCTTCAGGAATAACGTGTTCCCCTCTCCGCACGCCAGACGTCGAACCGCCGCAGTAGATGCAATTTACCCCAGGAGGCAACGCGGACTCCTCAAGGTACGGGCATTACTCGTCCACAAAGTCGCTGACAACAGATTGTAGCTCTCGGATGACGTGATATTTGCCGCAATCTACGGGTTGAACGCCATAAAAGGTTGTTCAAGAACGCCGATCCGCCACAGGCGGATGGGAAATCCGGGGAGGCTATTGCCGGCGGATGACGCGGACGTTCTTGCGGCCGTCACGGTGCGCAGGCAGGCCGCGCAGCTTGGCCAGGGCCGTGTGGAATAGCGCGAGGCCACCGAACACAACCGACGCAGCAAGCACCGCAAACATCACCAGCAGCAGGATCGGCAGGCCGACGACCAGCAGGAACGTCAACACCGCCAACCGGACGATCCAGCTCGGCTGGGATTGTGCCCAGCGATAGCCACGTGCGACGCGGTCGCGTTGCTGGGAGCCAAAGGGTTGGAGTCGGACAACCGGGTCCATCAGGTGAAATCCGGGGTGAAATCCGGGGGTGAAATCCGGGGGTTCCACGATCCTATTCGGCGTTGGGGCCCTGATTTGCCGCCAATTGCCGACAACTTGCCGATTCGTTGACCCGGCCGGATCGCCTGCGGTACCCTGTTGAGAGCGACACGGTGACGACTACAATATACAGGTCCAGCTACCATACGAACCACAAGATATGGATACTTCCGCCGCAACACGCTTCGTCCATCTGCACTTACACAGCGAGTACTCATTGCTGGACGGCGCGATCCGCTTCGATCGGCTGATCGAACGGGTCAAAGCGTTGGGGATGGACGCGGTGGCGGTGACCGATCATGGCAACCTCTACGGCGCCGTGGAGTTCTACGCCAAGGCCACCGCGGCGGGGGTCAAGCCCATCCTTGGCATCGAGGCGTACGTCGCCCCGGGCGATCGCCGGGAGAAATCCGCCACCGGGATCGCCGACGCGGGATTCCACCTGCTGTTGCTGGCTGAAGACAACATCGGCTGGAACAACCTGGTCAAGCTCAGCTCCGACGCGTTTGCCAACGGGTTTTACTACCGGCCCAGGATGGACAAGTCCACGCTTGCCAGATGGTGCGACGGTCTGATTGCCATCAACGGACACCTGGGCAGCTCGATCGCCCACCATCTGACCCGATACGCGCAGACCAACAACGAGGCGCATTACGTCGCTGCCGCCGATGAAGCTCGATGGCACGCTGAGACCTTCGGCAAGAATGAGCAGGGGGAGCCGAGATTCTTCATTGAGCTGCAACGGACGGGGATAGCCGAACAGGATCGGCTCAACGGGCTGCTGCTGCGCCTGGCTGAGGAATTGGATCTTCCGCTCGTCGCGGACAACGACGCGCATTTTCTGTCGGAACAGGACGCGGACACCCACGACAGCCTTTGCTGCATCTCGATGGGCAAGACCAAGGATGATTCTTCGCGCCTTCGCTACTCATCGCAGCTGTATGTGAAGTCGCCCGAAGAGATGGCGAAGCTCTTCGCGGACGTTCCGGTGGCGATCGAAAACACAACACGCATCGCCAAGCGCTGCGACGTTGATCTGGCCGATTCGGCCAATCACGCGCCGATGGTACGGGTGGTTCGCCGACACGAGCCGCCGGCGTACGATGGCGGTGATCCGACCCAGTGGCTGAAGCGCTTCTGCTGTGCGTTCGAGCTGCTGCCATATGACGCCCAACAGCAAGACAAGCTGTCACTGCAAGAGGTCCGCGATGGCTGCGATCAAGCGTTGGCCGCGCTGTGCGAGGCCGGGCTCATCTGGCGTTACGGGCCCGACGGCATCACGCCGCAGATCCGCGATCGCCTGGAGTGGGAGCTGCAAGTCCTTTCCAACAAGCTCATCAGCGCGTATTTCCTGATCGTATGGGACTTCGTCAACTGGGCCCACGGGCAGGGCATTCCCGCCACGGCTCGGGGCTCCGGCGTTGGAACCATGGTCGGATATGCACTTGGTCTGTCCAACGCCTGCCCGCTGCGGTACGGCCTGCTGTTCGAGCGTTTCACCGACCCGGATCGAAGCGAGTATCCCGATATCGACATCGACCTCTGTCAGGATGGCCGGGCGAGCGTACTGGACTACGTCCGCGCGAAGTACGGCCACGTCGCGCAGATCATCACGTTCGGGCGGCTCAAGGCCAAGGCGGCGATCAAGGATGTGGCGCGGGTGTTGGGACGGTCGCCGAGCGAAGGTCAACGCCTGGCGAATCTCATTCCCAACGAGCTGCACATCACCATCGACGCAGCGCTGCAAAAGGAGCCGGACTTCAGAGCCGAGTACGATTCGGACCCGGCGGTGAAGCGGGTGATCGATACGGCCAGAGCGCTGGAAGGCCATGCGCGCCACGCCGGCGTGCACGCGGCCGGGGTGGTGATCGCAACCCAGCCGCTGGAGAACATCGTTCCCCTTTGTCGCGCAGCGGGCAGCAGCGATGTGGTCACGCAATGGGACGGGCCGACCTGCGAACGCGTCGGTCTGCTCAAGATGGACTTCCTCGGTCTACGGACGCTCTCGACCATCGAGCTGGCGAAGAAGCTGATCCGCGAGACGCTTCCTGACGAGGCCATCTGGTCGGCGGTCGGCAAAGAACCGCCTCGGGTGTCTCAAGCGTCAAGCCTCAAGCGTCAAGCCTGTCCTGCACCGCATCCGCTGGACCTGGACCGTCTCGATTACGACGACCAGCGGGTATTTGCGCTGTTCCGCCGAGGCGACACCGCCGGCGTGTTCCAGTTCGAATCACCCGGAATGCGCCGGCTGGTGTTGGACCTCAAGCCCGATCGCATTGAAGACCTCATTGCCGCCAACGCGCTGTTCCGCCCCGGGCCGATGGATCTGATTCCCCAGTACATCATGCGCAAGCACGCCAAGCAGCGCGTTCCGAAGGTTCATCCGGTCGTGGACAAGTACACGGCGGAGACCTACGGCATCATGGTGTACCAGGAACAGGTCATGCAGATTCTTCACGGCCTGGGCGACATCCCACTGCGGCAGGCGTACAGCCTCATCAAGGCGATCAGCAAGAAGAACCGCGCGGTGATCGACGCGGTTCGGCCGAAGTTCATCGACGGCGCCCGTCAGCAGGGCCTTTCGGACCGCAAGGCCGACGACCTGTTCGATTTGATTCTCAAGTTCGCCGGCTACGGCTTCAACAAGTCACACTCGACGGGGTACGCCATCATCGCGTATCAGACCGCGTACCTCAAGACGAACTTCCCCAACCAATACATGGCGGCGCTGCTGACTTATGAGAGCGCCGCACGGAAGGTTGACGATTGGGCGTCCTACCTGGAAGACTGCCGGCTTACCGTGTTTCCAGATCACAGCGAAGATCGCCCGCATATCGGGGTCGAGGTCAAACCGCCGGACGTGAACCTTTCTGAGGCAAGTTTTTCCGTTGTGTACGCAGCGGATGAGCCGCGCGACGCCAACCATGGTCATGTCCGCTTCGGCCTCAATGCCATTCGGGGGGCCGGCAGCTCAGCCATCAACGCGATCATCGACCAACGACGGGCCCGAGGCCCATTCACATCCATCTTCGACTTCTGTGAACGAGTTGATCTGCGAATCGTCAACAAGGCGACGATCGAGGCTCTGGTCAAGTCCGGGGCGTTCGATTCGGTGCACGCCGTGGAGCAACGCTCGGCGGTGATCGCTGCCCTTGCCGATGCGATCGCCGCTGGGCAGTCGACGGCGGATGATCGGCGCAGCGGCCAGTTGAACTTCCTCCTTTCGCCGTCTCAGCCCGCCGGCGCCCACTCCCCACACCAGCGCCCGCTGCCCAAGGTCCAGCCATGGGAACAGATCAAGACGCTCGCTTTGGAGAAGGAAGCATTGGGCTTTCATGTCTCCGGCCATCCGCTCGATCTTCACGAACAGGCGCTTCGGCGGTTGGGCGCGGCCGAAGTGAGGACGGTCTCCACCCTGGCGGACAAGAAGTCGGTGAGGCTCGGAGGCGTGCTGGCGCATGTCCGCACAAGGATCGTGCGTAGCGGCCCAAGGGCTGGGCAGAAGATGGCCGTGGTGACAATCGCAGACAAGACCGGCGCAATCGAGGCGGTCATTTTCAGCGACGCCTTCGCTCGGTACGGCCGGCTGATCCGTAACGATGCGATCGTCGCCTTGATCGGGAAAGTGGACCGCTCGCGCGGCGAACCTCAGGTCATCGTTGAGCAGGTCATCCGAATTGAGGATGTGGCCCAGCAGGTCGCGGCTCGCATCGAGCTGGATCTCATCGACGAGCCGCAAGGGGAGCCACTTGAAGGGATCATGCGCTCGCTTGACGATCTCCTGCGCAGAGCCGGCGGCAACGGCGGAGGGTCCGTGGAGGTTCTGCTTCATCTGCATACCAATGGGAAACGCGTCGCGCTGCGACCGCACGGACGACGGGTAACCTCCGGGCCCGACCTGATCGCTACGTTCAAGCAGATGCTCGGATCCGATCACGTGCGAGTAATCTCGCGTGACATCACCCAGGCCGCGGCGTCGATGCCCGGCCGGTAACGTCTGCGAAGGCAACGCGCGGCCCGGCGGCCGTGGCTCAACGGACCGTCGCCCGGGCGCTCGCTTCCACGGTGGGCATGATCGAGTTCACCACAGCATCGGCGAGTACGTCCGTGGCGACGTTTACACGAACACGGTTGAGGGCTTCTTTGCTCGGCTCAAGCGGGGCATCTACGGCACTTTCCACCACGTCAGCAAGAAGCACCTACAGCGGTACGTGGATGACTTCGTTTTCCGGTACAACAGCCGGAAGATGGACGATGGAGCGCGAGTCGCGCTGGCATTTCGGGGGGCCAACGGCAAGCGGCTGATGTACCGCGAACCAGTGCGGCCCAATTTGTCAAGTCCTCGTGGGTAGTCTGTCGAGGATCTTTTGCGTGCTGTAACTCCTTAGGAAAAAAGTCATTACGTAACTTATTGTGGGCAAGAAACTTACGGCTTGACACCACAAGATGTTGGGTGTAGTATGTACACTATCCCCCCAGCATCGGGTCATGGCGATGGCAGAGGCCGTAGACATCGCTCGCTACCTTATCAAGCTCGCCGCAACCGAGGCGGAGCCTGAATATCTATCTCACATGCGGCTCCAGAAGCTGCTGTACTACATTCAGGCTTGGTCGCTCGTCGCCAAAGAGAAACCAGCTTTTGAGAGTCCGATTGAGGCGTGGATACACGGTCCCGTGGTGCGCCGTGTGTATCCAGTATTTGCTGGTTATGGCGATTCTCCAATTTCCTTTCATGAAGCGTCCTCTGAAGGACTCGACAGCGAAATGAAGAATCTCGTGGCGTCAATATGGCAGGGATACAAGAACTTCTCTGCTGTTGCACTTCGGCAAAAGACGCATGGTGAGAAGCCCTGGCTAGAAGCGCGCGGCAATAACGCGCCGGACCAGGCATCAGATGCTGAGATCAATCTGACGACTATGCGTCAGTTCTTCGAGGCGGAGTACGACAAACAGGCGATGCCCGGTCTGGAACTAGAGACGCTGCGGCAAGCTGAGCGCGACTTCGCGGAAGGCCGAACGGTCACACTCGAAGAACTAAAGAAGGTGATCTAATTGCCGTACTCGATGCGCCCAAAGCTGTGGATGTGAAGTGTTTCTTCGTCAGACTTGTACTTGAATAGGATCTTGAAGAGGACCGCGCTGTTGTGCCAGAACTCGTAGACCTGAAAACTTGGGAGTTCCGCTGGAGGAGCAGACCGTCTACTGACAGCCGTGGGGGACTCTGCCAGCTTCGCGAGCCCAGCAACGACCGTTTGACGCTCTGCAAGCGAATACGAAGAGAACCTTGCCATTGCCCTAGTTGAGAGTTCAATTTCGTACGACATAATTCAGTAGGGAAACAAAATGCCCCCGCCGGGGCTCGAATCCGGACGGTGCAAAGGCACCACCAGCACCCAAGGCTGGCGTGTCTTCCTGTTTCACCATGGGGGCGTCAAAGGCAGGGCCGGGGGTGGGAGTAATCCCGTGTCGGCAGACGCTGACCCGCCAGCCCTGCATTATTTCTTCATGCAAATTGATCCCTTCCGCCGATACGTAGACAGACATATAGCTCTCCGATGAATCCTGCCAGATCATCGGACGTGGAAAGACCGTTAGCCCTCGCTCTCGTGAGCGAGGGCCTTCTCTTATCGGTCAATTCCCTAACTTATCCGTAATTCCTGCGCTTATCAGAATGCTATGATTCAGCGATGAGCCAACAGCACGAGGAGCCGCCCAAGCCCCAGAAATGAGGATAACGACGAATGTCAATCAGCCATGAATGGGCCGAATGGCACCTGACGCCGCGCGGCTGGGAAGTCGGGACGCGCAAGTGTGATCACGGGGAAGAGCCCGGCGTGACTCCTATAATGATCGGGTTCTGACGTGCCGATTCCATGACGAGTTCGACTCGCCTGCCATTGGCGGATCAGAGCATAGATACACCGAAGAGGTCTGGCGGTCGGAGAACGATGCTGACGTGAAGGCCCTGCTGTCTAAACATGGGCGCTGCCCCCCCCGGGTGCAAATAACCAGAATCGTCGTATTTCCCAACAGGTATACACTTCCGCCAGAAATAGCCCTCACGGGGCCGCCAGGGCTGGTTTGCAAACTTTGCGGTGTCTGGTCGGGTGCTGGGGTTGCGGTAGGTATACATCTCCGGGGAAGGGCCGCGCGGCCCGGCGGCCGTGGCTCAACGGACCGTCCCCCCGGCGCTGTTTACGGTCGGGCATCACGGGCGGATCAACGCCGCCGCCCGGCGCCTATGCCGCCAGGCCGCCGAAGCCGAACTCGTCGTAGTCGTTGGGTTCGTATGCGTCGTCGGGGGGATCACTTGGCCATTGAGGCCGAACGCGATGATGCACCTTCAGCACGTGTGCGATCTGCTCGGCGAAGATCGATCGAAGAATCTCCAGCGTGGTCGAGACCTCCTCGCCAAAGGGATCATCCTTGCTGCGGAACAGCACGATCACCGCGAGGCATTCTCCCTCGTGCAGGCAGGATAGGGCAACGACCTGGCTGCCGGCAAGGAATCCCGCATCCGCGCCGATGAATTGGGCAAAGGTATCGGCGTCATCGAACAAGACCAGCTCGGTCTCATCAGCCATTTGCGGGCACACAGCCTGGCAGAGGTGATCCAGGAGCACGCTGATCGTTTCGCGCGGGCAGTCATAGTTCACGTACGCGCCGAGGTCGAAGTTGAGCTGATCGTCCGCGAGGAACACCGCCGCGTTGGTGGGTCCGATCTTGGCCAGCAGATATTCAAGCGCTGTGCGAAGCAGCTCTTCGACGTCGAGTTCCTGCTTCAGCAACGTGCGGAACTCGCTGGCCATGGCAACCTCACTCATCTGCACGGAGACGTCCTGGTAGGCGGTCACCAGATCCTTACAAAGCGTGTCCAGGTGCTGTGACACTTCTTGGCGGGCTGCGACGAGCTTCTGGCACACCCGCTTGAGTCTGGCCAGTCGCTCCTCGCGCTGCCGGTCCGCCTGCGACTTGGCCAAAGCCGATTCGGTGCGCTGCACAAGATCGTCCAAGTCAACCGGAATGTTGACGAAATCAACGACGCCGCAATGCAGGGCCTCCACAGCCTTGGGGAATGACTTGCTCCCAGAGAGCACGATCGACTTGGTGGACGGCGAGGTCTTCTGGAGTGATCGGGCCAGCTCCATGCCGTCGCCGTCAGGCAGCGCCAGGTCCATCAGCACCAGATCAAAGCGCCCGCGGGCAAGGGCGGCGTGAGCTTCGAGAAGTCCGCTGACGCAAATGCATCGATGGCCACGCTCGGTCAGCTTCGTCACCAAGGCGCTGCGGCTATCGCTAGGGCTACCGGCGATGAGGATGCGCCCCGGCTCGTGCTTGGGCGGCTGCTCGGTGAAGGCTTCGGCAATCTCCCGCTCCAATGATTCCATCGGGCGCTCCCTCCTCCAAGCAACGACCCAGCGATCAGTCGGAGCCCCTTTGTGCCCGGCCAACCGCCTGGTACCCCGCACACGGCGTCACGCCACGCCGCGCTGCGGTTGCGTCCCCCGCCAGGCACCAAGCCAAATGGTGGCTACGGCCCCTCCATCGGCGGCGTTCTCCAGCGTCAGCCGCCCGCGGTGCGCTTCGACCAGCCGTCGCGCTATTGCAAGCCCTAAGCCGGGCCCGCGACCCGCGGGCTTGTCACTGAAGAACGGATCAAACGCGTGGGCCAGGGTGTGATCACTCAGCCCAGGCCCATCATCCGTTACCCGGATCATCAATCGGTCATCCAGTGGATCAATATGAACCTGCAGCTCAATCTGCCGTGAAGGTTGGGCCTCCAAAGCGTTACGAAGCAACTCGTGCACTGCTTTGGCGATGTGATCCGAATCAAGACATACGGGCGGAAGCTCTTCATCGATAACGAGTTTGACCCGGACATCTCCATTTCTTTTCGGACTGACCTTTCGCACGACTTCGTGCAGCAGCTCGGCAAGATCGAACAAACGGACGTTGGTGATGGCCGGCTCGGCTACGTCTCGCAAGGCAGTGATCATGTCGCTGAGGTGATGCGACTCCTGTACGATCTGCTCGGCCATGACTTTGAGTTCGGGATCTTGCGATCGCCCGGCCAGCAGCTGCGACCGCCCGGAGATGATCGCCAGCGGATTGTTCATCTCGTGGGCGGCGCCGGCCGCCAGCTCCCCCAAAGATGCCAAGGCTTGGGCTTGAGCCAATGTATCACGGGTTTCGGCCAAGGTTCGATTGGCTTGGGCAAACTGCTCGGCAAGTCGCCCGGCCGATTGGTGCTCGGCGGCGGCGTCAACGGCAGCGCCCCAGGTACGAAGCAGGGCCTCGAGGGTCTTGCGCTCTCGGTCGGTATCGAGGCATCGGTCATGCAGCAGGGCCGCTGCGACGTGCGGGCTACAGGGCAGTGGAAGAACCCACGTCTGGAGCTGATCGCCGCCCTGTGAAAGGCATTCGCCCAGCCAGGGCAGCACGTCCTGCACGCGCATCGAGGCCCGCAGCCCGCCGTCGAGATCCGCAAGCCGCCCGGAGCCCGCCGGGACCATAACCACCCGGCTTCGAAGCAGGCGACCGTCGCTGGAGAAATGGAACACTTGACAGGGTTCGTCGTCACCGCCCTGGTAGAGGACCGAGAACGGGCCGTCCCCAAACACGCTTCGCGCTGATTCGACGACCCTGCCCAGAACGTGCTCGACCGACCGTGGGGCGGTTGCGTCGTGAAACTTGGTGATCGCCTCGAGCACCGAGGATTGTCGCTCGGTTGAGGCGGCTCGCTTCAGCATCGCCGCATGAGATCGTCCGAGAACCTCGTTGGCCCGACAGATCGATTGCAGCAGGACGTTGACACTGTGTTGCTCGCCCATACCCAGCGCTTCGGCGCGCTGCGCAACTTCATCGTGAAGGCGAGGGATGATCTGGGCGACCACGCGATACTCCAGGCCGATCTCGTCACACATGCCCTGAATATCCTCGCCTTGGGGGGCATGGCCGGCGGGGGTGAGGTGCTGGCGCCGGGCGATCGCATCGGCCAGGGAAACCAGCGCGATCAGAGGCCGGTTCGGCCCGTCCGGAAGCGCATTGACCGGCTGACCGTGTAGCCAGATCACGTCGATCATAAGCTGGGGCAGTTGCCAATGTTCCGCGAGCCGCTTGCCGGCGAGGCACCCGCCGATTCCGATGATTCGCCTGCAGGCATGATCCAAGGACTTGCCGTGCGATTCGGCGAGTTCGCAGACGCGATCAAAGCCTTTGGGCATCGCCACATGCAGAGCGAGCAGACCAAGATCGTGCAGCAGTCCGCAGGTAAAGGCCTCGCTGCGCTGGATCTTGCCGGGGCCGCTGGTGCTTGCGGCGATGTGCTCACAAACCACCGCCACCGCGAGACTGTGATGCCAGAACATCTGCCGATCGAAGACCACCGGCTCGGTCCGCTGCTCGCCCCCGGGGCTGGCGATCCCGTCGAAGATCTCAAACACCTGAACCGAGAGCACGGCACTGCGCAAGGCGTCGAACCCCACAAGCACCACCGCACGGTCGATGGTGGTGACCTGCCGCGCCCGACCACCAGCCATGCAGCGGCACAACTTCAACACCTTGCTACACAGGGCCGGGTCCGACGAGACCAGCCCGATGACATCCTTCGCGTCGGAATCTTCGGCCGCAGTCAGGTCGAGCAGCCGGATCGCCACTGAACTGAGCGTCGGCAGCTGATCCAACTGCTGCAAGATCAGCTCGACGCGCCTCTGTTGATTCATCTGACGGCTTGCCACGAGATCACCGGCTCCCGACGCCAGTTCAATTTGGCGATCCACCACTCACACGTCGAGGAGTTCAACTACCCGCTTGACAAGCTCGTCAATATTGAACGGCTTTTTGAAGAACTCGTCGGCGCCATTGTGGAGCAGGGCATCGATCTCATCCTGCTTCACGACGCCGGAGACGATGATGATCCTGGTGTCAGCAAGCTCGGCGTTGGCGCGAACCCGCTCGCAGACCAGGTTGCCGTTGATGTCCGGCAACATGTAGTCAAGCAGGATCAGATGTGGTTTGAACTTCTCGGTGAGCAGCCCGGCGTCGTATCCGGTTTTCGCGGTCTTGACCTCGAAGCGATCGTCGCGACCGAACACATCGAGGAACAGATCAAGAATCTGCTCATCGTCATCCACCACTAACACCCGTTTCCGAGTGCTCTCCAGCCCATCGATCGGGATGTCGTTGGCCTTCATGAATCGCAGCAGTTCACCGCGGGGAATTCGCCGAAACCGCGAGCCCGGCACCCGGAAGCCATGGAGCCGCCCGTTGTCGAAGCAGCGAATAATGGTCTGCTGGGAGACCTTGCAGATCTCCGCGGCTTCGCCGGTCGTGAACACCTGCTTTTTGGACCAAGTCTTTGTCCCACTGCCCTTAGCCATGACCAGCCTCGTTGAATTGTACGCCCCAATGAATGTCACAGATTGCCGCAACCAGTGCAGATTGCCAGAGTTATGGATCGGTTCCGGCTGCCGGGAACTTCAGCGTCAGGCCAGCGCCGCTGCTGCCCATCCCGCGCAAAGGTCACAACTCGCGCACCTGAGCGGGTTCTGGGACGCCATCTCGGCCAGGTCTAGGACGGGTGCCGGCGTTCCCAGACCGCGACCGCCTCCGGCCGGCGTGGATACAGAGGCCCCAGAGCCAGCGGATCAGTCGTGCAGCCTTGGTCCAGCCGATGCGCGGCAACGGCCAGGCACGCGCGCGGATCGAACCTCGGCTCGACGACCGGCACCGCCGCCTGCTCACACTTGGCCCGCATTCTCTGAGGCAGGTGCTCATCAGCCAACAGTGCTTTGATCTGATCCAGGCCGAGCGAATCGGCATCGATGAGCCGTCCGTCGCCGATGATCTGCCACAGACCGCCGACGCGGTCCAACTGCGTGGCCCATGCCGTCGGTCCTTTCGCTGCCAGGGCGACGATGATCGGCCCCGGCCCCTCATATGACGCCGCCGCCACCAACGCGCTGGGCACCGCGATGATCTTCGTGCCCAGCGCTTCGCAGATCATCTTGACGGTACTCACGGCGATCCGCAGTCCGGTAAAGGCCCCCGGGCCGATCGACACGCCGACCGCCTCCGTCGCTTTGGGCTTCAGCTTCAGACGGGCATAGAGCCGGTCAATCGCCCCAAGCAGATCGTCATCATGTCGCAACGTGGAGGCAAGCCGCTCGACATGCGTTCGACCTTGATGATCGCGTACAGCCACACCGCCTTGTCGCTGAGACGTCTCGATGGCCAGGAGTACGGGTTGCGCCACTCTCAGCATCCAACTACCAGAAATGGACGATTCTTCCCCACGACGCTTCAGACGCGCGCACTCAGACGACAGCCATAGTTCGAAAACGCTCCTGTCGTATGGCCGGTTCTTCAATTCACGTAGTAAGGCGTGAGCCACACGGGGCCAGGCGTTCTCCTCGGAGGCTCCAGAGTCTTGCTCAGGCTGCGGCCGCAGGGGCGATATTGGTTCCGTCGAGCTCCAAAGCGACTTCCGTTATCCTTCGCCCAAGGCGCGCGAAGCGTTGCCATACACCTTCAATCTTGTAACGGATTATGACAGCAACGAGCATCACGATGAAAATGGACAGCGCAACCACCGACGACAGCAAAAAGTGCACGGCGGCGGCCCATATCAGCCTGTTGTAGTATGCTCGATATATGTGTGCGTTCCCTTCGCTTCGCATTCCATCGACGCACTTCTTGAAGTTGTCATGTAGGTCTAGGGAGCTTTCGTGTTGCACTCCGCGGAAGACGAAGTCTATCAAGATCGTTATTATGAAATGGGTCAACGTAATCGAGGCCGAGCAACGAATGAGGCTGTTCGACAGCATTCGGAGCATCCCGTAAGCAGGGTCTTCAAATGCCAGTTTACCGCGTGCGGCGTCCATGAACAGTTCATCACGAATAGCGAACAGTTTCTGCCGGAAGTGATCCAGCAGGGACTTTTTCCACACAAACTGGTACACGAACCACAAGCCCCCAAGGCAAAGTGCACCAATAACGATATCTTCCGCTCTAGGCATTTGCGCATCAATCATCGGGAGCAGCCCCATGCGGTTTCATACCTGAAGAAGTCCTTTTCGAATCCAAGAGACGCTCCAACTCCGACTTATCATCGGCAAGCCGGGCGATCACCTTCTTCCGAAGTGTGCGTTCGCGGATCCACGCCGCTAACAGGAAGATAACTACCAGGACAATCGCTACCCATTTCCACCATTCCGTCGAGAAGATTTCAAATAGGACGCCGAGAGCAACATTGACCTTCGTCTCCCTTCCCGCGAGATCGGGGGCAGTCTTGGCCCAAGCCCACGCAAATGCCCAAGCGATCGCGACGAATGCCCCCCACTTGATGAAGTTGTTGAGAACGTTTCTTCCGATGCGGATCAACTCGATGATAGCCGCGTGTCGAACCTCGCGCCGGATCAGCCGCTTTGTATTCCTATTCGGCTCCCGCGATCGCCTTGTAGGCCTAGGCTTCTGATTCTCACCCTGCTTCGCCATACTGCCCCCCTCAACAGTCACATTACGGCGGCAAAGATAGCCGGTGGAGCATGACAGGTCAATCGACAGGGCGTTGACCTGAGGCATCAGCCGCAGCCGCTATGGCGCGATTGCCCGGAGCCGAACTGCTGAAAGGATCGCCTCCTCGGCGGTGGGCACACAAGCCAGGTCGATCGGCAGCACCGACGCCAACTCGTGGTCACTGTTCAGCACGATCACTCGCCGGCCTCGCGTCACCGCGCCGGCGTCCGCATGAACATGGCCCAGGCAAAAGAGCTTGATGCCCCACCGCTTGGCGAGCAGCTCGACTTGCTGGTCGCTATATCCGCGGCCCCACACCATCATGTACGCTGAGCCATCGCCGGGGCGATAGTCCTCGTCCGTCAGCTCACGATGCAGCACATCGGGGTCAAAGAGATCCATCGCTGAGGGTGCCGCCAGGGAATGGGAGCACAACAGGCCTGACGCGCTCATCACGGCCAGCGGCATGGCCCGTATGAACCGATTGATCGCCTCCGCCACGGCGTCCCATTGATCGCCGAAGACGAATGCCAGTCCGCCATTGAACAGCTCGATGCTGTTGCCCGCTCCCTTGGATACACCCCGGCCGGTCATCTGGGCCAGCTCGTGATTGGCCAGCAGGACGTGCACCTGGCGAGGATACTCAACCAGCAGGTCGGCCACGCGCAAAAGCATCCGGTGGCTGAGGTCCACGCCGTTGATCAGCCGATCGCTGTGAATAATCTCGTGCAGGACCAGGCAATACTGAGGCGAATCTTCCAGGCGAGCGAGGTGGACAATCTTCCTGAGGTGATCGGGATTGTCGTGTAGATCGCCCGTAGCGAGCAGCCGACCGTGCCCAGGCAGATGCATCGTCGAGCCGGCGCGAAGGGGTGATGACCGCAGGGTCTGGGCCGCCTGGTCGAACAGCTCGATGACCGCAGTCGCGTCTTGGAGGTTCGTCGGCGCTCGCACATGCGAAGCATAGGCCGACGAAGCTCTTTGTGGACTCGCTGGCGACGCCTTGCCCTAAGGCTCCATTCGCATGCAGCTCGACATGCCCATCATCGTCGAAGCCGAGTATCAAGCGCGAGGCCTATCCTCAACCCCAGTTGCCCTCTTAGGAGAGGCTTGAAGGCTTGAGGCTTGAAGGCTTGAGTGAGCCGGGGCGTGTCGCCCCGGTGGACGCCCGAATGCCGCACACTTTCGCCGCACACCTACGGGAAGCAGGTGCCGCATGGATTGCCGCCGGCGACCGAGCACCACTCGGCCAGCAACTTCGCCAGGTCGAACGCATCCACACACCCATCCGGCACATTGGCCGCACCGGAGATGTCCGCAATGGCGAGATTCGCCGGCGTGCAGTTCTCACAAGGCGGGCTGGGCGGGTTCGGGTCATTGACGCCGGAGCACCACGCGCTGAGCATAGCCCCGAGGTCAAAGGCGTCAACGCATCCGTCAGACACACCGCCCGGGCCGGTGATGTCGGCGGTGGGCGGCGGCTCGCACAAGACCGCGGTGAGCTGCACGCCGTCCACGCCGGCTTCGACGATCGACTGAGGATCGGTATCCGAGGCGATGAAGCGAATGCGGAACTGATCGGTAAGCTCGACGAAGTCGGCGATGAGGAACTCTTTGAAGAACCAGCCGCCGTCCACC